>CAZNSP010000039.1:0-32289 GCA_964575795.1 uncultured Rhodobacterales bacterium
AAGCTCATGACACGCCGGATCGCCCGATTCAGGGACTTTTGAGTCAGACTCTTAGTATTTCTTCTCTGGCTCGGGGTGATACGCTGGGAGGGGACTGAGCCCTTCGTGGGCGGTTTACTGCCGGGCGAAACGGGCGCGCTCACGCCACCGGAGCCCTGGATACCACTTGCCGTGGCGCTCGCGCTGGGCAACCTCGCGCCGCGGATGCAGTTCCTCGACCAGTTTGAGAAAAAGCTGCGTGAGAAGACCCATGAGATGATGGGGATCCCTACGGGCTTGGTGGAGGCGAGCGAGCGGATAGAGGGCGCGGACCTGACGTTGGAGGGTATCGGGCCGCGCTTTGTAACGGAGGTGGATCGGGTCCGGCTCGATGAATTCGTTGCGACCGCACAGGCGGAGTTCGGCGCGGGCGCAAAGGTCGACCGGTTCGAGCGGGTGATGATCAAACTCATCGCCTTCCGTTCCTGGGTGCTCGACGATAATTGGCCGGCGCAGAAGATCCGCGCCCGCTACCGTGCCATTGAAAGGGAGCTGGGTCAGGATATTGATGCTTTGATGCTCGACCTTGCGCAACTGGTCGAGGACAGCGAGCGGAACCAACACAGGGAGTCGGCCGGCACTGCGGTACCGGAGCTGCCTCGCGAGGGCACGCTCCATAGTCGCTGGGACGCCCGGATGCAGCGCGCAAGTAAGCTCTGCATCGAGGTCTGTGCCCTAATGTTTGTCTACGCCGATCAGGAACGGGGTCACGCGCCACAGCGGCCGGAGGCGGTCGAGGCATTCTTGGGGCGTGTTTACGGCCGTACCAATCAGTGCCCGCATCTGGACATCGTGGTGAACTGCCTCGTGTTTGCCGTGTTGATCGCCTTCACCTGGGGCGTCGCGCACGGCGTGATGGGGCGCTCGGCGGTCGAGGGCCACTTCGCGGCCAATGCGATCAACGGGCTTCTGTATGGCTTAAGCGCGCTGTTCATATACGGGCCATCTATGCTCGCGGTGCTCTGGTGGCGGCGCCGGCACGATCGTCGAACGACGGCTGACGCCGACCAGGTCTTCTCTGCTCGCCGCTATGTCGTCGTCTTTGCGGGCTGCGCCGCGGCTTCCTTCGCTGTGCTTGTGCCCTACGATGTAACGCAGGCGCTGATGCGCGACGGCCTGCCGGGCAACGTGGGGGGCATTACATCTGGCGGCGAGGTGCTCCTTCGAGCGGTCGGCTACGCGGTGCAGAAACAAAGTCTCTTCGCGGTGCTCGGAGGGCTGCAGGGCGTTTTCGTGGCGGCCTATCTATCGCTCGGCGATGATCAGCTCGCTGGCTGGCCGGCGAAAGCGCTCGTCACCGTCAATGGCCTGGTGCTCTTCGGCTGGGCGCAGACGGCCGGAATGACCAGCACCAGCACGCTGTCGGGGATAATTGGCCTCGCGATAGGCTCCCTAATGGTCGTGACCCTCCACCGGCTCCGCGCTCAGAGTCGCGGCGGGCTCGCGGTGTCGGCGCCATGACTGGCTATTGCGCAACGGCCCACGGATGGCCCATCGCCCGCGGCTCTGGGGTAGTCGGCTTGGCGTTGGCAGTGGCCCTGGGCCAAGTCGAACCCGCGGCTGCAACGGAGATGCTGAGGATCGGCGTGCGGACCGACGCCAAGCCCTTCGTCTACCTCGGCGAGAACGGAGAGTATCGTGGCTTCCTCTACGCGCTCTGCACCGCCGCCGCGGAATCGGCAGGCTTCAGCGAGATACAGCCTGTCGAGGTCTCTGCCTTGGACCGTTTCGACCGGCTCGGCGGCGGGCCGGAAGGTATTGACGTGCTCTGTGACCCCACTACGCTCACTCGTCAGCGGGTGGCGGAGGCCCTTTTCACTCCTATCGTTTTCGTGGCGAACACAACCTACCTGCGCCGGGTGGAACCCCAGCGGGTGCCCTTGGAAGTTGCCCGGGAGCATGGCTGCGAGACAGCTGGCACCGAGGAAGTGCTGCTCGCGGGCTGGGTTGAGGGCACGACGGCTGAGGATGCGATACACGAGGCCGTCGCCCGCGGCGAGTTCGGCGGCGGGCTGACGGTTTGCCCAGTCGCATTGCCCGACCATGTCAAGGGCTTCGCCCGGTTCTGCGCCGATGACGGGCTCCTTACCTTCTACTTTGGCGACGCGGACATTCTGGCGGCCCATCATGCCGACGTGCAGGCGGGAGGTAGCGCCTGCGATGCGGTGCCGGCGCGTGATTTCTTCACATACGAGCCTTATGCGTTGATGCTCGGCAGCCACCTGCCGGATATGGCGCCGCGCTTCATCGCTGGCGTCTACGACTTCTTTGCTGGGGATGCCGCCGACGAGGCCTTTGCCGAGTACTTCGGCGGCAAGCGCAAGGCGCCAGCAATCGACTTGCTGTTCCGCCTCTACAAAATCCCCGGAGCGGGGGTCGCCGGGGCGAATTGACGTCCTTCCAAGAAGCGTTAGCCAGTTCTCAGTTGTATTGACCCACTCACGTGAAACGGTACTGACGTGAGTAAGATCAAACGCGTGGCACCCCTTGGCGCGTTCGAGGACTGAACGACCGCTTCGGTGATGCTGCAATGCCGCACTCGGCGACCGGGCGAAAGACGGCAAAGGGCCTAAACCGACGGCACCCAATCGACTTGGTGCACCCCCCTCACCGATACAGGATCATGTGCTCGCCGGCGATCTCGATGCGGGGGAAGCGGGAGAGGTAGGACATGCCGAGGAGGGAGACGCCGAGCTCGCCCTCGTTGACCGAGGCGGTGAGGCCGGTGTCGTGGAACTCGCCGAAACGGACGCTGTCGAGCCTCACCGTCGCGGTGCGGACCACGCCGTTCGCGGTGACGGCGCGGCCGGTGTAGGCGAGGGCGTCGAGGTCGATGCCGACCGCGCGGGCGTCACGGCGGGAGAGCACGATCTCGGTCGCGCCGGTGTCGACGACGAAGCGCACGGGGCGGCCGTTGATCTCGATCTGGGCGCGGAAATGCCCGTCGGTCCCGCGGGAGAGGCGCAGCGCCTCCTCGGAGATCTGGACGGCCTGGGCGGGGAAGAGCTGGTTCTTCAGGACGCCGCTGAACCCGTAGGCGATGATCGCCATCACGAAGATCATCACCCAGATCGCCAGATGCTCCAGCACCTGGCCGAGGCGGTGGCGGCGGCCGTAGAGGAAGAAGGTCAGGAGGCCGAGCAGGAGGATCAGCAGATAGAACAGCCGCGCCTGGTCGTCGGGATTGTCCAGCCACATCACCCTTCACTCCGCACCCGGACGGGACCCCCCGGTCCCCACCCGGCCCCTCGTCAGAGCCCGAACCCGAACTCCTGCAACCCCTCCAGCACGAACTGGACCGACAGGGCGGCGAGCAGCATGCCGAGGAGCCGTGTCACCACGTTGATGCCGGTCGGCCCCAGGACCCGCTCGATCAGCGCCCCGCCGAGGAACAGTATATAGGTAATCACCAGCACCGCCAGCATCATGGAATATATCGTGAATTGCGCGGCGAGATCGCCCGGGTGCTGGCCGATCAGGAGGATCATGGTGGCGAGCGCGCCGGGCCCGGCGATGAGGGGCGTGGCGAGCGGGAAGACCGTGGGGTCGGGCAGCGCGTCGGCCTCGTGCGCGTTCTTCTCGCGCCTCGGCTGGCGGCGTTCGAAGAGCATGTCGATGGCGGTGAGCAGGAGGAGGATGCCGCCGGCGATGCGGAAGGCGGGCATGCCGATGCCGACGGTGGTCAGGAGCGCCTCGCCGCCGATGCCGAAGAGCGCGAGGACGGCGAAGGCGATGGCGAGGGCGCGCAGGCCGACGCGGTGGCGGGCCTTCGCGTCCATGCCGCGGGTCAGCGCCACGAAGAGCGGCGCGAGGCTGATCGGGTCGATGATGACGAAGAGCGTGACGAAGGCGGTGAGCGCGAGTTCGGGGGTCATCGCGGGGCCCCGGCGGCGGGGGTCACGCCCGGACGCCCTCGGCCGCCTCGAGCCGTTCGAGGGCCGCCATCCAGAGCGCCTCGGCCCGGGCGAGGCCGTCCTCGACCTCGGCGCGTTTCTTCTGCCATTTCTCGATCTCCTCGCCGTCGCCGCGGCTGTAGAGGCGGGGGTCGGCGAGCTGGGTGTCGATGGTGGCGCGCATATCCTCGAGCCTGGCGACGCGGGCCTCGCATTTCGCCACCTCGGCGCGGAGGGGGCCGAGGGCGGTGCGCGGGCTGGGGCGGGGGGCGGCGGGTTTGTGCGCCTCGGGTCTGGGCCGCGCGGGCGTGCCGCCGCGTTCGGAGAGGAGGAGCCGGCGGTAGGCCTCCATGTCGCCCTCGAAGGGCGCGACGCGGCCGTCGCGGACGAGCCAGAGGCGTTCGGCGACGAGTTCGACGAGATGGGGGTCGTGGCTGACGAGGATGACGGCGCCCTCGTATTCGGTGAGGGCGTGGACGAGGGCCTCGCGGCTCTCGATGTCGAGGTGGTTGGTGGGCTCGTCGAGGATGATGAGGTGCGGCGCGTCGAGGGTGGCGATCAGGAGCGAGAGCCGCGCCCTCTGCCCGCCGGAGAGGCGGCCGACCTCGGTCGTGGCGATGTCCGCGCCGAGGCCGCCGGCGGCGAGGCGGGCGCGGAGCTTGGCCGGCGGCTCGGCGGGGCGGAGGCGCTGGAGGTGCTGGAGCGGGGTTTCGTCGAGGTGGAGCTCGTCGACCTGGTGCTGGGCGAAATAGCCGACGCGGAGCTTCGAGGAGGCGATCTTGCGCCCCGCCATCGGGGCGAGGCGGTCGGCCAGCAGTTTCGAGAGCGTCGACTTGCCCTGGCCGTTCGCGCCGAGGAGCGCGATGCGGTCGTCCTGGTCGATGCGCAGGTCGAGATGGCCGAGCACGGGCTTGCCGCCGTAGCCGACGGTGACGTCCTCGAGCCGGATGATCGGGGGGGAGAGCTCCTCGGGCGAGGGGAAGTTGAAGCCGGTCACCTGGTCCTCGACCAACGCGGCGATCGGCTTCATGCGTTCGAGCGCCTTGATGCGGGACTGGGCCTGGCGGGCCTTCGACGCCTTGGCGCGGAAGCGGTCGACGAAGGCCTGCATGTGGGCGCGGGCCATGTCCTGCTTCTTCTTCTCGGCGATCAGCTGGTCGAGCCGGGCGCGGCGGGTCTCGTCGAAGGTGTCGTAGGGGCCCTGGTAGAGGGTGAGCTTCTGGCGCTCCAGATGCAGGATCGCGCCGACCGAGCGGTTGAGGAGGTCGCGGTCGTGGCTGATGACCAGCACGGTGTGGGGGTAGCGCGCGAGGAAGTTCTCGAGCCAGATCGCGCCCTCGAGGTCGAGGTAGTTGGTCGGCTCGTCGAGCAGGAGCACGTCGGGCCGGGCGAAGAGCACGGCGGCGAGGGCCACGCGCATCCGCCAGCCGCCGGAGAAATCGGCGCAGGGTCGTCCTTGGGCCGCCGCGTCGAAGCCGAGGCCGGAGAGGATCGCCGCGGCCCGGGCCTCGGCCGAATGCGCCTCGATGTCGGCGAGCCGCATCTGGATCTCGGCGATGCGGTGGGCGTCGGTCGCGGTCTCGGATTCGGCCAGCAGCGCGGCGCGTTCGGTATCGGCCTTGAGCACAGTGTCGATCAGGCTCGCCTGGGTCGCCGGAGCCTCCTGCGCGACGCCGCCGATCCGCGCGCGGCGGGGGACCTCGATCTCGCCGGAATCGGGGGTCAGCTCGCCCCGGATCAACCGGAAGAGCGTGGTCTTGCCGGTGCCGTTGCGCCCGACGAACCCGACCTTGTGGCCGGTCGGGATCAGGGCCGAGGCATCGTCGAAGAGACGCTTGCCCTCGAGGGTGAAGGTGAGGTTCCGGATCGCGAGCATCGGGCCGATGTGGCGCGGGCCGCGGGGGAAGTCAACGGCGGTACGGGGCTGGCGCGCCTCGTCTGAACGCGACGTCGGCCCGTCGGCAGAGTTTCAGGCGGGGCAGGGTCGGCCAGCGGACGAAGCCGGCCTTTCTGGAGCCGGCTTGATTTTCGGCGCCATCCGACGTATTTCTGGCGACAGCTGACACAATGGATCTGGCGATGGAAGCGGTTCGGACCGAAAGCGATTTGGGGCGCGCCGTGGGGCTGCTCGGTGGCGAGAAGGCGATCCATGCCCGGGTCCGCAATGCAATGGACGCGCATGACGTCCTCCTCAGGGGTCTGCCCGCCGATGCCCTGCTGCATCTCGTCTCGGCGGTGAGCTTTCTGGAACAGGGCGACGCCCTGAAGAAGGCGATCGGGCTCAGCCTCCGGACGCTGCAGCGCCACAAGGCCGGAAGTGCCCCGCAGCTACTGAGCGTCGAGCAGAGCAACCGTGCGTGGCGTTTCGCCGAGATCTTCGCCCATGCCATCGACGTCATGGGATCGGAGGAAGCCGCGGAGGCCTGGATGAACCGGCCCGCGATCGGCCTGTCGAACCGGAAACCCGTCGATCTTCTGGCGACTTCGGCCGGGGTCGAGGCGGTCGAGGAGTACCTGACCCGCCTCGAATACGGGGTCCATGCGTGACGCCGCTGCCGCCCCCGCTCGGCTCGGGGGAGATCAGGCTCTGGCGCATCGATCAGGAACGCCATTACCGGACGTGGTATATGGGGGAGGGCGCCTTTCGCGTCGGCGGTCGCTGGAACACACGGGGCGTGCGGGCCGTCTATGCGTCACTCGATCCGGCGACGGCCTGCCTCGAGGTTGCCGTCCACAAGGGATTCGAGGTGCTGGACAGGGCGCCGCACTACCTGACCTCGGCCCGGATCGTGGATCCGTCGAGGATCCGCGTGGTCGAGCCCGATGACATTCCGAACCCGAACTGGCTCGTCCCGAGCTCTCCGAGCCGGAACCAGCAGATGCACGGCAACGAATTGCTGCGTGAACATGCCTGCATCCTGATCCCCTCCGCCGTTTCCCGGCACAGCTGGAACCTGATCCTCGACGCAGACCGGGCGGAAGGCTTCTTTGACGACGTGGTCCAGGAACGCTTCGCGCTCGACCCCCGGCTTCAGGCGCCGTCCTGAGCCGGCCCGGCGTGCCGGCGCCGCTCGATCCGCCGCGGCGAAATGGGCGAACTGGTCGGCATGGGCCTTCGCGAAGGCCGACGGGCGGTGGCGCGGGTGACGTGGGCACGGCGGGCGGTTTGGTGGGAGGTTCCGCGGCCACGGCGAGAGTGCTGTGCGCGGCCGCGGGAAGCGCGTAGGATCCAGTGACGGGGTCGACGGACGGGACCGGAGGTCGGTGATGGCTGAGGAACGGGGGATTCTGGAGGCGCTGGAGGGGCTGGCGGCCGGGTTCAACGCCCATGACATCGACGCGCTCATGGGGTTCTTTGCGGAGGAGTGCAGCCTCGACCTGCCCCGCAGTGCGGAGCCGCACGGCCGCCGCTTCGTGGGGCGCGAGGAGGTCCGGCGGGGGATCATGTCGCGGTTCGAGACCACGCCGGACGTGCACTAAGGCGAGGTCGAGCACTGCGTCAGCGGCAGCACCGGCATGTCGAAATGGCTGCTGACCGGAACGACCCCGGACGGCGAGACGGTGCGGGTGCGCGGCTGCGACTTCTACACGTTCCGGGACGGCAAGGTGACCCGGAAGGATTCCTACTGGAAGATCGTCGTCTGACCGGACGCGCGGCGCGGCTGGCGGGGTGGTCCCGGAACGGCAGGCTCCCGACACGGTCGGGCTGGCCGGGTTCCTCGAGCGCCGGGCGCAGGTGGCCGACCGATTGCGGCAGAGGGGCGTGACTTTCGCGCCGTAGGACGAAGGTTCGGGGTCGCAGGGCCTTCCCAGACCCCGGCGCGCGTGATAACGGCCTCGGTCGCGAGGGGCGGGCTCCGGTCCGCCCGCAGTTTCCAAGGGGGAGTGGCATGGCCATCCAGCGCACGTTTTCCATCATCAAGCCCGACGCCACCCGGCGCAATCTGACCGGCGCGATCAACGCCAAGCTCGAGGCGGCGGGGCTGCGCATCGTCGCGCAGAAGCGCATCCATCTGACCAAGGCGCAGGCCGAGGTGTTCTACGGCGTCCACAAGGAGCGGCCGTTCTTCGACGAGCTGACCAGCTTCATGAGCTCCGAGCCGATCGTGGTGCAGGTGCTGGAGGGCGAGGACGCGATCGCGAAGAACCGCGAGGTGATGGGCGCGACCAACCCCGCCGAGGCGGCGCCGGGCACGATCCGCAAGGAATTCGCGCTGTCGATCGGCGAGAACTCGGTGCACGGCTCGGACGGGCCGGAGACGGCGGCGGTCGAGATCGCCTATTTCTTCTCGGGGCTCGAACTGGTCGGCTGAGCCGCCACCACGGTCTGACGCTCGAAGGCGGCCCCCGGTGTTCCCGGGGGCCGATTGCGTTTGGGGGGCGGTGATGGGTGCCTCCGGTCCGGAAAAGTGAACGTCCAGTGGACGTTCGCCCGGCACGGTCGCCCGGAGCAAGCTTGCGGAGGGCGAGGGGGCAAGAGCTGCGCTTGGCGATCGGCGCGCGCCTGCCTGGGCGGGCGCGGGCCGATTTGCCGACGGTCAAATCGGCCGGGGAGGCGGAGGGGCGGCGCTTCTTCCTGAGGGCCGGCGGCTAGGGGAAGAGCGCGACCGGGCTGTGGTCGCCGGCGGCGAAGCGGCGGAGCACGGCGGGGTAGAGCCGGTGTTCCATCGGCAGGAGCCTGGCGGCGAGCGTGTCGGGCGTGTCGCCGGGCGCCACCGGGATCACGGCCTGGCCGCGGATGGGACCGGCGTCGAGCTCCGGCGTGACCTCGTGCACCGTGCAGCCGTGCACCGCGACGCCGGCCCGGAGCGCGCGGGCATGGGTGTCGAGCCCGGGGAAGAGCGGCAGGAGCGAGGGGTGGATGTTGAGCATCCGCCCCTGCCAGCGGGCGGTGAAGCCCGGGGTCAGCACCCGCATGAAGCCCGCGAGGCAGACGAGGTCGGCGCCCGCCCGGTCGAGTTCGGACTGCAGCGCCGTCTCGAAGCCCTCGCGCCCGGCATGGGCGCGGTGGTCGACGGTGGCGGTGGCGATGCCGCGGGCGGCGGCGCGGGCGAGGCCGGCGGCCCCGGGGCGGTTCGAGAGGACGAGGACCGGGCTGGCGGGATGGCCGGGCCGGTCCATGTCGTCGAGGAGCGCGACCATGTTCGAGCCGGTGCCCGAGATCAGGATCGCGACGCGCCTCACAGGCTTCCGGTGTAGCGCAGGCCGGGGGTGTCGGTGACGGTGCCGATGACGTGCACGACCTCGCCCGCGGCGGAGAGGGTCTCGGCCAGCGTCTCGGCCCGGGCGGGACCCGCGACCGCGACCATGCCGATGCCGCAGTTGAAGGTGCGCAGCATCTCGGCCTCGGCGACGCCGCCGGCCTCGGCGAGCCAGCCGAAGACCGGGGGGAGCGGCCAGGCGTCGAGGTCGATTTCGGCGCCGAGGCCCGCGGGCAGGATGCGCGGCAGGTTCTCGGTCAGCCCGCCGCCGGTGATATGGGCGAGGCCGTGGAGACCGCCCGCGCGATGGGCGGCGAGGGCGGGGCGGACGTAGATGCGGGTGGGGGCGAGCAGTTCCTCGCCGAGCGAGCCCTCGGCGAAGGGGGCCGGGGCGGTCCAGTCGAGGCCGGCGCGCTCGACGATGCGGCGCACGAGGCTGTAGCCGTTCGAATGCACGCCCGAGGAGGCGAGGCCGAGGAGCACGTCGCCCGCGGCGATGCCGGCGGGGAGTGCTGTGCCGCGTTCCATCGCGCCGACCGCGAAGCCCGCGAGGTCGAAGTCGCCGCCGGCGTACATGCCCGGCATCTCGGCGGTCTCGCCGCCGATCAGCGCGCAGCCTGCGAGCCGGCAGCCCGCGGCGATGCCCTCGACCACGAGCGCGGCGGGTTCGACCTCGAGCCGGCCGGTGGCGAAGTAGTCGAGGAAGAAGAGCGGCTCGGCCCCCTGGCAGACGAGGTCGTTCACGCACATCGCCACGAGGTCGACGCCCACGGTGGAGAGATGCCCGGTCTCGATCGCGACGCGCAGCTTGGTGCCGACGCCGTCGGTGGCCGCGACGAGCACCGGATCGCGGAAGCCCGCGGCCTTCAGGTCGAAGAGCGCGCCGAAGCCGCCGAGCCCGTCGACGACTCCCGGCCGGGTGGTCAGGGACGCTGCGGGGCGGATCCGGTCGACGAGCGCGTTGCCCGCGGCGATGTCGACGCCGGCATCGGCATAGGTCAGGCCGTCCTTGGGTCGGGTCACGGGGCGGGGCTCCTCCGGCGGTCGGGTGGCGGAGGCTCTAGCGCAAACGGGAGGCGGGAGGAAGGGGGCGCCGCCCGTTGGCGGCGAAGCGGAGCGCGCGGGTGCGCGCGTGTCTTTATGGTGGCGCGGGCGTGTTCGCCCGCGCGCGACTGCCCGATAGGGTTTCTGCCAGTATGAAACGGGGGCGGGACCGCGCGCTTGACCCCCGTGCGCGCGATGCGATAGCTGGAAGGGGCGGGCCTGTAGCTCAACGGTCAGAGCAGAGCGCTCATAACGCTTTGGTTGGGGGTTCGAATCCCTCCGGGCCTACCATCCCCGCCGCCGCGTAGCTTATTTTTCAATAGGTTACGCGGCATTTTGTCAAACCTGAGAAGCCGGTTTGACAATTCCCGTTCCGGTTTCGGTCCCTTCGGCCAGATTCCAGACGGTGTTCATGGCGCTACGGGCGAGGGCCGAACGGCTGGCCGCGTCGGTGTAGCGGGTCACTTCCTTCAGGTTCCGGTGCCCGCTGATAGCCATAATCTGGTTCGCGGAACACCCGGCTTCCGCGAGCCGCCGACAAGCCGCCTTGCGGAGTCCATGCGACGACAGGCCCTTGGGCAGCTTGGCTTCCACCACGCGGTCCCGGAACCAGTTCCCGAACCCGTCGGGCGTGAAGGGCTTCCCGTATTCGGTCAAAAGGAAGGTCATGTTCTTCTTGGGCAGGGCGTCCAGGGAAGCGACAAGATCGGGGTGCAGGGGGATGCACACTTCGGTCCCGGTTTTCTGTTGGGTGATCGTCAGGACGCCAGCGCGGACGTTCTGGCGGCCAATGCGCACCACGTCCGCCCGCCGCTGCCCCGTGTGCAAGAGCAAGTCCAGGGCCAGCCGGGCGCGGCTTCCGACGGGGTGAGCCTCATAGAAGCGTTCGATCTCGGCTTCCGTCCAGGTGCGGAAGCCCGTCGATCCGGTGCGCATCTTCCGAAGGCCCGCCGTCGGATCGTCCCGGCGGATGCCCATTTCGACGGCATGGCGCATGAGAATCTTGATAGCCTTCAGCCAATTGTTCGACGCGGCGGGACGATCCGCCAGCTTTGCCACGATGGCCTTGACGTGTTCGCGCTGAAGGTCGCGGACCAGCCGGTGCCCGTGCTGTTCGCGGAAGGGCTCCATGACGCTGCGATAGGTCTTCTGGGTGATCGGCTTCAGGTTCTGGAATTCGGCGGACTGGTAGTAGTTCGCCACCAGCGCGCCCACCGTCCCCGGCTTGGTCCGCTTCGATCCGGCAGTCGCGGGCGCGACGGACTCCCCGCCCATGGCGGCTTCATAGGCGGCCATGAATTGCGGCGTCCAGGGCAGGCCCGGAAGCGGAACACGGTCGAAGCCGGGACGCCGAAGATACCAGCGCGCCTTCCCGTGACGGTCGACGAAGCCTTGGCAATACTTCGGCGGCTTGCGCATCATCTCAACACGTCATCCCATGAATTCAGATCGGACTTCGGCGGCGGATTCGCCGTCTCGGTCTTGACCATAACCCGAATCGTTCCGTCTTTGGCGATTTCAACGCCCCCCACTTCCACGCCCGCGTTGCGCGCGGCCTTGACCGCGCGTTCCACGTCGCATTGCCGGAAGTGGGAAGGCGTCCGGGCCATGGCGTCAGAAGGACCCGTTCAGGCGGACGCGGACGCTGGCAGCGCCGTTGCCAGCGGCAGAGACGGCCACGCCCACTTTCGTGTTGCCGCTGGCGGTCACAGTCACCAGCCCGTCGCTGGCCCGCCAGTATACGGCAGCGCCCAGGGTGATGTCGTCGGCGGCCACCTTGGGCATGTCGAAGACGCCCGCCGTCACCAGGACCAGCGGGTCCCCGATAGCCGCGTCCCCGGACGCGATGCCGAAGAGGGTGCCGATTTTCACGCCGTCCCCGCTGGCAGCAGCGGCGGCGGCGGTCACGGTGATCTTGTTACCGGCTTGGACGAAGTTCCGCATGTCAGAGTCCTTTCGAGGTTGCGAAGCGGATGGTGTGCGGGGGCTTTCGCGCCCCCGCCAGTTGGGCGTTCAGATCGGCGACATACCGTTCCAGGGCGGCGCGATTGGCGGGGCGATACTCCACCTTTTCGCCGTTCTGGTCCGTGATGGCGACGGCAGCCGTCCCCGTCAGAAGCTGGTGAAGCGCCTCTTGGGCTTCCTCCAGCCGTTCGGCAGTCGTCAGAAGGGCCATGGGTTACACCCCCGGAATCCGGTGAGCGCCGCGCCAGTCGAGCCAGCCCGCGCCGAAGTCCAGGAAGGCCCGGAATTTCATGCCCAGGGTGTCCCAGGCTTCCGTCCGCTGAATCTGGACGCTCTGGGCGGACGACAGATAGGCGTATTGCATGGCCGCCAGCCGCGCCGGGTCCGCGAAGACATACCACGTTTCGCCCGTCAGCCGGGGTTCCACCAGAAGCGACAGCTTGCCCCCGAAGGGGTTCACGTCGTCCACCGTGGACGGCTGGATCGACGCCAGCACCTGTTCCGCGTCGGTTTCCAGCGTCGCGGGGACCAGCACATAGCGGGGGGCGGCGGCGATGATCGTCGCGCCGTCCAGTCCCTTGCGGGTCCGCATGGCAAGGCGGGACTCGGTGAGCGACGCCACGCTGGGGCCGTCCGCCGTGCCGATGTTGCCCCGGCTGGCGTGGAAGACCGGGTTCCCGTCCGACAGGTTCGGGTTGCCGGTCAGAAGGGCCACCAGAATGTCCGCTTCGGTCTGAGCCGCCGCTTCGCCCAGGGCCGCCGTCATGTCGCCCAGAAGCCCCAGATCGTCGTCGATCATCAGCTTCCGGGACACCGTGACGCCCCGCGCGAAGGTCTTCAGGCGCATGGTTTCGCCGCTTTCGGCGCGGCTGGTGTGGGTGATCTCGCCCGACTCGGCCAATTCCTCCAGGCGGCCCATTTCGCCCAGGCGGATGCTGGTCGCGTCCTTGAAGTTCGGAAGCGTCCGCTGGCGGCAGAGCGTCTTCAGCGGGGACTCGGCGGCCCGGTAGGTGTCCAGCGCCACCTTGTTCATGGCGTTGCTCACCGTCAGGGCGAAGTCGCTGGTGGTGTGTTCCCCGGCCCGCGTGAACACTTCGTCGGCGGACATGCCGCGCGTGGACACGCCCGCACGGGTCAGGGAGTCCACGGCCATGTCGCGCAGGGACAGGTTCAGGAAGGGCCGCACGTCCGCCGCCGGTTCCCCGCCGCCGCCCATGCGGAAGGCCAGCGCGTCGGACTGGCGGCGGATGATCGTTGCCGGATCGTCGTTCGCGGGGGCATGGGACCGGATGATCGGTGCCGCGCGGCGGCGGTCCTGCACGGCGTCGAAGATTTCCGCCTTGGCGCGGGTCATGTCCGCGCCCGCGTCGATCAGATCGTCCGCCACCTGGGCGTCCAGGCCAGCGGTGCGGACCAGGGCGCGGATGTCGCGGCGGCGGGTCTGTTCCGCCACATCCGGCGAAACGGTTTCGGTAGCTTCGGGCATGGGGGACTCCTCTTGATGCCTGAGACGGGCGGACGGGTCCGCCGGATTGCTGGTCAGGGTGACTTCGGTGATCGTCCAGGCGGTCGGGCTCTTCACCCGCCCCGCCGGGGTCTGTCTTTCGGTCCATCCGGCGACGCGGTATCCGATGGACACCCCCGTCACCGTGCCGTCCGCGATCCGCTGCACCACGGGCGCAACATCTTCGGCGGACGACAGCCAAAGCACGGCGACGACAGAGTCGCCTTCCTTGGCGATGGACCGGACCCGGCCCAACTGGTCCCGGACACTGGCAGTCCGGTGAGAGTCGAGGACCGGAAGGTCAGCGGCGGACAGGTCCAGCGTGTCAGCCGTCAACACTTCGAGGAAAGGCCCCCGCGCGTCGCGGCGGGGCACGGGAGTCGGCGTGGCGATGACCGCCGACACGGTTCGCGTGTCCGGGTCAAAGCTGTTCGGGCGCGTCTGGGCGGCCCGTGTGAAGGCGTCATTCGTCATTGGGGGACTCCGGGGTTCCGGGGCTGAAGGTCAGCCCCAGGTCGCGTTCGCGGGCACGGTCGGCGGCAATCTCTTCGTCCAGATCGTCGGCGTTCCAGCCCAATTCGTTGACCGCCTTCGTTCGGCTGGTCAGCCCCAGGGCCAGCGCCTCTTTCATGGCCGCGAGGTCCTTTTGTGGGTCCACCTGCATCGGGCGGGGCATGATCCATTCCGCCGCCAGATCGGGGGTCAGGTCCAAGCGCCCGGACAGGACTTCGGCGACGATCCACCGCCGCCAGACAGGGCGCAGGAATTGGGGGACCAGAGTCCCGTATTGCGTCTGTTCCACCCGCGCCCGGAAGGGCAGAAGCCCCGCCCGAAGGCTGGAATAGTTCGCATTGGTCAGGTCCCCGGACAGAAGGTGTTCGGGCAGCCCCAGGGCGGCGGCCAAGGCTTGCAGGTTCATCCGCAGGAAGGCGGGCGAATCCTTGGCCGCGTCGGGGGCAGAGAATTTCACGTCGATCCCGGCGGGCAGGACCTTCAGCGTTCCCGGTTCGAGTCCGGTGTCCATGATGCTGCCCGCTTGGTCGCCGTCGAAGGGCAGCCCGCCCGTGGCGTTCAGATCGGTGAGGAAGCCCGCGAACATGGCGCTGGTCTTGGCCCCCACCAGAAGGGCGTCCATCAACTGGTCCAGTTCGTTCGCGGACAGGACCGCCGGGGCCAGCCAGGACAGGCCGCGAACCTGCCCCGCGCCCAGGGGACGCATGACATGCAGCACGTCCGCCGCGTCGAAGCGGACAGACGGGGCATAGTCGGTGAAGGTCGCATGGGGGCGATGGGGCAAGAGCCAATAGGCCACCCGGCGGCCCTGGGCGTCGAATTCCACGCCCGACACGATCAGCCGCCCGCCGCCCAATTCCGCCGTCTTGGCTTCGTCAAGCTGTTCCGGGGCGACGACTTGCAGGCGGATGCCGTCGGCGTCGTCGTGGATCAGGACAAGGGCTTCCCCGTCCACGATCAGGTGACGGGCAATGTCACGCTGAAGGCCACAAAAGTCCGTCCGCCCCGCCGCGTCGGCTTGGTCCGCCCAGGTCTCAAAAGCACGGCTGGCGGCGCGACGGGTCCCGGCGTCGTCGGCGCGAGGCGTCGGACGGATGCCAGCCCCCACCAGCGCGGCGGACCAGTTGTCGACTCCATTGGACAGCCAAGGATTGTTGGCGGCCAGATACCGGGCGCGGGACCGCGTGAGCGTCGCCCCCGCCGACACTTCCGGGTTGATCGGGCCGAAAGTGCCGAAGCCCCCGCCCCGCCGCCCGCCCGCCGCCGCGTCGATCATGCGACGGGCGGGGGGCTCACTGGCCCGAAACAGTTTCGGCAGGCGCGGAAGGCGGAAGGCCATGTCAGTTCATCCCTTCCCGGTTGCCCAGGATGACCGGAAGAATCCGGTCCAGGGACAGGACGACTTCAGCGTGGGGAATGACGGGTTCAGAGCCGTGGAAGAGGTTCGGCGTGAAGCCGTTCCCGATGTTCCAGAGCTTCGCGCCGACACGCTTCTGGCCCGCGCCGTCCAGCGTCCAGGCGACATGCAGGGACCAGCCCGTGACGCCCCGGCGATAGTCCAGAATCGTCCAGGCGGCGGGACTGGGACCGAAGGCCCGGAAATAGGCGTTCAGGTTCTCGCCCTTGGGGACGCCGTTCGGGAAGTGATCTTCCACGGCGAAGGCTTTCATCGCGAGGGACACCGCCCGCCCGATTGCGTCGGGGCCGTCCACTTCGATACTGGCGAAGGACAGGGTGTGCAGGGTCTTGGCGATCAGGGCCGAGTCGACTTCGTAAAGGAAGGGCGCGCGCTTGTCGGCGGCGTCGATCCCGACGGGGCGAAGGAAGTCCCGCGCCGCGCATTTCTTGACGAAGGGTTCCAGCGAGTCGCGGGACAGCCCAGGTTCGAGACACCGCGCCACCACGTCCTTGCGGGACAGGTGCGACGGCTGGCGGTCCAGCGGCGGCAGATAGTGGATGGTCGGGAATTCTTGGTCGGTCACGGCGAGTCCTCCGGCGATTTACCGGACCTTGATACACCGATTCGACAGCCTTGTGAATTGAACAGGTAGTTTAACAACTTTCAGGACAATAGTTTAGCCCGCCAGTTGACTATCTGAAACCTATTGTCGGACTTAGCGAATCCGACTATAGAGGGGATGCAGCGGTTTGGTCGCCGCTGCATCTCCAGAAGTTGAAGGGGAGTCGGGGGCGGTTTGTGAGGGCCGCCCCCGGCCATTCGAGGATGCAGAACAGGACGGATCACGACAGAGCGAAGGCGCGGGTCTACTACAAAGCCCGCCGTCGCGGCCTGTTCTTCCGGTCCTGCCCCAATCCCGCGCATGGGGTGCCCAGATACCGCGTCGTCACCGAAGACGGCGGACTCGTCTGGTGGGCTCACCAGATCGGGGACGTTGAAGGCTATCTGGACAAGGCCGCGCCCAAGGGGTGGACCGATTAGGCGGCGGTCATCCCGTTGAACGCGCCATTCAAGGCGTTCTTCCATTCGCTGGAATAGTCGAGTATCGCCTTTTGCGCGCCCAGGTCCCAGGGCTTCAGCCCGTAGAATTTCCGGCACCGTGAATTCGCATAGTGCTGGTGAGCGATTTCCATATCCAGCCGCCGCCGAATTTCTCCGACATAGTGGTCAGCCTTCAGCTTTTGCACCAAAAGTCGCGCTTTGGCCTGAATTGGGCGAAGCTGCCAGTCTTCCCGTTTTTGAGATTCCGCCGCGATTTCCCGAAGGTGTTCGTCATAGATGTTGTCGAAGAACAGACATTCATAGACGGTCATCCCGCGCGAGCGGCACCAATCATGGAAGGCGGGAAGGTTCTGGTCATAGGGCTTGCGGAACCGCTCTTCGATTTCATCATACCGCCGCTTGTAGTCTTGATCGACATGGCTCTTGCAGCCAATCCCGAAGGAACCGTCCGGTTCCGAGTATCCGAATTCGACGTTCAAGGCATAGTGCAGCTTGTTGCGGCCTTCGATCAGATCAGAGCCCACAGCCCACATGCGGTCCTTCTGTTCGGCATATTCCCGAATGAAGCTACCCCGAATTGACCTATAATCTGCCATTCTACGATTCTCCTGATAGCGGCAGCCATGGTTAATCTTTTTCTGAGGTAAAGCCGATTCTGGAACGTCCCTGGGCTTGGTCTAATTCGAGCGAGAACGCTTCGCGAGCGTCTTGAAAAATCGCCTCACAGATTTCGGTCATGACGGAGTCCGGGTTTTCGCCGACGTGAAATTGCCGTTCCCGGTTGCCGACGGTGAGCCGCAGGCCAGCGCCCGAGGGATGGAATTCCAGAACGGTGCGAACCCAAGTCGCGCCCCTGTCAGACTGATTTCCGATTTCGGTGCAAACGCCCATGCGGATCGGTTCAAGGTAGATCGTGCCCCGCCCATGGCTATCGAAGGCCGCGCCCCGGTAGAGCGCCCGAGGTTCGAAGTCGCCAGTCGGCGGAACCGCATTGGCAGCCGTCTTCGGCCCGCCCAAGTGGGCGACATATGCTTCCACGATCTTCGGGCCGACTGCCTTAACCTTCTGGTAGAACGCCCAAGTCTCTTCCCCGTATTTCTTCGTCAGCGCCTGAAGTTCTTCGTATCTGGTCTTCGCCATTCGATGCCCTTTCCGCAATCCCGACAATCTGTCACCGATTCAACCATGCCGACTTTACCACGGGCGGGGTTCGCGCAGGGGCGGCTTTTGTCGATACTTCCGCTTCCCGGCGGTCCAGGTCAACGCCCACAAGCGGGCGGACGGCCAGCGCATACACGACACAATCGAGGGACTCGGCCCGCCGCCCCGCAATCCGTTCCCACACGCGGACAGGTGCCCCCCGCTTGTATCGGACTAGCCGCCGTTCCGATGCCAGTTCTTCGAAGAACCTGTCTTCCAGCGTGTCGCTGAATCTCACCGTCCGCCCGCGTGACAGGTGCGACGCCAGCGTGGCCTTCAGCCCGTCCACGCCCAGGATGAACAGGCGGGACCCGCGCGTCTCGCTGGCCTTGATTCCGGGCCGCGCCCCAGGTGCCCCCTTGATGGCGACGATCCGGCGGGCGAAGCGGGGGCGACAGAAGGCCAGAACCGCGTCCATGGTCCCCCCGTCGCCCGCGTCCACCGCCACGGCGTCCAGGCGCATGGTCCCGCCGCCGGGGTGCGGCCATTGCCCGCGAAGGAAGTCGTCCAGTTCCGCCCAGGTGTGATCTTCATGGGGGCTGCCCCAGATGACATGCTGCCCGAGGACGAAGAATTCCGTCTTCCCGTGCCCCAGGATCACGATTTCCAGCCGGTCCCCCTGCACGTCGACACCGGCAGTCAGGACCAGCACGTCACGGGGCAGCGCGTCCAGGCCGAACCGTTCCCGCCGCGCGGCCAGGGCGGCTTCGTCGATCTCTTCCGCCGCCTCTCGCCAGCCTTCGGCCAGGATCGTGTTCACGAAGGTCTGAAGCTGGTCCGGGTGCCCCTTGGCCGCGATGAATTCCGCCGCCAGCTTGCCCCAGGAAGCGTTCGCCAGCGTCGAGACAAGGGCGTTCAGCCGGAAGCCCGCATGGCCTTCGATTTCCGGGCGCATGGCCCGCCACGCCCCCGCCTCCACCATGGCCGCCTTGTGTCGTTCGTCGATCAGGGAATCGCAATAGGGGCAGCGAAAGGCCGCCGTCTGGGGCTGGTCAGGCTGCCATTCGATATGCCGCCACATGATTTCGGTCATGGCCCCACAGTCCGGGCACGGGACTTCGAAGACCCGCTGGTCCGATTGGGCGTAGGACCGCAGCACGTTCGACGTGTCCAGCAGAGTCGGGGTGCTGCCCAGGATGATCTTGCGATTGGCGAAGCTGAGGGTCCGCCGTTCGGCCAAGGTGATCGGGCTGCCTTCTGCGGACGGTTCCATGGCGTCGGCTTCGTCGATCAGCAGGATTCGGACGTTGTGGCGGCGCAGGTTCCGGGGAGACTTGGCCGCGACGATCTTCAGGGACCCGCCGGGAAAGCGACGCGACAGAAGCGTGGACCGCCCGGACTCGTCCGCGTCGCCAGCGATCAGCCCGCGCAAGACCGGGGTCGCGTCGAAGATCGGTTCCAGGTCCGACACGACATAATCGCGGGCGTCGGCTTCCGTCGGCAGAAGGGCAAGGATCGGGGAAGGTTCATTGGCGACGTAGGACGCCAGCGCCCCGGTGAGCAAGGTTGTGAACCCGACTCGGACGGGCTTCACCAGCGTCACACGCTCCACCAGCGGGTCGCTGATGGCCTGGGCGATGCCCCGCTGATAGGGCCAGAGGGTGACGCGCCCAGGCAGGGCAGAGACGCCTTCAGGCAGCCGCATTTGGGCTTCCATCCAATCGCCCAGGGACAGGCGCGGCGGGGGCTTCAGGGCGGCCAGGGCGCGGGCACGGGCGGCAGTCAGGGTGTCAGTCGTCACGGCTTGCTTCCTCCAGCGCGTCGCGGACTTCGCGGTCGATCATCTGCACGTCATGGGCGGTCAGGTGTCCAAGCCGCTGTTGAACGCGGACGGGGATTGCCAGCATGGCTGCCCGCACGTCCCGAAGGACCGATGCCCAGGCGGATTCGACTTCGGCGACGGGGACCAGCGCCGCGCGAGTCTTGGCGTTCGCCAACTCGATCTTCTCGGCATTGGCGCGGGCCAGCCGCAGCTTTTCGGCGTTCAGGTCCGGGTCCGACGACAGCCGCCCCCGCTGGCCCGCCCGAAGGTGTTCCACATAGGCGCGGACAGCGGCTTGCAGATCGAAGCGCCCGTCCGTCCGGGGGATGACGCCTTCGCGGGCCAGGGCGTGAATCCGCGCCGGGGACAGGTTCAGCCATTCCGCCAGATCGGCGGCGGACACCGTGTCGCCAGCGGGGGTTTCAGGACCGCCGCCCAGGACGGCTTCGATGTCGGCGTCATAGGCGTTCATGCGCTTGCCTCATTTCTAGAAATTCCAGAGTTTCCAGAGCGGGCCAGAACGCCCAAGGTGGATTCCCGATTCCAGAAAATCTGGAAAGCGTGAAAAGCCGGGGCTCCGCGCCCCCCGCGACGCGCCCAAACCGGGAAGGACCCGCGCAGCGTTTCCACGGTCTCTGGGATTTCCAGAGTTTCCAGAGTTTCCAGAACGGGTTCTGGGCGCGGGGCAGCGGGCGGGACAACGGGACAACCCTTATAGGGGGTTGTCCCGGTCTGTCCCGGCTTCCGGTGCCATGCCGGGGTGAGACAAGCGGGACATGTCCCGCCCTTGTCCCGATCTGTCCCGCTCTCATTGCCCCTCCCCCCCGTCGTCCAGGTCGTCGAAGTCGTCCACCAGATCGTCCGCCCCTCTCACCAGGGACACGTCGGTCTCCGTCGCTTCGATCAGCCTCTTCCGCACAAGGTCTTGCAGCGCCCTGTTGAACGCCCGCTTCCGGCTATCGGGACTGTCCGAAGTCGAAACCGCTGCATCTGCCATGGCCGCTTCCCGAAGGACGTTCCGCCCGACAGTCGCCCCGCCGTCCGCCAGACGCGCGAAGACCGCCATGACCGCCCGTTCCGTCGCGTTCAGCTTGGGCGTCTGCTTGGCCGCGCCGGGGGCGAGTTCTTCGGCGAAGGCCGCCTGAATTTCGTCGCCGTCGTCGTCGGGGCCGAACCCGTGAACGCCGATGGTGAAGGCAATGTCCAGGTCGCAAGAGCCGTTGCGGTTCTTCGTCAGCTTGCCCCGGACAATCCCGTTCTGGTCCTTGGCGGTCAGGTGCAAGGCCATCTCCAGCGCCCCGTTCAAGAGGCTATGGCCGCGCGGGGTGTTCCCTTCGGCCTTGGTCCCGTGGTGAATCAGGATGACCGCCGCGCCCCACTTGGTCAGCGCCCGCGCCACGGCGACGACTCGGCCCATGCCTTCGGCGCTGTTTTCGTCCATGCCGGGGAAGGCCATTGCCAAGGTGTCGATCACGATCAGGCCGGGGCGGTCCCGCTTCACGGCTTGCCGAAGTTCCTTCAGATCGGGCGAGTCCTTGGCGAAGAGGTTCGACACGCCCCCCACCAGCTTGAAGTCCTGGGCGCTGCCATGGGCGGCCCTGAGCGCCCGCACACGCCAGCCCATGCCCGCTTCGTCTTCGGCGGCCACATAGAACACGGGCGCGGCCTTGGTCCTGAGTCCGAAGGTTTCCCGCCCCTGGGCGACGGCATAGCCGATGCTGGGGGCGATCAGGCTCTTGCCCGCCCCAGGGTCCCCGAAGATGCAGCCGATTTGCCCAGGTGCGATCAGACCCTTCACGACATAGCCGCGCGGGGTTTCCGCCGCGCAATCGTCGGGCGTCCTGAAGGTGAGCTTCCCCACCGCCGGGGGCGTCGGATCGTCCAGGCCAAGGATGCGGGCAATCTCGGCGTCCAGGGCGTCGGGGGTGTCCAGATCGTCGAACCATTCGTCCAGGTCCACGTCCGGGTCCGGGGGATAGCGCGGGACCTTGCGCCCGCTCTTCCGCCCGCTGTTGATCGTCGCCAGACAGGTTGCCTTGCCGTCGTCGGACAGAAGCCCATTGGCCACGCAAGCCGCCAAGAGCCGGAACCCGACTTCGTTGCCGTCCAGAAGCCCCAGGGCTTCCACGCCCCCCAGGCGGAAGGCCGCTTCGTTCAGGGCATGGTTGCGCCCGCCGGGTTCGGCGTCAGCCAAGGCCGCACACACGTCGTCCAGTTCCCGCCGCGCCCAGGCGCGATCTTCGTCGCTGGCGTCGGGGGCTTTGGGCGTGACGGGCTCTTCCGCGCGGCGGACAGGCTTCAGCACGTCAGGCCATTCAGGCAGCCCCAGAACGTCGTCCGCAATGTGGGTGTCCAAGACTTCGAACACGCCCTTCCCGTTGACCGCGCCCAGGGCGTGGACATAGCCGCCTTCGCCCCGCACATCGACTCCGTCGGCGATCTTCGACGCCGAATTGGTCAGGCCCTTCCGGTGCCGGAAATAGATATGCCCGCCGCCGCTGGGCGTCTGGACGCGGACATGGCTAAGGGTGTCAGGATCAAGCCCCAGGGACCGAAGGGCCGCGAAGCCGTCCTTCCCGTTCTTCATGTCCACGTCCAGGACGCTGACACCGCTCTTCGAGCCCGTGGGCATGGCGGGCATGGCGTCGGGCCAGCGGCCCCACCAGCGCCGCACCTGGGCCGCGTCCGCCGTCGCCGCGTCCTTCCACTTCACCAACGGCTTGCGGTCCTGAGACACCGGGAAAACTGGGATTCCGGCCTTGGCCAGCTTCAGGGCCGCCGCCATGTTGGGGTTGCCATTCCGGGGGGATTTGTGGTATTCAGATACCGCGTTCGTCATGCTTCTGTTCTCCGCTGAAGTGGGACGGCGTTGAGTCCCCTTGTTCGCCCCGCCGTCCAGGTTCGTCCCCTGGGCGGCGGTTCTCGTTTCAGTTGTCAGCGGAGATGCAGGTTTCGCAGGTTTGACAATCTGCGAAAAAGCCGTTTGGTATCAAAGTCGGCGGAATGGACGGTTTGACAGTCCAAGCCGTTGAATTCTGGTCCGAAGGGCACTCCCTCCGGGCCTACCAGAGCATCGGCAGGATGCGAGCGCGCGGGGCCGTTCCGGTCGGGCGCGGTGCGTCCGGTGCCGGCGCGGGCGGGCCGCCGAAGGGCGGTCGCGGCCGTGGCTAATGTCACGAAGGGATTTCCACCCCAAGGCGAACAGAAAGGTTACCCTCGAGGGCATGATCGAAGAGAACCTGCTGCTCATCCTCGTCGGACTTCCATTCGCGGCGGCGATCGCGGCGAGCACGTTGTCGACGACGGCGCATGGCGCGGCGGCATGGGTCTCGGGGCTGCTCCTCTCGGCGGGGCTGGCGATCCTCGGCCTGCTCCATGCGCCGGTCGGCGAGGGCCGGGTGGTCCGGGCGACGCTCGAATGGGTGCCGTCGCTGGGATTGAACCTCGTCTTCCGGATGGACGGGTTCGTCTGGCTCTTCGCGACGCTGGTCTTCGGCATCGGGCTGCTCGTCATCGTCTACGCCCGCTACTACCTGTCGAAATCCGATCCGGTGCCGCGCTTCCATGCCTTCCTGATGGCCTTCACCGGGGCGATGGTCGGCATGCTGATGTCGGGCAACATCCTGATGCTGGCGGTGTTCTGGGAGCTGACCTCGATCCTGTCGTTCCTGCTGATCGGGTACTGGCACCGGGGGCAGGCGGCGCGCGACGGGGCGCGGATGGCGCTGATCGTCACCGGCATGGGCGGGCTGTGCCTGCTGGTCTCGATGGTGATCCTCGGCCAGATCGTGGGGAGCTACGACCTCGACCGGGTGCTCGCCTCGGGCGACCTCGTGCGGGCGCATCCGCTCTATACGGTGGTGCTCGGCCTCTTCCTGCTCGGCTGCTTCACCAAGTCGGCGCAGATGCCGTTCCATTTCTGGCTGCCGGGCGCGATGGCCGCGCCGACGCCGGTCTCGGCCTATCTGCATTCGGCGACGATGGTGAAGGCGGGGGTGTTCCTGCTGGTGCGCTTCGCGCCGGTGCTGGGCGAGACGGACGTGTGGTTCTACGCGGTGACGGGGACCGGCATGGTGACGCTGGTGCTCGGCTCGATCATCACGCTGTTCCGGCACGACCTGAAGGGGCTGCTCGCCTATTCCACGATCAGCCACCTCGGGCTGATCACCGCGCTGGCCGGGATCGGCAGCGAAGGTGCGATCCTCGCCGCGATATTCCACATCGTGAACCATGCGGTCTTCAAGGCGAGCCTGTTCATGTCCGCGGGCATCATCGACCACGAGACCGGCACGCGCGACATGCGCCGCCTGAGCGGGCTGATCCGGTTCCTGCCGGTGACGGGCAGCCTCGCCATCGTCGCCTCGGCCGCGATGGCGGGAGTGCCGCTCCTGAACGGGTTCATCTCGAAGGAGATGTTCTTCGCCGAGGTCGCCGACTGGCACAACGGCACCTGGCTCGACAATTCGCTGCCCTATCTCGCCACCCTCGCGAGCATCTTCGCGGTCGCCTATTCGCTGCGCTTCATCCATTCGGTGTTCTTCGGGCCGCCGCCGGCCGACCTGCCGAAGGAACCGCACGAGCCGCCCTCGACGATGCGCCGCCCGGTCGAGGCGCTGGTGCTGGTCTGCCTGATCGTCGGCATCCTTCCGGGGGTGACGCTCGGGCCCACGCTGAACCTCGCCGCGCGGTCGGTGCTCGGCGCGGACCTGCCCTACAAGGACATCGCGATCTGGCACGGGTTCAACCTGCCGCTCCTGATGAGCCTGATCGCGCTCGGCGCGGGCGTGGCGGTCTTTGCGCTGCTCGGCGGCCGGATCGCGCAGGGACCGGAGGGGCCGCCGCTCCTGCACCGGCTGCGGGCGCAGAGGGTGTTCGAGCAGGTGCTGCTGCTGCTGACCTGGAAGTTCCCGCGCGACGTGCACCGGCTCGTCGGGACCGAGCGGCTGCAGCCGCAGCTGCGGCTGATCGTGCTGCTCGCGATCGCGGCGGGGTTCGCGACGCTCTGGGGCGGGCTCGGGCAGGCGCCCTCGCCGCGGTCGACGGCGATGAACCCCGCCTTCGCCATGATGTGGCTGGTGGGGGCCGCCTGTGCCGTGGGCGCGGCCTGGCTGGCCAAGTACCACCGCTTCGCCGCGGTGGTGCTGCTCGGCGGGGCGGGGCTGGTGACCTGCCTGACCTTCGCCTGGCTGTCCTCGCCCGACCTCGCGGTGACGCAGCTTCTGGTCGAGATCGTGACCACGGTGCTTCTGCTGCTCGGCCTGCGCTGGATGCCACGGCGGCGCGAGGAGATCGCCGAGGACAAGCTCCTGCCCGCGCGCCTGCGCCGGGCCCGCGACTTCGTGATCGCCGTGGTGGCGGGCGCGGGGCTGGCGGGCATGGCCTGGGTGATGATGACCTGGCCGCTGATCCCGAACGTCGGCGACTGGTTCCTGCGCAATGCCTACAGCGAGGGCGGCGGCACCAATGTGGTGAACGTGATCCTCGTCGATTTCCGCGCCTTCGACACCTTCGGCGAGATCACCGTGCTGGCGGTCGTGGGCGTCACGGTCTATGCGCTGCTGCGCCGGTTCCGGCCCGCGCCCGAGAGCATCACGCTCGACGAGGACCAGACGGGGCTGGAGGACCGCACGCTCGCCGATGCGCTGCTGGTCCCCTCGGTCATCATGCGCTGGATGTTCCCGGTGATGATCGTGCTGGGGGCCTATCTCTATTTCCGCGGACATGACCTGCCGGGCGGCGGGTTCGCGGCCGGCGTGACGGTGTCGATCGCCGTCCTGCTGCAATACCTTGCCCATGACGTGCGCTGGATCGAGGCGCGGCTGACCGTGCTGCCGATCCGGTGGATGGGCGTGGGACTCGTCATCGCCGGGCTGACGGGGCTGGGAGCCTTCCTCTTCGGCTATCCGTTCCTGACCGCCCATGCGCAGTACGTGGAGATCCCGCTGATCGGGGCGGTTCCGGCGGCGACGGCGCTTCTCTTCGATGCGGGGGTCTTCTCGGTGGTCGTCGGGGCGACGGTGCTGATGCTGATCGCCATCGCCCACCAGTCGCTGCGGACGAACCGCCTGCGCGGGCGGGACGGCGCGGCAGCCCCCGGAAGGGAGGCCGCGTGATGGAGATCGTCCTGTCGCTCGCCATCGGCACGCTGGCCGCCTCGGGCATCTGGCTGCTCATGCGCCCGCGGACGTTTCAGGTCATCGTGGGGCTGTGCCTGCTGTCCTATGCGGTGAACCTCTTCATCTTCGCGATGGGCCGGCTGACACTGAACCGGCCGCCGATCATGCCGCGGGGCGGCTTCATCAACGTGGCCGCCTATGCCGACCCGCTGCCGCAGGCGCTGGTGCTGACCGCCATCGTGATCAGCTTCGCGACCACCGCGCTCTTCCTCGTGGTGCTGATCGCGGCGCGCGGGCTGACCGGGACGGACCATGTCGACGGCCGGGAGCGCGAGGAATGACGCCGGGTCCCGAGCATCTGATCGTCGCGCCGGTCCTGATCCCGTTCTTCGCGGGTGCCCTGATGCTGGTCTACGACGAGCGCCAGCGGCGGGCGAAGCTGACGATCTCCCTCGCGGCCTCCGTCGCGACACTCTTCGCGGCGATCGAGCTTCTGCTGCGGGCGAAGGACGCCGAGCTGGCCGGCGGCGCGGAGATCGGGTTCTACCTCCTCGGCGACTGGGCCGCGCCCTATGGCATCGTGCTGGTGGTCGACCGGCTGTCGGCGATGATGATGGTGCTGACCGGGCTTCTGGCGATCCCGGCGCTGGTCTATGCCTCGGCCGCCTGGCACCGGCAGGGGCAGCATTTCCACAGCATGTTCCAGTTCCTGCTGATGGGGCTGAACGGGGCGTTCCTGACCGGGGACCTGTTCAACCTGTTCGTGTTCTTCGAGGTGCTGCTGGCCGCGTCCTACGGCCTTCTGCTGCACGGCGGGGGGCAGTTCCGGGTGCGCGGTGGCTTGCATTACATCGCGATCAACCTGACCGGCTCGCTCCTTTTCCTGATCGGGGTCGCGATGGTCTACGGCGCGACAGGCACGCTGAACATGGCGCATCTGGCGACGCTGGTCCCCGCGCTGCCCGAGGCGCGGGTGCCGCTCTTTCAGGCGGGGGCGGCGATCATGGGGCTCGCCTTCCTGATCAAGGCGGGGATCTGGCCGATGGCCTTCTGGCTGCCCACGGCCTACATGGCAGGCGCCGCGCCTGTGTCCGCGATGTTCGCGATCATGACGAAGGTCGGCGTCTACGTGATCCTGCGCCTGTCGTTCCTGATGTTCGGGCCCGGCGCGGGGGCCTCGGCGGGTTTCGGGGGCACGGTGCTGATCGCGGGGGGCATGGCGACGGTGGCGTTCGGCTTTCTCGGCGTGCTCGCCTCGCAGGGGCTCGGGCGGATGGCGGCGCATCTGGTGCTGGTGTCCTCGGGCACCGTGCTGGCGGCCGGCGGGTTCGTGCTGGCCGGCGGGGATGCGCAGATCCTCGCCGCGGCGCTGTTCTACCTGCTGTCCTCCACGCTGGCGATCAGCGCGCTCTTCCTGCTGATCGAGCCGATGAGCCGCGAGGACGGCGGCATCGCGGCCATGCTGGCGCTGACGGCCGATGCCTATGGCCTCGACGAGGCGGAGGAGGAGCGCCAGCCCGAGGTGGGCATCGCGATCCCGGGCACGCTGACGGTGCTGGGGCTGTCCTTCGGGGCCTGCGTGATCGCGCTGGCGGGACTGCCGCCGCTCTCGGGCTTCATCGGCAAGATCGGCATCCTGCAGGGCCTCATGGCCGATGGTGCGGCGACCTCGGCGCTGTCCTGGACGTTCCTTGCGCTGCTGATCCTGTCGGGGTTCGCCACGCTGGTGGGGCTCGTGCGGGTGGGCATCCAGACCTTCTGGGCCACCGAGGGCGAGCCGCCGCGGGTGCTGGCGCTCGAGATCGCGCCGGTGATGGCGCTGGTCGGGCTGCTCGTGTTCCTGACGGTCAAGGCGGACGTCGCGCTCGGCTACATGCGCGACACGGCCGAGGGGGTCATGCAGCCGTCGGTCTATGCCGAGGGCGTGCTCGGCGCGCCGCGCGCCGTGGACGGGGAGGGGGAGGAATGACGCGCCTGCTGCCGCATCCGCTGCTGTCGGCGGCGCTTCTGCTGATGTGGCTTCTGCTGACGCGCTTCTCGCCGGGGCATCTGGTGCTGGGGTCGGTCATCGCGGTGATAGCCGGGCTCGCGCTGGCGCGGATCGAGCCGGAGGCGCCGCGCATCCGGGCCTGGGGCGCGCTGGTGCGGCTGACGGGCATCGTTTCGGTGGACATCGTCCGGTCCAACTGGGCGGTGGCGCGACTGATGCTGACGAACGGCCGCCACGGCGCGCGCCGGTCCGCCTTCGTCGAGATCCCGCTGCGGCTGCGCGATCCGGTGGCGCTGGCGCTCCTCGCGGTGATCCTGACCGCCACGCCCGGCACCGCCTGGCTGGAATACGAACGCGAGAGCGGGGTGCTTCTCCTGCATGTCTTCGACATGATCGAGGAGGAGGCATGGCGCGTGCTGATCCGCGACCGCTACGAGGCGCTTCTGCTGGAGGTTTTCGAATGAGCACGGTGTTGTGGCTGGTGCTGACCTATGCCCAGATCGCGCTCGCGCTGGCGGCGTGCCTCGCCGCCGTCCGCATGGCGATCGGCCCGCGGGCGCAGGACCGCGTGCTGGCTCTCGATGCGCTCTACATCGCGACGATGCTGCTGTTCATCGTGACGGGAATGCGGCTCGGCACGCCGTTCCTGTTCGAGGCGGCGCTGGTCATCGCGATCGGCGGCTTCGTCGGCACGGTGACGCTGGCGAAGTTCCTGCTGCGCGGCGAGGTGATCGAATGACCGCGCTCGACGGCCTGCCGGCCTGGGCGATGGCGCTGGTGGCGGTGCTGCTGGTGCTCGGCAGCACGCTGACGCTGCTCGGCACCTTCGGGCTCGTGAATCTGAAGAGCTTCTACGACCGCCTGCATGCCCCGACGCTCGGCACGAGCTGGGGCACGGCGGCGATCCTGCTCGCCTCGATGCTGTCATGGTCGTGGATTCAGGACCGCGTCTTCGTCCACGAGCTCGTCATCGGCATCTTCGTCATGGCGACGACGCCGGTGACGCTGATGTTCCTCGGCCGCGCCGCGCTGCACCGCGACCGCGTGTCGGGCGCCCTGCCGCAGCGGCGGCGGCACGCCTCCCCCGAGCCGGATCGGAGCGCCGCCGAGGAATAGCGGCGGGGGAGGTTGCCGCTCAAACCGCCGCGGTCGCGGCGATTGCCGAAGGCTCGCCGGAGAAGAGCCGTCCCACGCCCACGCCCGTTGCGCCGCCGTCCTCGTTGCGGAGCAGGAACAGGGCGTCGAGCCCGCGCCGTCGCGCAAGTTCCGCGCCCCGGTCGGGCCCGAGGACCATGAGCGCCGTCGCCCAGGCATCGGCCTCGGCGCAGGTGCGGGCGACCACGGTGACGGAGGCGGGCGAGCCGATCAGCGGGGCGCCGCGCCCGGGGTCCATGGTATGCGACAGACGGCGTCCCTGCACCTCGACCCAGTGGCGGTAGTCGCCGGAGGTCGCCACGGCGGCGTCCTCGAGCGCGAGGATCGAATGGGGCCGCCGACACCCCATGTCCGGCGCCTCGACCGCGATGGTCCAGGCTGCGCCGTCCGGGCGGAGGCCGGTCGCGCGCATCTCGCCGTCGATGCCGACGAGGGCGTCGTCGATCCCGCAGCCGCGCAGGGTCTCGGCCAGCCGGTCGACGCCGTAGCCCTTGGCGATGCCGTTGAGGTCGAGCGCGATGGGCGCGGACTTGCGCACGAGGGTGCCGTCGATCGCGAGGACCTCGTGCGCCGGGCGGCGCGGGGCGTCCATGGCGGCGCGGATGCGCGCGGGCGCGGCGGCCTCCGGGCCGAAGCCCCAGGCCGTCACCGCGTCGCCCATGCCGATGTCGAAGGCCCCGCCCGAGGCGCGGCCGATCGCGAGGCCAAGGCGGAGGACCTCTGCCAGTCGCGCGGGCACGGCCACCCACTCGCCCACCGGCGCCGCGTTGAGCCGCATCAGGTCGCTGTCGGGCTTCCAGGTCGACATCCGGGCGTCGACCTCGTCCACGGCGGCCTGCAGCGCCGCGCGGATCGGGTCGGGGTCGAGGGCCGGGTCCGCGCGGAACGTCGCCTGCCAGCGCGTGCCCATGGTCGGGCCGTTGAGGGCGACGCGTGCCGGTTCAGTAGACGTCTTCGACATAGCGCCCCTCCGCCTTCAGGGTCGCGGGGGTGAGCCCGGCCGGGGTGAGGATCTCGGCCAGCGCATCGGCCACGCCCGCGGCCATGTCGCGCCCGCCGCAGACCATCACGCGCGCCCCGCTGCGAACGAGTTCCGCGACCTGGGCGGCCTCGCCGCGCAGCGCGTCATGCACGTAGTGGCGCCGTGTCCCGCGCGAGACGGCGGTGACGAGGCGGGTCAGGCGGCGTTCCTCCTGCCATTCGGGCAGTTCCTCGCCATAGAAGAAGTCGCTGTCGGGATGGCGCATTCCGAAGAAGAGGTGGACAGGCCTGCGTCGGGCATTGCCGCGGATGAGGCCCGCGAGCGGCCCGATGCCGGTCCCGGCGCCGATCAGGATCAGCGGCGCCCGGCCGCGGCCGGGGCGGAAGCCGGGGTTGCGGCGCAGGAAGGCGGTCACCGTGTCGCCCGGCTCCAGCACCGTGAGCTGGCCCGAGCAGAGCCCCCCGGGATGTTTGCGCACCACGATCTCGATGAACCCGTCGCGGCGCGCGGAGGCGAGCGAGTAGAGCCGCGGGACGGCGCTCCCCTCCGGCAGGACGCCGATCAGGTCGCCCGCCTCGAACCGGGCGAAGCCGGTGCCGGTCAGCCGCTGCCGGAGCGGGACGCGCGGCAGGGCGAAGCGGAGGATCGCGGTCGGTGCCCCGACCTCGGCGCCGTAGTCGCGCCGCGAGACGAGGGTCAGCGTCTCGGTCGTGGGCAGGACGGGCTGGTGTGCGAGTTCGAGATCGATCCCGAGTGCGTGGCCGAGCGTGCGGCCCCAGCGGGCGAAGTCCTGCGGCGACTGGCGGTCGACGGTGTCGGGAGCGAGGAGTTCGGGCCAGCCTTTCGCCCGCGCCGTCGCCGTGACGGCCTCGGCGAAGGCGCAGTAGGCGGGAAAGCTCCGGTCGCCGAAGCCGAGCACGGCGAGGGGAATGTCGGGCGCGCCGTCGAGGGCGTCCAGACGGTCGAGGAAGCCCCGGGCCGAGGTGGGTGCCGCGCCGTCGCCATAGGTCGCGGCGAGGAGGATGATCCGGCGAGCACGGGTGTAGCGTTCGGGGGCGAAGGCCGACATCGGGCCGAGATGGACGCCGTGCCCGGCGGCGGTCAGGGCGGCGTGCAGGGTTGCGGCGAAGCCCCAGGTGCTGCCGCCCTCGCTCCCGACGAGGAGGATCGTGTCGGCGCGGCCGGCGGGCCGGTTGTCCCGGATGCGCGGGCGCCCGCGCCGTCCGGCGCGCCAGACCATGAGACCCGTCGCGCCCATGGCCGGCACGCCGAGCGCCATGAGCCCGAGCACGAGGCCGAGCGTGGCCGCGCCCTGACCGGTGTGCAGCATGTAGATCGTTTCCGAGGCACGCTCCCACCCCGTCAGGTCGGCCCAGGCGAGGAGCGCGCCGGTGCCCTGGTCGAGATAGCCGGTGCCCCGGTCGGTCTTCAGGGTGAACACGTCCGTTGCGTCGTCGGGATAGGGAAAGCTCAGCTCGCGCAGTTCGGTGACGGGGGTCTCGCGCAGGGCCGGCATCCGGGCGGGAGCGAAGCCCGTCGCGCCGCTCGGCTCGGCCGTCATGGCCGGCGCGGTCCCGCCGTCGGGGAGGAGGTCGAAGGTCGAGGCGGACATCCAGAGGGCGGTGGTGGAGGAGAGGACGAGGCCGGTGACGGCGATCCGGGCGATCTCGACATGCAGCCGGCCCGCGCTCGGGCCGCGCAGCGGCGCGAACCAGCGCCGCCAGCCGCCCGCGCGCCGCGCGACGAGCGCCGCGCCCGAGAGCGAGAGGACCAGCATCGCCGCGGCCCCGGCGGCCATGGCGAGGCGCCCGCCGTCCCCGAGGAACAGCGAGCGGTGGAAGTTCGTGAGCCAGCGTTCGGCCCGGTTGGGGTCGGCCGAGGCCACGCCCGCGCCGGTCGCGGGATCGATCACTGCGGCGCCGGGCGCGCCCTGATCGAACCAGTAGGCGGTGATCCGGCCCGAGGGGGAGCGGCGGATCTGCTCGACGCCCGGATGGGCCGCCTGGATGCGGTCGGCGAGGGTGGCGACGGTCAGCCCGGCCCCGGCCTGCGGCGCGGCCAGCCGCTCGGCCGCCGGAAAGACCGAGAGCGCCGCGCCGCTGAGCGCGAGGACGGTGACGAGCGCGAGGGCCAGCAGCGCCGGCCAGCGGTGGAGCGTGCGGATCATGGCCCTCGCGTCCTCACATGTCGTAGGCGAAGCTGGCGATGTAGCGGCGGCCCTGCACGGGCGTGCCGGCGCCCTCGGTGGTGAGCGGGACGGCAATCTCGTTGGGGCTGTCGCGCATGTCCTCGACGGCGGTGTCGATGTGGAGCGTGTAGCCCGCATCGAAGAGCGCGTCGGCGAGGTCGAGCGTGAGCTCGAGGGTGCGGCCGGCGCCGACGCTCGCGCCGGTGATGCCGTTGATCTGGGCGGTGTCGCCGCCGGTGGCGCGGTACCAGTCGCTCAGATGCTCGTAGTACTTGG
>CAZNSP010000040.1:0-28534 GCA_964575795.1 uncultured Rhodobacterales bacterium
CAGGCCGACGGCGGTCACTCAACCCATCTCAGCGGCTTTTCGGACAGACTGTAAGGCGCAATAGAGCAGCGTGATCAGGACGAGATAAACGGTGAAGGCGCGCCGCTTCGCTCGCACCCCGCGCAAGTCGTTCGGATTGAGCGCTGTAAGAATGCGTCCCAGCCGCTCTTCTTCGGCCCAGGATCGACGATTGAACTGATCTCCAGCAAACACCCAAAGTACCGCGAGGCCCGCGGCAAACGCAATCCAGAAGCTCATGTTGGCCCTCCTGGCAGCCCTGCTACTGCGAGCAAAGCTGCAGGGCAGGATTGCAGGGCGCCTGCTGCGCGAGGGTGGTCGTCCCTAGAAGAACCGAGGCGCCGATCAGCGCGCCTAGCACAACGACGCGCGCGAGCATTCTGAGCGAACACGACATTTCAATCCCCTTTCTCGCAAACTACCCTTCATTAATCGTTAACCGATTTATCGTGATTCGTGAACCATCGGTGCAAATTTGTGTTCGCCGACTAACTCGCAGACCGGCAACTGACGCAACAAGCCCTCGCGGTGTTACCGACTGTGCGCTGTCCGCGTGTGTGGCTGAGCCTGCCGCACTGCCAAAAAAGGCGTGGGTCCGCCCACAGCAGTCAAAGCCCACCTATTGCGCGCCAATCATCGCGTGCGGTCGCATAACGTCGGAGCTCCGGAAGCGGACTTCCCAGCCGCTCCTCGCCGCCACCATTCGCGTTCCCGCATTAACCATCCCGCCGACCAAACACATTCAACAAACCAAATAGCACCCAAATAGCACCCGAATAGCACCTGAATGTTCAAACGGACCGGCGAGGGGGGTGAACGGCGCTCAGCCCGCGGCCTTCTGGATCCAGCGGCCGTCCTCCTGCGCCCAGTATTTCGCAGGGATTCCAAGGGCTTTGACCGCGCGCCAGTCCTCGCGCGCCGCGGCGATGGCGGCCGGGTCCGCGCCGTCGAAGATCAGGCAGCACCGCTCGAACTCCGCCATCTCCCGGGCCGGCGCCCGCCCCCCTTCGACCAGCATCAACACGTTGGAATCGTTCGTGTTTTCCATGCCGGCCGTGATATAGACCGGCTGGCGTTCCGGCCAGGGCGAGGCCCCGGTCCCATGCGGCAGGAACCCCTCCTCCCGCCCCGTCCACAGCATCTCGTCCACCCCCGCCACCGCCCCCTCGGAGCCGCAGCGGACCAGCACCCGCCAGCCGCGGGCGAGCGATTTCTCCAGCAAATCCGGCAGGTTACGCTCGAGCGGCGAGGCGGTCAGGTGATAGAACAGGACCTCCGGCACCGGGCCCTCAGCGCTCGTAGCGGTCCCGCACCAGCCGGTCGAGCGTCCTCACCCCCCAGCCCGTCGCCCCCTTCGGCGCGAGGTCCGTATCCTTCCCCACATAGGCCACGCCGGCAATATCCAAGTGAATCCAAGGGGTTCCATCCTTGATGAACCGCTTGAGGAACAGCGCCGCCGTGATCGACCCCGCCGGCCGCCCCCCCACATTCGCCACATCCGCGATCCGGCTCTTCAACAACTTGTCGTAGTTCGGCCCCAGCGGCATCCGCCACGCCCCCTCGCCCTCGGCCTTCGCCGCCTTCAGGAACGCGTCCGCAAAGGCGTCGTCGTTCGAGAAAACCCCAGCGTTTTCATGGCCCAACGCGATGATCATCGCCCCGGTCAGCGTCGCGAGATCGATCACCGCCGAGGGCTTGAACCGCTCCTGCGCGTACCATAGCACGTCCGCCAGCACCAACCGCCCCTCGGCATCGGTGTTGATCACCTCGATCGTGTCGCCCTTCATCGACCGCACGACGTCGCCCGGCCGCTGCGCCTTGCCGTCCGGCATGTTCTCTACCAGCCCGACCAGCCCCACGACGTTCGCCTTCGCCTTGCGCAGCGCCAGCGTCCGCATCACCCCCGAGACAACGCCCGCGCCCCCCATGTCGCCCGTCATCTCCTCCATGCCCTGCGCAGGCTTGATCGAGATGCCGCCTGTGTCGAAAACCACGCCTTTTCCGATGAGTGCGAGCGGCGGCTCATCCGCCTTGCCGCCTTTCCAGTTCATGATCACGACCTTCGAAGGGCTCTCCGACCCCCGGCCGACCCCCAGAAGCGCGCGCATGCCGAGCCGTTCCAGCTCGTGTTCCTCGAGGACCTCGACCTCCAGTCCCAGGTCGCGCATCGCGGCCAGCCGGTCGGCGAACTCGGTCGTCGTCAGGACATTGGCCGGTTCGAGGACCAGGTCGCGCGTGAAGAAGACGCCTTCCGCGACGGCCTTTACGGCCGCCGCCTCGGCCTCGGCCGCCTCGGGGTCATTGACCAGGATCTGCAGTTTCCTGTTCGGCGTCTCCGCATCCTTCTCCGGGGTGCGGTAGGCGTCGAAATCATACGCGCGCAGGAGCGTGCCGAGAAGGATGTCGCCCATGCGCCCGATCCCGCCGGCAAGGACCGTCAGCGGCACCGACCCGTTGAACCCGGCGACCGTCGCCCCCGCCTTGCGCGCCTCCTCGAGGCTCGGCCGCCTCGCGAGCTTGACGACCTGCAGGGCCTCGGCCCTCAGCCCGGCCGGATAGGCCATGGAGTTCGCCTGGCCGGGTTTCAGCCTGGCGAAGGCCGGAGCGTTCAGCAGGCGCTGCAGGGCGCCACGCGTCAGCCGGTCGATTCGGCGGGTAACGGGATCCAGCTTGCCCTCGGGATCGGCGAAGACGACCAGTCGGCCTTCCAGCTCGGCAATCGCGGGAATTTCGAGCCGAGCGAAGGCGGTTTCCAGTGGCGCGGTCATCCTTGTCTCCCTACTGTGCGTTCGAGTTCCGGATCCACAGAACTAGCCGCGTCGGCTCGGCTTGACCAGATCGCATGGCACCTCGTGCCGGACACGCAATGAAGACCCTCGACCGGTACATTCTGAGGCAACTCCTTTTGGCCTTCGGCTTTTTCGCCCTCGTTTTCACCGGGGTCGTCTGGCTGACCCAGGCGGTTCGCCTGATCGACACGGTGGTATCCAGCCGCCAGAGCATCGCGGTCTTCGGCGAGTTCTCGCTGCTCGTGCTGCCCCAGGTATTCCTGATCGTGCTTCCACTGGCGGGGATCGGCGCGACGCTCTATGCAGCGAACCGGCTCTACGTGGAATCCGAACTCGTCGTGATGATGTCGGCGGGACAAGGGCCGATGGGGCTGCTCCGTCCGGTGATGATGTTCGGCATCCTATTGATGCTCGGCATGGGTGTCGTCACGACACAACTCATCCCCTACGGCTATCGCCAGCTTGCCGAGCGGACAGCGGAGATCCAGTCCGACCTCGTGTCCGGCATCATGGTCGAACGGCAGTTCATTCATCCCTCGGCGGGCCTGACCCTGTTCATCACCGACGCCACCCGTTCGGGCGAGATGTCCGGCATCTTCCTGCACGACCAGAGGGACCCTGCACAGCCGGTCACCTACTCGGCGGAACGTGCGCTTCTGCTGCGTGACGACGACAGCGCCCGGCTGGTGATGCTGGACGGAGTGGCACTGGGATCCCGGGCAGACCGACAACAGATCAACACGGTCCGGTTCGACCAGTTCGTCTTCGATCTGAGCGCACTTCTCGAACCGGGCCGTGCCCGAAATCCGCGGCCTGCCGAATACAGTGTCGCGGCGCTGCTGAACCCGACGACGGAGATGCTCCAGCGCGGGAACCACACGATGGGCTCTTATGTCGCGGAGGGCCATTTCAAGATCGTCCTGCCGCTTCTTGCGGCGCTCTTTCCCCTCATCGCGCTCACCACGCTGCTGACGGGCAGCTTCCGGCGGGGCGGATTCGGACGGCGCGTGATTGCTGCAATCGCGGTGGCGGTGGTCCTCTACGCCATGGCGTTCGTCGGCAGGACGCGTACGCAGTCCGATCCCGCGCTCTGGCCACTGATGTACCTCCCACTCCTGCTGGGGCTCGCCTATGTCGGTGCGCTGACCTATCGTCTCAGGCGCGGACGGCTGCTGGGAGCACGACCTTGACGCTGTTTCGCTACGTGCTGCGGAAGTTCCTGGGTTCGGTTCTTGCGGTCGCATCCGTCATCGGGCTCGTCATCCTGCTCTTTGCATCCGTCGAGAACCTGCGTCGTCTGTCGAACCGCGATGCGGGTATCGGTGACATCCTCGCGATTTCCGTGCTGCAGGTTCCGGAAGTTCTCTATCAGGCCTTCGCGCTGGTGATGATGCTCGCGAGCCTGGTCACGTTCCTCGCGCTGGCGCGCTCCAGCGAGCTCGTCGTCCTGAGGGCCGCGGGCATCTCTGCCCTGCGGTTGATCTCCATCCCGATGATTGCTGCGATCTTTCTCGGAATCGTGTTCTTCGCGGTGGTGAACCCTGCGGTGTCCGTTGCCACCCGCGCGGCGACCGAGCTGGAGGAGCCGTTCCGTTCCAGCAGCTACAGCCGCCTCTCCGTCTCGAGCGAGGGATTGTGGCTGCGGCAGGCCGACGAGGGCGGTGGACAGACCGTCATTCAGGCGGCGCGGGCCACGCCCGACGCCAGCATTCTCTGGCAGGCGCGTCTCCATCGCTTCGACTCCAACGGGACGCTCGTCTCCAGGATCGATTCCCCCTCGGCACAGCTCACTCCGGGCTCATGGTTGCTCGTCGGTGCCAACCGCTGGGACATCGGGCCCGACCAGATGTTCGACCAGACTGCGCGCGTGGCGGAAATCCGCGTCCCGACAGATCTGACTCGCGAGCAGATCATCGACAGCTTCGCTCCGCCGCAGATGCTCTCCTTCTGGGACCTGCGCCCGTTCATTCAGCAGCTCGAAGCATCGGGTTTCTCCGCCCTCCGTCATCGCCTGTTCTATGAGAGCGAGATAGCCAAACCGGTGTTCTTCGCGGCAATGGTGCTGATCGGCGCCGCGTTCTCGCTCCGGCCCAATCGCTTCGGCCAGACCGGAGTCATGATACTGCTCGCGGTGCTCGCAGGCTTCAGCCTCTATTTCATCAAGGACCTCGCCGAGACCATGGGCGCAAATGGCGAAATTCCGCTGCACGTCGCGGCATGGACACCGGCGGTATCCGCCATACTCCTGGCGCTGGGGTTGCTGCTGCATCTGGAGGACGGTTAACTGGTTCCGGGACAGGCGTCACGAGATCGACATTGAGGCTGATCACCAGAATCGCCACCGCAGCGGTCACGGCCCTGATCGTTTCGATCGCGGCGGACGTGGTCGCTGCGCAATCGCCGCCGGTGAGCCTGCTGGCCGACCAGATCCGCTACGATGCCGAAAGCCGGGAACTCGTCGCCGAAGGCAATGTCGAGATCTATTTCGAAGGGCGCGTCCTCAAGGCATCGCGTATCGTCTACGATGAAGCCTCCGGGCGTGTCCGGGCAGGTGGACCGCTGATCCTGACCGACCTAGACGGATCGATCCTGGTCGCGGAGCATGCGGAACTCTCGACGGACCTGAACGAGGGCCTGATCCTCGGCGCCCGGCTCCTGATCGAGGGGAAACTGCAGTTCGCCTCGAACGAACTCGTGCGGACCGGCGGGCGATACAACGCCCTCTACGGGACAGTGGCGAGTTCCTGTCGCGTATGCAGCGAGGATGCCCCGCCGATCTGGCAGATCCGGGCGAGCCGGATCGTCCAGGATGAAGTCGAGCAGCAGATCTACTTCGAGAACGCGCGGCTGGAGGTTCTGGGGCTGCCGGTCGCGTGGCTGCCCTGGCTACGCATCCCGGACCCGGCAGTCCGGCGCGCCAGCGGCTTTCTGGTTCCCGATTTCGTGCGGTCGCAGATCTTCGGTACGGGGATCAAGCTGCCCTACTATCATGTCATCGACCGATACGGCGACCTCACCCTGACGCCCTTCCTGACCTCGAACGGCGGTGCGCTGCTCGAAGGGGAATACCGGCGTCGTCTCGCCTCGGGCGGCTTCGATCTGCAGGGCGTGTTCGCCTTCAATGACGGGCTCGGCAACACGTCGGGCCGCGGCACTCTGACGGCCATCGGAGGCTTCGATCTCGGACGGGGGTTCACGAGCGACTTCGACCTGAATGTCGCAAGCGACAAGGATTTCCTGCGGCAGTTCGACTATTCGAACACCGACCAGCTCACCAGCGTCGCGGCCATTCGGCGTACCCGCGACAACGATCAGCTCAGTCTCAGCTTCGTCGGCTTCCAGACCCTCCGCCAGGACGAGAACAGCGATACCGTTCCCTTCATCCTGCCGGATTTCCAGTACCGCCGCGTGTTCGACGAGACCGTGGGCGGCGGGCGTTTCGGTTTCGACCTGAATGCCCTCGGCGTGCTGCGCGAAGAGGGCAACGACATGGTCCGGATGGGCGGGGGCGCGGACTGGATGCGGAGCACGGTGTTCGATTCGGGCCTGCTCTTCACTGCCGGCGCGGAAGCGGGGATCGACCTCTACGTCGCCCGGGACGAGCCCACGGTGTCGTCCGATTCCGTGGAGGCCCGTGTCAGCCCCGGCGCCCATCTCGAACTGCGCATGCCTTACGCACGCAGTGCGGGACGAGCGACGCATGTCATCGAGCCGATCGCCCAACTGGTCTACAAGACCACGCTGGGGTCCGAGGACGTGCCGAACGAGGACAGCCGCCTGCCGAACTTCGACGACACCAACCTGTTCGCGCTCAACCGCTTTCCCGGACGGGACAGGATCGAGACCGGACTGCGCGCCAACGTCGGCATCAGCTACAACCGTTTCGATCCGTCGGGCTGGAACCTCGGGGCCATGGTGGGCCGCGTGTTCCGTGCGGACGAGACCGACCAGTTCTCGCCGTCACTCGGCTTGGGTGGGCGAAACTCCGACTACGTGACGGCGGTGACGCTCGATTTCCGCGACAGCATCCGGTTTCTCGGACGCTCCGTCTTCGACGATGGCCTGCGTTTCAAGCAGAGCGAATTCGGCTTCGACTATGCCACTACCACCGGCAGCGTCGCCGCGATCTACACCTACCGCGAGGAGGACGATCGGCCGGATTTCGGCTTCCAGCCCGAAACCAACGAGTTTGCGATCGAGGCTGATTATCGCGTCGCTGCCAACTGGGGTGTGCGCGGAAACTGGCGCTATGATCTCGCGACCGACAACAACATCAGCGCCGGCGCTGGCATCACGTATGGGAACGAGTGTGCGGTTCTCGATCTTTCGGTCTCGCGCCGCTTCACCTCATCGGATAACGTGCCGCCAGCGACCTCGATCGGCTTCAGCGTGCGACTTGCAGGCTTGGGTTCGGACTCGGGTGAGTGGCCGGCACGACAGTGTGGTGGCTGAATCTGAGGCTACGGTGGAAGGCAAGGATGTTGAGCCGCGTAATTCTCGCGATGTTCTTGTTGTTTGCGGCCCTGCCGGTCGTCGCGCAGAATCCGTTTTCTCCCGCACTCACGGTCAATTCCGGGGTCATCACCCATTATGACATCGCCCAGCGGATGCGCCTTCTCGAGGCTCTCGGTGCGACGGGAGACCTGCGGACTCTCGCAACGGATCAGTTGATCGAGGACCGCATCAAGGTGCAGGCGGCGGCGGATCTCGGGCTCGAACTGCCCCCCGGTGCCCTGCAAGCTGGTTTCGACGAGTTCGCGAGCAGCCGTGGCCTGACCGACGAGGACGTCCTGCGGGTGCTCGTCGCGCGAAACATCGACCGGCAGGCCTTGGACGACTTCATCGAGTCGGGGCTGATCTGGCGGGAAGTCGTGACTTCCCGCTTCCGCGCCAGGGCCATGCCCAGCGAGGCGGATCTCGACGCGGCCCTCGAACTCGCGGCCACGACGCCCCAGGAGATGCTGCAGCTGGCGGAGATTGCGCTTCCCTTCGCCGAGCGCGGCGAGGCGGCGACGATCGCCCTTGCGGATCGCCTGGCCCGCGATCTTGCGCGCGGCGGCAACTTCACCGCGGCGGTTCGCGAATATAGCCGATCCGAGACGGCGCGGCGCGACGGGCTTCTCGATCCGGTCCCGGCAAGCCAGCTGCCGCCGGCCATCCGCTCGCAGGTCCTCCTGCTCAACCCCGGTCAGGTCACCCGTCCCTTCCCGATCGGCGGAGGGCTGGCCATCCTCAAGCTCGTCAGCATTTCCCGGCAGATGCCGACGGAAATCGACCCCGAGAACGAGGCCTCGGTGCGGGAACAGCTGAGGGAGCAGCTGTTCGTCCAGCGCATCACTGGCTTCGGCGATGGCTATTTGCAGGAGCTGATGCGGGATGCGCTGATCGTCGAGCGATGAGCCCATCGACCGCCCCACCGATCGTCCTGACCATCGGCGATCCGTCCGGGATCGGACCCGAGATTTCGCTCAGGGCGTGGTCGGCGCTGAAGCACGAACTCGTGTTCTTCCTGCTCGGGGATCGAAGCATTCTCGCCGACCGGGCCGGATCGCTCGACATTCCGGTCGTGGAGATCGTTGATCCCTCGGAAGCGTCAACGGCAGTTCGGCGTGGTCTGCCCGTGCTGCATCGCGCCTTCGCCGCACCCGCCGTGCCGGGCGAGCCAAACCTCGCGAACGCCGCCGATGTGGTGCGCGTGATCGAGGAGGCCGTCGGCCTCGTCAGGGACGGTCGTGCCGCGGCGATCTGCACGAATCCGATCAACAAGAAAGGCCTTCGGGACGGAGCCGGCTTTGCCTTTCCGGGCCATACGGAGTTCCTCGCGAAGCTCGACGGCGACAAGACCGCGGTGATGATGCTCGCCTCTCCCGAGTTGCGTGTTGTGCCCGTGACAGTGCATGTACCGCTCAGGGAAGTTCCCGACCTGCTCACGCAAGAGCTCCTGGAAACGACCCTGCGCGTCACCCATGCAGCGCTGCGTCGGCAATTCGGACTGGAAGACCCGCGGATCCTGGTTTCAGGCCTGAACCCCCATGCCGGGGAAGGCGGCGCCATGGGCTCCGAGGAGCTGGAGGTGATCGAGCCGGTCGTGCGCAGGCTCGCAGCCGAGGGCCTGCGGGTGTCCGGCCCCGCCCCGGCGGACACGATGTTCCATGCCGATGCGCGACGAAAATACGATGCAGCGGTCTGCATGTATCACGATCAGGCGCTCATTCCCCTGAAGACCCTCGACTTCGCGAACGGGGTCAACGTGACCCTCGGGCTGGACTTCGTCCGAACCTCACCGGACCACGGCACCGCCTACGATATCGCAGGGCGGAACGTCGCCGATCCCTCCAGTCTGATCGCGGCCCTTCGGCTCGCCCAGCGACTGAGCGGCAACGGGATCCCCCAGTGAGCGAAGCACAGGACGGCCTGCCACCCCTGCGCGAGGTGATCGCCACCCATGGCCTGAGCGCCCGAAAATCTCTTGGCCAGAACTTCCTCCTAGATCTCAACCTCACCCGCAAGATCGCCCGCTGCGCCGGTGTGCTTGAGGGCTGCGACGTCCTCGAGATCGGTCCGGGACCGGGCGGCCTCACCCGCGCGCTGCTCATGGAGGGGGCGCGCAAGGTCGTTGCGATCGAACGCGACCCGAGATGCCTCGCCGCGCTCGCGGAGGTCGCCGACGCCTACACTGCGAGGCTGGAGGTCATCGAAGGAGACGCGCTGGCTTTCGACCCGACACCGTCGCTGACCGCACCGGTCAAGATCGTCTCAAACCTGCCCTACAACGTCGGTACCGAACTTCTCGTTCGCTGGCTGTCGTCGCCGGACTGGCCGCCCTACTGGACGTCCCTGACGCTGATGTTCCAGAAAGAGGTGGCCGAACGCATCGTCGCAAGGCCAGGCAGCAAGGCCTACGGGCGCTTGTCGATCCTCGCCCAATGGCGATGTGACGCGCGCATCGTCATGGAACTTCCGGCACGGGCCTTCACGCCCCCGCCGAAGGTCACGAGCGCCGTGGTGCAGATCGTTTGCCTCGATCAGCCGCGCTTTCCTGCCCGACCGCAGACCCTCAACCGGGTCATTGCGGCCGCATTCAACCAGAGGCGGAAAATGCTGCGCTCGAGCCTGCGAGCACTTCATCCCGACATTGAGAACCTGCTCCAGGCTGCGGGCATTCCTCCGACAAACCGGGCGGAACAGGTATCGATCGAATCCTTCTGCCGGCTGAGCAGAGAGCTCGATGCGAATGCATCGGAATCCGCAGCGCCGCCCCGCGGCTGACCCGGCAAGCCGGAGCGGCACGAGGCGGCGAAGGAAGGCTCACTATTCGGCCGGGGCCTCTGCGGCAGTCGCCTCGGGCTTCGGGCGGCGACGCGGCCGCGATCGTTTCGGCGGCGCTTCGGGCGAAGCAGAGGGCTCCGCGCTGCCTTCGGCCTGAGCAGGCGCCTTCTGCCTGGACTCGGCCTGAGCCTCGCGCGGGCGGACCTCCGCAACCTGCTCCGAAGGCTCGGCCGGTCCTCTCGGATCGGCTGCCTCGTCATGCTCCACGGTCACGAGCCCCGAACCCTCGTCGGGATTCGCCGTCTGCATGGGACGATGTTGGCGGTGCTGCTCGGGCTGGCCGTCCTCGCGGCCAAAGGACTCCTCCCGCTCGTGAGGATTGCGCTGGTCCGCCATCTGCCGCTGGGCTTCTCCGAGCAGCCGGCTGTAGTGCTCCGCATGCTGCAGGAAGTTTTCGGCTGCCACCCGATCGCCCGAGAGCTGCGCATCCCTCGCGAGAACGTTGTATTTCTCGATGATCTGCTGGGGAGTACCCCGCACCTTTCCATCCGGGCCCGCGCTTTCGAAAACGCGATTGATGATGTTACCAATGTTCCGGCGACTGCCATTGCCACCAGGCTTGTTTCTGGAGCGGGACTTGTTGGATGGTCTCATGCTGTGAAGCTTCCGCCATTGTTGGCCAAGCCGGGGAAAGACCGCCGCTGATGTCAGCGTTTGCGATTCTATCGTACCGGTACGTTAATCATGTCCGCTGCCGGCGCCTCGGCGCCATGCCCGATCAAAAACGGACCCTTTCGGATATAGTTTCCCCGCCCGAAAACACAAGCGAAAAGCGAATCCCCCGCTGCTTCGTTCAGGCCCGCCGGACCGATACCACTCGATCCCGTCCGCTCAGGTCGCGATGAACATCGACGATGCCGAAGCCACCCTTTCGGAATATCTTCGTCACCGGGCCGCCCTGGTCGAATCCGATCTCGAACAGCGCCGCGCCGGATGGGGCGAGGAGTCGGTCGAGATCGCCGGCGATCCGTTCATAGGCCTCGAGCCCCGAGGGACCAGTTGTCAGCGCATGCCGCGGCTCCCAGTCCCGTACCTCAGGATCGAGGCCGGCCACGGTGTCCGCGGGTACATAGGGCGGATTCGAGACGATCAGATCGAACTGCGCGTCGACGGCCTGCGCCCAGTCGGACTGCCTGAAGCAGGCTCTCCGCTCCACCGAATGCCGCTCCGCGTTCGACGCGGCCACCCGCAGGGCGGCCCGATCGATATCCACGGCGACCCCGGTCGCATCGGCGCGCTCCGCAAGGAGCGTCACGATCAGGACCCCACTTCCGGTACCGAGATCGAGGATCCTGGCGGCGGGCGGCACGCATCCGAGAGCGAGTTCCACCAGTGTCTCGGTTTCGGGCCGGGGGTCGAGCACATCGCCGGTCACGAGAAACTCCCTCCCCCAGAACTCTCGAAGACCGATAATCTGCGCAACAGGTTGCCGGCGGCTCCTTGCCTCGATCATCTGGCGGAACGTCGCGAGCGCCGCGTCGTCGATCCCGTCGGCAGACGTGGCCATCAACCTCGAACGTGGGATCGCGAGGGCGGCGGCCATGAGCCACCGGGCATCCTTCTGCGGGTCCGGCACACCCGACCGTGCGAGACGGTCCGCCCCTGCCCGGATGGCCTCCGCGATGGTGGTGGTCATCCTTCGACTTCCGCCAGTCGCTCCGCCTGATCGGCCGAGACCAGCGCACCGACCACCTCGTCGAGATCGCCCTGCATGACCTGGTCGAGCCTGTAGAGCGTCAGCCCGATGCGGTGATCGGTCAGCCTACCTTGGGGAAAGTTGTAGGTCCGGATGCGCTCCGACCGGTCTCCGGAGCCGACCTGTCCCTTGCGGTCGGCGGCACGGGCGGCATCGCGCTTGCGGCGTTCGAGATCGAACAGCTTGCTTCGCAGAACCTCCATCGCGCGGGCCCGGTTCTGATGCTGCGACTTCTCGGACGAGGTGACGACGATTCCGGTCGGAATATGCGTGATGCGGACCGCCGAATCCGTGGTGTTCACATGCTGGCCGCCGGCACCCGAGGACCGCATCGTGTCGATGCGGATGTCTGACGGCGATATGGCGACATCGAATTCCTCCGCTTCGGGCAGAACCGCCACCGTGGCCGCTGATGTGTGAATGCGCCCGCCTGACTCGGTCGCAGGAACCCTCTGCACACGATGGACGCCCGATTCGAACTTCAGCTGCGAAAAGACGCCGTCCCCCGTGACCTGTGCGACGAACTCCTTGTAGCCGCCCAGTTCGGTCAGCGCCTCGTCCACGACATCGAAGCGCCAGCCCTTCTTCTCCGCAAAGCGCTGGTACATCCGGGCGAGGTCGGCCGCGAAGAGTGCCGCCTCCTCCCCGCCCGTGCCTGCGCGGATCTCCAGGATCGCAGACCGGGCGTCGGCCTCGTCCTTGGGAAGCAGCGCGACCTTGAGCGACTGTTCCGCGGCGGGAAGCTCTGCCTGTATCCGCCGCAGTTCCTCTTCCGCCAGCGCCCGCATTTCCGGGTCCGCCTCGAGGCGGCGGACTTCCTCGAGCTCCTGCCTCAGACGCCGGTAGGCCAGGATCGATTCCACGACCGGCTTCAGTTCGGCGTATTCCCGTGAAACCCGCGGAAGCTCCTCCGACGACACTCCGGCCGTCAGGCGCGCCTCCAGATATTCGAAGCGGCCACAGATCTGATCGAGTTTTTCGGAAGGTATCATTCGATATCAAGCGGACAATGGCGGCGAATGCTATCGCGCGAATGGCTGCAGCGCCGCAAGGAGCTTTTCCACCCGTTCACGGTTCACACCGAGATCCGAATAGCCGTATCGTGAGCGCGACCAGACGGCGATGCCGCTTGTGCCGTCAGCCAGATCGAAGATGCGCACGGTGATGTAGTCCGGAAAGCCGAACAATCGCGACCTCTGCACATAGGTCGCCCAGAAAAGATCGGGCGTGCCGGCGAGGATGGAGGTTGAAGGCTGTGCAACGAAATGAGCGTCGACGGCCCGCGCGAGATCAGCAGCACTTGCGGCGTAGGTCGGCGCGAGTGCGTCCGGGCCCTCGGGACCCAGACCATTCGTCACCACCCACCAGGCATTTGCCCGCCCACTCTTGGGCGCAACGATCGGATCGACGTGCCAATCGGATGGGGCGTCCGGAGCCAGCCGGATCCATGCAAGAACTATCAGGCATGCCGCAACGAACAGCCCAAGGGGCAACAAGCTCGTCTTCGTCACTAGGCTACTCGGCGGCCTGGCCGGAAAGCGCGCCCTCGCCATTCTGCATCTCGATCTCCGCAGCCCGGCGCTCGACCAGTTCGACGATGTGATCGATCATGCTCTCATTGTCCATCTTGTGCGCCTGTTTGCCCGCCAGATAGACCATGCCCGCACCGGCGCCGCCGCCGGTGAACCCGACATCCGTCATCAGGGCTTCACCGGGGCCGTTCACCACGCAGCCGATGATCGAAAGGCTCATCGGTGTCTTGACGTGTTCCAGCCGCCGCTCGAGGACTTCGACGGTCCTGATCACGTCGAACCCCTGCCGGGCGCAGGACGGGCACGAGATGATGTTGACGCCACGGTGCCGCAAACCCAGCGCCTTCAGGATCTCGAAGCCGACCTTCACTTCCTCGACGGGATCGGCCGACAGGCTGACCCGCAAGGTGTCGCCGATCCCCATCCAGAGCAGGTTGCCGAGGCCGATCGCTGACTTGATGGTTCCCGACATGAGACCGCCCGCCTCGGTAATGCCGAGATGGATCGGTGCATCGGTGGCCTCCGCGATACCCTGGTAGGCCGCGGCCGCAAGGAAGACGTCACTCGCCTTCACGCTGATCTTGAACTCGTGGAAGTCGTTGTCCTCGAGGATGCGGATGTGCTCGAGTCCGCTCTCGACCATCGCCTCCGGACAGGGTTCGCCATATTTTTCCAGAAGATGCTTTTCGAGCGATCCGGCATTCACGCCGATCCGGATCGAGCAGCCGTGGTCGCGCGCGGCCTGGATGACCTCCCTGATCCGTTCCTTCGAACCGATGTTGCCGGGATTGATCCGCAGACAGGCGGCCCCGGCCTCGGCCGCCTCGATGGCGCGCCTGTAGTGGAAATGGATGTCGGCGACGATGGGAACCGGACTCTCGCGAACGATCTCCCTCAGCGCGACCGTCGATTCCTGGTCGGGACAGGAGACGCGGACGATGTCGGCGCCAGCCTCCGAGCATCGGGCGATCTGCGCGATCGTGGCCCCGACGTCGTGGGTGAGGGTATTCGTCATCGTCTGGACGCTGATCGGCGCATCACCCCCGACCGGCACCGATCCGACGCGGATCTGTCTGGATTTTCGGCGGTAGATGTTGCGCCAGGGGCGAACGGGGTTCAGCGACATCGGGCTTTCCGGCTTGAAACACCCTGTGGAAGATAGGCATACCGGACCCGGTTGTCACCTGCCGGCACGGCGCGGCTCACACGTATCACTGGGTGAGGGTCGCGTCTGCCTGCTGGGCCAGTTCGCTGATCGTTTCCGACAGGACGACGGGCACGTCGGCCACGACCGTGAACCTTTCGGAAAGCGACTGCGGATCGAGCGGAATGTCGCGTACGGCGCGCGTGCCGCTGCCGATCGGACCGCGCAATTCGTCCGAAACCTTCAGGTAGACCGAGCCCGAATTACCCGCCCAGATCATCGGAATTTCCTCGTCTTCCGGCACGTGGTAGCTCTCGCCGCGCTCGAGGATGCGTTCGAAGAGGATCGTGCCGTTCGCCAGATAGATCCTGATCCAGGCAGCCCGCTCGGCCATCACGATCACGGACGGCCGGACCGCCGCTGCCGTCACCTGCGGTTCGCTCGGGGCCGTGGCCTCCAGCGGCGGCGGAGGGGGACCGAAGGCCTCGAGACCGTCGGATGCGGGCGCAACTTCATTCCGTTCGTACCGAGCGAGCAATCCGACCCGTTCGGGATCGATCGAGGCGATCGGCCCGTCGCGCGGAACGAGGATAGGAACCTCGAGTTCCTGCTGGCGATAGAGATCGACGAGCGCCGTTGCCGCGACCGGGCTGGCGAGCTCGGGCAATACCGGCTCCACCCCACCGACCTCGGGTGAGGCGAGCACGTCCATCTCCGCAATGGCGAGGGGTACCTCGTCGACCGGGGCGAACTGAACGCGCTGGATGTTCTGCAGCACGCTCCAACCACCGTATCCAAGGCCGGCGATCAGGCCGACCAGCACGACCATCGAGCCGATGGCCGTGAAAGGTATGGATGGAAGCCCGCCACGTAATTCGGCCATCGGAAAGTCCGGGCGGAATCCGCCCGACGGCCGCGGCCGTCCCAGTCCGTCGGCACCACCCTTCTTCGCCGCAGGGGACGCTGCATTCGGCCCCCGGAAGCCGCTTTCCTCGCAGAAGCGGTGATAGACCTCGTCCGGATCGAGATTCAGATACCGCGCGTAGGAGCGCACATAACCCGCGATGAATCCCGGATTGGGAAACACCTCCGCTTCCGCGTTCTCGATCGCCGCGATATAGGCGGCCTTGATCCTGAGATCACGCTGCACGTCGAGCAGCGACTTTCCGAGCGTCGCACGTTCCCCGCGCAACTCGTCGCCGAGAGCGAACTCGTAGGGACCGTAATTGCTCGCCTTATGGTTGACCTGTGGCTCGCCCATGGACCTGCCCGCCGTCTCGTCCTGTCTGCCCTGCCTCGTTCGACCTCCCGGCGATTCGAACCGACCGGAACATCGTTTTTTTCAACCTAACATAGTTCCATGGCGGATGGCACCGCCCGTTCGTGGTTTTTCAAAGTGCGATGCAGATTCCGCACGAACGCCACGAGTGCCGTGAGCGCCGGACTCCGCGCTCGCCTGAGACGCGAGTCGACGCAGAGCCAAGCGACGGCAATCAGCGCACACACCGCTTTCACAGGAAGCAAGCCACTCAATCTGCGGTTGAGGTCAGATCGATCGTTTTGGGCCGCGCGCACAAGCATCTTGTCGCGCGCCGCGATCTCAATAGATGTAGCGGATCTGGTCTGTCCAGTACCGTTCCATTCGGCGCAGGCTGCTGTTGATGTCTGACAGCTTGATGTTCTCGAGCACGTCGCGACCCACGATGCCGTTCGCGTGCCGCTGGAAGAGTTCCGAGATGATCATGCAGATGTGGCGGCCCTTCTCGGTCAGCCTGACGCGAACCGCCCGCCGGTCGACGACACATTTCTCGTGGTGCATGTAGCCGCATTCCACGAGCTTCTTGAGGTTGTAGGAGACGTTCGAGCCCTGGTAGTACCCGCGGGTCTTGAGCTCGCCGGCCGTGACCTCGTTGTCTCCGACGTTGAAAAGAAGGAGGGCCTGGACGGAGTTGATGTCGATGATCCCAAGCCGCTCGAACTCGTCCTTCACGACGTCGAGCAGCAGGCGGTGCAGTCTTTCGACGAGTGCCAGCGTCTCCAGGTAAGCCGACATGAACTCGTCGTCCCGATTGGCCGACGGAACAGGGGCAACCTTGGCATGCACACTCATCGTCTCTCTCCGCAGACACGCAGCTCGCGCCAACTTTGCGCAAAATTCTCAAACAACTCGTTAAGGCTCGTTCTTCGACCGCCGACGGTCATTCGATCCGCAGATGCGCGCGTATTCTGTCAACGATGGCCTGGTGCTCCGCTGGTGTCTCCTCTTGTCGGCTCACCCAAGAGTATAGCTTTTGATCGTTTTCGGACAAGAGCAACTCGTAATCATCTAGGAGGGCCGGGGACAAATCGGCCAGACCGGTCTGGGAAAAACCCATGAGGATAAGGTCCATCTCCCGCGTTCCGCGGCGCATGCTCCGCATCTGCAGCCGCTTGATCCTCGTCTCTGGCTGTTCTGCGTCCTGCATCCCGCACCCCGGAACCTGAATTGTCACACCCGAGAAGAGCTCAGGAACGAAGTGCGGCCAGCCACTTCTCGAAGCGCACGATCCGCTTTCCGAGCCTTGCGAATTCGGAGTGGATCGCCCGGAATTCGGCGATCAGCTCATCCACTTCGGGTCCTGCCGCCGGTTTGCGCGATGCCGCCGGCGCTTCTCCCTGCCCGCTCATCAGCCAGACCATGGAGGTGTTCAACATCCCCGCCACCATCTGGAGCTTGTTCGCGCGGGGCTCGGAGCGATCCTCCTCCCAGTTTCGCAGGGTCTGGAGCTTTACCCCGAGGCGATGAGCCAGTTGCGTCTGCGTCATGCCCGCCGACTCGCGCGCCGCCACCAGCCGATCGCCGAAGGTGGAGGTCTCGTCGGAATAATCGAGGTCGATCCGCTCGTCGTGTTCCGATGGATTTGCCAGCATATGCTGCGTCTCCGGTACCGTCTTGCCTCTCACCGGGCCGCAGCCTAAGCCCTCGGGGCCAGCAATGCAAACCGGAGGCCCAGATGGCATTCCTCTCAGAGAGCCTCGGAAGGATCAAACCGTCGCCAACGATCGCCATCACGGCGCTGGCGCGGGAACTGAAGTCCAGCGGCCGTGACATCATCTCGCTCTCGGCCGGCGAGCCCGATTTCGACACGCCGGAACATATCCGGACGGCCGCCAAGGCCGCGATCGACCGCGGGGAAACCCGCTACACCGCGCCCGACGGGATCCCGGAACTGAAGGCGGCGATCTGCGACAAGTTCCGCAGGGAGAACTCGCTCGACTACCGGCCGGACCAGGTGATGGTTTCCACCGGCGGCAAGCAGGTCATCTTCAATGCACTGGTCGCGACGCTCGATCCCGGGGACGAGGTGATCATTCCCGCGCCCTACTGGGTGAGCTATCCCGACATGGTCCTTCTGGCGGGAGGCGTGCCCGTCGTGGTCGCTACGACGATCGAGAGCGCCTTCAAGCTGACGCCGGATGCCCTCGCGGGTGCGATCACCCCCAGGACGAAGTGGCTGATCCTGAATTCGCCGGGCAATCCGAGCGGGGCGGGCTATTCGGCCGACGAGATGCGCGCGCTGACCGACGTCCTGCGGCTGAACGATCATGTAAGGGTGATGGCGGACGACATCTACGAGCACATCGCCTATCCCCCGTTCCGCTTCTGCACCCCGGCCGAGATCGCGCCTGACCTCCTGGACCGGACGCTCGTCGTCAATGGAGTGTCGAAGTCCTACGCGATGACCGGCTGGAGGATCGGCTACGGCGCCGGACCGAAGGACCTGATCCGGGCAATGACCACGGTCCAGAGCCAATCCACATCGAACGCCTGCTCGATCAGCCAGTGGGCCGCGCTCGCGGCACTGACGGGACCGCAGGACTACATCGGCGAGAGCGTCGCTGCGTTCCGGCGCCGGCGGGACCTGGTCGTGAAGGCCCTGAACGATGTCGACGGCATCGTCTGCCCCACGCCCGAGGGCGCGTTCTATGTGTATCCGTCAATCGCCGGGCTCGTCGGACGCCGCACGCCGGATGGCGTGACGATCGACAATGACGAGGTTTTCGCGCGGGAACTGCTTGCCCGCGAGGGAGTGGCGATCGTCTTCGGCGCGGCGTTCGGCCTGTCGCCGAATTTCAGAATCAGTTACGCAACCTCGGATGCGGAACTCACCGAAGCCTGCGCGCGCATCCGTCGGTTCTGCGAAACGCTCGTGCGCTGACGCGCATCGGGGGCCGGAGACCGGCCCCCTGCCAACTTGCCGAACTCAGTTGCCGGCAGCGGGCTGTTCGGTTTCACCCTCGACGGCTTCGTCCACGAGGCCCTGGACTTCTTCCGCGGCCTCGTTGGCGGCGTCGGCCGCAGCATCGGCGGCGGCTTCGCCGGCTTCGACAGCCTCTTCGGCCGCCTGCTCCACAGCCTGACCGGCTTCGGTCGCGGCTTCGGTAGCGGTATCGGCTGCTTCCTGGGCGGCCTCCTCGACGGTCGTCTCAGGCTCGGGCGTCGCGGGCGTCTCGACTACCGCCGGGGTCGGCTCCGGTTCGGGAGTGGTTTCGCCCCAGTACATGTAAAGCCCGAGGGCGACGATCAGGGCGACGCCCAACAAGATGAGATTGCGCTGCATGCCATACTCCGATTTCGGTCCGAGCGCGCCTTGAACGGCGGCTTCGCCTCGGTGATCTGGTTAATGCGGCTTCCGGTTGCAATAGAGGGCGGGGGCTGGATCGGGTTGTTCGGCGCAAAATTGCCGGACGCGGAGGGCGAATTCTCGGGTGCGGGGTCGGCTGGCATCTTCACACTCTGGCGCGCTTGCACTATGTTGCGCGCGAAATCCGGCGGGCGACCCCGGATTTTTTCGATCAATTATGGAAGGATACCAACGCCATAGCCCGCAGACCGCACAATGCGCCGCCGACGCGCGAGACTGGGCCCCGTGTTAACGAACGGATTCGTGCGCCGGAGATCCGGCTGATCGGGGCGGAGGGGGAGAACATCGGGGTCATCAGCCCGGAAAAGGCGATGATCCTGGCCGAGGAAGTGGGGCTGGATCTGGTCGAGATCTCGCCCAACGCGACCCCGCCCGTCTGCAAGATCATGGACTTCGGAAAGTTCAAGTACGAGCAGCAGAAGAAAGAATCCGAGGCTCGGAAAAAGCAGAAGATCATCGAGGTCAAGGAGATCAAGTTTCGGCCAAATACCGATACGCATGACTATGACGTAAAGATGCGGTCGGTACTGAAGTTCCTCCAGGAAGGCGACAAGGTAAAGATCACGCTGCGCTTCCGCGGTCGCGAGATGGCGCATGCGGAACTTGGACGCCTCTTGCTGGAGCGGGTCGCGGCCGATGTCACCGAGCATGGCAAGGTCGAGGCGATTCCGCGTCTCGAGGGCCGGCAGATGGTGATGATGATCAACCCGGTGAAGCACTGACCGGGGCCGGGCCGGCCCCGGGCCGCGCCCGGAATCCGATGGTGATATTTGGGTGCTATTTCGGTGCTATTTCGGTGCCCTGATTTCCGGACCCGTCAAAAGGCGATGCGACCGGGCGTTCCGCCGCCCGGCCGCGAATCCACGATTGCCGATGCCGGCGTAACCGCCTAGGTTCGCCGCGAACGAAGGGGACCGCGGCGCAGCCCGGCGGGGTTGGCATGGCGAGAATCCTGGCGCTCTGGACGCGGCACGGCGGCGGCAACGGCGGCTTCGCGCTCTTCCTGACGGCGATCCTGCTGTTCTCGATGATGGACGCGCTCGCCAAGGACCTGACCACACGCTACGAGCCGCTGCAGGTCGTCTGGGCGCGTTATGCCGGCCAGACCTTCTGGGCCTTCCTGCTGCTCGCACCCTGGCTCGGGCGCTATCTCGTCACCGACCGGCTGTGGCTGCAGCTCCTGCGTTCGGCGCTGCTCTTCGGGGCGACGTTCTTCTTCTTCAGCGCGTTCCGGCACATGCAGCTCGCCGAGATGACGGCGATCTTCGAGATCGCGCCGCTGGTCATCACCATCCTGTCGGTCGTGATCCTGGGCGAGCGGGTCGGGCCGCGCCGCTGGATCGGCGTGGGGCTGGGCCTTCTGGGCGCGCTGATCATCATCCGCCCCGGCACCGAGGTCTTCTCGCCCCATTCGCTGCTGCCGGCGCTGGCGGCCTGCTGCTTTGCCGGCTATTCGATCGCGACGCGCTTCATCGGCCCGGACGAGAGCCCCTTCACCAGCCTGCTCTACACCACGCTGATCGGCACGATCGTCGCGAGCTTCTGGGTGCCGTTCCACTGGAGCACGCCCGTGGGCACCGACATCGCGGTCATGGCGGGCTTCGGCGCCATCGGCATGGCGGGGCAGCTCTGCCTGATCCTCGCCTTCACGCGGACCGAGGCCTCGGCGCTGGCACCCTTCAGCTATTTCGGGCTGCTGCTCAACGCGCTGTGGGGGTTCCTGTTCTTTGCCGAGGTGCCCGATGCCTTCACCTTCGCCGGGGCGGCGGTGATCGTCGGCGCCGGCATCTATGTCTGGCACCGCGAACGGCAGGCCGCGCGCGCGGTGGCGGTGCCATGATCGAGACGGGCCCGGTCACGGAAGGATTCGCGGCGCGGCTGGCGCGGCACTGGTCGGCGCTTCTGTGGCTCGCCTGGCCGGTGATGGTCAGCCGGGCCGGGGGGCTGACGCTCGCCATGGCCGACGTGGTGATGGTCGGACGCCACGACACGATCGCGCTCGCGCATCTGTCGCTGGCCTTCGCGGTATTCGTGCCGGTCTTCGTCACCGGCATCGGGGCGATGGTCGGCATCGTCTCGACAACGGCCCGCGCGCAGGGGGCGGGCGAGGCCGGGCTGCCCGAGATCGGCCTGCGCGGGTTGCGCTGGGCGCTGCTGGTCGGGCTGGTGGGCACGGTCCTCGTCTTCGGGACGGGCGTTCTCCTGCGGCTGATCGGCCACGACCCGTCGCTGGCGGAAGGCGGGGGATCGGTCGCGCGGATGCTGAGCGTCGGCGTGCTCTTCCAGGTCCTCTTCGTCGGCACGAGCTTCTATCTCGAAGGCACGGGCCGGATGAAGCCGGGCCTTTATGCCATGCTGGCCGCCAACGTGGTCAACGTGTTGCTGAACTGGCTCTGGATCGGGGGACACCTCGGCTTTCCGGCGATGGGGGCGGAGGGCGCGGCGCTGGCCTCCACCGTGGCGCGGTTCGTCATGGCGGCGGGCCTTCTGTGGTGGATGCTGTCCCTGCCGGAATTCGCCCCCTACCGGAAACGGGCGCTGACGCTCTGGGGGCCGGGCGGCTGGGCGGCGGGGCACGAGATGCGGCGGATCGGCGTCGCCGGGGCGGCGGCCTATTTCTTCGAGACGGTGGCCTTCGCCTCGCTGGCGCAGGCCGCGGGGCTGATCGGGGCGGGCGCGCTCGCCGCCTACACGATCCTGCACAACATCGAGGCGATGGTCTTCATGATCGCGCTCGGCCTCGCGGTCGGGACTGCGGTGCGGGTCGGGCAGGCGGCAGGCGCGGGCGAGGTCGGCGAGGCCCGTTTCGCGGCCTTTTCCGGGATCGCCGCGGCGATGCTGCTGATCGGGGTGATCGGCCTGATCCTGCTCGCCTTCGCGCCGCAGGTGACGGCGTTCTACAGCAAGGACCCGGACCTGATCGCCCGGGCGATCCCGCTCTTTGCCATCGTCGCGGTCAGCCTGATCTTCGACGCGGGCCAGGCGGTGGCCGGGCAGGCGACGCGGGCGCTCGGCGATGCCTGGGGCACGACGCTGCGCTTCTTCATCGCCTTCTGGCTGGTGATGCTGCCCGCCGCGCTGGGGCTCGCGTTCCTCACGCCGCTGGCCGAGGCGGGGCTTTTCATCGGCACGGCGATCGGCTGCGCGACGGCTGTGGTCTTGCTCGGCCTGCGTCTGGCGGCGATGCTGAACCGGCTGGAGTGACGAAGGACCGATGGCGAAGGAACGGCCGATCCTGGACTGGCTGAACTACCTGCCCGAGGCGGCACTGCTGGCGCTGGCCCGCCGGCTGCCGCACGGGGCGCGGCTGGGCCTCGGCGCGGGGATCGGGCGGCTGGCGACGACGCGGTTGCCGCGGCTGCGGCGGCGGATCGAGGCCAATCTGGGCCATGTGATGCCTCAGACGGACCCGGCCGAGCGGGCGGCGATCGCCCGGGCGGTGGGCGACAACTTCGGCCGGACCTTCGTCGAGATCCTGTGCAACCCGCAGTTCCACGCCGCCCGCACCTGGATCGCGCCCGAGGGGCCCGGCGCCGAGGCGATCCGGGCGCAGGCGCGGGCGGGCAAGGGCGCGGTGCTGGTGACCGGGCACTTCGGCCAGTGGGAGGCCGGGCGGGCCTGGATGAAGGCCGAGGGGATCACCTGCGCCGGCGTCTATCGCCCCACGGACAACCCGCATCTGAACCGGGAATACCTGCGGAACCTCGAGTTCGGCGGCGCGCCGATCTTCGAGAAGAGCCGGCGCGGGGTGCGCGGCATGGTGGGGCATCTGGGCAGGGGCGGCATCCTCGCCATCCTGACCGACCAGTACGAGCGGCGGGCGGCGAAGTTCGACTTTCTCGGCCAGCCCGCGCCGACCTCGACGATCGCGGCGGAACTGGCACTGAAGTTCGGAATTCCGATGATCCCGATCTATGGCCTGCGCGCGCCCGACGGGGTGGCGGTGCGGGTGCTGGTCGAGGATCCGATCCCGCATACCGATGCCGAGACCATGACGCGGGCGATGAACGCGAGCCTCGGCGCGATGGTCCGCGCGCATCCGGGCCAGTACTACTGGCTGCACCGGCGGTGGGAGAAGAGCCTGCCGGGGCTGTGAGGGTCAGGTCACGGCAGGCGGCCGGCGGCGAGCACGTGGCCCATGCGTTCGCCCTGCACGATGACGGCGACCGGGCCGGGTTCGAGGCCGTCGGCGTGGATGTCCACCTCGCTCGCCCCGTCCCAGCGGGCGACGGTGTGCCAGCCGGTGACGATGTTGGAATAGGTGAAGCTGTGGCCGGCGTTCTCGCCCGCCTCGATGGTCATGGCGTGCTGGGGCAGGATCTCGACCACGTGGACGTCGGCGGGGCCGACCGGGGCGGAGGCCGGGGAAATGGCGATGTCGAGGCCGGAGCCGTTGCGGGCGATCTGCAGCCGGACCGTCACCGGGCGGGCCTGGTGGGCGGTGATGCTGGCGGTGATCGCCGGCTCGTCATGGCCGATCATCGGGTCCGCGCCCTGCACGATCATCTGCGGCGTGAAGACCGAGCGTTCCCGCCGGGACTTGGCGTAGGCCTTCTGGCGCTCGCTGAACTGGGGCTGGGCGAAGGCGTCCTTCCAGCCGAGATAGTCCCAGTAGTCGACATGGAGCGCGAGCGCGATGACCCCGGGGCGGGCGGCGATCCGGTCGAGGAGCGCGTCGGCGGGCGGGCAGCTGGCGCAGCCCTGGCTGGTGAAGAGCTCGACGACGACCGGCGTCTGCTGGGCGCGGGCCGCGGGGGCGAGCGCCGCGGCGACGACCAGCGCGAAGACGAATTGGGGGATCGGGCGCATGACGCTCCTTGGGTCTTCCTGCGTCCAGAAGTAGCGGCACGAGGGGACCCGCACCAGTCAAGCCTTCGAGAGGATCACCAGCGCCGGGTTTCGGCGAGCCAGGCCTCGGCCTCGGCGCCGAATGCCGCGCGCAGGGCGGCTTCCTCGGGCAGGATGAAGCGGCGGGTGACGATGAGCGGGAAGGCGAGCGCGGGCAGGAGCGCGGAGAGCGCGCCGAGGGCGAGGCCCCAGCCGACGAGGATGAGGGCGAGGCCGGTGTAGATCGGGTTGCGGTTGAGCCGGTAGGGACCCTCGGTGATCAGCGCGCGGGGGCGGTGGTGCGGCTCGATCGGGGTGCGCTTGCGCCAGAACCACCAGGCGGCCCAGAGGATCAGGCCGACGCCTGCGGCGATGAAGGCGCGGCCGAGGCCCGCGGGCAGGTGGACGACCGGCAGCCAGCGGGCGAGCGCCCAGGCCACGAGCGCGAGGCCCGCGGCCCAGACGGGGGGCAGGTCGGGGAAGCCCTTGAGCATCCCCGGCCTCCGCTCAGGCGGCCTTGGCGAGGTTGCGCAGCACGTAGTGCAGCACGCCGCCGTGCTCGACGTATTCGATCTCGATCGCGGTATCGATCCGGCACTTGAGCGTGATCTCGGCCTCCACGCCGTTCCCGTAGCGGATGCGGGCGGGGACCTCGGCGAGCGGCTTCAGGCCGCCGGCGAGGCCGGAGATCGAGATCACCTCGTCGCCCTTGAGCCCGAGCGTCTTGCGGTTGTCGCCGCCGGTGAACTCGAACGGGATCACGCCCATGCCGACGAGGTTCGAGCGGTGGATGCGCTCGAAGCTCTCGGCGATGACCGCCTTCACGCCGAGGAGCATCGTGCCCTTGGCCGCCCAGTCGCGCGACGAGCCGGTGCCGTATTCCTTGCCGGCGATCACCACGAGCGGCACGCCCTGCGCCTGCCACGCCATGGCGGCGTCGTAGATCGAGGTCTGCTGGCCGTCCGGCCCGAGGGTGTAGCCGCCCTCGACGCCGTCCAGCATCTCGTTGCGGATGCGGATGTTGGCGAAGGTGCCGCGCATCATCACCTCGTGGTTGCCGCGCCGCGAGCCGTAGGAGTTGAACTCGCTGACCGGGACCTGCCGCTCCTGCAGGTAGCGGCCGGCGGGATGGGTGGCCTTGAAGCTGCCCGCCGGGCTGATGTGGTCGGTGGTCACCGAATCGGCGAGTATCGCGAGCACGCGGGCGCCCTCGATGTCCGAGATCACCCCCGGCTCCTTCGCCATGCCCTGGAAATAGGGCGGGTTCTGGACATAGGTGGAGCCCGACGGCCAGCCGTAGGTCTCGCTCTCGGTGACCTCGACCTTCTGCCAGAGCGCGTCTCCCTTGAAGACGTCGGCGTATTTCGCCCGGAACGCCTCGCGCGTGACGGTCCGCTCCACCAGATCGGCGATCTCGCGCTGGGTGGGCCAGATGTCCTTGAGGTACACCGGCTTGCCGTCCCTGGAGGTGCCGAGGGGCTGGGTGGTGATGTCGATGTTCATGTCGCCGGCGATCGCATAGGCGACGACGAGCGGCGGCGAGGCGAGGTAGTTCGCCCGCACGTCGGGGTTCACCCGGCCCTCGAAGTTGCGGTTGCCCGACAGGACCGAGACCGCGACGAGGTCGCCCTCCTGCACCGCCTTGGAGATGTTCTCGGGCAGCGGGCCGGAGTTCCCGATGCAGGTGGTGCAGCCGTAGCCGACGAGGTTGAAGCCGAGCGCGTCGAGATCCTCCTGCAGGCCGGCGGCCTCGAGATATTCCGAGACGACCTGCGAGCCGGGGGCGAGCGAGGTCTTTACCCAGGGCTTGCGGGTGAGGCCGAGCGCGCGCGCCTTGCGGGCGACGAGGCCCGCGCCGATCATCACGTAGGGGTTCGAGGTGTTGGTGCAGGAGGTGATCGCCGCGATCACCACGCTGCCGTCATGGATGCGGTAGTTCTCGCCCTCGACCGCCTTCGCCTTGTGGTGGCCGGCGTCGCCGGGGATGTGCTGCGGCGGCAGGGCGCCGCCCTCGCCGTACCATTCGGCCTTTTCCGCGTCGGAAACGGTCGGGCGATAGCCCTTGACCACGTCGCCGAAGGCCGCGGCGGCGTCCTTGAGCGCCACACGGTCCTGCGGCCGCTTCGGCCCGGCGAGCGAGGGCTCGACCGTGCCCATGTCGAGTTCCAGCGTGTCGGTATAGACCGGATCGTAGTCGGCGCCGCGCCAGAAGCCGTTCTCGCGCGCATAGGCCTCGACCAGCGCGATGCGATCCTCCTCGCGGCCCGAGACGCGCAGGTAGCGCAGGGTCTCGTCGTCCACCGGGAAGAAGCCGCAGGTCGCACCATATTCCGGCGCCATGTTGGCGATGGTGGCGCGGTCGGCGAGCGGCAGGTGGTCGAGGCCGGCGCCGTAGAATTCCACGAACTTGTTCACCACGCCCTTCTTGCGCAGCATCTGGGTGACGGTCAGCACGAGGTCGGTGGCGGTGACGCCTTCCTTCAGGCTGCCGGTCAGCTTGAAGCCGACGACCTCGGGGATCAGCATGGAGATCGGCTGGCCGAGCATCGCGGCCTCGGCCTCGATGCCGCCGACGCCCCAGCCGAGGATCGCGAGGCCGTTGACCATGGTGGTGTGGCTGTCCGTGCCGACGAGTGTGTCGGGATAGGCGACGGTCGCGCCCGACTGGTCGGTGTCGGTCCAGACCGTCTGGCCGAGGTATTCGAGGTTGACCTGGTGGCAGATGCCGGTGCCCGGCGGCACCACGCGGAAGTTGGCGAAGGCGCCCTGCCCCCATTTCAGGAACTCGTACCGCTCGCCGTTGCGCTGGTATTCGCGTTCAACGTTCAGCTGGAAGGCGCGGGGGTTGCCGAATTCGTCCACCATGACCGAATGGTCGATGACAAGGTCGACCGGGTTCAGCGGGTTGATCTTCTGCGGGTCGCCGCCGAGGGCGACCATTGCGTCGCGCATCGCCGCGAGGTCCACCACGGCGGGCACGCCGGTGAAGTCCTGCATCAGCACGCGCGCGGGGCGGTAGGCGATCTCGCGCGGGTTCCTGCCGCCGTTCTCGGCCCAGAGCGAGAAGGCCCGGATGTCGTCCACGGTGACCGTCTTGCCGTCCTCGAAGCGCAGCATGTTCTCGAGCACGACCTTCAGCGCCGCGGGCAGTCGGCTGAAATCCCCCAGCCCCGCCGCCTCGGCCGCCGCGATCGAGTAATAGGCGTACTCCGCGCCGCCCACCTTCAGGCTGCGGCGGGTCTTGGCGGTATCGGCTCCGACGAAAATGGTCATAGTGCCTCCGGGCTGTGCGGCTGGGGACGGAAATTCGCGCCTCATATGCCCCAGATCGACCTTTGTCGCAAGGTGTCCGGGGCAAAAAGAATACCATGGCATACAGAAAATTCGCCCCGGCCGCGGCCTTTCCCGGCCGGCGTCGATGGGCTATGCGGGGCCGATGAGCCTCGCCGTGTCGGCCCTTTCCTGTTCGCGTTCCGGCCGCCCGGTGCTGGACGACCTGTCGTTCGAGCTCGGCGACGGCGAGGTGCGGGCGCTGCGGGGGCCGAACGGCGCGGGGAAGTCGACGCTCCTGCGAGTGATCGCCGGGCTGATCCCGCCCACGGCGGGGCGGATCGCGCTCGACGGCGCGCCGCTCGACGCCGACCGGGCGTCGGAGGCGGTGGCCTATGCCGGGCATCTCGACGCGATCAAGCCGCAGCTGACCGTGGCGGAGAACCTGCGCTTCTGGTCGGGGCTCTTCGGTGGCGAGGTCGCGGCGGCGATGGCGGCCTTCGACCTCGGCGCGATCGCGGACCGGCCGGCGCATGCCTGCTCGGCCGGGCAGAAGCGGCGGCTGGGGCTCGCGCGGCTGATGCTCGCCCGGCGGCGGCTTTGGCTCCTCGACGAGCCGACGGTCTCGCTCGACGCGGCGGCGACGGCGCGGTTCTGTGCCGCGGTGCGCGACCATTGCGCCGGCGGCGGCATGGCGCTGATCGCCACCCATGTGGAGCTCGACCTGCCCGCCGGCGCGCCGCTGGTGCTGGAACCGCTGGCCGCCGGTGCGCCGGCGGTCGCCGCCGATCCGTTCCTCGCCGGGAACTGGGCATGAGCGGGGCGCGCGCGGTCCTCGCCCGCGAGCTGACGCTCGCGCTGCGCTCGGGCGGGGGCGCGGGGCTCGGACTCGCCTTCTTCCTGATCGTGGTGCTGCTGGTGCCGCTGGGCGTCGGGCCGCAGGCGGCCACGCTGGCGGCGGTGGCGCCGGGGATGCTGTGGATCGCGGCGCTGCTCGCGTGCCTCCTGTCGCTCGACCGGCTGTTCCAGACCGATGCCGAGGATGGGACGTTGGATGTGCTGGCGCTGTCGCCCCTGCCGCTCGAGGCGCTGGCGGCGCTGAAGGCGCTGGCGCACTGGCTGACGACCGGGCTGCCGCTGGTGGTGGTGGCGCCGGTCCTCGGCGTGACCCTGAGCCTGCCGGCGCCGGCCTATCCCTGGCTGGTGGCGAGCCTCGCGGTCGGCACGCCGGGCCTGAGCTTTCT
>CAZNSP010000041.1:0-28254 GCA_964575795.1 uncultured Rhodobacterales bacterium
AAGCGTGATCCGGCCATCTCAGACGGCGCAACGCGCCAACAACAGCTTCCGAGCGTGTTCTTCAACAGCCCCCGAGGGCACTTCATGCGCAATGCGCTGGCCCATGCCGGCAAGAGCGGGCGGCGGGTCGTGTCCGCCTTCATGGCCACGGCCTTCGCTCAGAACGACGCCGAAGCCGCCCGCCAGCAATGGCGCCGCGTGGCCGACCAACTCCGGCCGAAGCTGCCGAAGCTCGCGGCCCTGATGGATCGAGCCATTGTCCGCCATTGGTCCGAGGACAATGGCGAGGGCCGAGGCCGACGTGCTCGCCTACATGAGCTTTCCCGCCCAGCACCGGGCCAAGCTGCACAGCACCAACCCACTCGAGCGCGTCAACGGCGAGGTGAAGCGCAGGACCGAGGTCGTGGGCATCTTTCCCAACGAGGCGCCCATACGCCGACTGGTCGGCGCCATCCTGCTTGAGCAGAACGACGAATGGGCCGTCCAGCGCGCCCGCTACATGACCCTTGAAAGCGTCGCCAGCGTCAGCGACGATCCCATCGTCAGTATCGCCCATGTCGAAGGCTGACCCCGGCCCCGCCGGAGATCACGCTGGCCTCCGCCCAGCTACACCACACCACTTAGCGTAATCGCCATGCCCCATCCTCGGCCTTCTCCGTTGCAGGATGGGTCAGTCGCTCCGGCCCCTTGCCGGGGCCTGAGCACGGAGGATGCGATGGGTATGTTTGCAGCGCTGGACGTGTCGCAAGAGGAGACGGCGATCTGCGTGGTGCGTCAGGATGGGACGCAGGTGGCCGAGGCGAAGGTACCGACCTGCCCGGACGCAATTGTCGACTGGCTGACGGAACGAACCGAAGGCCTCGAACGGGTCGGCATGGAGACCGGGCCGCTGGCCGTCTGGCTCTGGAACGCGCTGACGGAGCGGCAGTTGCCGGTTGTCTGCATGGACGCCCGCCACGCGAGCGGGGTTCTGAAGATGATGCCGAACAAGACCGATCGGCACGATGCCCGCGGTCTTGCGCAGATCGTCCGCACCGGTTGGTTCAAGGCCGCGCAGATCAAGAGCCACGATGCCTATGTCAATCGGGCGATGCTGACGGCACGTGAGGCGCTGCGCCGACATCTTCTCGGCCAAGAAGATCTGCTCGCGCTGTTCGGCGAGCGTCTTTCTCGGCGCGATCTCCTTGCTGATGTCGACGGTGGAAGAGACGACGACGTCGTCCCCGCGGCAGTCGATGAGCCGCGCCGAGACGAGGCAGGGAAAGCGCGTGCCGTCCGCGCGCACGCCCGTGACCGGCATGTCGTCCACGCGCCCCATCGGCAGGAGGGCGGTGACGAAGTCGGCCCGCTCCTCGCGCCGGGCGAAGTGGTCGTGCGTGCTGCGCGCTGTGCCCAGAAGCTCGGTCGCGGCAGGCGAACGGTAAAGGATCTGGCCGTCGGCCACCCGGCTCATGATGACGTTGGCGGGGCAGGCCTCGAGCACGTTGCGCAGGAGCTCCTCGGCCTCCTTCTGGGTCTGCTCGGACCGGCGGCGGAGCGAGGTGTCGGACTGGACCATGACGAAGCCGTCCCCGCGTGTCGCGCGGAGCGCGATCTCGAAGCACCGGCCCGGCGTGCCCTCGATCTCGATGGGGAGCGGTTCGATCCCCTCTCTCAGCGCCGCCTCGAGCGCCGCGCGCCGGTCCTGGTCGCGCCGCGACAGGACGCCCCGTCCGTGCCACACCCGGAGCATCATCGCCCAGTCGAGGCCCGGGCGAAGGATGCCCGCCAGCGCCGCGTTCATGGAGACGAAGGTCGGGTTGAACCGCAGGAGTGCGGCGGCGTCGTCGAAGACCGCGATACCTATGGGCAGCGCCTCGATCACGTCCGACAGGAGCGGCGCCTCGGCCACGGCACGTTCGGCCGACGCGCTTTCGGGCGCGCACATGATCAGGCGAAGGCCGCGTCGGCCCGCGGCTCAGGTTCGAGGGACGAGATCGCTTCGCTCACGCCGTCCCCGAGGTCGGCTTCGCCCTCGGGCACGGATCGGAAGCCGTCGCCGAGGCCGGCGAGGAACTCGGGGCCGGCGAGGATCGACATCGGGCGGGCGTGCTGGCGGAGCCGCGTCGCGCGGAAGACGGCGGGGCCGAACACGTCGTAGAGATGCTTCTGCACCCCGACGACCGACCCGATGACCGACCCCGACGCAACTCCGATCCGGCAGGACCAGCGGATGGGGTGCGTCGCGTTCCGCTGGCCGAGGTAGCGCAGGAACCGCAGCGCGGCGTTGGCGACGGCGGCGGCGTGGTCGTCCGTCGGGTCGGGCACGCCCGCCATCGTGATGTAGACGTCGCCGACGGTCTTGATCCTCTCGCAGCCGAACTGCTGCCCGATCCGGTCGAAGGCGGTGTAGATGTCGTCCAGCTCGCTCACGAGCACGCCGGGGTCAAGCTCCCGCGTCAATCCGAGGAACCCGCTGAAGTCGAGCGACAGGACCGAGACCTGGACGTAGAGCCGTGGCGTCACCACCCCGAAGGTGCGGTATTCGTCGTAGACCGACCGCGGCATGAGGTTCAGAAGCAGCCGTTCGACCTGTTCCTTCTCGCGCCTGATCTCGCGCGTGTTGCGTTCGACCATCATGGAGTAGGAGTCGATCATCGACTTGAGCTCCTTGATGCGCGTGATGTTCTGGCAGACGAGGACGGCGATGGGCTGGGTCCCGTCCAGGGCCCGGTTGAAGGCGAGCGCCACGGTCATCGTGCGGCGGCGCGGGCGGAACGTCACTTTGGCAGTGTAGCGCCCGTCCTGCATCAGCGCCTCGCGCAGGACGCCGAGGTCGAGATCGGGAAAGAGGTCCGACAGCGGCCTTCCCGGCTCGGCCGTCCCGAACCACTCCGCGAAGGTGTCGTTGTGGAAGCGAAAGCGCAGGTCCTGGAGGTCCAGCAGCGCCACCCCCACCCCGATCGCCCGCAAGAGCTGTTCGTTGATCGCCTCGATCGACATCGGCGCACTCCACCACGAGGTTCCGGCGCGCCTCGAAGGCGGCGACGACGAGCGTCACGTCCTCGGGCGCGAAGTCGTGGTCCTCGAGCGTCTCGGCGAGGATCTCCTTCAGGCGGTCGAAGTGCTGCCCCCCGATGTCGAGGTGACGGTGCATCCGGTGGATCCGGTCGTCGGTGTAGTTGGCCGGCCCGCCGAGAAGCGAGGAGACGAACTTCGTCTGGTGATCCACGATGCGGGACATGTCGACGGTCTCGAAGAACGGCCCCACGTCGTCGTCGAGCAGGCGCTCGTAGAGGTCCAGCACGACCCGGCTGATCGCGGCGAAGCCGCCGTACTTTTCGAAAAGCGACTGTTCCATCGTGACGCCTCCCTTCCGGCCGGCCCGTCCGATGTTCCCGGAGGAAGCATTCAACATAACCTGTCCCCCGGGAAGCGGTTTCGGAGATTGCTGGGGGCGGCGGGTTTCAGGATGACGTCGCGTGCGAAGCCGTCGTGTTTCGATTGTTTCAGCGGGTGGCCGCCTGGATCAGCGGTTGAAACCCTCCTGCCGGGTGCCGCGACATCGCCCCGGAACCCGAGTGACCGACGGTGCCGTCATCGCGACATGACGGGAAGGACCGGACGACATGCCGAGGACAATCCGCAGGATGGCCGACGACCTCGCCGCCCCTGAACGCCGCAAGGCGACCGCGCGGCTGATCCGGAGGCCCGAGCCGCGCATCCGCCCGGACCCGCGGGCTCACCCTCGGACCCGGCCTGCGCCGGGGCCCCCTCAGCGCAGGGACGCCATCCAGCCCAGGCTGTCTTCGGTGGCACCCCCAGGCCTGTATTCCGCGCCGAGCGGTGCGTCCCAGCCGAGCCGCGCGATCTCGGCGAAGACCTGCCCGTAGTCGACCTCCCCATGGTCGGGGGCGCCCCGGTCGGGGACGGCGGCGAACTGGATATGTCCGATGACCGGCAGGAGCGACCTCAGCCGCCCGATCACGTCGCCCTCCGTCCGGCCGACATGGTAGCAGTCGAACATCAGCCGCAGGTTCGGCGCCCCGATCTCGGCGATCAGCCGGGCCGCCTGATCGGTCCGGTTCAGGAAATATCCCGGCGCATCCCACGGGTTCAGCGGCTCGATCAGGATCGTCCGGCCCCCTTCGGCGGCCTGCGCACAGGCATGGCGGAGGTTCCGTACGAAAGCCTCCTCCGCCGCCGCCCCTTCCGCGACGCCCCCCATCACGTGGACGCAGCGCGCGCCGATCCGCGCGGCATAGTCCAGCGCCTCGTCGATCGCCGCGACCGCCTCCGCCTCGCGCCCCGGCAGGGCGGCGAGGCCGTTCTCGCCCGCGGCCACATCGCCGCGCCGGGTGTTGAGGCCGAGCATCGGCAGTCCGGTCTCCTCCAGCGCCGCGACGATCTCGGCGGCGGGCGTGTCGTAGGGCCAGTGGCATTCCACCGCGTCGAAGCCCGCGGCCGCGGCGGCGCGGATCGCGTCGGGCAGCGGGCGGTCGGTCCAGAGAAACCCGAGGTTCGCGGAAAATCGCGTCATGTGTCCCATTCCACGTCGAAGGTCGTCACCACCGCCCGCACCTGATCCGCGCTCAGGAGGCGAGGGTTCGCGCCGCGCAACAGCATGGCGAGCCGCGCGGTCGCCTCCATCTCCTCGATGGCGTCGCAGGCCGCGTCGATGTCCCGGCCGGCGACGACGGGCCCGTGATTGGCCAGCATCACCGCGCTGCGCCGGCCCGCCACCTTGCGCACCGCCTCCCCCATCGCCGGATCGCCGGGCAGGAAGAACGGCAGGAGCTTCACCCGGCCGAGCTTCATGATCGCATAGGGCGTCATCGGCGGCAGGAAATCGTCCTCGTCCACCTCGGGCATCATCGACCAGGCGACCGCATGGGCCGAATGCAGGTGGACGACAGCGCCCGCCGTGCTGCGCGTGTCGTAGAAGGCCGAATGCAGCGGCATCTCCTTGGTCGGCGGATCGCCGTCGATCAGCCTGCCCTTCGCGTCGAAGCGGCTGAGCCTGCCCGGGTCGAGCCTGCCGAAACTGGTGCCGGTGGGCGAGACGAGCAGGCCGCCGTCCTCGGTCCGGGCCGAGATGTTCCCGGTGCTGCCATGCGTCAGCCCCCGGTCGTACAGCGACCGGGCCCGCTCGCACAGCTGCTCGCGCAGGGTGCTTTCCCTCATGGCGCCCCCGCCAGCATGCGGTCGGCCTTCTCGAAGAAATCCTCGGCGCCGAAGTTCCCCGACTTGAGCGCGACCACCAGATCGGGGCGCGCGCGCAGGGCCGGCACGCCGGGATCGATCATCGGACCGATCTCGAGCGAGCTCAGGCCCAGCCCCTCGACCACCGCGCCTGAGGTCTCGCCGCCCGCGGTGACGACCCGGGTCGCGCCGCCCGCGACCGCAAGGCGCGCGACCTCGGCGAAGAAGGCCTCCAGCGCGCTGGCGGATGCCTCGCGGCCGTGGCGCCGCTGCACCTCGGCCACCGTCGCGGGGTCGGCGGAACTGTAGGCGAGCGGCAAGCCCTCCGCCGCCAGCAGCCAGTCCGCGATTTCGGCCGCGACGAGACGCCCTTCGATCACCGCATCCGCATCGATCGCCCGCGCCGGGTGGCACGCCGCGTGCCAGGCGACCTGCGCCCGGGTCGCGGGGGAACAGGACCCCGAAAGCACGACCGCCCGGCCGCCCTGCCCCTGCCACGGCACGGGGCCCGCGGTCCGGCCGAAGTTCGCCGGCAGGCCGAGCGCCACGCCCGAGCCGCCGGTGATCAGCGGCAGGCCCTTCGCCGCCCTGCCGATCTCGATCAGGTCGGCGTTGCGGATCGCGTCCACCACGATCAGCCGGTGCCCGGCCCCGTGCTGCGCCTCGAGCGCCTGCGCAATATGGTCGGCACCGGCAAAGACCGTCTCGGCGGGCACATGGCCGACCGAATGCCGCGTCTGCGGGGCGAGCCAGCGGCGGATGTCGGGATCGGTCATCGGCGTGAGCGGATGGTTCTGCATCCCCGATTCGCTCAGGAGCCGGTCCTTCACGAAGAGATGCCCCTGGTAGACCGACCGCCCCGTGCCCGGAAACGCCGGGCAGACGATGACCTTGTGCGCGCCGAGCGCCTCGGCCAGCGCGTCGGCGACGGGGCCGATGTTGCCCTCCGGGGTCGAATCGAAGGTGGAGCAGTACTTGAAGAAGATCTGCTCGCAGCCCTGCCCGCGCAGCCAGTAGAGCGCGGCCAGCGACTGCCGCACCGCCTCGGCAGGCGGGATCGACCGCGACTTGAGCGCGACCACCCCCGCCTCGACCTCGGGCGCGGCGGGACCGTCGGGGATGCCGCTGTAGAGCACCACCTTCATCCCGCCCTCGGCCAGCGTGCTGGCCAGATCGCTCGATCCGGTGAAATCGTCCCCGATGCAACCGAGCCGCATCATCCCTCCCCCGGCAGCGTGAGACCCGCGTTGCGGGCATAGACCTTGGCGATCGCCGCGTCGTCCTCGTGGCCGAGGCCCATGCCCGCGGCGGCGAGGTACTGCTGCAGCGCCGCGGCGGTGATCGGCGCGCTGAAGCTCGACATGCGCGCGATCTCCAGCACGATCCCGAGGTCCTTCGGCCAGATGTTGATCTGGCTGCGCGGGGTGTAGTCACCGGCCACGACATGCGGCGCCCGGTTCTCCAGCATCCAGCTCGTGCCCGCGCATCGGCTGATGACCTCGAGGAAACGCTCCGGCGAGATCCCCTGCGTCATGCCGAAAGTCATTGCCTCGGCCATGGTCGCGATATGGACACCGGCGAGCATCTGGTTGACCGCCTTCATCGCCGACCCGGGCTCGGCCCTGTCGCCCAGTTCGAACACCGTCTCGGCCATGGCGTCGAGCACCGGGCAGGCGGCGGCGAACGCCTCCGCCCTGCCCGCGGCCATCACCGACAGCCGGCCCGCCGCGGCCTTTTCTGCACCGCCCGAGATCGGCGCGTCGAGATAGCCGAGCCCCCGCGCCTCGGCCTCGGCCTCCATCTCGCGCGCAAAGACGGGCGAGACGGTCGCGCAGCCGATAATGACCGCCTCCGGCCGCAGCCGCGCCGCCAGTCCGTCCGGGCCGAAGAGCGCGCTCCGCGTCTGCTCGGCATTGAGCACGACCGAGACCAGCACCTCCGCGGCGGGCGTCTCCGGCCCGAGCGCCTGTCCTCCGCCCGCGACCAGCGCCGCAACCCGGTCGGGATTGGGGTCAGCCCCATGCACCCTCAGGCCCGCGCGCAAGCACGATTGCGCCATTCCGAGCCCCATGGAGCCGAGCCCGGCGAAAAGCACGTCCATGGTCATGCCCCCGATCCCGCCCTGCGCATCAGAACGGCAGCTTCCCGCCGAGCTCGTCCTCGACATAGACCCGGATGATCTCGTGGAACGAGCTCTCGGCGGTGAAGCCCAGTTCCCGCGCCCGACGCGCCTCGAAGTCGCGCGCCCAGCCCGAAACGATGCGGTGGATGGTCTCGTTCGGCTCGCGCCGGATCAGCGCCACCGCCTTGTCGCCCGCGATGGCGCGCAGCGCCTCGATCTGGTCGCCGACCGTCGCGCTCACCCCCGGCATGGTCAGGTTGCGGCGGTGCCCAACCAGGCCCGTGTCGAGCCCCGCCGCGTGGTCGAGAAAGCTCACCGCCGCGCGCGGACTGGCGTGCCAGTGCCGGATCGTTTCGGGCACCGGCAGGACCGCGGGCAGGCCGTTCAGCGGCTCGCGCAGGATGCCCGAGAAGAACCCCGAGGCCGCGGCATTCGGCTTGCCGGGACGGATGCAGATCGTGGGAAACCGGATGCCGACCCCGTCGAGAAACCCGCGCCGGGAATAGTCGTCGAGCAGCAGCTCGCCGATCGCCTTCTGCGTGCCGTAGCTGGTCAGCGGCGTCAGGTGGAAATCGTCCGCGATCCGGTCGCGAAACGGCGCCCCGAAGACCGCGAGCGAGGAGGCATAGATCAGCCGCGGCACGTAGCCCTCGACCTTGCGGACCGCGTCGAAGAGCGCGCGCGTGCCGTCGAGGTTGATCGCATAGCCCTTGTCGAAATCCGCCTCCGCCTCGCCCGAGACGACGGCCGCCAGATGCACGATCACGTCCGGCCGCCCCTCGATCAGGCGTTCCGCAGTACCCGGGCTCGACAGGTCCGCGGCGATCGCTTGGCGCTCGCCCCCGAAGCCGGTGGCGACCTGCGGCTCGACGATGTCGGCCAGCGTCAGCCTGCCGACCGCCCGGCCGCCGATCCGCCCCGTTGCGGCCACATGCTCGGCGAGCTTGCGGCCGATCATGCCGGCCGCGCCGATGATCAGAAGGTGCATGTCAGGCCTCCAGCTGGATCCGCGCGACGGCATGGCCGTCGAGGCGCACCGCGCCGTCGAAGGGCCTCACGTGGTCCATGTGATCCGGGGCCGCAGCCGCCGCGGCGAAGCAGCCCGCGTCGAGGATCGCGATCCCGCCGCTCCCCGGCAGCTCGATCGCCACCGGCTCCGGCCCGGCGTTCCCGACCCAGATCTCGCAGCCCGCGGCCACCCGCGCCGCCAGCCCGACCACCGGCGCCGAGGCCGCGAGGTCGAGCGAGAGCATCGGCGCCCCCCGCAGCCGCGCGAGCCCGCGCAGCACGTGGAACACCGGATAGACCCCGCCGTTTTCCTCGAACCACGGCCGCGGATACTCCGAAGGGGCGGAAACCGCGCCGAACGGCCCGGTCCCGGCCCCGAGCGTCACGGAGGCCGCGCCGCCGCGCGCGAATTCCGCGAAATAGCCCAGCGCCCAGACCGCCCCGAACAGCCCCCGCTGCCGGGGATCGTTCAGGTTCATCGCCTGACGGATGTTGCCGGGATTGGCCTTGGCCGACGCGCCATAGGGATTGTCGCGGATGCCGATGGCCGACGGCCCGACCGCCCAGGGCGTGTCGCCCGCGATCGCCGCGACCGACTTCACGATGGCGGGATGGGCCTCGCGCGCCTCCATCACCGAGCGGTCGTCGCCGGCATGGACCAGCGGCGAGGTGGTGAAGCTCACCAGGTCGAGATGCTGCGTCGGCGGCCGCTTGCGGTTGAGCTCGGTGAAGTAGCTGAACATCCCGCCCCCGATCCGGGCCTGCGGGAAGGCCGCGCGCGTCGCATCGTAGAGCGCGCCCGCCTCCGGCGCCGCGGGCCAGGGCGAGCCGGGCAGCGTGCATTTCAGGTCCACCGCCGGCGAGACGAGGACCGTGGCGAAGGGTTCGCCGAGGTCCTTCGCCGTCGCGCCGAGCGCGACCACCTCCGCCTTCGCCCCGGCATCGTCGGTGCTGGCGATCACCGCCTCCAGCCAGGCCTCCGCCCCGATGGCGCGCGCGACCTCGACCATGGCGCCGAGCGTGTCGCGTCCGTGCCCGGACCGCGGGTCGTGGTGCAGCACGACATGCGCCGGCCCCATGTCGCGAAGAAGCTCCGCTGCCGCCGCGCTCGTCCCCGCATCCTCGGGGCGCATCCCGATCCCGAGCGGCGGCACCGCGCCGCCCGTCGCCCCGGGGCTCAGCCTGACGCTGTCCCCGCCCGCCTGCGCCGGGCTTCCGCCCGAGACCCGGACGGTGATCCGCTGGTCCACCACCTCTCCCGGGGCGATCCGGTAGGGCCAGGGCAGCGCCAGCGGCCGCACATAGGTCTTGTAGGAGGCATCGGTCCAGTTGCGCTGGTCCTCCATCTCGTAGGTGTCGCCCTCCATCAGGGTGACGACCTTCGCGCCCCCGGGCGTGTGATGGGTCAGGGCGCGCAGGTCCATCATCGGCTGCACCGGGTCGATGATCTCGGGAAAGCGGCCCTCGACGATGCGGCCGTCGGTGTGCTCGATCGTCACCGGCGCCCCGGCCACCCCGTCGATCGGATGCAGGATCACGAAGCCCGTCCGGTTGGTCAGGAACCCGCCCTCGGTCGTCCCCTTGCCCGCGAAGGTCAGCGACCCGTCGGCACGGCCCTCGATCTCAGCGTCATAGGCGAAGGACTGTTCCGCATCGGCGGTGACGGCATGCAGGGTCACGCGGAAACGGTCCTCCGCCTCGTCGACCTCCAGCCGGGAAATCGTCGGGTTGTAGGTTCCCCAGTCCTTGTCGCGCACGATGAAGGAGACCGCGCGCAGCACCTCCTCGCCGTCCCACCGGATGTAGCGGAGATTGCCCGCTTCCAGTTCCGCCGAGAGCCTGCCTGCCCGCAGCACGCGGGGCGGCGCGACCTCTTCCTCGGTTCCAAAGAGCGCGATGGCGCGGGATGGGTTCTGCATGTGAGCCTCCGTCAGGTGCGGGTCGATCGCCAGTTGATCAGCCGTTCGGCGAGCAGTGCGATGATGATGATCGAGCCGATGGCCGTGCCCTGCCAGAACGGGGACACGCCCATCAGGTTCAGGCCGTTGCGGATCATCACCATGATCAGTACGCCCATCAGGGTGCCGATGATCGAGCCGCGCCCGCCGTAGAGGCTGGCGCCGCCGATCACGACCGCGGCAATTGCGTCGAGTTCCAGCCCCGTGCCCGCCATCGGATCGGCGGACATGATCTGGGCGAGGCTGAATGTCACCGCGACCGCGGCGAGCAGGCCCGACACCACATAGGGCAGCACGGAATAGAACTGCACCGAAAGCCCCGCCGCCCGCGCCGCCTCGCGGTTCGACCCAATCGCATAGATGGTGCGGCCGCCCTTGGTATAGGTCAGGTAGCCCCAGGCGCAGAGATAGAGGCCGATCAGGAAGAGGACGTTGGCCGGAATGCCGAAGAGGGTCGAATAGACGATGCTGTCCAGTTCCGGCGGCAGCCCGGAGATGCTGCGCTGGCCGGAAAAGATGAACGACAGGCTGCGGCAGATCGCCATGACGCCGAGCGTCACGACGAAGGGCGCCAGCCCGAAGAACGCGATCAGGATGCCGGAAAAGAGCCCGATCCCCGCCCCCGCGAGCAGCCCGAGCGGTATGGCCAGGGGAATCGGCATCGTCTGGAGGAGCTGTGCCAGGATGATCCCCGTCAGGCCGAACACCGCCCCTACCGAGAGGTCGATGCCACCGGTCAGGATCACGAAGGTCATGCCCACCGCGACGATCCCGATGATCACCGACTGGTCGAGGATGTTGAACAGGTTCCGCTCCGTCAGGAAGAACGGCGAGGACAGCGACAGGATGACCGCCAGCCCCAGCGCGAGGCAGAACATGCGGAATTCCAGGCTGTTCAGGATCCGCGACAGGGCGCCCGGCCCCCGGGAAGCTGTGGCGTCCGTCATGCGTCCTCCTCTGCGGCGCGCAGGGCATGGACCCGCGTGCCGATCTCCTCGGGCGGCGGCACCGGCGCATCGCCCGCCACCGTCACGCCGATCCAGCCGAGGTCGTGCCCGCGCTTGTCGGTCATCTGCATCAGCATGGTCCGGAGGGTCCCGTCGGCCTCCGCCACGAAATCGTTCCGCCGCGCGGCGAGCGCGGCGGGGATCCGCGTTTCCTCCGCCCGCAGCGCCTCGCCCGGCGCCAGCCCCGCCAGCCGCCGTCCCGCCTGGGCGAGACAGATCAGTTCGTCCCCGTCGAGCAGCGTCCAGAAGGCATCGGCATCGAAATCCTGCGCCACCGCCCGGAGCAGGGCCTGGTTGCGCGCGGTCGAGGTCCGCGGCGCGGCGAGCAGCGTCAGCTTCTCCTCGGTCAGCCGCTCGGCCGGCAGGTCCGCGATGGTGTAGCCGTCGCTCACCACCACGATGCGCTCGGCGAGCCCCAGCAGTTCCTCGAAATCCGACGAGATCACGATCACCGCCATGCCGGCGTCGGCGGCCCCCTGAAGGATCCGGTAGATCGAGGAGCGCGTGCCGATGTCCACGCCCTTGGTCGGCTCGTCGAGGATCAGGATGTCGGGATCGGTCAGGAGCCAGCGCGCGATGATGATCTTCTGCTGCATGCCGCCGGAATAGTTCAGCAGGCTCGAATCGAGCCGGTCCGCCGGCAGGCCCAGCTCCGCGATCAGCTTCGCCATGCGTGCCGCGGACCTGCCGTACCCGCGCCCGAAACCGCGATGCCGGCCCATCTGCGCCAGCATCAGGTTCTCGCGCACCGACATGTCGGGGATGATGTTCTGCGCCCGCCGGTCCTCGGCGACGAAGCCGAGACCCGCGCGCACCGCGTCGGCGGGCTTGCGGAAGGTGACGGGTCTGCCCCGCACGAGGATCTCGCCGCCCTGGTGCGGGCGGAGGCCCCAGATCGCCTCCACCGCCTCCGACCGGCCCGCGCCCACCAGCCCGCCGAGGCCGAGGATCTCGCCCCGGCGCACGGCAAGGCTCATGTCCCGGACCCAGGGCGCGGACCGGAGGTTGCGCACCTCGAACACCACCTCGCCCGCCGTCTCGCGCGCGCCGCTCCGCGCCGAATAGATCGCGCCGATGTCCCGGCCGACCATGTGCTGGATCACGTCGCCCTGGCTCAGGCTCGAGGTCGCCACGTCCTCGACCACCGCCTGCCCTTCGCGCAGGATGGTGACGCGGTCGGTGATGGCGAAGACCTCCTCCAGCCGGTGCGACACGAAGGCGAGCGCGCAGCCCCCGTCGCGCAGCCGGGCCATGATGTCGAAGAGCCGGTTCACCTCGGTCGCCGACAGCGAGGCCGTCGGTTCGTCGAAGATCACCAGCTGCGCATCGAGCGCCAGCGCCTTGGCGATCTCCACCAGCTGCCGTTGCGCGGCGGACAGGAGCCGCACCTCCGAATCGAGCGGCAGCACATGCTCGTGGCCGAGCCCCGCGAGCAGCTGGCCCGCCTTGCTGCGCATCGCCCTGAACGACAGGCGCCCCGGCGTCGCGAGGTCGGGCAGGAAGATGTTCTCCAGCACCGTCAGGTCCGGCGCCAGCGACGTCTCCTGCGCGACGAGCGCGATGCCCCGCCGCAACGCATCGCGCGTCGACGCGAGGGTGAGCGGCGCGCCCTTGAAGGCGATGTCGCCGCCCGAAGGCTGGATATGCCCCGAGATGATCCGCGACAGCGTGGACTTGCCCGCGCCGTTCGCCCCCAGAAGGCCCACGACCTCGCCGGGCCGCAGCGTCACCGCGGCATTGGTCAGCGCCTGGGTCCTGCCGAACGCCTTGGAGACGCCGCGGGCGGTCAGCAGGGGTTCTGCGCGGGCCGTGGACTGGAGCATGTTCATCGCCGGATCAGCGAAATGCCGGGGCGACCGCGGCCGCCCCGGCATCCCGGGACGTCACTCCATCTCGTTGGCGAAGACGGTCTCGCGGATCGTCGGCAGCATCTCCTCGATGTTGCTGGAGGTGACGATCAGGATCGGAACCGTGATCTCCTTCTCCGGGGTGCCGCCGGCCAGGTGCTCCACCATCGCCTCCGCCGAGCGCACGCCCATCAGGTAGGGCTGCTGCATGCCCGACACGACCAGCTCGCCCGACTGCAGAAGCGGCACGAACTCCGGGATGCCGTCGAAGGCGCCGACGAGGATCTCGCCGTCCATCCGCGCCGCCTTGATCGCACGCAGCGCGCCCAGCGTCGGCCCGTCGGTCTGCACGAACATGCCGGTCATGTTCGGGTTCGCGGTGATCATGTCCTGGGTGAACCTGAACGTCTCGTCCGCGGTGTAGGACTGCATCTGCTGCAGCCCCGCCTCGCCGGTGATGCCCGCCGCCGCGACCGCGTCCCTGAAGCCCTGGGTGCGGGCCTGGCCGTTCAGCCGCGCCTGGCTGATGCCGACGATGCCGATGCTGCCGGCCTCCTTGCCCGCCGCCTTCATCGCCTCGGCCAGCGCCTCGCCGACGCCGTAGGCGCCCTCGTAGTTGTTCGAGCCGATGACCGACACGAATTCGCCCGAATCCGTGCCGATGTCCGCGATGACGACCGGGATCCCGGCGGACGCGGCCAGCGACAGGACGGCCGGCGCCGTGCTGCTGTCGGTCGGCGAGATGATGATCCCCGACACGCCGCGCGCGATGGCGTCCTGCGCGTTCTGGAGCTGGGTCTGCGGATCGTTGGTGCTGTCGAGCGCCGCGAAGCCGTAGCCCTCGGCCTCCGCCACCGACCGCACGCCCTCGGACACGTAGCGCCAGAAGGCGAGGTCGAGGCCGGGGGTGATGTAGACCAGTTCCCCCTTGTCCTGCGCCAGCGCGGGCGCGCCGAGGCCGAGGGCCGACGCCATGACGCCGGATGCGAGCAGCGTGGCGATTGTCCTGCGGGTAATCATGTGGGCTTTCCTCCTCCGTTGGTCGTGTGTGCCAGCATGCCTTGCCTCGACATGATCTGGCGGGTGGTCTCGTAGATGCGCTGTTCGTGGACCGCGAAGGCCGCGACGACCGCCTCGCCGTCGCGCCGCGCCAGCGCGTCGTAGATCGCGCGATGGTCCGCGATGCTCGTGCCGATGGCGCCGGGCCGCGCCACGACGCGGCGGCGATGATCCATCAGATAGGCGTAGAGCGTGGTCGCGACATCCGCGAGGACCCGGTTGGCCCCCGCGCGGTAGATCACGGTATGGAACTCGCGGTCCGAGATGAGAAAGCTCACCGGATCCTCGCCCGCCGCCTCCTGCGCCGCGATCAGGTCGCGCAGCCGGAGGAGCGAGGCCGCGTCGATCCGCTGCGCGGCACTGCGCGCGAGCGTGGCCTCCACCAGCAGGCGGGCCTCGTGCACGTCGTCGAGGCTGTAGGCGGTCACGTCGCGGTACGGCATGTCCGGCAGCGCCAGCTCGCCCACATCGGCCGAGACGACCGTCGTCCGCGCGCCCTGCACCACCGACAGGATCCCGCGCGTCGACAGGATCAGGAGCGCGCCGCGGATCGTCTCGCGGCTGACCCGCATCGCCGAGGCGAGGTCACGCTCCGAGGGAAGCTCGTCGCCGACCGAAAGCGCGCCCGAGGCGATCAGGACCGCCAGCTTCTGGGCGATCATGTCCTTCATGGACTGCCGCGGCACGTGGGTCCTGCCCGATACCGAATCGGCCAGAAGGGTCTTCGCATCCATCGCCACCCCTCCCCCCTCGGCTGCGCGCGCGGCACGCTTATTGGACCATTGGTCGGGACAATGTACCAGTCACATCAACCAGTCAACACGCTCCTTGGGCCTCGCGCGCCGGGGTCGGGATGCATGCGGTCGGGAGAGCTTCGAGCAGAGGGCAGGCCCTGCCTCCGCAGGATCGGGAAACCGCCGGAGGGGACCGGATCAGCCCGCGCGGGCCGGCCCCGCGACGGCCGTGTGGTGGCAGCGGTCGGGCTTGATGTCGATCAGCGGCGTCCCCGACACGCATTCGAGCCCGCGCACGATCAGCCGGTTGCCCTCGCGCCGGACCAGCCGCACCGTGGACAGCCCGATCGGATTCGGCCGGATCGGCGAGCGCAGCGGAAAGGTGCCGCGGGCGCCGTCCGCATGCGCCGGTTTCTGCAATATCAGGTCGCGCCGCGACAGGTGCAGCCAGCAGAGGATGTCGAGGCCGGGACAGGCCTCGATCCCCTCCAGCGCACGCTCCCAGCGCGGATCGACCACGACCACGCATTCCGGCCCGTCCGGACGCCCCTGCCGCTGGCAGTCCTCGCGCCGCGTCCACGGCGTCTCGATACGGCCGATGAAGGCGAGCGTCGCATCGGCGGCAGGCGGCGCCTCGCTCGCCAGCTCATGCGGACGGATCGACTGGCGGTCGGTCATGGGACAGGCCGGACCGCGACGCCGACACGGCCAGCCCCGAGGCTCCGGCCGAGGGGCAGGCCCTCCTCCCCTGCGGCGGCATCGGTGATCGGGCGGGCCGTCGTCATGCGGTACTCCTCGCGGCCGCGGAACGGCAGGAAACCTGCGGTCCGGTCACACCTCCAGCACGCCACCCTTTCTGCATCAGGACGATGAGGACTTCGAGGGCGCGGGCTTCGCCCCGTCTCCCCTGCTCCCCGAATCTCGGGCGCGACTTTGCGGTGAGACTGCGGGCCCAGCCTCTGCGGCGTCGAGGCGTGCCCGCGCAACGGGCGCTCGCGCGCCGTGCCGCGGCAGATGGCGAAAAACGCCCCAGGCCGACCAGATCAGCACGATCCCGAGCCCGACCTTCAGCGCCGCGCCCGGAACGAGGCCGAGGGCGAGCGCGCCGAGCACGGCGCCGAGGACCGAGCCCGCACCGAGCGGCAGGATCGTGACCCGCCAGACCGCCCGTTCGCGCAGCACGGACCCTGCCCCGAAATGCCGGAGCAGGCCCGCGGCGATGGTCGGCAGGCCCACCAGCATCGCGATCGACCCGGCGAGTTTCGCCTCCGCGCCGAAGAGCAGGATGAAGGCGGGGATGATCAGCTCGCCCCCCGCCACGCCGAGAAACGCGGCGACAAGGCCGATCCCCACCCCGCAGGCCGCGGCGACGACGACCGTCGAGAGCAGCCCCGTCCCGACGATCCGCGACGGCTGGGCCACCAACAGCCCTTCGGCGATCATCACGCAGCCGAGGGTCACGAGCAGGAACAGGATCAGGCGGGAAAGCAGCCTGTCGGACGCGAGGCGCAGCCAGCCCGCGCCGATCCATGCTGCCGAGACCGATCCGACGGTCATGGCCAGGACGGCCGGAAGATGCGGCAGGATCTCGGCCGGAGGAACCGAAGCAGCGCGGAACGGCAAGGCGGCGGCCAGCACGACGAAGCTCGCGACGAGGTTGACGGCCACGGCCTCGCGGGCCGCGAAGCGCAGCACGCCCACGAGCGCCGGGAGGCGGAACTCGGCGCCGCCGAGCCCGATCAGCCCGCCCGCAGTGCCTACCGCCGCACCGATGCCGAAGGCATAAACCGGGCGGCGGGGGCGGGTCATTCCACGGCCTCCGGGCGGTGCACGGTGCCGACATCCTCGGGCGCCGCGGCGACCGACTTCAGCACGGCGTGGCAGGTCTGGCCGGGCGCGAGGCCGAGGGCCCGGACCGAACGGGCGGTGACGCGGGCGGTCAGGCGGTCCGCGCCCACCGCCAGCGTCACCAGCGCGCCGGGGCCGTGGCCCGCGCGGATCTCGGTGATCGTCCCCGGCAGGATGTTCAGCGCCGACAGGCCCGTGGGCCGCTCCCGCGACAGGATCACCTCGCGCGCGGCGATGCGCACCCGGATCGTCGTCCCCGGCGCTGCCGCGACCGTCGGCAGCCAGAGCGGCCCCGCCGCCGTGGCGAGCTCGCTCAGCCCGTCGGCATGGTGGCGGACCACCCGCGCCGTCAGGACCGAGGCCGCGTCCCGCACGCCCACCGCCGCCACGTCGTCCAGCACCTGCGACGGCGGGCCCATGGCCGCGACCCGCCCCTGCCGCAATGCGACGACCGTTGTGGCGAGCCGCGCCACCTCGGCCGAGGAATGGCTGACATAGAGGATCGGCACCGAGACCTCGTCGCGCAGCCACTCGAAATAGGGCAGGATCTCGGCCTTGCGCGCCTCGTCGAGGGCCGCGAGCGGCTCGTCGGCGAGGATCAGCCGCGGCGCGGCGAGCAATGCGCGGCCGATCGCGACCCGCTGCTTCTCGCCCCCCGACAGCGTGCCGGGCCGCCGCGCGAGCAGATGCCCGATCCCGAGCAGCTCCACCACCCGCTCGAAGCTCTCGCCCCGGGCCGCACGGGGCGCGAACCAGCGTCCGTAGGCGAGGTTCTGCCGCACCGTCATGTGCGGAAAGAGCCTCCCCTCCTGAAAGACATAGCCGAGCCGCCGCCGGTGCGCGGGCAGGAAGCGCCCTGCCCCGGTGTCGAGCAGCACCAAGTCGCCCGCCGCGATCCGGCCCCGGTCGGGGCGCAGGAGACCCGCCACGGCGTTGACCACCGTCGTCTTGCCCGAACCGGACGGGCCGAACAGCACCGTGACGCCGGGCGGCGCCTCAAAGGCCACGTCGAGATCGAAGCCAGCGATGGCGTGCCGGACCGCGACCGACAGCGTCATGATCCGGACACCATGCGCGCCACGCGGCGGCCCACGAACTCCGACAGGAAGAGCGCCGCCATGGCGATGACGACGGCGACGAGGACGAGCCGCTGCGCCGCCTCCTGCCCGCCCGGGACCTGCAGGAAGGCATAGATCGCCGAGGGGATCGTCTGGGTCTGACCGGGGATGTTCGACACGAAGGTGATCGTCGCGCCGAACTCGCCGATGGCCTTGGCGAAGGCGAGGATCGAGCCCGCGACGATCCCCGGCAGGATCAGCGGCAGCGTGACCGTCACGAAGACCCACGGCCGCGACGCGCCGAGCGTGCTCGCCGCCGCCTCGAGCTTCGGGTCGACCGCCTCGATCGCCAGCCTTATCGCCCGCACCATCAGCGGAAACGCCATGACCGCCGCCGCCACCGCCGCACCCGTCCAGCGGAACGCCAGCACGATCCCGAACCATTCCTCGAGGAACTGCCCCACCGTCCCCCGCCGCCCGAACGTCACCAGCAGCAGATACCCCGTCACCACCGGCGGCAGGACCAGCGGCAGGTGCACGATCCCGTTCAGCACCTGCCGCCCCGGAAACCTCCACCGCGCCAGCGCATAGGCCACGAGGATGCCGAAGGGCAGGCTCGCCAGCGTCGCCCAGAACGCGACCCGGACCGACAGCCGCACCGCCTGCCATTCGGCCGGGCCGAGCCAGCCGGCGAGCCCCTCTCCCATCACTCTGGCACGGTGAAGCCGAAGTCCCGCCAGATCGCGCGGGCCGGCTCCGAACCGAGATAGTCGAGGAAGTCCCCCGCCACCGGGCTCTCGCTCCCGGCGGTCATCGCGGCGGGATAGGTGATCGGCGCGTGGCTGCCCTCCGGAAAGGTGCCGACGACGGTGACGTTGTCCTCGACCGCCGCATCGGTCGCATAGACGATGCCGAGCGGCGCCTCGCCCTGCGCGACGAACGCCAATGCCGCGCGCACGTTGTCCGTCTGCGCCACCTGCGCCTCCACCCCGTCCCAGAGGCCGAGCGCCATCAGCGCCGCCTTGCCGTAGACCCCAGCGGGCACCGCATCGACCAGCGCCATGGCGAGCCGCCCGTCGCCGAGCATCCCCGCGAGGTCTAGCCCCTCGTCGATCGTGACCGGCGCCGCGTCCCGGCCATGCGCCACCAGCACCAGCGTGTTGCCCAGCAGATCGCGCCGCGTCCCCGCGCGCAGATCGCCCGAGGCCTCCACCGCGTCCATCCAGTCGGTGCTCGCCGAGATGAAGATGTCCGCCGGCGCCCCCTCCTGGATCTGCCGGGCGAGCGCGGAGGACCCGGCGTGGGAGACGACCACCCGGTGCCCCGTCTCCGCCATCCACGCCCCGGCCACCCGGTCGAGCGCCTCCGCGAGGCTCGCGGCCGCGAATACCGTCACCTCGCCGCCCACCGCCCGCAGCGGCGCCGCGAGGGCCACCGCCGCGAGGAGCACGGCGACCGACCGGCGCGGCAGGCACGATCGCATGAACCTCTCCCCGTTGATATGTTCCGGGAAACATATCGCGGAAGAGGCCGCGCCGAGGCAAGCGTTATTTTTCCCCGGGGATATCCCTGAGCAGTTCCTCCAGCGCCGCGAGCCGCCCCGCGCCGGCCTCCGCGGCCTCCGCCTCGAAGGCCCGGTACTCGGCCAGCACCCGCCGCCCGTTCCCGGTCAGCACCGCGCCGCCGCCGCCGGGCCCGCCGCGGGTGCGCTCGACCAGCGGCTCGCGGAACATCGCGTTCAGCGTGCCCACCAGCTCCCAGGCGCGCTTGTAGCTCATCCCCATCTCGCGCCCGGCGGCGGCGATGGACCCGCAGCGGTCGATCCGCTCCAGAAGTTCCGCCTTGCCGGGACCGATCATCTCGGTGTCGCCGAAGACGATGCGGATGCGCAGGCGGGGATGACGGGTCTCGGCGGCCATGGCGCGAGACTGGTTGACGCCCCCGGCGGATGCAAGACCCATCGCCCGCCCGCTCAACCGGCCCGCGCCGCGCCCCCGGCGGGCCCCGCCACCGCCTTGCGCAGCTCCGGCGCCACCCGCGTGCCGAGAATCTCGATCGCCTTCATCAGCTTGCCGTGCTCGATCACCCCGATCGCCATCTGGATCAGGAACCGGTCGAAGCCGAAGACCTCGTGGGCGGCAAGGATCTTGTCCGTCACCTCCGCGGGGCTCCCGACGAAGAGCGCGCCGCGCGGCCCGCAGGCGGCATCGAACTGCGCCCGGCTGGTCGGCCCCCAGCCGCGTTCCCGGCCGATGCGGTTCATCACCTCCGCCTGAGGCGCGTAGAAGGTCTCGGCCGCCTCCTGACCGGTCTCCGCGACGAAGCCATGCACGTTGAGCGAGGTCCTGAGCCCCGCCGCCTCATGCCCCGCGCGCGCCGCCGCCTGCCGGTAGAGGGCGAAGAGCGGCGCGAACCGCGCCGGCTCCCCCCCGATGATGGCGAGCGCGAGCGGCAGGCCCAGCATCCCCGCCCGCGCCACCGAATTCGGCGTGCCCCCGGCCGCGATCCAGACCGGCAGCCGGTCCCGAACGGGCCGCGGATAGACCCCGCGCCCCGCGATCGCCGGGGTGTGGTCGCCCCCCGGCCAGGTGACCATCTCGCCCTCGTTCAGCTGCATCAGCAGCGCGAGCTTCTCGGCAAACAGCGTGTCGTAGTCGTCGAGGTCGTAGCCGAAGAGCGGAAAGCTCTCGATGAAAGACCCGCGCCCGGCCATGATCTCGGCCCGGCCCTCGCTCAGGTTGTCGAGCGTGGCGAACTGCTGGAACACCCGCACCGGATCGTCCGAGCTCAGCACCGAGACCGCGCTCGTCAGCCGGATGCGCCGGGTCTGCGTCGCCGCCGCCGCCAGCGCGACCGCCGGCGCCGAGACCGCATAGTCCGGCCGGTGATGCTCGCCGAGGCCGAAGACGTCGAGCCCGACCTGATCGGCGAGCACGATCTCCTCCACGAGGTTGCGCAGCCGCTCCGAGGGGCCGATCCGCCGCCCGCTCACCGGGTCTGTGCCGACGTCGCCGAATGTGTAGAGTCCGATTTCCATGTCCGAGACCTCCGATGCTTCCGCCGAGGTGGGCACGCCGCGCGGGCCTTGTGAAGGCCGCATCCCGTGGACAATGCATTTCGCCCCGTGCCGCGCGACCGATCGAGGCTTCTCATCGCCCGTGGTATTGTAGCATACAAGCCCGGGCACGCGGCGGCAGGTCCGCCGCAGGAACACCGCGGGAGGAAGACGATGAGGCAGACGTGGCGCTGGTTCGGGCCGAAGGACCCGGTCCGCACCGAGGACATCGCGCAGGCCGGCGCCACGGGCGTGGTCTCGGCGCTGCATCACGTGCCGAACGGCGTGGTCTGGACGCCCGAGGAGATCGCGCAGCGCCAGGCCGAGGTCGCCCGGCGCTCGGACCGCGCGCCCTCCGGCCTAACCTGGGACGTGGTGGAGAGCCTGCCGGTCAGCGAGGACATCAAGAAGCAGAAGGGCGACACGCGCGCGCATCTGGACGCCTACCGGACCTCGCTGCGCCATCTGGCCGGCGCCGGGATCGAGGTGATCTGCTACAACTTCATGCCGGTGCTCGACTGGACGCGCACCGACCTGCGCTGGCGGCTGCCGACCGGCGCGACCTGCATGCGCTTCGACATCGACGACTTCGCCGCATTCGACATCCACATCCTGAAACGCCCGGGCGCAGCGGAGGACTTCGCCCCGGAGGTCGTCGAGGAGGCCGCCCGCCGCGCCGCCGCCATGGACGACGCGGCCCGGCGCCGGCTCTCCGACGCGGTCACCATGGGCCTGCCCGGATCGACCACGTCGATGGACCTCGACGGGCTGCGCGCCCATCTCGCCGAATACGGCGCGATCGCGCCCGACCGGCTGCGGCAGAACCTGATCGACTTCCTGTCCGAGGTCGTGCCGCTGGCCGAGGAGCTCGGCCTGCGCCTCTGCTGCCACCCCGACGACCCGCCCTTCCCGCTCCTCGGCCTGCCGCGGGTCATGTCGACGGCCGACGACTATGCTGCCGTCCTCGACGCGGTCGACAGCCCCGCGAACGGCATGACGCTCTGCTCCGGCTCGCTCGGCGCGCGGCCCGACAACGACCTGCCCGCGATGATGGACCGCTTCGGCCCGAAGGTGCATTTCCTGCACCTGCGCAACGTGAAGCGCGACGGCGCCGCCCTCGCCGGGTCGTTCCACGAGGCCGAGCATCTGGAGGGCGACACCGACATGGTCGCCCTGATCGCCGCCATCCTGCGCGAGGAGGCGCGCCGCGCCGCCGAGGGCCGCGCCGATGCGGTCATCCCGATGCGCCCCGACCACGGGCAGGAGATCGCCGACGACCTGACCCGCGGCGGCCAGCCCGGCTATCCGCTCGTCGGCCGCTTGCGCGGGCTCGCGGAACTGCGCGGGGTGGAACGCGCGCTCGCGGTCAGCGGGGCCTTCGCGGCGCCGGCGGCCTGATCCGGTGCCGGCCCCGCCGGCGGGCGGGGCGGGGCGCACCGGCCGGCCGGTGCGGCCCGGCTCAGGCGATGATGTCGGGGGTGATCTCGTCCTGAAGCCGGGTGATCTCGTCCTTCAGGAACAGCTTGCGCTTCTTGAGCCGGCGCAGCGTCAGCTGGTCGGCGCGCCCGCCCGCGTCCAGCGCCGCGATCGCGTCGTCCAGATCGCGGTGCTCGCGGTGGAGCAGTTCCAGCTTCACCCGCAGGACTTCGTCGCGGGACATGGTGGGCGGTTCGGTCATCGCAACTCGGCGGTCAACGGGCAGGGGGAAAACCGGCGTCTCTTCCAGCTTATAGTCGCTCGCGCGGGCTGCGGGAAGGGTGGACCGCCGGGCGGGCGGCCGGGCGGCGCGCCACACATTCAACAAACCAAATAGCACCCGAATAGCACCCGAATATCACCCGAATGTTCTGGCCCCTCCGCAGCCCCCGGACAGGCACCGGCCCCCGCCCGCCGGTCTTGTCTTTTGCGCGGCCCGGCCCCATTTCTTGCTCCGAGGGGCTGCCGAATCCGGGGCCCTTCCAGAAGTCGCTTCGATCGAGGGCTTTCGACATGACCAAGGTTACCTTCGCCTCCCATCCCTATCTTCTGGGGTTCGAGCAGCTCGACCGTCTGGTGGAACGCAGCGCCAAATCTGGCGTCGAAGGCTATCCGCCCTACAACATCGAGCAGACGAGCGAGCATTCCTATCGCATCACGCTCGCCGTCGCGGGGTTCTCCGAGGCCGACCTGTCGATCACGCTCGAGAACAGCCAGCTGGTGATCCGCGGCCGACAGACAGACGACTCCGGCGACCGCGTTTTCCTCCACCGCGGCATCGCGGCCCGTCAGTTCCAGCGCAGCTTCGTGCTGGCCGACGGCGTCGAGGTCAAGGGAGCGGCCCTCGAGAACGGCCTCCTCCACATCGACCTCGCCCGCGCCGCCCCCGAGACGGTGGTGAGGACGATCCGCATCAACGGAAGCGGCGGCTGAACGAGAACAAGGAGGCAGAAATGACTGATTTCGCCAGTTTTCCCAAGGATGATGAACGGCCGATCGTCTACGTTCGGGCGGTGAAGACGGCCGATCTTCCCGACGCGATCCAGGCACAGGTGCAGGGGCTGGACCACCTCTACGCGATCCACGCCGCGACCGGCGAGGTGCTCGCCCTCGTCCCCGACCGCCGGCAGGCCTTCATCGTCGCCCGCCAGAACGCCTACGCCCCGGTCAGCGTGCACTGACCGGCGGCACCGGCTTCAGGCACCCTCCGCCGCGAGGAACCTTTCCGCCTCCAGCGCCGCCATGCAGCCCATGCCGGCGGAGGTGACGGCCTGGCGGAACACGTGGTCGGTGATGTCGCCGGCGGCGAAGACACCGGGGATGGCGGTCGCGGTGGAATCGGGTTTCGTCACCACGTAGCCGCCCATGTGCGTCTCGAGCTGGCCCGCGACCAGTTCGGAGGCCGGGGCATGGCCGATGGCGATGAAGACGCCCTTGCAGGGAATCTCGCGCTCCGCCCCGCTCCGCACGTCCCGCACCCGCACGCCGGTGACGCCGAGGGGGTCGGTCTCGCCGATCACCTCGTCGATGGCGTGGAACCAGAGTGTCTCGATCTTCGGGTTCTTGATCAGCCGATCCTGCAGGATCCGCTCGGCCCGAAGCTCGTCACGGCGATGGATCAGCGTAACCTTCGACGCGAAATTCGTCAGGAACAGCGCCTCCTCGACCGCGGTATTGCCTCCGCCGACGACGACGACCTCCTGACCGCGATAGAAGAACCCGTCGCAGGTCGCGCAGGCCGAGACGCCGAAGCCCTTGAAGCGTTCCTCGCTGGGCAGGCCGAGCCATTTCGCCTGCGCGCCGGTGGCGAGGATCAGCGCATCGGCGGTGTAGAGCGTCCCCTCGTCGCCCCAGGCCCTGAACGGTCGCGACGACAGGTCCAGCCGTGAAATGTGGTCGGCGACGATCTCGGTGCCGGTGGCGCGGGCATGGGCCTCCATGCGCTGCATCAGGTCCGGGCCCTGCACCTCGACGTCGCCCGGCCAGTTCTCGACCTCGGTGGTGATGGTCAGCTGTCCCCCGGGCTGGATGCCCTGGATCAGCACCGGGTTCAGCATGGCCCGCGCCCCGTAGACCGCGGCGGTGTAGCCCGCCGGCCCCGAGCCGATGATCAACAGCCGGGTGTGTTTCGTGCCGTTCATGCCGTCCTCGCCTGCATTTCCGGCGGACTCTATAGTGCCGCCACCGGGCAGTGTGAAGCGGCGCGGAGCCGATCCCCGAGGTTTCAATTTGTTTTGCGTGTGCGAAAGATAATTGCCTTCCCGGCCCTCTGCGCATAATCAACGAAAAATTCGTCCGGATGCAGGCCCAGAATGCCCTCTACCAAGCTCGACCCCATCGACCGCAAGATCCTCGCCGAGCTTCAGGCCGACGGACGCATGACCAATGTCGAGCTGTCCCGTCGCGTCGGCATCTCGGCGCCGCCCTGCCTGCGGCGGGTACGTACGCTCGAGGAATCCGGGCTGATCAAGGGCTATCACGCCGAGATCAATGCCCGCGAACTCGGCTTCGAGGTCCAGGTCTTTGCCATGGTGGGCCTGCACAGCCAGGCGGAAGCCGATCTCTCGGCCTTCGAGTCGCTTGCGCGCGGCTGGCCACTGGTGCGCGAGTGCCACATGCTCAACGGCGAGATCGACTTCATCCTCAAATGCGTCTCGCCGGACCTGTCGACCTTCCAGAGCTTCCTCACCGAGGAACTGACCGCGGCACCGAACGTCGCCAGCGTCAAGACGAGCCTCGTGATCCGCTGCGCCAAGGACGAGCCTATCGTCCCGTTCGACGTCTACGAGGCCCGCGCGCGCGAGCGCGACTGAGCGCTTGAATCCCTTGCCCAGTGCAGGCAATCGCTTGCAGAATCGTCGCAGGTCCAGCGCACCGCCCGATCGGGAACAGGCGTCGGACCGACCGGAAAAGATCATTCGGGAGGCTTCCATGCTCATCGGCTGCCCCAGGGAAATCAAGACCCGCGAGTTCCGCGTCGGCATGACGCCGAGTGCCACCCGCGAGGCGATCGCGCACGGCCACCAGGTCCTGATCGAGACCGGCGCGGGCGTGGGTTCAGGCTTTCCCGACGGCGACTATGCGGCGGCCGGGGCCGAGATCGTGGATACGGCCGAGGAAGTCTACGCCCGTGCCGAGATGATCGTGAAAGTCAAGGAACCGCAACCGGGCGAGCGTGCGTGGTTGCGGGAGGGCCAGTTGCTGTTCACCTATCTGCATCTCGCGCCCGATCCGGAGCAGACCCGTGACCTGCTGAAATCCGGTGTGACCGCGATCGCCTACGAGACGGTGACCGACCACAGCGGCGGGCTGCCGCTGCTGGCGCCGATGTCCGAGGTGGCGGGCAAGCTCGCGCCGCAGGTCGGCGCCTGGGCCCTGCAGAAGGCGAACGGCGGCCGCGGCGTGCTGATGGGCGGCGCACCCGGCGTGGAGCGGGCCGACGTCGTGGTGATCGGCGGCGGGGTCGTCGGAACCCATGCCGCGCGGGTCGCTGCGGGCATGGGGGCCGACGTGACCGTGCTCGACAAGTCGCTGCCGCGGATGCGCCATCTCGACGATGTCTTCGGTTCCATGTTCCGCACGCGCTTCGCCTCGGCGGACAACATCGAGGCGGCGGTGACGAATGCGGACATGGTGATCGGTGCGGTGCTGGTCCCGGGTGCGGCGGCACCGAAACTGGTCAGCCGAGCGCAGCTGAAGGAAATGCGCCCAGGGGCCACGCTGGTCGACGTGGCGATCGACCAGGGCGGGTGCTTCGAGACCTCGCGCGCCACCACCCATGCCGATCCGATCTACGAGGTCGACGGGATCATCCACTATTGCGTCGGCAACATGCCCGGCGCGGTGCCGCGCACCTCGACCATCGCGCTCGGCAACGCCACGCTTCCCTTCATGCTGTCGCTGGCCGACAAGGGCTGGCGTGGGGCCTGCGAGGACGACCCGCATCTGCTGGCCGGGCTGAACGTCCATGCCGGACATCTGACCTATGCGGCGGTCGGGATGTCGCTGGGAATCGACGTGCTGTCGCCGAAGCTGGCGCTCAAAAAGTAAGCTTACCGCGGCGACCCAGGGGGATCGCCGCGCTCGGCCGTTCTCAGGCCGCCGGGGTGCCCTGCTGCGCCCTCAGGAGGTCTCGGATCTCGGCGAGCAGTTCTTCCTGCGTGGGCTGCGGCGGCGTGCCCGGAGCGGGCTCTTCCTTGACCACGGCGGTCTTCAGCCGGTTGATCGCCTTGACCAGCAGGAACACCACCCAGGCGATGATCAGGAAGTTGATCACCGAGGTGATGAAGGCGCCGTAGCGGAAGACGGCGACGCCGGCGGCCTCGGCGGCGGCGACCGATGGGTAGCTGTCGGTCGAGAGCGCGAAGAAGAGGTTGTTGAAGTCGACGCCGCCCGTGAAGATGCCGATCAGCGGGTTGATCAGATCCTCGACGAGGCTGTTGACGATCGCGGTGAAGGCGGCGCCGATGATGATTCCGACCGCGAGGTCCATGGCGTTGCCGCGAGCGATGAAGTCGCGAAATTCCTTGAGCATTTTCCCTCCTCGGTGTCCGACGTCCTCGCGGCCACCTTAACCGGCCCGTTCAGCCCGGCAACGTCCCATTCAGCACGTAGGCCAGAATCTGCACGACCTGTGCCGGTGTCTCGGCGACGGCGAGGGCGGCGGCGTCCACCTCCTTGAGGGCATGGGCGTGGTCGGGTCCGTGCAGCACGATGAGCGACTTGCCGAGCGCGGCGGCGTAGCCCGCGTCGAAGGCGGCGTTCCACTGCTTGTACTGGTCGCCGAAGCGTACCACGACGATATCGGCCTCCGCGATGCCCTTGCGGGTGCGGATCGCGTTCAGCTTCGCGCCCTTGTGGTCGTGCCAGAACTTCGACGGCTCGGCCCCGAGGATCGCGACGCCACAGTCGTCCGAGGCGGCATGGTCCGTCACCGGGCCGGAGAAGGCGACGTCGAGGCCGGCGGCCCGCGCGCCCTCTTCGATCTCGTCACGCCAGCCGGTGTGGATCTCGCCCGAGAGATAGACCCTGAGCATGATGGTGTCCCCCTTCTTTCAGACCGGCCTTCCTTAACGGCCCGGGCGCGGCAGACCAAGCCCCCGTCCGATCAGGCGTCCGGTCGGCGCGCGACGATCAGGCGGCTCGGCGGCATGGCGGGCAGGTCCGTGCGCCCCTCGATCGCGAAGCCCGCCGCCGTGATCCGCCGCTCCAGATCGTCGACGCTCAGCCGCACGAAGGACGGCGGCACCAGGCCGACGATGCGCAGCACCGGCACGGCTCCGAGCAGCAGGCGGTATCTTGGCGTGAGCCCGCGCGCGGCGAGGCACGGCGTCTTGGAGATGAAGCGCCCGCCGGGCGGCAGAAGGGAACGGATGCGCACGAGAACGCCGTCGAGATTGGGCAGGAGATGCAGGAGGTTGAAGGCGAGCACCACGTCGAAGGACCTGTCCGCGGTCACCGCAGCCGCATCGCCCGGCAGGAAGCGGAGGTTCGCCGGCCCGTCCGCCGTCAATCGCCCGCGGGCGATCGCCAGCATCTTCTCCGAGACGTCGCGTCCCTCGTATTCGGCGACATGCGGCCCGAGAGCCACGGCCGTCATTCCGGTCCCGCAGCCGAGTTCGAGCACATGGTCCGTGGCGCGGATCTGCGCCCGTACACGGGCGAGCGTCTCCACATAGGCGGCCTCGTTGCGGACTGGCACGCGTGCGTACTGCTCCGCGAAGCGGTCCCAGAACTCTGCCGCAGTTCGCATCTTCGCCCTCCGCCGTTCAGGGTCCACTCGCACCCACATCGACGCCCGCGCGCAGCCCCGGCCGCGCGCGCGTGTCGCTGCGCCCGGCGGGGCAGCTAGCTGTGGTTTCTCATGAGGTTGTTCACCCTGTCGATTGGGGCGAGGCCGTT
>CAZNSP010000042.1:0-27268 GCA_964575795.1 uncultured Rhodobacterales bacterium
AAAGAAGAAGAGGCCCCGGATAGCCGGAGCCTCGATCATGTTTCCACACAGCCTGATCTGGGCGGCGTTGTAGACCCGGCCGGTGATCAGTGGCCGGTCGGGATCGCCCTCGAGAAAGTCGACCACCACCTCCTGGCCGATCCGGGGGATGTCCATGTAGCCCCAGCCGCCCCGCGCCCAGGTCTGCGAGACCCGCACGAAGCAGGAGCTGTTCTCGTCGCGCTTGCCGAGCCGGTCCCAGTGGAACTGGACCTTCACCCTGCCGTATTCGTCGGTGAAGATCTCCTCGCCGCCCGGCCCGACCACCGTGGCGGTCTGCGGGCCGCGCATCACCGGCTGGCGCGTGCGGCGTTCCGGCCGGAAGCTCGAGGACTTCGGGATGCTCGAAGGCATGCGCAAGCTCGAGGAAGCGGCCAGCGTTACCATCGTGCCCTCGACCACCGTGACCTTCGACTTCGTCTTCGCCCGCAACGGGACGCCGGCCGAGCCCACGCCGGTGGCCGAGGCGGCGGCGGTCCTTCCGGCGGCGGTGGCGCTCGAGGCCGAGACCTTCGACATGGCGGCCTGCATCGGCCGGTTCGAGATCCTTTCGCGCACCGGCAACATCCATTTCGCGAGCGGCAGCGCCCGCCTCGACCGGAGCAGCGCGCCGCTTCTCGACAGCATCGACCGCTGCCCCGAGCTCGTGGTGGAGATCGCCGGCCACACGGACTCAGACGGTGCCGAGGCCGCGAACCAGCACCTGTCGGAGGCCCGCGCCGCCTCGGTCGCGCGCTATCTCGCCGAGAAGGGCGTGGCCGCCGACCGGATGGTCAGCACGGGGTATGGCGAGCTTCGCCCGGTCGCGCCCAACGACACGGCCGAGAACAAGCGCCGGAACCGCAGGATCGAGTTCGCTGTCTTCGATGGCTGAAACCCCGGGCAAGCCGCTGTCGTGCTTCGCGATGCTGTGGCTCGCCCTCCTCGCCCTCGCGGGGCCGGCGCTTGCCGAGACGCGCATCGCGCCCGTGGTCGGCAATGCCGGTTACCAGTCGGTGGTGCCGCTCCGGAAACCGGCCCAGGACGCGCGGCTGATGGCCGGAACGCCGGAGACGCGCGGCTTTCGCACGACGCTCCTGATCGACGCGGACCAGGCGACCTTCACCCGCGCGATCGGCGACTTCGGCCGGGCGCTGCGCGAGGCGGGTCCCGAGGCGAACGGGCTCTTCTACGATGCCGGTCACGGGGTCCAGTCCTTCGGGACCAACTACCTCCTGCCCGTCGATGCCCGGCTGACCGATGCGGCGGATCTGTCGCTGGTCGCGGTCGAGGCCGAGGCGGTGCTGCGCCAGATGGCCTCGGCGCGGAACCTGACCAACATCGTCATCCTCGACGCCTGGCGGAACAATCCCTTCGAGGGCATCCCGGACAAGAACGACAACGGTCTGGCCGAGATGAAGGCGCCGACCGGCACCTTTCTCGCCTATTCGACGGCGCCGGGGGCGGTGGCGCTGGACGGCGACAACGGCAACAGCCCGTTCACCCGCGCGCTCGCCGCCCGGATCGCGATCGACGGCCAGCCGATCGAACAGCTCTTCCGCAGCACTCGCGTCGCGGTGCTGGAGGAGACGAACGGCGCCCAGACACCCTGGGACGCCTCCTCGCTGACCCGCGAGTTCTTCTTCGTCCCGCCCGTCGTCGTCTCGGCCGAGGAACGGGCCGAGGCCCAGCTCTGGGACTCGGTGCGGGCGACCCGCGATCCGGTGCAGGTCATGCTCTTCCTGCGCGGCTATCCCGACAGCCGTTTCGCGGCCGAGGCGGGGCAATTCCTCGGCGAACTGATCGATGCCGAGCTCGATCCCTCCGCCGCGCCCCCGGTCGCCGCCGCCCCGCCGCAGGTCCCGGCCGCGGACGAGCAGGACCTGATGGCGCGGGCGCAGGGGAGCGGCGATCCCGCCGACTACCAGGCCTATCTCGACGCCTATCCCGCCGGTGTGTTCTCGGAACTGGCGCGGACCGAACTCAAGGTGATCGGCGAGCAGCTTGCCGCCGCCGCGCCGCCGCCGGCCGCGGTCGACCCCCCCGCACCGGCGGCGCCCGCCCCACCGGCAGAGATCGCCGGTGGCGCGCTGCCGGAATCGGTCAGCTTCTCGCTGCCGCTGCAGGACGTCGCCGCCGAGATCGACGGCCGCAGCATCGAGGAACTGATCCGCGGAGCACCGCTCTATCCCCCGATCGACGGCCTGCCGGAGGAACTCTGGAAGGGCCAGACCTGTTCGACCTGGCATTCCCGGACCCGCGACGCGCTCTGTGATCAGGCCCGCACCTATCTCGGGGCGAGCGCCGCACGCAGCCTGCAGAAGCCGCACCCGCTCGGCGCCGAGTTCAAGTCGGTGCTCGGCATCTGGGCGGCGGGGGGACTGTCGCTGAGCGCCGCGGGCACCAGCCACCCGTGCCCGTGCGGGATCGCGATTTCTCCCTGCCGGCGGCCAATTTGTGCTAGCCTCGGCACGGTGCGGATGGACGGCGGCACCGGGTTTCCGCGCACATCCCCGGGCGCGGGCATGGGTCGACGAGCGGAAGGCACGGCCCGGAATGGCTGACGGACACGGCACGATCCTGAGCACGCCGCTCGGCCCGGAGGTCTTCGCCTTCCTCCAGCTGACCGGCCGGGACGAGATCAGCCGTTGCTTCCGCTTCGACGTCGCCATGGTCAGCGAGGATCGCGACATCGACCCCGCGAAGCTGCTCGGCAAGCCGCTCGGCGTCGTGATCGAGGAGCGCCACGCCCTGCACGGCCTGATCTCGGAATTCCGCCTGGTCGCGCTGCAGGAGACCCGCGGCCGCTACGAGGCGACGATCCGGCCGTGGTTCTGGTTCTCCGGCCAGAATGCCGACTGCCGGATATTCCAGAACCTCAGCGCGGTCGAGATCATCGAGGAGATCTTCGCCAGGAACCCCGACGCGAAGTTCGAGAAGCGGCTGCAGGGCGTCTACCCGACGCGCGAATACTGCGTCCAGTACGACGAGACCGACCTCGACTTCGCGCAGCGGCTGATGGAAGACGAGGGCATCTTCTACTTCTTCGAGCACACGCCCGACGGCCATACCATGGTGCTCGCCGATTCCGTCGGTGCGCTGAAGCCGGTGCCGGGGGCCGGTCTCGGGCAACCTCATCACGCTCGAGGACCACCCGCTCGACAGCCAGAACGAGGAGTACCTGGTGATCGCCGCCGAGCACCAGATCGTCGAGGTGACCCAGACCACCGGGCCGGGCGACGGCCGCGGCGGCTTCCAGATGCGCTACCAGCTGGCGCCGAGCCGCATTCCCTTCAGCATGACCGGCGCGCCGCTCGCGATCGCCACCCGGTCGTCACCGAGGAGCGTGACCGTCACCTCCGCCTGCATCTCCCTGACGACGCCGTGCATGTCGAGCGAGAACGGCAGGGCCAGCGACTTGCGCCGCACGGTCGGCAGGTCGGCCAGCAGGGCGGGGTCGACCCGGGTGGTGACCACCGCCTCGGGGAACCGGAAGGTCTCGAAGAACAGGAAGCGCATCCGGACGTTGCGCAGGTCGACCTTCGTGTCGACCGAGTCGAGCAGGAAGCGCAATTCGGCGGTCCCATCCTCGGCGATCGTGCCGGTGTATGTGGCGAAGCCGCTCGTCGCGACCACCGAGCCGTTCTTGACCGACTGGAAGCCGAGGGTGGACGCCGCGGGATCGAGGGTCCAGCCGCGGGCGAAGGGTGCGTCCTCGGCTGCGGCTGCGGAAGGGAGAGCGGCGCCGGCGATCGCGATCAGGACTGATGCCGCGCCGAGGATCGGGCGCAGGAAACGGGCGTTGCGCAATCGTGCCGCCCACGAATTCTCGCATGACGCGGTCATCGGCATGCGGTTTCTCGCAGCAGAGCATATCGCAAAGCAACCGCGCGCCGTAACGAATTCGACCGGACGGCGGTTCACGGCCCCACCGGACGGCGCCGTGCCGGCGCCGTCAGAGCCTGTGCCCCTCGACCATCCACATCGTTGCCGGCCAGGCGACCGGCAGGGTGATCCCCTGCCCCATCAGCGCCCGGCCGCTCAGGGTGAGCGGTCCGTTCTTCAGCGCGCAGGGGCCGCGGCTCTGGGGCGGGGCGTCCTCGGGGTTGAGGAGCGTGATGCGATAGCGCGCATCGGGGTCGAGCCCGGTCAGGCGGAGCGGCCGGGGCAGGATCTGCGCCGAGGCCGCCGCCTGGCCGGCGAAGACGACGAAACGCTCGCCCTCCGCCGCGACCTGGATCTCGGCGATCACCGCCGGATCGCTGCTTTCGAGCCGGTGGATGTCGGCGGCCATCAGCCAGCCGCGGTTCGCCTTCCACCAGGCGGTGACCGCGCCGAGCGTCGCCGACTCCTCGTCCGTCAGCTCGCGCAGGTCCATCTCGAAGCCCATGTGCCGCTGCGCCGCGACCCGGGCGCGGAAGGACATCGGCAGCACCCGTCCCGAGGAATGGCAGGCGCGCGGCCCGACGTGGGAGCCGGTCACCGCGGCGGGCAGGAACAGCGCGGCGTCGTGCTGGATGCGCAGCCGCTCCAGCGCGTCGTTCGAATCCGACAGCCAGACGCGATGGGTCCGCCCGAGGATGCCGAAGTCGATCCGCCCGCCCCCCGAGGCGCAGCTTTCGAACTCGACGGCGGGATGGGCCGCGCGCAGCCGGTCGATGAGCTCGTAGACCCCGCGGGTCTGGGCCGCGTCGGGATGCGGCAGCACCCGGTTGTGGTCCCATTTCACGTAGTCGACCGGATAGGCTGCGAGGATCGCGCCGACATCGGCGAAGAGCCGGTCGCGCACCGCCGGCAGCGCGAGGTTCAGCACCATCTGGTGACGCCCGAGGGTCTGGTCCGCGGACCCGAGCGCCCAGTCGGGATGGGCGCGGTAGAGATCGCTGTCGGGATTGACCATCTCGGGCTCGAACCAGAGGCCGAAGGTCATGCCGCGGGCATGGACATGGTCGATCAGCGGGCCGAGGCCCTCCGGCCATTTCCGCCGGTCCACCGTCCAGTCCCCGAGCGAGCGCCGGTCGTCGTCGCGCCGGCCGAACCAGCCGTCGTCCAGCACGAAGCGCTCGGCGCCGAGCGCGGCCGCCCGGTCGGCGATGTCCTTCAGCACCACGAGGTCATGGTCGAAATAGACCGCCTCCCAGCAGTTGTAATGCACCGGGCGCGGGCGGCCGCGGTCCGGCCAGGGCACCAGGTGGTCGCGCAGATGACGCTGGAAGCGCACCGCCGCGCCGTTGAGACCCGCGGTGGCGAAGGCCGCGTAGAGCGTGGCGGTCTCGAACCGGGTGGCCGGTTCGGTCTCCGATCCCGCAGCGTGACCGAACTGGATCTGGCGCCGCCCGTCGGGCAGTTCCTCGGCGATCATGCGGTGGCCGCCGGACCAGCCGTAGTGGAAGGCATGCACCTCGCCGGCCGTGTCGGTGGTGACCTTGCCGGTGAGGTACGCCCCGGGGAAATGCTCGTGCCCGCTCCGCCCGGTCCGCGCCTCGCGCAGCCGGATGCCGGGGGACCACGGCGTGCGGTGCGGCTGAAATTCGCCCAGCCACCGTCCCGCGATGTCGAGGATCTCCCCCTCGCCCTGCGGCCCCGGCAGGACCGGTGCCGCGAGCCAGGCGAGCCGCAGGGGCTCGTCCGCCTCGATCGCCGCCGAAAGCTCCAGGAGGCCCGAGGGCGTCGCGGCGATCCGGGCCTCGTAGCGCAGCCGGAGCGCGGCGTCGCGCAGGCTGAAGCGCAGCGATGCCTCGCCCGCCTCGGCAACCGTCAGCCGGAACCGCGGAAGGAGCGGCGTGCCGTCGGCGCGGGCGACGACGAGACCGGGCTGGCCGGGAAATCCCGCCGACGCCTCGGGGCAGATCGAGACCGGCGGCAGCGCGTCGAGCATTCCGCCGGTCAGGTCGGCAAGCCCCGCCCGCGCGAGTTCGTCGAGTTCCTCCGTCGCGGGCAGCGGCGCGCCCCAGTAGACGACCTCGGGCATGCCGGCGTCCCGCGACACGAGCACGAGGGTCTGGAAGGCATCGTCGAGGCGCCAGGTCCGGGTCATGGGGCGGGTCTCCGCTGGGTCAACGAACGGGGCGCCGTCCCGGTCCGGGGCGGCACGTCGGCTTGGGCGTGCCCCGGAGCGGGGGAACGGGGCGCGCGCCACCGGCCGCCGCGGGGGAGGCCGTGGTGCATCCGCCGCGTTCCGGGTTTCGCACGCGCGATGCGCGCATCTATCGCGCAGCTTTTCCGGAATGCCACGATTTTTCTTTTTCGCGACCCCGATGCCCGTCGGCAACCGAAGCGCGCATTTCAGGGCCGGCCCGCCAATGGGCCAGTCGAGCCGGATCACGTGGGGCGGGCGCCGTTGCCGGGGCCGGGCGGATGGCTATTCAGGAATGAAGCTTCGAAAGTGCGGCCGAGTCTGGACCGGCTCCGTTGCTTACCTGCGGTCCCGGTCGCACGACCTGCCTGCAACTGCAGCACGCCAGCCAATCGCGACACCCGGAACTTCGTGCCATGTCCCGACCCGATCAGACCGCTCGCGGATTGCGGTCCTCCGATCGAACCGGAGCTGGCGAGGTAGCTCCGGCATGGGCGGCCCCCCCGGGCACCACGCCGGAGCGCCGGATGAGCCATGCTGCGCCAATCAGGTCCACGATTCCCACCAGCGCGCGCTGGAGGTTGGAGTACTTCGAGGCGCCGCTCGTGCGCGGCCTGTGCGCCACATCGACCAGACGGACCTCCCAACCCTCGCGCTGCATCATGGCCGGCATGAAGCGATGGATGTGGTCGAAGAAGGGCAGATCCAGATAGGCCCTGCGGCGGAAGAGTTTCAGGCCGCATCCCGAGTCCCGCACGCCGTCGTGCAGGGCGGCGGCCCTGATCGCGTTGGCGATCGAGGAGCCGAGGCGCTTCGAGAGCCCGTCGCGTCGCACGGCGCGCTGGCCCTGCACGAGCCCGACGTCCCTCGCCGGTCCGGCCGCGAGCGCGCCCAGAAGGCGCAGGATCTGGTCCGGCGGGTTCTGACCGTCACCGTCGAGTGTCGCCACCCATTCGTGGCGCGCCGCGCGGACCCCGGTCCGGATCGCGACGGATTGTCCCGCGCGCTGCGGATGCGTCAGGACGACGAGGCGCGGCTCGATGCTGGCGAGGGACGCGAGGATCTGCGGGGTCGCATCGGTGGATCCGTCGTCGACGGCGATGATCTCGAAGTCGAGCCCGTCCAGCGCCGCGGCGATTTCCGCTATGAGCGCGCGCGCGGCACCTTCCTCGTTCAGGAACGGCACCACGACGCTGAGTGCTCCGGGGGTCATCGTGTGTGTCATGACGTATTTCCTTGCGGACCCGGCGTGGCCACCGGGCTGGTCCATATGCCGTATGGGCGGTTGCGAAAGAGAACGACCGATTCCGGCGGCGTCTCGGGTAGGGACTTACTGTCGAGCCGTGCCAGCAGGACCGCCCCCGGCGTGTCCCGGAGCCAGAGCATAGCTTCGGCCGTGCCGGATATCTCCAGCACCGGGTTCAGGAGCCGCCCGGTGAAGGTGAACTCGCCGTGGTAGGTCTGGTCGAGGATGGCGATGCCCCGATCGTCATGCGGCGCGATCAGTCGCGCGATCCGGCTGGAATCGTAGATCGTCCCGGGCGCGCCGAGGACGAAGATCAGCCCGGCGACAGGGAAGAGTGCGAGGCCGAGGAGGGCGACCGCCGTGCCACGGAGCCGCAGGCTCGAGGCGGCGAGGCCGACCAGCAGGAGACCGACTGCCACCACAGCCCAACGGGGCTCGGCGAGCGTCGCGAGTTCCGACCCGGAGGGGACCGCAATCCCGAGGCCGACGAGGCCGAGGCCAACGACCGCGACCGGCAGTCCGGCAAGGGGTGCCCTGACAGGCTCGGCCCCGATCGCCGCGGCGATCGCAAGGGCCACCGCCGGGAGCGTCGGCAGGAGGTAGTGCACCTGCTTGCCGCTGATCATGCTGAAGAGGACCAGCGCGGACACTGCCCAGACGAGGTAGAGCCGCACCCCGCGGTCGGCGCGGTCGAGGCGCGCGAGGCCACGCCAGACATCCGCCGACCAGACCCATGGCCACAGCAGCAAGGGCAGGAGCACCACGAAGAACCACCAGGGCTGCACATGGGCGAAGGAGTTCGCGATCCGTCCGGCATGCTGCGACCACAGGACGGCATCGCGATATTCCGGACCACCGGTGAGCACCGCGGGCACGAGCCAGAGTGCGACGATCGCCAGCCCCACGAGGATCGCGAGGCCCAGCCCGCGGAGCGTGGGTCCGGGGCGTGTCCCCGCCCAGAGCGGCATCAGCAGGGCGATCGGCACGAGATGGACCAGCACCACCGGGCCCTTCGACAGGGCTCCGAGGGCGAGCGCCGCGCCGAAACCGACCCAGGCCCAGCGGGTTCGTGCCGTCTCGACGAGGGCCAGCACGCCCAGGACGACCGCGAAGGCGAGCATCGCGTCGAACATGGTCAGGCCGGCATAGACGCCGAAGACCCCGAAACCCGCGAGGATCAGCGCGGCCCTCCCGCCGACACCGGGGACCTCGGGCCAGAGCCGCCTCGCGACGAGGCTCGTGACCCCGATTGCGCCAACGCCGAAGGCCGGGCCGACCAGCCGGGCGGCCGTCTCGGACACCCCGAAGACGGACCAGACGACGTTGATCAGCCAGAAGAGCAACGGTGGCTTGTGGGTATAGAGCGCGCCGTTCAGCCGCGGCACCAGCCAGTCACCGCTCTGATGCATGCCCCAGGCGACGGCGAGGTAGCGTGTCTCGTCGATCGGCAGAAGCGGCCTTGCAAGCACCCCGAAAACCGCGGCGACGCCGAAGGCGGTCATCGCCAGCAGCGTCGGGTGGCGCGTCACGATGCCGCGACCTTGCCGCGGCGGATCAGCATCAGGTTCCGCGCGTAGACGACGAGGCCCATGGACTGGCCGAGGATGAAGACGGGGTCCATCCGCCAGAACGAATAGGCCAGAAGCGTCAGGCCCCCCGCAACGCTGAGCCACCAGAACGCCGTGGGAACGACACTCGCCCCGCGTCGTTCGCTGGTTATCCACTGCACGAGAAAGCGTGAGGTGAACATGATCTGGCCCGCAAGGCCGACCGCCAACCAGAGGGTGTTGTGCATGATGCCGCTTTTCTGCCGCTGATCGGGAGAGGCTCCGACGCATCCTTCGTCGACATGGAACCCCGACGCCCCAGTCTGTTTAAACCCGCCCCCGCCGGTTTGGTTCCAGCGGATGCTGCCCCGTTTCCGCGTGTCCGGCTGAATTGCCGCCACGAACTCGATCCTGAAATGCCGCGTTACCGAAGTTGCTGGAATATCTTAAGCATTCGCGACACATCATACAATATCGATCAATCAGGATTTGTCGAGCGTCGGGCGGAAGGCTCGAACCACCCGCACCGCCGCGCAGGCCTCCGGGGGTCGTCCGTTTGCCCCGAACCTCCCGGACCGGGGCAGCCTGCGGGTGGAGCGCGCAGGCGGGTTATGCTCCCAGCCGCCTCACCCGACATGCCCGGCCGCACGCGGCACTCTGGCGGAGGAGGTGGGATTTGAACCCACGGAAGACTTGCGCCTTCGCCGGTTTTCAAGACCGGTGCAATCGACCGCTCTGCCACTCCTCCGGCGGAGTTTCATACCGCCGGGGCCCGGGCGCGTCCAGCCTCGGGCGCGGGGACTGGTCCTTCCCGTGGCGGCGCCCTAAAATGGGCGGAGGAGCCGACCGGACGCTGCCTTGACCCCCCTGCCCCAGCCCTTCGCCGACTGGTTCGCCGCGCGCGGCTGGCAACCGCATCCCCATCAGCTCGCGCTCCTGTCCCGCAGCAATGAGCCCTCGACGCTGCTGATCGCGCCGACCGGGGGCGGCAAGACGCTCTCGGGGTTCCTGCCGAGCCTGATCGACCTCGGGCCCGCGCCGGCCGACGGGCTCCACACGCTCTATGTCTCGCCCCTGAAGGCACTCGCCGCCGATATCCGCCGCAACCTTTCGAGCCCGGTGGCCGAGATGGGCCTCGCCATCCGCATCGAGGACCGCACCGGCGACACCGGCCAGGCCGCGCGCCGCCGCCAGCGGGTCGATCCGCCGCACATCCTGCTGACCACGCCCGAATCCCTCGCGCTCATGCTCAGCTACGAGGAGGCGCCGCGCATCTTCGCGGGACTGCGCCGCGTAGTCGTCGACGAGATCCATGCGCTGGCCGAGAGCAAGCGCGGCGACCAGCTGATGCTCGGCCTCTCGCGGCTGCAGGCGCTCGCGCCGGGCCTGCGGCGCGTGGGGCTCTCCGCCACCGTCGAGGACCCGCCCGCCCTCGCCGCCTGGCTGGGCGCGGGGACGGAGATCCTGCGCGCCGACCCGGGGCCCGAACCCGATATCTCGATGCTCGAGACCGCCGTGCCGCCGCCCTGGGCCGGCGGCGGCGGCCGGTATGCGGTGCGGGAGGTGTTGGCGCTGATCGAGGGCGCGACGACCACGCTCGTCTTCATCAACACCCGCGCCCAGGCAGAGCTGTTCTTCCAGGCGCTCTGGGCCGAGAACCGCGACGGGCTGCCGATCGGCCTGCACCACGGCTCGCTCAGCCGCGAGGCGCGCGCCCGGGTCGAGGCGGCGATGGTCGCGAGCGAACTTCGCGCGATCGTCTGCACCGGCAGCCTCGATCTCGGCATCGATTGGGGCAACGTCGATCTCGTGATCCAGGTCGGCGCGCCGAAGAACGTGAAGCGGCTGGTGCAGCGCATCGGCCGCGCGAACCACCGCTACAACGCGCCCTCGCGCGCGATCCTCGTGCCCGCCAACCGCTTCGAGGTGCTGGAATGCCGCGCAGCACTCGACGCGGTGGCTGCGCACGACCTCGACGGCGAGCCGCGCGGCGCGGGCCCGCTCGACGTGCTCTGCCAGCACATCCTGCTCACCGCCTGCGCCGGGCCCTTCGCCGCCGACGACCTCTTCGCCGAGGTGCGCGCCGCCGGACCGTACCGGAACCTGCCGCGGGCGGATTTCGACGACTGCCTCGCCTTCGCCGCCACCGGTGGCTATGCGCTCCGCGCCTACGACCGCTGGCAGCGGCTGGTCGAGCGCGACGGGCGCTGGCAGCTGCGCGACCCGCGCCGCGCGCGCACGATCCGGATGAACATCGGCACGATCGTCGCCGCCGAGATGATGGCGGTCCGGCTGCGCGGCCGCGGGGCGGCCCTCGGCGAGGTCGAGGAGGAATTCGCCGCGAGCCTCACGCCCGGCGACACGTTCCTCCTCGGCGGCGAGACGGTGCGGTTCGAGGGGCTGCGCGACATGGCGATCGAGGTGACGCGGGCGCCCGCGCGCGACCCGAAGATCGCCGTCTACTATGGCACGAAGCTCGCCACCTCGACACGGCTCTCGCAGCGGGTGGTCGAGTTGCTCGCCGATCCGGGGCGCTGGGGCGCGCTGCCGGGCTACATGCGGCAATGGCTCGCGACCCAGGCGCGGGTGAGCCGGCTGCCGCGGCCCGACCGGCTGATGATCGAGACCTTCCCGCGCGGCGACCGGCATCAGCTCTGCCTCTACGGATTTGCCGGCCGGAACGCACACCAGACGCTCGGCCTGCTGATGACCCGGCGCATGGAGGCCGCGGGGCTCGCGCCGCTCGGCTTCGTCTCGACCGACTACGCGCTCCTGATCTGGGGGCTCGACGCCGTGCCCGATCCCTCGGCGCTCCTCACCCCCGAGGGCCTGCGCGACGGGCTCGAGGGCTGGCTCGCCGAGAATGCGGTGATGAAGCGCACCTTCCGCAATGCCGCGACCGTGGCAGGCCTGATCGAGCGCAACATGCCCGGCCTGCGCAAGACCGGCCGGCAGGCGACCTTCTCCTCGGACATCCTCTACGACACGCTGCGCAAGTACGACCCCGATCACCTGCTCCTCCGCATCACGCGCGAGGAGGCGGGGCGCGGGCTGGTCGATTTCGGCCGGATCGAGGAGATGCTCGCGCGGAGTGCCGGACGCGTCGACGTGGTGCGCGCCCCGCATGTCACGCCGCTCGCAGCCCCACTCCTGCTCGAAGCCGGGCGGGTCCCGATCCGGGGCCGCGCCGAGGACCGGCTGGCGGTCGAGGCCGCCGAGGCGCTGCTCGCCGAGGCGGGCCTGACGCCGTGATGCGAGCCGGAACATTGCCCTTGCCCGGCGCCGAGGGTTGCGGCAGTCCCGGGGCATGAGCGGAGTTCACCTGACCCTGACCGGTGCCGATCTCGTCGCCCGCGGCAGCGGCGCGCTCTGGTGGCCGGCGGAGCGGCTGCTCTGCGTTTCGGACCTGCATCTCGGCCGGTCGGAGCGGCTGGCCCGCCGCGGCGGCACGCTCCTGCCGCCCTACGAGAGCCGCGAGACCCTCGCCCGGCTCGCCGACGAGATCACCGCGCTCGACCCCGCGACGGTCGTCTGCCTCGGCGACAGCTTCGACGATCTCGACTGCGAGGACGCGCTCGAGCCCGAGGCCCGCGACACGCTGATGGCGCTGATGGCCGGCCGCGACTGGATCTGGATCGCGGGAAACCACGATCCGGGGCCGATTTCGCTCGGCGGGCGCCATCTCGCGCAGCTCGCGCGCGCGACCCTGACCTTCCGGCACGAGGCCCGGCCTTACAGCCCGCCGGGCGAGGTCTCGGGGCACTACCACCCGAAGATGCGTGTGCCCCTGCCCGGCCGCGGCCTCAGCCGGCCCTGCTTCCTGCGCGACGCGCGGCGGCTGATCCTGCCCGCCTTCGGGACCTATACCGGCGGGCTGCGCGTCGACGACCCGGCGCTTCGCACGCTCCTCGCCCCGGACGCGGTGGCGATCCTGACCGGACGACCGCAGCTCGTCCTGCCCGCAGGCCCCTTGCCGCGCCGCACCTGCCGGGCCTAGGCTCGGATCATGGAGCACCGTCCGCAGAACCCCGACTACGCCGCCGACGTCCGGGCGAGCTTCGCGGCCCAGGGCATGATGGCGACCCTGATGGCCGAGATCGTGGCGCTCTCGCCCGGGCACTGCACGCTGGAGGCGCCGATCCGGCCCGAGACCGGTCAGCAGCACGGCTATGCCCATGCCGGCCTCGGCTGGTCGGTCGGGGACAGCGCCGCCGGCTACGCCGCGCTCAGCCTCCTGCCGAAGGGCTGGGAGGTGCTGACGGTAGAGATGAAGATCAACCTGATGACCCCCGCCCGCGGCCAGGCGGTCATCGCCGAAGGGCGGGTGATCCGCGCCGGCCGCAGCCTTCTGGTGGTCGGCAGCGAGGTCTTCGCGCGGAACGGCACGGCCCGGACCCATGTGGCCACCATGCTCGGCACGATGATGGCGATCCAGCCGCGCGGCTGATCCGCTATTCCGGCATCCGCGCGATCCGTGCGCGCAGCCGTTCGTGCAACTCCTCCGGTTCCTCGGCCAGCGCGCGGGACAACGCCCGCAGGTCGCGGCGCAGCGCATGGACCCGGTCCACCAGCGACAGGACGAGCCCGGCCGAATCGGCGTCGAGGTCGAAATCCTCGGTGAGTTCTGCAAGCAGTCGCGCCCGCGCCAGCTCCCCCTCGCCGTAGACGAGCCGCCCGCCCGCCTCCTGCGGGACGATGCAGCGCGCCTCGACGAAGGCGCGCAGCCGGGTCACGGTCAGGCCCTCGACCGCCGCGACCAGTTCGGTTTCGCTGTAGAACCGCACCCCGCCCGTCATGCCTTCATCCCCTTGCGCGGATCCTGGCGGTGACGCTCGCGCCAGCCGCGCAGGAACGTCTCGAGTTCGTCGTCGATCACGTCGGGGGCCACGATCCGCAGCGTCACGATCTGGTCTCCCTTCCGGCCACCGCGTGCGATGCCCCTGCCCCGCAGCCGCAGCTGCCGCCCGCTCGACACGCCCTTCGGCACGGTCAGCGCCACCCTGCCGCCGATGGTCGGGACCTCGACCCTCGCCCCGAGGATCGCCTCGTCGATGCTGATCGGCAGCTCGAGCAGGATGTCGTCGCCCTCACGCCGGAACAGCCGGTGCGGGCGGATCGTCACCGCGACCAGCGCATCGCCCGCCGGGCCGCCGCCGTGCCCCGGCCCGCCCCTGCCAGGCAGCCGGATCGCCTCGCCCTCGGCGATGCCGGGCGGGATCTGGAGTTCGACGCTCTCGCCGCCCGGCAGCGTCAGACGCTTGCGGCCGCCGCGCGCGGCCTCGAGAAAGTCGAGATCGACGGTGTAGTAGACCGTCGCCCCGCGCATGGCGAAGCCCTCGCCCCGTCCCTGACGCCGGCCCGCCATCCCGGCGAAGAGATCGCCGAGGTCGAATTCCTCGAATCCGCCTGCAGAATGCGGTCCCGCCGCGGCCTCGGCATAGTCGCGATAGTAGCGGCGCTCGGGCCGTTCCTGGCCCGAGGCGTCGATCTCGCCCCGGTCGAAACGCGCCCGCTTCTCGGGATCCTTAAGGAGGTCGTATGCGGCGGAAGCCGCCTTGAACCGGCCTTCGGCCGCCGGATCGTCGGGGTTGAGATCGGGATGGCTGTCACGCGCGATGCGCTTGTAGGCCTTCTTGATCTCTTCCGCGCTCGCGGACTTCTTCACCCCGAGCGCCGCGTAGGGATCACCGGCCATCGCGCTCCGCTCCCGTCCTGCACGTCCCGATGCTGGCGCAGGCCGCGGCCCGGTGTCAACCGGCGGGCGCCGGCGCCCCCAGCGCCTGGGGCCGGACCTCGATCAGCCGCTGCCGCTGTTCCTCGGTCAGGGCCGAGGGCAGCACCATGTAGGTGTGGATCGAGAAGACGATCGCGCGGCTGACCGGCAGCCGCATCAGCACCTGCCGCTCCACCCGGATGACGCGCTCGCCCCCCGAATCGGGTCGCGTCCGATCGAATTCGGGGCGCGGGCAGAACAGGTCGTGCCGGCCGTAGACGACGACGTTGGCGCGCATGATCGGCGTCTCGACGCGCAGACCCTCGAACATCCGCTGCACCCGCCGCGCAATCCCCTCGTCGTACTCCTCGACCGGCAGATGGATGCGGCCGAGCGTCCTGCCAAACTTCTCGGCGAGCGTCCAGTTCGAGGGAAAGCACAGGATGCCCCCGGTCAGGACGTGTTCCTCCGCGCCCTCGGGCTTCTGCAGGATCAGGAGGTCCTCCTGCACCAGCCGTCCTGCCGCAATCAGCGGCGCGCCGGTCAGCGGCACCTCCACCCCGTCCGGGCGGCGCATGACGTCGCCCCGGCGCGCATAGCCAGGCACCCCCTCGAGATGCCGCAGCACCTCGGCCAGCAGTTCCTCGGCCGCCCCCCGGCAGCCTTCCTCCATCGCATGGACCTCGGCCGCGCGCCCGGCGATCAGCGCGTCGCGATAGGCCATCTGCTCGGCGAAGACCTCGTCGCGCTGCAGCCATTCAGCGGGTGCGATCGGGACCGTCCCCGGCAACCGCAGGGTGTGGTCCGCCATCCACGGCGCGACGGGCAGCGAGGATTGCAGGATGACCGGCATGGCGCCTCCGAAACGACGCCCTTTCTACCCGCGCGGGCATCCCCGAGCCAAGACCCCTTTGCCGCCCCGTCCGAACAAGATATAGAGACGGCAGGGCAGTCCTTCGCTATCCTTGGCGAAGGGTCAACGAATACAACGGTTCGAACCGGAGCAGGCAAGCACATGGCGCACGCACCCGACCTCTTCGGCCAGGACGCCGCTTCCGACGCGTATGGCGCCGCCTCGATCGAGGTGCTCGAGGGGCTGGAGCCGGTCCGCAAGCGGCCGGGCATGTATATCGGCGGCACCGACGAGCGCGCGCTGCACCATCTCGTGGCCGAAGTGCTGGACAACGCGATGGACGAGGCGGTCGCGGGCCATGCCAACCGCATCGAGGTCGAACTGCACGCGGATCACTCGGTCAGCGTGCGCGACAACGGCCGTGGCATCCCGGTCGATCCGCACCCGCGCTTTCCCGACAAGTCCGCGCTCGAGGTGATCCTCTGCACGCTGCACGCGGGCGGCAAGTTCTCGGGCAAGGCCTACCAGACCTCGGGCGGTCTGCACGGCGTCGGCATCTCGGTCGTGAACGCGCTTTCCGATCACGTGCGGGTCGAGGTCGCCCGCAACCGCCAGCTCTACGCCCAGGAATTCTCGCGCGGGCATCCGACCGGCGGCGTCCAGTCGCTGGGGCCGACGCCGAACCGCCGCGGCACCACGGTCACATTCCACCCCGATGCCGAGATCTTCGGCTCGCAGCGGTTCAAGCCGGCGCGCCTCCTGCGCATGGTCCGCTCCAAAGCCTATCTCTTCTCGGGCGTCGAGATCCGCTGGAAATGCGCCCCCGAATGCATCGGCCCCGGCGACGACACGCCACAGCAGGCGACCTTCCACTTTCCCGGCGGCCTCGCCGACTATCTCGGCGAACGTCTCGGCAGTGCGGCGACCTACGCGCCGAAGCCCTTCGCGGGCCGGGTCGAGTTCGCCGAGAAGTTCGGCGCGGACACGGTCGGTTCCATCGAATGGGCGATCAACTGGACCCCCGCGATCGATCCCTTCGTCCAGAGCTACTGCAACACCATCCCCACGCCCGAGGGTGGCACGCACGAGGCGGGCTTCTGGGCGGCGATCCTGAAGGGTATCCGCGCCTTCGGCGAGCTCTCGGCGAACCGCAAGGCCGCCCAGATCACGCGCGAGGACGTGATGGCCGGCGGCTGCGCCATGATCTCGGTCTTCATCCGCGAACCCGAATTCGTCGGCCAGACCAAGGACCGGTTGGCGACGCAGGAGGCGGCGCGGCTGGTCGAGGGAGCGGTGCGCGACCATTTCGACCACTGGCTCGCCGCCGACACCCGCACCGGGGGCGCGATCCTCGACTATTTGGTCTTGCGCGCCGAGGAACGCCTGCGCCGCCGGCAGGAAAAGGAGACGAGCCGCAAGACCGCGGTCAAGAAGCTGCGCCTGCCCGGCAAGCTCGCCGACTGCTCGAACGCCACGCGCGAGGGGTCGGAGCTCTTCCTCGTCGAGGGCGACAGCGCGGGCGGCTCGGCCAAGCAGGCGCGCGACCGCAAGTTCCAGGCGGTCCTGCCGCTGCGCGGCAAGATCCTGAACGTGCTCGGCGCGGCGTCCTCCAAGATGATGCAGAACCAGGAGCTCGCCGACCTCTGCCAGGCGATGGGGGTGCAGACCGGCAGCCGGTTCAACCTCGAGGACCTCCGCTACGAGAAGATCGTCATCATGACCGACGCCGACGTGGACGGCGCGCATATCGCCTCGCTGCTGATGACGTTCTTCTTCACCCAGATGCGGCCGCTGATCGACGCAGGCCACCTCTACCTCGCCGCGCCGCCGCTCTTCCGCCTGACCCAGGGCGCGACCTCGGTCTATGTCCAGACCGAGGAGGAGAAGGCCGCGCTGATGGCGAAGGGCCTCGGCGGGCGGGGCAAGATCGAGGTGAGCCGGTTCAAGGGTCTCGGCGAGATGATGCCCCAGCAGCTCAAGGAAACCACCATGAGCCCGGCGACCCGCAAGCTGATCCGCGTCACCGTGCACGACGACGAGCCCGGCGACACCTCCGGCCTCGTGGAGCGGCTGATGGGCAAGCGCCCCGAGATGCGCTTCCAGTACATCCAGGAAAACGCCCGCTTCGTCGAGGACCTCGACGTCTGATCGCCGGACCTAACGCCGCGGCGCCCGCCAGCCCGCGGCGATCGCCTCGGCCTCGTCGCAGAACCAGCGCTGGCCGAGGCTCTCGTCGATCCGGGTGCGCGCGTACCAGGGCGACCAGGGCGTGTGGTAGATGCGCTCGCCGTCACGGTTGATGTTGCCCTTGATCGGGCATCCCCCCGGCGCCTCGGCCACCGCCCGTTCCCATGCCGAGGCGCGCCACTCCCAGGCGGTGGCGGTCTCGGCCTGCCAGACCCCGGCCCCGATCTTGCGCGGCCCCTCCTCGAGCCCCGCGTATTCGGCGCTGTACCGCACGAAGGCCCAGGCGAGGCCCTCGGTCACCAGCGCCGCGCCGAGGTCCAGTTCCCCGGCGTGGCAGATCGCGATCACCCGGCCATAGGCGTCGCGTTCGCGTGGCGAACAGGTCACGCCGCGCCCCTCGACCAGTTCGGCGAGCCTTGCGGTCGCCGCGGCCCCGCAGGCCCAGTCGCCGCCGCGCGCCGCCGCACAGCGCTGGTCCGTTTCGGGTGCGTCGATCCCGTGCAGGCGGATCCGCACCGCGCCCACGTCGAGCGTGTCGCCGTCCACCACGGTTGCCGGGCCGCTGATGCGGACCTCCGCCAAGGCCGGCGCCGCCACCGCGAGCAACAATCCCAGTATCCAGCCGATCCCTCGCATGGCGCTTCCCCCCGCGAACGAGGCTACCAGATCATGGTTAATTGGTTAACGCATGATCCGGACCCGGGGTGAGCCTATCGACCGCGTCTTGAGGAAAGGTGAAGTACGAAACGGGAACGCGGACCGGTCCCGGAGATGGGAAACCGCCCGCGCGCCGTCCCGAGTCGGCGCCTACACCGCGTCGGGGAAGAACTTCATCGTCAGCAGGATCGGGTTCGGTGCCGCCTGGCCGAGACCGCAGATCGAGGCGTCGGCCATGGCCTGGCAAAGCTCCTCCAGAAGCGGCCGGTCCCACTTTTCCGCCTGCATCAGCTGCACCGCCTTGGCACAGCCGACCCGGCAGGGCGTGCACTGGCCGCAGCTCTCGTCCTCGAAGAACCGCAGCATGTTGAGCGCCGCCGCCTTCACGCTGTCCCGGTCCGACAGGACCACCACCGCCGCCGAGCCGATGAAGCTGCCGTGCGGCTGGAGCGTGTCGAAGTCGAGCGGCACGTCGTCGAGTGTCGCCGGCAGAAGCCCCGAGGACGGCCCGCCGGGCTGGTAGGCGACAAATTCATGCCCCTCGGCCATGCGGCCCGCCGCCGCGATCACGTCGCGGATCGTCGAGCCGGCGGGCAGGAGATACACCCCCGGCCGCGCCACCCGCCCCGAGACCGAATAGCTGCGCAGCCCCTTGCGCCCGTTCACCCGGGTGGCACCCAGCACGTCCGGCCCCTCGCGACAGATGCGCGCGATCCAGTGCAGCGTCTCGACGTTGTGCACCAGCGTCGGCCGCCCGAAGAGCCCCACCTCGGCGACATAGGGCGGCCGGTGCCGCGGCAGCCCGCGCTTGCCCTCGATCGATTCCAGCATCGCGCTTTCCTCGCCGCAGATATAGGCACCCGCGCCCCGGCGAAGCTCGATGAACCCCGGCGCGACGACGCCGGCTTCCTCCAGCGCCGCGATCTCGCGCCGCAGGATCTCCAGCACCGCGGGATATTCGTCGCGCATGTAGATGTAGCACCGCTCGGCCTCGACCGCCCAGGCGGCGATGAGCATCCCCTCGAGCATCAGATGAGGGTTGCGCTCGAGGTAGTGGCGGTCCTTGAACGTGCCCGGCTCGCCCTCGTCTCCGTTGACCGCGAGGAATCGCGGACCGGGATAGCTCCGCACGAAGGCCCATTTCTTGCCGCTCGGGAAACCCGCCCCCCCGAGGCCGCGCAGCCCCGCCGACAGCAGTTCCAGCTGCACGTCCTCGACCGACTTCGCCCCCCCGCGCAGCGCGGCGAGCGCGGCATAGCCGCCACCCGCCGCATAGGCCGCGTAATCCTCGTAATCCGGCACCTGCGCATGGGTATCGCCGGCCTCGACCACGGCCCGGACCGACGCCACCGTGGCATGGTCGACATGGCGATGCCCGACCTCGGCCACGGGCGCGGTGTCGCAGCGGCCCATGCAGGGCGCGCGCAGCACCCGCACGGCGGTCGGGTCCATGCCCTCCTTCAGCGCGGCGAGCAGCGCCTGCGCCCCGGCCAGCTCGCAGGAGAGCGAGTCGCAGACCCGGATCGTCAGCGCGGGCGGCGGTGTCTCCCCCTCCTTCACCACGTCGAAATGCGCGTAGAAGGTCGCGACCTCCCAGACCTCGGCCTGGGCCATGCGCATCTCCTCGGCGAGCGCCCGCAGATGCGCCGCGGACAGATGCCCATGTGCGTCCTGGATCAGGTGCAGATGTTCGATCAGCAGGTCGCGCCGCCGCGGACGGTCGCCGAGCAGCGCACGGACCTCGGCCAGCGCCGTCTCGTCCAGTTGCCGGCCCTTCGGCGTCGCGCGCCCGCGGCCCCGTCCGGACTTCCACACACCCTTGCGCTCTTCCACGCCCATCGACCTGTTCCTCCGTTGCGCGGCGCGACCATACTGCCGGGCCGGCGCGGTTACACCCCCCCAAAAACGGCAAGACGCGGCGATCCCGCGGCACCACTGGCCAGTCCCGGCCCGAGCGGATATCGTCGCCATCTTGCGTCCCCCCGGAGGTTCCATGCGCCGCTCGTCCGCCCTGCTGGCCCCCTTCCTCGTCCTCGCTCTCGGCATGCCCGCCCTCGCCGGCCAGTCCGTCGCCGAACGCATCGCTGCGGCGGTGGACATCCCCCTCGAGGAATGGGCGGCGATGGCCTCGGGCCGGACGCTGACATACCGGATCGACGGGCAGTTCTGGGCGATGGAGCGCTACGAGCTCGGCTCGAACCGCGTCACGCTGCAGTTCAACGACGGCAGCTGCATCAACGGCACCTGGGACTATACCGAGCCGCTCTACTGCTTCCACTGGGAGGGTGAGGGCACCTCCTGCTTCCGCCATGCCCGGTCCGAGGGCGAGATCATCATCATCGAGACCCGCGACGGGATCGAGACCGGCGCGATCCAGGTGATGACCGACGTGAGCGACACACCGCTCGCCTGCGGGCCGATGGTCACGAGCTGACACCATGCCCGCCCGGCTGATCGAGATCGACTGGCCCGACCACGGCCCGGTCGCACCCCCGCCGCCGGTGACGCATGCGGCTCTCACGGCGCGGCTCGGCGCGCTGCGGGCAGCGATGGCGCAGCGCGGGCTGAGCCACCTCGTGATCTACGGCGACCGGGAGCATTTCGCCAATCTCGCCTGGGCGACGGGCTTCGACCCGCGATTCGAGGAAGCGATCCTCGTCCTGCCCGAAACCGGCCGGCCGCTGCTGATCGCCGGTAACGAATGCTTCGACTACACGCTGACCTCGCCGCTCGTCGCGGAAGGCGACGTCGAGCGCGTGCGCTGCGCCAGCCTCTCGCTCCTCTCCCAGCCCCGCGACACGCCCCGGCTCGGCGAGATCCTCGCCGACGCGATCCCCGCGACGGCCCGCGTCGGCGTGGCAGGCTGGAAGTATTGGGGCGCGGACGAGGTCGCCGATCCCGCCCGCGCGCTCGAGGTCCCGGCCCTCCTCGCCGATCTCCTGCGCGAGCGAGCCGGCCGCGACCGGGTCGAGAACGCCACCGACCTCCTGATGCATCCCGCCCACGGCCTGCGCGCCAGGGTCGATCCCGACGAGATCGCCGCGATGGAACATGCCAATGCCGTCGCCGCCCGCGCGGTCCGCAACCTCGTCTTCGCGCTGCGCGAGGGGATGAGCGATTTCGAGGCGGTGGCCGCCGCTGGGCTCGACGGCGCGCCGCTCAGCTGCCACGTCACCTTCGCGACCGGCGCCCGCGCCTTCCAGGGCCTGTCGAGCCCGACCGGCCAGCGCCTGACCCGCGGCTGCCCGCTCTCCTTCAACATCGCGCCATGGGGCGCGAACATATGCCGCGCCGGCTGGGTCGCGGAGGGTCCCGAGGACCTGCCGCCGCCCGCCCGCGACTATGTGGAGACCTTCGCCGGCCCCTATCTCGCCGCGCTTTCGTCCTGGTTCGCGGCCATGCGCCCCGGCACGCCCGGCGGCGCGATCCATGCCCGGGTTCAGCGCGACCTGCCCTTCGAGACCTTCGGCGTCTTCCTCAACCCCGGCCATCTGATCCATCTCGACGAATGGCTCTCCTCGCCGATCTTCGCCGGGTCCGAAATCCCCCTCCGTTCGGGCATGGCGATGCAGGTCGACATCATCCCCAGCCATCCGGTCTACGGCTCGACCCGGATGGAGGAGGGCATCGTGATCGCCGACGAGGATCTCGCCGCCACCCTCGCCAAGCGTCACCCCGCGCTGATCGCCCGCTGCGCGGCGCGCCGCGCCTTCATGCGCGAGGTGATCGGCCTCGACGTGCCCGAGACCGTGCTGCCGCTCGCCGACACTGCGGGGATCATCGCCCCCTGGATGCTCGCCCCGCGGCGGGTGCTCATCTTGCGCTGAGTTTCACGCAGGCCATTTCCCATGCGCCCGATCCTCCCGATGATCACAGTCCTCCTCCTTGCCGGTCCCGCCGCCGCACAGGAGAACGTGGCACCGACGGATTTCGAGGCGCTGAGCGAGGGCCGCACGCTCTACTTCAGCCTTTTCGGCGAGTTCTTCGGCGCCGAGCAGTTCTTCGCGAACCGGCGCAGCCTCTGGATGTACGGCGACGGCCAGTGCGAGGAGGGCTTCTGGCATGCCGAGGGCGAGGCGATCTGCTTCAGCTATCCCTCCCATCCCGAGCCGTTCTGCTGGCATTTCCGGAAGGACGGGGGTCGCTATGCCGCGCACCGTCTGGAATTCGGCGTCGAGACGGGGTTCGCCATCGAGCTCTACCGCATGGACGACCAGCCGCTCGCCTGTCCCGGCCCCGACGTCGGCATGTGACGGTCAGAACAGGCTGCCTTGCTCCGGCTTGCTCCGCCCGCGCCGCTCGGGCCGGGCATCGACGCGCCCATCCGCGAACTCGATCTCTAGCCGCGTCTCGGCCGAGGCCGCGGTCGCCCGGGTCACGATCGCGCCCCCTGCCCCCCGCACGACCGCGAACCCCCTCGCGAGCACCGCGTGATAGTCTAGGGACCGCAGCACGCCGCCCAAACCCTCCAGCCGCGCCCGCTTCTCCGCCGTCAGCCGCTCTCCCGCCCGCCGCAGCCGCTCCGCCCGCGCCTCCAGCCGCTCCCGCAGCCGCTCGCGCTGGCCTGCCAGCCCCTCCGGACGCAGGCCGTAGCCCGCCCGCTCCACCCGCTGGCGCCGCTGCTCGATCCCGCGGGCCAGCAGCACCGGCCCGAACCGCCCTGCCGCGCCCTGCACCAGTCCCAGCCGCTTGCGCTGCGCCAACGCCGTCAGCGCCAGCGGCAGCCGAAGGCTCAGCCCGTCGAGCCGCTGCGCCCGCTCGGCCACCAGCGCCTCGGGCCGCGGCAGGCCGCGCGCGAGATCGCGCAGCCGCTGCTGCCGCTGGCCGAGCCCGCGCGCCAGCGCACCGCGCCGCCGCTCCTCGAGCCCCGCCACCGTGGCCAGCAGGTCGAGACGCACCGGCACCGCCATCTCGGCGGCCGCGGTCGGCGTCGGCGCCCGCCGGTCGGCGGCGAGGTCGATCAGCGTGGTGTCGGTCTCGTGCCCCACGGCCGAGATCAGCGGGATCGCGCTCTCCGCCGCCGCCCGCACCACGATCTCATCGTTGAAGCCCCAGAGGTCCTCGAGACTGCCGCCGCCGCGCGCCACGATCAGCACATCGGGCCGCGGCACCGGCCCGCCCGCGGGCAGCGCGTTGAAGCCCCGGATCGCCGCCGCCACCTCGGCCGCGCATTTCTCGCCCTGGACCGTCACCGGCCAGACCAGCACCCGCCGCGGGAACCGCTCGCGCAGCCGGTGCAGGATGTCGCGGATCACCGCGCCGGAGGGCGAGGTCACGACCCCGATCACCTCGGGCAGGAACGGCAGCGCCCGCTTGCGGCCTGCGTCGAACAGCCCCTCCGCCGCCAGCGCCGCCTTGCGCTTCTCCAGCATCGCCATCAGCGCGCCGACGCCCGCCGGCGCCAGTTCCTCGATGATCATCTGGTATTTCGACTGGCCCGGGAACGTCGTCAGCCGCCCGGTCGCGACCATCTCCATCCCCTCCTCGGGCTGGGCCGAGAGACCCCGTACGCTGCCCTTCCAGATCACGGACGCCAGCACCGCCCGATCGTCCTTCAGGTCGAGATAGATGTGCCCGCTCGCCGGCCGCGACACCCGGCCGACCTCGCCGCGCACCCGGACCCGGCCGAACTCGCCCTCGATCACCCGCTTCACCGCGCCCGAGATCTCGGAGACGGTGAATTCCGGCGCGTTCTGCCCCGGCCGGGCCTCGTCGAACAGCTCCATCACCCTCTCCGCTTGCGCTGATCCGGGCCCCACCCTAGAACCCGCACGCGAGAAGGGAAAGCGCGCGACGCGACGGAGGGCCCCGATGAACATCCTGATCCTCGGCGGCGGCGGACGGGAACACGCGCTCGCCTGGGCATTCGCCCAGAACCCCAAATGCGACCGGCTGTTCTGCGCCCCGGGCAATGCCGGCATCGCCGAGGAGGCGACCTGCGTCGCGCTCGACGTGCTCGACGGCGCCGCGGTGCTCGAGTTCTGCCGGCGCGAGGCGATCGACTTCGTGATGGTCGGCCCCGAGGCCCCCCTCGCCGCCGGCGTCGCCGACACCCTCCGTGCGGGCGGCATCCTCACCCTCGGACCGAGCAAGGCCGCCGCGCAGCTGGAGGCTTCCAAGGCGTTCACCAAGGAGATCTGCGCCGCCTGCGGCGCCCCGACCGCCCGCTCCGGCACCTTCCACGACCACGCCGCCGCCCGCGCCCATGTCCTCGCCGAGGGCGCCCCGATCGTGGTCAAGGCCGACGGCCTCGCCGCTGGCAAGGGCGTGACCGTGGCGGAGACCGTCGACGCCGCGCTCGACGCACTCGACGCGCTCTTCGCCGAGCCCGGGGCGACCGCGGTGATCGAGGAGTTCATGACCGGCGAAGAAGCCTCGCTCTTCGTCCTGACCGACGGCACAACCGTCCTGCCGATCGGCAGCGCGCAGGACCACAAGCGCGCCTTCGACGGCGATACCGGCCCGAACACCGGCGGCATGGGCGCCTATTCCCCTGCCCCGGTCCTCACGCCGGAGATCACCGAGCGCGCGCTCGCCCGCATCGTCCGCCCAACGCTCGCCGAGCTCGCCCGCCGCGGCACGCCCTATCAGGGCGTGCTCTATGCCGGGCTGATGATCGAGGACGGCGCGCCGCGGCTCGTGGAATACAACGTCCGCCTCGGCGATCCGGAGGCGCAGGTGCTGATGATGCGCCTCGGCGCGCAGGCGCTCGACGTGATGCTCGCCTGCGCCGAGGGGCGGCTGGCCGAGGCACGGCTCAACTGGGCCGAGGACCATGCCCTGACCGTGGTCATCGCCGCCCGCGGCTATCCCGGCGACCACGCCCGGGGCGAGCCGATCGGCGGCCTCGCCACCACCGATCCCCGGATCAAGATCTTCCACGCCGGCACCCGCGCCGAGGGCGGACGCATCGTCTCGAACGGCGGGCGGGTGCTGAACGTGACCGCACGCGGCTCCACCCTCGCCGAGGCGCGCGACCTCGCCTACCGCACCGCCGAGGGCGTCGACTGGCCCGGCGGCTTCTTCCGCCGCGACATCGGCTGGCGCGCGCTCGGCCCGGTCAGTCCCAGCTGAAGCGCAGCTTCTCCAGATCCGCGCCGCCGACCCGCTCGCGGGTCCGCCCGGTCTCCCGCCCTCCCATCGCGCGGTAGAACCCGCAGCCGAGCGTGTTCGCGGCGAGGCACCAGATCGTCAGGGGCGCGATCGCGCGGGCGCGGAACTCCGCCCGCGCCGCCTCGAAGAGCTTCCGCCCGAAGCCGAGCCCGGTGAATTCCGGCCGCAGGTAGAGCTCCTGGATCTCGCCCCCCGGCCCGCCCCGGCAGCGCCCGATCAGCGCATAGCCCGCCAGTTCCCCGCCGAACTCGATCACCAGCACCCGCGCGCCGGCAGCGTGCAGCCGCCGCCACCAGCCGGTCCCGCGCCGGGCGAGCATCCGCTCCAGCCCCGGACCCGGGATCACGCCGGCATAGGCATAGCGCCAGGTGTCGCGGTAGAGCGCGGTCAGCGCCTCGGCATCCCCCGCCTCGGACCAGCGGGTGGCGGGCCTCAGGGCGCGCTCGGGACTGCGTTCCATCCCGCGACAATACGCGCGCCCGCAGCCTCCGGGAAGCGGTTTCGCGCGATGGACCGCGGCCGCCGCCCGTGCCATCCTGCGGCCTCTCCGATACCCCGGGGGCCGCCCTTGTCCCAGACTGTCGTGCCCGCACCCGAGACCCGGACCCGCCCGGCGCGGCCCCCGCTCTACCGGGTGATCCTGCTCAACGACGACTTCACCCCGCGCGCCTTCGTGGTGAAGGTCCTGCGCCTCGTCTTCCGCATGGGGACCGAGACCGCCGAGCGGGTGATGCTGATCGCCCACACCCGCGGTGCCTGCGTGGTCGCCGTCTACACCCGCGAGATCGCCGAGACCAAGGCCGAGCAGGCCAACGAGCTCGGCCGGCGCGAGGGCTATCCCCTGACCTTCATGATCGAGCCCGAGGGCGACGGCGACGAAACCTGACCACACGCGAAGAAGGCCCGGATCGCTCCGGGCCTTCCCTGTCGTGTTCCCTGACGGGCGTCGGGATCAGTGATCGCCGCCCGCCATCGCCGCCTCGCGCAGTTCCGCCTCGGTGCTGCCCGCCCCGTTGAAGAACACGTTCAGCGTCACGGCGGCGATCGCGGCGAGCAGGATGCCCGACTCGATCAGCGGCTCGATCGCATGCGGCAGCCACATGCTGAAGTTCGGCGCCACCATCGGGATCATCCCGAAGCCGATCGAGATCGCCACGACGAAGAGGTTGTTGCGGTTCGACTTGAAGTCGACCGCCGACAGGATGCGCACCCCGGTCGCCGCGACCATGCCGAACATCACCAGCCCCGCGCCGCCGAGCACCACCGTGGGCAGGGCCTCGACCAGCGCGCCCATCTTCGGCGTCAGGCCCAGCACCAGCATGATCACGCCGCCCGTGACGCAGACGAAGCGCGAGCGCACGCCGGTCACGCCGACCAGCCCGACGTTCTGCGAGAAGGAGGTGTAGGGGAAGGTGTTGAACACGCCGCCGATCACGGTGCCGAGCCCGTCCATCCGCAGCCCCGCCGACAGCATCGGCCGGTCGATCTTCTTGCCGGTCAGGTCGCTGAGCGCGAGAAACATGCCGGTCGATTCGATCATCACCACGATCATCACCAGGGTCATGGTCAGGATCAGGATCGGGTCGAAGATCGGCATGCCGAAATGGAAGGGCGCGATCGGCGCGAACCATGCCGCCCCGGCCACATGCTGGAAGTTCATCATGCCGAGCGCCGCGGCGATGATGCCGCCGACGACGATGCCCATCAGCACCGCAATGTTGGACAGGAACCCCCTGCCTGTAACAAACCAGTCAGTTCTACCCAGACGAACCAGCGAGTTCTGCCCACCTTTTCCGGGAACAAACGATCAAAGGCAGGAGCTCGCGATCGAAGGGCGGCGCTCGCAGGGGGGCGGATC
>CAZNSP010000043.1:0-18636 GCA_964575795.1 uncultured Rhodobacterales bacterium
CGACATTCGTCAGGCCGTTGATCCTGACATGCTCGCGCAGGATCGCTGCGGTATCCGGCATCATCTCGATGGCGATCACCCGACCTTGGGGGCCAACGAGGCCCGCCGCCAGTACGGTATAGAACCCGATGTTGGCGCCTGCGTCGACGAAGGTGTCGCCCGGCCGCAGCCGCCGCCGGATCGCACCGAAGACCGCCGGTTCGCGCGACGGCAGGACGTGGTGGAGATCGTCACTGTGCGCCCTGACATGGAAGCGACCGACCCCCTTCACCTCGACGGAAACATCGCTTTCGACGGTCGGGTCCTGCCACCGGTCGAGGTCTTTCAGCGACACGACCGGCGCCCGGGCGAAGGCTTTCCAGAGCGCGCGCCGGTCCTGGCTATCGACGCCCCTCAGCTCGGACATCAGCCTGCACCAGTAGGCCAGCCGCCTGACGTAGCGTTCGGTCCGAGCGATCGGCGGGCGGATCCCGCGCGGTACAAAGTCCCGGACGCTTTCGCGCAGTCCAGCCATTCTCAGGCCCCCCGAGATCCGCCGGGCAGCAGGCACCTCGCGGCGAGGATCGAGGGATCGATCCCGACCCGCAGCCGCGTCCATCGATGCAGCATGACCGAACGGACCACCGCCGCGATCACCGTCGCCCAGGCAGCACCGATCGCACCGAAGAGCTGTATCAGCACCACCGCCATCAACAGCCCGACGACCAGCGAGGTGGCGAAGGCAATAGTGACCAGCCGCTCGTGCCCCCGGGCGTTCAGGGCCCCCGCGCTGATCCCCGTCGCGGCCACGGCAAGCTGCCCGAGGCAAAGGACCATGAGGATCGCCCAGGCCCCCGCGTACTCCGCCCCGAAGACGAACCGGATCAACGGCAGACCTCCGAACCACAGGAGCGCCGCGATCCCGGCGACCGAGCCGCTCACCAACACCGCAACCGTTGCCGCGAAACGCTGGAGCCGCCCCAGGTGGTCATCCGTGCTCAATCTGGCCACGACCGGAACGGCGATCGTTCCGAAAAGGGCATAGGGCAGCATGACGAAGACCGCCGTGCCCATCGCCACACGAAACACCCCGACCTCGTCCGCCGGCACCATCGATGCCAGCACGATCAGCACGAAATGCGCCTCCAAAACGCGCAACAGATCGGTCACCCCCATAGGAAGGGCGCCGCGAAGCCACCGGCCGGCCGTCGACTTCGCTTTCACTCCTCGCGCCGGGGCCGGAACCGAGGACAGGAGCCACACCGTACCGATGCCCAGTGTGATCAGACCCGCCACGAAGTGCAGCAGAAGCGCCCGGGCCGCATCGACCGTCCCGGCCCAGTAGGCCGCCAGCAGTAACGCCGACAGGAACGCCGGTCGCAAAACCCCGTCGAGCGTCTGCCCTCCAACGAGCGAGCCCGTCCCCCGCATGGCGGCACCGACGAGGCTCGTGAGGGCGTAGACGGGAAGCAGCGCCAGCGTGGCGAACGCAACCTTGCGCGCACCTTCCCCCAGCCCGGTCGGCACCAGGTAAAGCACCGCGCCCGCGATCAGGACGAGGACGAGCAACGCCCCGCCAACCGCTGCGGCAGACCACCGCAGCACGCCCTTCAGCGAGGACCACTCCTCCCGGGCAACCGCAAGCGCAGCTTCCCGGGTCGCGAGCGGCGGCACACCGAAGGTCACCGCGACGCTGGCAATTGCGACGACCGAGATCGCCACGCCATAGATGCCGTAGTCCTCGGGACCGAGGTAGCGGGCAAGCTGGACTCCCACCAGAAAGGACAGGGCCATCCCGGCAATCCGCACACCGGCGCTGCCCAGGGTCACTCCGATCAGGAACTTCGCCAGATCCGATTGCCCGGCGAGGGAGAACCTGGACGAAGCTGTTCTCAAATGACTGCTCTCACGAGTCGGGATAAACGAACGATCGACGGTGGCCCTGACAGCGGCACCGGGGTAGATTGCCCGCGCCGCTCCCGGCCAGCTACCGGCGCGCCTCCCGTCTGTCCATTATGGAGAGGGATCACAACCGCCCATCGCTCTCCTCCCGCGCGAACACCCCCTTCACGTCGAAGAACACCGCCCCGGACCGACCCATGCCCCGCACCCGCTCCGCCCCCAGCGCCGCGAACTCGCGATGCCCGACCGCGAGCACGACCGCGTCGAAGCTGCCAGGCTCCGGCATCGCCTCCAGCAGCTCGATCCCGAACTCCCGCCGCGCCTCGTCGCGGTCGACCCAAGGGTCCCAGACGTCGATCTCCGCGTGGAACTCCCGTAGCGCGGCGATCACGTCCACAACCCGGGTGTTGCGCACGTCGGGGCAGTTCTCCTTGAAGGTCAGCCCCATCACCAGGATCCTGCTGCCGACGACCGGGAAACCGCGCTGCATCATCAGCCGCGCGACGCGACCGGCGAGATGCTCGCCCATCCCGTCGTTGATCCGCCGCCCGGCGAGGATCACCTGTGGGTGGTAGCCGATCTCCTCCGCCCGATAGGTCAGGTAATAGGGATCGACCCCGATGCAGTGCCCTCCGACGAGACCCGGCCGGAACGGCAGGAAGTTCCACTTCGTCCCCGCCGCCGCCAGCACCTCGTTGGTGTCGAGCCCCATCTTGTGGAAGATGATGGCGAGTTCGTTCATCAGTGCGATGTTGAGGTCACGCTGGGTGTTCTCGATCACCTTCGCCGCCTCCGCCACCATGATCGAGGGCGCGAGATGGGTGCCCACCGGCACGACCTCGCGATAGAGCGCATCGACCGCCGCCGCCGCCTCGGGCGTCGAGCCGCTGGTGACCTTCACGATCGTCTCGAGCCGCCGCTCCCTGTCGCCGGGGTTGATCCGCTCGGGGCTGTAGCCCACGAAGAAGTCCTCGTTGACCTTCAGTCCCGACACCGCCTCGAGGATCGGGACGCAGACCCCTTCCGTGCAGCCGGGATAGACCGTGGACTCGTAGACCACCACCGCCCCGCGCGAGAGCGCCCGTCCCACCGTCTCCGACGCCCGCCTGAGCGGCGTCAGGTCCGGCCGCTTCGCCCGGTCGATCGGCGTCGGGACGGTGACGATGAAGACCTTGCACGCGCCGAGGTCCGCAGGATCGGCACTGAACCGCAGATGCGCCGCTCCGGCCAGATCCTCCTGCGTCGTCTCGAGCGTCGCGTCATGCCCCGCCGACAACGCCGCGATCCGTCCCGCATCGATGTCGAACCCCAGCACCGGCCGCCGCCGCCCGAAGGCAACGGCCAGCGGCAGCCCGACATAACCGAGGCCGATGATGGCGATCGTGGCGGCGGACAGCGCCGCAAGTTCGTCCCGTGCGCCCGTGGCCGGCGCTGTCATGGCACCGCGCTCCATGCTCCTCTCCGTATCGGTGGAGATCGTGTCAGCTTTCAGCATGCCGCGTTTTCTCCTTCGAGAGCTGGTGAAGCTGGTCCCGGTAGGCCGCGATCACCAGCGCCTCGTCATAGTCCCGTTCCACCTTTCGCCGGCCCGCGTGCCCCATCGCGGAACGCGCCTCGGGGGCGCGTTCGATCATCCGCCGCATGGCGTCGGCGAGGCTATCCGCATCGCGCGCGGCGCAGAGGAGCCCCGTCTCGCCGTGGTCGACTACCTGCCGGCAGCCTGGGACGTCGGTGGCGACGACCGGGCGCGCCATGGCGGCGGCCTCGAGCAACGTCCTCGGGGTGCCTTCGCGGTAGGACGGTAGCACCACGCAATCGGCATCGGCGATGTGGGGGCGGACGTCCTCCACCGCCCCCAGGTGGGTGACCACGCCCTCCGCGACCCATTCGTCGATCGTCCTCTGGTCGATCGCGGTGCGGTTCTCCGCGCCCGCGGGGCCGACCAGCACGAACTCTGCATCGGGGTGCTCCCTGCGCAGGATGCGGGCCGCTTCGACGAACTCTTCCACCCCCTTGTCCCGGAGCATCCTCGCGATCAGCAGGAACCGCACCCCCGGAGCCTGCCGGGGCGGCATCGGCGCGAAGGCACGCAGGTCGATGCCGGACCCCGGAAGAAGCGCGGTGCGGTCACTGGTGACCAGCCGCTCCGCGACGAAGAGGTCCCGGTCGTCCGCGTTCTGGAAGAAGACGACCGGCACGCGGGCGAAGGCGAGGCGGTAGAGCCGGCGGACCGTCGCGTTGACCAGCCCCTCGTGCAGGAAGGCGGTGCCGAGCCCGGTGACGTTCGGAACGAAGGGGATGCCGAGCGCGCGGGCGGCGAGGGCGCCGTAGATGTTGTTCTTGATGGTATAGCCGAAGACCACGTCCGGCCGCTCCCGCCGGAAGGTGGCGAGAAAGCGCGCGAGCAGCAGCGCATCGGGACCGATCGCGGTGCCCTTGTTGTCCATGGCGAGCGGCAGATGCCGCGCTCCGAGCGCCTCGAGGCGCGGGGAATGATCGTCGGAAGGCGCCAGCGCCGTCACCCTGTGCCCGTCCGCGACGAGGCTGCGCACGAGGCCGCTGCGGAAGTTCGCGAGGTTCCAGGAGGCGTTGACGGTGAGGAGGACGTGGCGCGGCGCCGCGCCCCCGCCGGAGGAAGGCCCCCCCGTCCCCGCCAGCGGCAGCCCCGGATCGAAGGCGTTCATGCCGGCACGAACCGCCGTACCTGCGGCAGCGTCGGCTCCATCAGGCGCAGGATCCGCGCCTCCGCCTCGGCCTCCGCCTCGCCCTCGAGGATCGGCGTGACGAACCGCACCAGCGCGCCGTCGGTGCGTCCCTTGATCAGGCTGTCGACCTTCACCATCAGCCGCGCCAGACGCTCGTTGGCGATCGACCGGCCGCGGCCCTCGAACCAGTAGTAGACCATCGCCCGCGCCTCGCCCTTCGCGATCACCGCGCGGTTCACCGTCATCGAGGCACCCCCTTCCGACAGCTCGACGGGACGGAAGGAGACGATGTTCCATCCGTCGAGCGGCAGGCAGTCCTGCGGGGAATGGATCCCTCCCTTGTCGCCCTCCTGGCGGTAGTAATAGGCGCTCCAGAAGTTGACCGGGGCGCGTTCGTCCCGGTGGAAATAGTCCATCAGGACATAGTCGTCTGCCCCGAGGACCCGCTCGGTGGCGGGATCGATCGCCATGGCGCTGCCCGACCAGTCCCCGATGTCGGGGGGAAAGAGCTGGAAGGCCTCCCGCTGGATTTCCGGCGCGGGGCGCGGGGGGGCGAGGGCATAGGCCCCCGATACCGCCGCCGTCAGGAGGACCGCCCCCACGAAGGCCGACGAGGGCCTGAGGACGCCGATCCCCCCGAGCGCCGTCCGCAGCCCCGTCGGCGCCAGCGCGCCCGCAGCCGCGCCCCCGCCACGCATCAGGCGCCCGATCGCGAAGGGCAGCATCAGCACCCCGACGCTCGCCACGAGGAACAGCCACCCCTCGCTCAGCGCGAGGAACCGCTCCGCCGCCTCGGGCCCCGCGCGCAGCGCGACGACCCCCGTCACCGCGATCCTGAACGCCGTCAGGAGGATCACCACCGGAACCGTCAGGAGAAGCGGCATCAGCCGCCCCCAGAGCGGCCCCCGGCGCAGCGTCGCGAAGAAGAAGAAGATCAGCATCACCGGCAGGAAATGCACGAGGCTCGCCGCGGCGAGGCTCAAGCGCACCTCCCAGCCGCCGAAATGGATCAGCTGCCCCTCGATCCGCCCCGGCGCCCCGATGATCCCCGCGACCGCGATCCCGATCTCCGCCGCGATCCTCTCGAAGACCGCATGGATCGGAGCGTAGACGAAGCGCGGTAGCGGCAGCATCAGGAAGAGGCTCGCCATCGGCGCCCAGAAGTGGAGGCTCCGCCGAAGCCCGAACCAGACGACGACGAGGCCGATGACCCAGAGGATCATCGCGACGAAGACGAAGTCGTCCACCGACATCAGGTTGCCGAGGAGCGCCATCATCAGCGCGCCCACCACCAGCACCACCCCCGGCCAGCGCAGCGGGGCGCCCTGCCCGGCCGGCGGCAGCCCCCTCAACACCTGCAGGAACATCACCAGCGCGAGCGCCGGCACCGCGATCTTGAAGCGGTATTCCGGCCGCGCCCATTCCTGGGCAAGCCCCTCGAAGCCGAACCAGAAGAGCGGCAGCGGCGCCACCAGCGCGAGCAGGAGCCACGCCCAGCCGGACGTCCGCACCGCCCCCGCCTCCGCCGTGCCCTGGACGGTCATCGCGTCCCCGCCACCCTACTCCGCCGCCGACCGGGCATAGACATCCTCGAAGCGTTCGATGTCGTCCTCTCCCAGATACGCCCCCGTCTGCACCTCGATCACGTGCAGCTCCACCTTGCCGGGGTTCTCCAGCCGGTGCACCGCGCCGAGCGGCACGTAGACCGACTCGTTCTCCGAGACGAGCTTCACCGTCTCGCCGATCGTCACCCGTGCGGTGCCGGAGACCACGATCCAGTGCTCCGCCCGGTGCACGTGGCTCTGAAGGCTCAACGACGCTCCGGGCTTGACCACGATGCGCTTGACCTGGTGGCGCGTTCCCTGGTCGACGCATTCGAACCATCCCCAGGGCCGGCGGTCGCGGGTGAACGCGGTCGCCTGGGTCCGCCCGCGCGCTTTCAGCGCCGCGACCGCCGCCTTCATCTCCTGCGCGCGCTCCCGCGGGGCCACCACCACCGCGTCGGGCATCGCGACCACGATCAGCCCCTCGAGCCCGATCCCGGCGAGGACCATGCCCCCGGCCTCCGCCCTGAGCAGCGTGTCCGTGCAGTCGATCGCATGGGCGTCACCCGCGACCGCCACCCCGTCCGCGTCCTTCGCGCTCTCCCGCCAGACCGCTTCCCAGTCGCCGAGGTCCGACCATCCGCCGCGCCACGGCACCACGCTCAGGTTCGCCGCCCGCTCCATCACCGCATAATCGACCGAGACCGCCCGCACCGAGGACCATGCGCCGGGGTCGAGCCGCAGGAAGCCGAGATCGCTGCGCACTGCCGCCAGCGCGGCGCGCACCGGACCCAGGATCTCGGGGGCATGCGCCTCGAAGGCCGCGACGAAGTCCCGCGCCCGCCCGAGGAATATCCCGGCATTCCACAGGAACCGGCCGCTTTCGACCATCGCCTGCGCGGCCTCCGGCCCCGGTTTCTCGACGAACCGCGCCAGCCGCACCGCACCGTCCCCGGCACCGCCCTCGGGCAGCTCCAGATAGCCGTAGCCCGTCTCCGGCCGGTCGGGGGCGATGCCGAAGGTGACGAGATCGCCCGCCTCCGCCGCCGCCACGCCGCGGCGCACCGCGGCACGGAAGCCCGCCGTGTCGGGGATCAGGTGATCGCTCGGTTCCACCAGCACCAGCGCATCGGGGTCCTCGGAGGCGACCTTCAGCACGCCCGCCAGCACCGCCGCCGCGGTGTCCCGCGCCTCGGGCTCGATCAGCACCGCCGCCGGATCGATCCCCGCCTCGGCCAGCTGGTCGCGCACGACGAAGCGGAAATCCGCGGCCGTCACCACCACCGGCGCCGCCCAGCCCGGCCCGCTCAGCCGCGCCGCGCATTGCTGGAACAGGCTGCCCTCGCCGATCAGAGGGGCGAACTGCTTGGGGAACTGCGCCCGGCTCAGCGGCCAGAGCCGCGTTCCCGACCCGCCGCAGAGGATTACCGGGTGGATCACGGGCTGGATCATGTCGGCCCCTTCACCCATCCCCCGCTCAGGCGCCCGCAGGCGCCGCCGCCTCCGCACCGTAATAGGCGAGGTACCAGTCGACGAAGCGCCGCACGCCCTCCTCGACCGGCGTCACGGGGCGCCAGCCGACCGCATCCTGCAACGCCGCCATGTCCGCCCTGGTGTCGGGCACGTCGCCCGGCTGGATCGGCAGCATCTCCTTGATCGCGGTCCTCCCGAGCGCGCGTTCCAGCGCCTCGATATAGTCCGAGAGCCTGACCTGCTCGGTATTGCCGATGTTGTAGATCCGGAACGGCGCATCCGACGTGGCCGGATCGGGCTCCGTGGCCGACCAGGACGGATCGGGCGTGGCGATCCGGTCGCTCGCGCGGATCACGCCCTCCACGATGTCGTCCACGTAGGTGAAGGACCTCGTGTGGTTGCCGTGGTTGAAGACCCTGATCGGCTCGCCGGCGAGGATGCGCCGGGTGAACTCGAAGAGCGCCATGTCCGGCCGCCCCCATGGCCCGTAGACCGTGAAGAACCGCAGCCCCGTCGTCGGCAGACGGAAGAGATGGCTGTAGGCATGTGCCATCAGCTCGTTCGCCCGCTTGGTCGCGGCATAGAACTGCAACGGGTGGTCGACCCCGTCGTGCTCCGAGAACGGCATCTTGCGGTTCGCGCCATAGACGCTCGAGGTCGAGGCATAGGTCAGGTGCGGCACCCGCGCATGGCGGCAGGCCTCGAGGATGTTGGTGAAGCCGACGAGGTTCGACTGCACGTAATCCTCCGGATGGTCGAGGCTGTGGCGCACGCCCGCCTGCGCGGCGAGATGGATCACCCGGTCGAAGCCGCCCGAACCGATGCAGTCCCTGACCGCGGTCGTGTCGGCGAGGTCCGCGCGCACGAAGTGCCAGCTCCCCTCCCCCTCGCCGGCCGCCCGGTCGATCTCGGCGAGCCGCGCTTCCTTCAGCGCCGGGTCGTAATAGGCGTTGACGCTGTCGAACCCGGTGACCGCGTCCCCGCGCCCGATCAGCCGCCGCGCGAGGTGGAACCCGATGAAGCCCGCGGCTCCGGTGACGAGAATGCGCATGCTGTTCTGCCGGCCCTTCCATGTGGCGCGCGACCTCCGCGCCCGTGACAAGCCTTGCTGATGGCGATCGAGACACGGCTACCGCACTGCGGGTGACTCGCCCCGCCGTCCGAACTCGCAACGCTGGTCCCTGGCCCGTCGGACCGTCTCGAACCTCCGGCGGGCCGCGATCGACCCTCTCCGGCGCGCACAGTTAGAGCAATGTTGCGGCGCGGTTTCAAGCGCCAAGACCTTAATGCGGGGGGCATTAATCACGATAGCCTTCACGCCCGCGTGATCCCGCGCCGCGCCTGTGCCGAAGAACTTCCCCCTTGAACGCCGGGCCCCATCCGGCATAAGCCCCCCGGGCGCAGCCATCGAGGGAACGGTGCCATGCACGACATCCGCCTGATCCGCGAACAGCCGGAATTTCTTGACGAATCCCTCGCACGCCGCGGGCTCGACCCGATGTCGGCCACGCTCCTCGGCCTCGACGAGCGCCGCCGGGGCCTGATCCACGCCGCAGAAACCGCCAAGGCCGAGCAGAACGCCGCCTCGCGCGAGGTCGGCGCGGCCAGGGGGCGCGGCGACGAAGCGGAATTCGAGCGGCTCCGCGCCCTCGTCGCCGACAAGAAGGCCGAGATCGCCGCGCTCGAGGAACAGGCGCGGCACGCCGACAAGGCGCTGCAGGATCTCCTGCTGGAGATCCCGAACCTGCCGCTCGAGGACGTGCCCGACGGCGCGGACGAGACCGCGAACGTGGAGCTGCGCCGCTGGGGCACCCCCCGCGCCTTCGACTTCACCCCGCTCGAGCACTACCAGATCCCCGCAGCGAAGCCGGGAATGGACTTCGAGGCCGCAGGCCGCCTCTCCGGCAGCCGCTTCGTCGTGCTCAGGGGCGCGATGATCCGCCTCCACCGTGCGCTCGCCCAGTTCATGATCGACCTCCATGTCGACAACCACGGCCTCGTCGAGCACTGGACCCCTGTCCTCGTGCGGGACGAGGCGATGCTCGGCACCGGCCAGCTGCCGAAATTCGCCGAGGACAGCTACCAGACCACCAACGGCTGGTGGCTGATCCCGACCTCGGAGGTCACGCTCACCAACCTCGTCGCCGGCCATATCCTCGACGACGCCCAGCTGCCCCTGCGCATGACCGCGCACACCCAGTGCTTCCGCTCCGAAGCCGGATCGGCGGGCAAGGACACCGCCGGCATGCTGCGCCAGCACCAGTTCGAGAAGGTCGAGATGGTCTCGATCACCCGCCCCGAGGACAGCCGGGCGGAACTCGACCGCATGACCGGCTGCGCCGAGGCGGTGCTGCAGGCGCTCGGACTGCCCTACCGCACCGTCGTCCTCTGCACCGGCGACATGGGCTTCGGCGCGCGGCGCACCCACGACATCGAGGTCTGGCTGCCCGGCCAGGACACCTACCGCGAGATCTCCTCCTGCTCGGTCTGCGGCGACTTCCAGGCCCGCCGCATGAACGCCCGCTTCCGCCGCGGAGAGGGGGCGAAGCCCGAATTCGTCCACTCCCTCAACGGCTCCGGCCTCGCGGTCGGCCGCACGCTGATCGCGGTCCTCGAGAACGGCCAGCAGGCGGACGGCTCGGTCATCCTGCCCGAGGCGCTGCACCCCTACCTGCGGGGCCGCAGCCGCATCACCGCCGAGGGCGAACTCGTCTGATCGCGCAAGCGCTGGACGCCCCGGTCCGCCGTCTCTAAGAGGGTGCGACGGAACACGGGGACATCATGCGCATCCTGATCACCAACGACGACGGCATCTCCGCGCCCGGCCTCGCGGTCGCCGAGGCGATCGGAACGGAACTCGCCGGCCCCTCGGGCGAGGTATGGGTCGTCGCCCCGGTCTTCGAGCAGTCCGGCGTCTCGCACTGCATCTCCTACATCCGCCCGATGCGGGTCGAGCGCCTCGCCGAGCGCCGCTTCGCCATCGAGGGCTCGCCGGCGGACTGCGTCCTCGCCGGCCTCTACGAGATCATGCGCGACAACCCGCCCGACCTCGTGCTCTCCGGTGTCAACCGCGGTCACAACGTCGCCGAGGACACGCTCTATTCCGGCACCGTCGGCGGCGCGATGGAGGGGGCGATGCACGGCTTCCGCTCGATCGCGCTCTCGCAGTACTACGGCGTCGCCAGCCGCGACGACCCCTTCGCCGCCGCCCGCACCCATGGCGCCGAGGTCTGCCGCCGCCTGCTCGCCGGCGCGGAATGGACCGAGGAACCCTACCGCGTCTTCTACAACGTCAACTTCCCCGCGGTCGGCGGGGACGAGGTGCGCGGCACCGTCGCCACCTACCAGGGCAGCCGCGCGGGGGCGAGCTTCGGCGTCCAGCCCCAGATCGCCCCGAACGGCCGCAAGTACCTCTGGCTCACCCACGGCAAGGGCAATGCCGACAGCGCACCCGGCTCGGACAGCCGCGAATGCCACGACGGCCACATCACCGTCACGCCGCTCCGCGCCGACCTGACCGCGCACGATCTCGTCGGCCCGCTCTCCCGCGTCCTCGCCCCACCCTCCGGCTAGGGTCCCGCCCATGGACCGCACCGAACAGCAGATGCAGTTCGTCTACGCCCTCCGCTCGCACGGGGTGACCGATCAGGCCGTGCTGCAGGCGATGGAATCGCTGCCCCGCAGCGCGTTCCTCGAGGGCATCTTCCGCGAACGTTCCTTCGAGGACGTGCCGCTCCCCATCGCCTGCGGCCAGACCATCAGCCAGCCCTCCGTCGTCGGCCTGATGACCCAGGCGCTCGAGGTCGACCGCCGCTGCAAGGTGCTCGAGATCGGCACCGGTTCGGGCTACCAGGCCGCGGTGCTCGCCCGCCTCGCCCGCCGCGTCTACACGATCGAGCGCCACCGCCGCCTCGCCCGCACCGCGCGCGAGGTGTTCCGTACGCTCGGCCTCGCCAACATCACGGTGGTGCTCGGCGACGGCTCGCTCGGCCTGCCGGAACAGGCGCCCTTCGACCGCATCATCCTGACCGCCGCGGCCGAGGACCCGCCCCGCACGCTGCTCGACCAGCTCCGCCCCGGCGGCATCATGGTCCTGCCCGTCGGCCAGAGCCACGCGGTCCAGACCCTGATCAAGGTCACCAAGACCGAACACGGGCTCGATTATGCCGATCTCGGAGAAGTGCGTTTCGTGCCCCTTGTCGAGGGCATAGCCGAAGATGTATTGGAATAGAAAAAGCCGACAAGATATTGTGAGGCATGGCATGAACCTCGGACACGCAGCCATCGGGCGGCGCGGCCTCTTCGCCGCGGGACTGCTGGCCGGGCTCGCGGGCTGCGACCTCCAGTCGGGTGGCAACCTCTTCTATCCCAACGCCAGCCAGACGCCCACCGTGGCCCAGACGGTGCCGAACGTGCCCGCCGATTCCCGCGGCGTCATTACCTATGCCAACTACCAGGTCGCGGTCGCCCGGGAAGGCGATACCGTCGCCTCGGTCGCCCAGCGCGTCGGCACCAGCCCCGAGCAGCTCGCCGCCCTCAACGGCCTGCCGGCCAGCCAGTCGCTGCGCGCCGGCGAGAGGCTCGCGCTGCCCGACAGCGTGCCGCGCGGCGATCCCGGCGGCTTCAGCGGCACCGGCACATCGGTCTGGTCACCCGAGATCGCCGTCTCCGCGATCGACTCCGCCCCCGGCGGCGCCGTCTCCGGCACCCCTGCGAACCCGTTCCAGAACGGCCAGACCGACCTGATCATCGACCCGATCCGCCACCGGGTGGAACCGGGCGAGACCGCCTATTCCATCGCCCGGCTCTACGGCGTCTCGGTGACCGCGCTCGCCGAATGGAACGGCCTCGGCCCCGACATGGCGCTGCGCCAGGGACAGGAACTCCTGATCCCGGTGGTCAGCGGCGCCAACCAGATCCAGAGCACGGTCCCAGGCACCCTGCCGGGCCAGACCACGCCGGTCGCGCCGCCGCCCAGCGCCTCGGCGCCCCTGCCCGACAACATCGTGGCCGCGGTCAACCCCGCCTCTCCCGACCTCGCGCAGTACCGCACGCCCCCCGGCGGCCGGCTCGCACCGCCGGTGAACGGCCCGGTGACGAAACAGTACAACCCCGCCCCCGGCGCTTCGCGCAGCGACGGGATCGGCTTCTCGGTCCCCGCCGGCACGCCGGTCCGAGCCTCGGGTTCCGGCGAGGTCGCGCTCGTCTCGGAATCGCTCGGCGGCCTCGGCACCATCGTGCTGATCCGCCATGCCGACGACCTGATGACGGTCTATGGCCGCATCGACGGCGTCACCGTGCAGCGCGGCCAGCAGGTCTCCCAGGGCCAGCAGATCGGCGTCGTCGCCGCGCGCGACAACCCCGAACTGCATTTCGAGGTCCGCCGCGGCACCGACAGCGTCGATCCCGGACCCTATCTCGGGCTCTGACCGCTCCCCCTCGGCCGCCACGGACCCCGTCGTGGCCGCTACTTCCGCGGCCCCTTCGACCGGTCCTGCGACTCGGTGATCCGGCTCGTGGTGGACCCGGCGGTGGCCGACGGCTTCGGCTTCACCTTCTTCGGCTTCTTCGGTTCCTTGTTGCTGCGCAACTGGCTCTTGGCCATGGCGTCACCTCTCCGGCAGAGGCGGGCAAGCCCTCCGGACGCAGCCGACTCGGGCGCCATGGGCGGCCCGCCGCCATCATTCTAGCGCCCGCCGTCGCCCCCGAGTCAAGCAGCCCCTCGGGGCCTCACCCCAGCCGCCGCCCCTGCCGTCCGGCCAGATCGGTGACATACTGCCACGCCACCCGCCCCGAGCGGCCGCCGCGGGTCTGCTGCCACTCGATCGCCTCGGCGCGCAGCGCATCGTCGGCGATCTCCAGCCCGAAGGCGTCGCAATAGCCGCGAATCATCGCCAGGTACTCGTCCTGGCTGCAAGGATGGAAGCCGAGCCACAGGCCGAACCGGTCCGACAGCGAGACCTTCTCCTCCACCGCCTCGCTCGGGTTCACCCCGCTCTGCCGCTCGTTCTCGATCATGTCGCGCGGCATCAGGTGGCGGCGGTTCGAGGTGGCGTAGAAGACGACGTTCTCCGGCCGCCCCTCGATGCCGCCGTCGAGCACCGCCTTCAGGCTCTTGTAGTGACTGTCGTCCTTGTCGAAGCTCAGGTCGTCGCAGAACAGGATGAAGCGCAGCGCGGTGCCGCGCAGCAGGTTCAGGAGCCGCCCGAGGCTCGGCAGGTCCTCGCGGTGGATCTCGATCAGCTTCAGTCCCGGCGCGATGCGCGCCGCCTCGGCATGGGCGGCCTTGACGAGGCTCGACTTCCCCATGCCCCGTGCGCCCCAGAGCAGGACGTTGTTCGCCGGATGGCCCTTGGCGAACTGCGCGGTGTTGGCCATCAGCGTGTCGCGCGCCCGGTTGATCCCGACCAGAAGCCCGATCTCGACCCGCGCCACCTTCGGCACCGGCGTCAGCCGGTCGGGGCCGGTCATCCAGACGAAGGCTTCCGCCGCCTCGAATTCCGGGGCCGGCATCGGCGGCGGGCTCATCCGCTCCAGCGCCTCGGCGATGCGCCCGAGCAGCGCCACCTTCTCTCCGCTCATGTCTCGTCCCGGGTCGCGAGTTCGCGCTGAAGCTCCTCGTCCCAGAGCCCGCGCGCCCGCAGGTCCGCCTCGCGGGCCTTCTCCACCCAGCGCACCAGCAGGATCGAGATCTCGTAGAGCCCGTAGACCACGCTGAACAGGATCACCTGCGTCACCACGTCGGGCGGCGTCACGATCGCGGCCAGCACCAGGATGCCGACCATGGCGTACTTGCGCACCTCGCCGAGGCCCTTTGCCGAGACCAGCTCCGCCTTGCCCATCAGCGTCAGCAGCACCGGCAGCTGGAAGCACAGTCCGAAGGCGACGATGAACTTCATCGTCAGCCCGAGGTATTCGTTGATCGTGCCGAGGAACTGAACCGTCAGTTCCTCCCCCGCCACCAGGTCCCCGCCACCGAACTGCTGGAAGCTCAGGAAGAAGTCGAAGGCGAGCGGCAGCACCACGTAGAAGGCGAAGGCCGCGCCCATCAGGAACAGCACCGGGCTCGCCAGCAGGAACGGCAGGAATGCCCGTTTCTCCTGCCGGTAGAGCCCCGGCGCCACGAACCGCCAGAGCTGGTAGCCGATGACCGGAAAGGCCAGGCAGAACCCGCCGAAGATCGAGATGCGCACCTGGGTCATGAACCCCTGCTGCAACCCGGTGAAGATCAGCTCCGGCTGCTGCCCGTTCTCGCGCAGCAGCCGCGCCAGCGGCTCGGCGAGGAAGTTGAAGATCGGCCGCGCCACCGTGAAGCACAGGATCATCGCCACGGTGAAGGCCAGCACCGACCGGATCAGCCGCGTACGCAGCTCCGCCAGATGCTCGATCAGCGGCGCGGTGGTGTCGTCGATCTCGTCCTGCCGGGTGTCCTTCATGACGCGCCGGACCCCGTGCCCTCAGCCGGCTTCGCCTCCGCAACCGGCGCGGCCGGGGCCTCCGGCGCGGGTTTCGCCGGCTCGACCGGCCGCGGCGCGGCGCTCGCCTTGCCCGCGCCCGTCACCGCGTTCTCGGCATACTTGCGCGCCGAGGCCGTGGCGGAATCGAGGTTGACCTTCCTGATCGAGTTCAGGCCCTGCGCCGCCTCGTTCAGGTCCCTGGTCGCCTCCTTCAGCCCGCTCTCGTTCGCCGCCTGCTCCATGGAGCGCTGGAACTCGCGCGCCATACCGCGCGCCTTGCCCATGAAGACGCCCACCGTCTTGAAAAGCTGCGGCAGCTCCTTCGGCCCGACCACGATCAGCGCCACGATGCCGATGAGCAGCAGCTCCATCCAGCCGATATCGAACATGACGGCTCTCGCTCAGGTGAGGCGGATCAGGCCTTGTCCTTCTCGGGCGTGATGTCACGGGCCTTGTCGGCCGCGCGCGAGGCATCCTCGATCTCCTCGGTGCCTTCCTTGATCCCGCGCTTGAAGCTGGTGATCCCCTTGCCGACCTCGCCCATCAGCGAGGCGATCTTGCCCCGGCCGAACAGCACCAGGACCACGATGGCGATCAACAGCAGGCCGGCGGGGCCGATGTTGTTAAGCATGTCCAAATCTCCCTAGCAGCGCCCGTCCCCCGGGCGCAGGGGCGCCGGGCCGCGACGCTAGACATATTCCGTCACCGCGACGCATTCAAACCCCAAACGGGCGAGAGGCCCGTCTTATTCACGTGAAGAACGGATTCTCCAGAACGCGCTGCTTCCGGCAGGGAAAGACGAAGCACCGATCGCGCCGCAGGCTGAGCCACAGCGGCGTTCCCGGGCGCGGCAGGAACACCCCCGGGATCGTCGCCTTCAGGACCGAGCCGTCGTGATCCATGGCGAGTTCGATGATCGACTGGTTGCCGATGAACCGCGCCCGCGCCACCCGCCCCCGCGCCGGCACCCCGTCCTGCGGGGTGGGCAGCGGGCCCGATCCGTTCCGGTCGAAATCCATCTTAAGATGCTGCGGCCGGATGATGATCTCCACATCCGCCCGGTCGGCCAGACCCGGCGTCAGGAACATCCCGAAGGGCGTGTCGGTCTGGAAGTTCTCCACCACCCCGTGGATCACGTTGATGTCCGAGAAGAACATCGCCGCCTCCTTGTCCACGGGATTGTTGTAGATGTTGTAGGGCGCACCCACCTGCACGATCCGCCCCTCGCGCATCAGCGCGATGCGGTCGGCCATCCGCATCGCCTCCTCGGGCTCGTGGGTCACCATCATGACCGCCGTGCCCTCCTCCTTCAGGATGTCGAGGGTCTGGTCGCGGATGCCGTCGCGCAGCCGGTTGTCAAGGCCCGAGAACGGCTCGTCCATCAGGAGGATGCGCGGCCGCGGCGCGAGCGCGCGCGCCAGCGCCACCCGCTGCTGCTCGCCCCCCGACAGCTGGTGGGGATACTTCTCCCCGTGCCGGGCGAGGCCCACCCGCTCGAGCAGGACCTGCGCCCGCGCCCGGCGCTCGGCCACCGGCCCGCCCAGCCCGAAGGCCACGTTCTCCGCGACCCGCAGATGCGGGAAGAGCGCGAAGTCCTGGAACATCAGCCCGACCTGGCGGACCTCCGGCGGCAGATGCGCCGCCCCGTCCGAGACCACGCGGCCGTCGACCAGCACCCTGCCCCGGTCCTGCCGCTCGACGCCGGCCGCGATCCGCAGAAGCGTGGACTTGCCGCAGCCCGAGGGGCCGAGCAGGCACGTCACCTCGCCCCGCGCGAGCTCCAGCGTCACGTCGCGCAGCACCGCCACGCCGTCATAGGCATGGCTGATCCCCTCCAGCGCCAGCCGGATCGCCGCCTCTTCCTGCTGAACGTCCTTCACGACACCCTTATCCGAGCAAAACCATCAGGCATTGCCGAGATAGCAATCGCGGCGCCGCAGGGCAACCCGGCTCAGAGCGTGCTGTTGATCGCGCCACCGTCGAGCACGATGTTCTGGCCGACGATGAAGCCCGCGTGCTGCGAGCACAGGAACGCGCACATCGCCCCGAACTCCTCCGCCGTGCCGTAGCGCCGCGCGGGGATCGTCGCCTCCCGCTGCGCCTTGGCCTCCGCGAGGCTGATGCCCTGCGCCTTCGCCACCCCTTCGTCGAGCGCCACCGCCCGGTCGGTGGCATGGATGCCCGGAAGCAGGTTGTTGATCGTGACCCCGGCATGGGCCACCTGCCGGCTGGTGCCCGCGACGAAGCCGGTCAGGCCCGCGCGCGCGGTGTTCGACAGGCCCAGCACCGGGATCGGCGCCTTGACCGCGCCCGAGGTCACGTTGACCACCCGGCCCCAGCCGCGCTCCATCATGCCCGGCACCACCGCCTGCATCAGCGCGATCGGCGTCAGCATGTTGCCGTCGATCGCCCGGATGAAATCCTCGCGCTGCCAGTCCGACCAGAGCCCCGGCGGCGGCCCGCCGGCATTCGTCACCAGGATGTCGACCACACCCGCGGCGGCCAGCACCTCGGCGCGGCCCGCCTCGGTGGTGATGTCGGCGGCCACCGCCGTGACCGCCACCCCATGCGCCGCGCGCAGCTCCGCCGCCGTCGCTTCCAGCGCCTCGGCGCCGCGCGCGTTCAGCACCAGATCGACCCCCGCCGCGGCCAGCGCCGCCGCGCAGCCCCGCCCCAGCCCCTTCGAGCCCGCGCAGACGATCGCCCGCTTGCCGCGAATGCCCAGATCCATGTCCCTGTCTCCTTCCGTCAGTCCAGAACCGCCAGAACCGGTTCCCATTGCGCCCGGATCGGCTGAAAGGCCCGCTGCGGCCGGTCGAAGACCGACAGCCCCTGCTCGGCCAGTTCCGCATAGGCCGCCCGCTCGGTGATCCAGGCGACCGGCGCCTGCCCGAGCCCCGCGAAGAACTCCTGCAGCCGCGCCGTCGCCCGGGCCTGCGGCCGGACCCGGTTGGCGATCAGATGCACGCCCACCTTGCCCTTGCGGACCCGCTTGATGTCCTCGATGTCGGACAGGAACCGCCGCGTGCTGTCCGCGTCGAAATAGGACGGCAGCACCGGGGTCAGCACCGCCCGCGCCTCGGCGATCAGCGCCTCTGCCCGTCCGCCCTTGATCGCGCCCGGCGCGTCGATCACCAGCCAGTCGAGCCCCTTCGGCGTCTCGCCCACGTCGCCCGAATGGGTCCAGTCGATCCCCCTGACCGGGGCGGCGTCCCCGGGCCGCTGCTTCAGCCAGCGCAGCGCCGACTTCTGCGGATCGGCATCGGCCAGCGCCACGCGCCCGCCCCGCTGCGCGAGCGCCGCGGCCAGCGTGATCGCCACCATGGTCTTGCCGCAGCCGCCCTTGCGGTTCGCCACCAGCACCGTCTTCATCCGCCCCCTCCCCGGTTTCCCGCGGGAGCCTAGCGCCCCCTCCCCGCCGCGCAAGCGGCAATTCCCGGACCGGGCACCGGCGCGACCCCCTTCCCTTCTTCGGCCAGAAACCTTGAGAGCAGTGCCGGGGGCGCGGGGGCGGCGAGCGCCCCGCCGCGCTGGCCGAACCCCCCCCCCCCCCCCAAAAAAACACCGGCGCACCCC
>CAZNSP010000043.1:18646-24861 GCA_964575795.1 uncultured Rhodobacterales bacterium
GGTTTGGGGGGGGGGGGGGGGGGGGGGGCGCCCCCCCCCCCCGCGCGGGCCGAACACGGCCCGCGCCAGCAAGACGACTCGTGCGCACCCGCGCACTCCATATCGCCGCCAACGGGCGGCCTCCCGCCCTCGCCGCCCCTTCCTTCCCGCCCCCCGCACCGCTATATCGCGCGGATGCTCGATACCGGTTCCAACATGCCCGCCCTGCCGCCCGAGATCGCGCGGCGCCGCACCTTCGCCATCATCTCGCATCCCGATGCGGGCAAGACCACGCTGACCGAGAAGTTCCTGCTCTACGGCGGCGCGATCCAGATGGCCGGTCAGGTCCGCGCCAAGGGCGAGGCGCGCCGCACGCGGTCGGACTTCATGAAGATGGAGCAGGACCGCGGCATCTCGGTCTCCGCCTCGGCGATGTCCTTCCCGTTTCACGACTGGTGGTTCAACCTCGTGGACACGCCCGGCCATTCCGACTTCTCCGAGGACACCTACCGCACGCTGACCGCGGTCGATGCCGCCATCATGGTGATCGACGGCGCCAAGGGGGTGGAGAGCCAGACGCGCAAGCTCTTCGAGGTCTGCCGGCTGCGCGACCTGCCGATCCTGACCTTCTGCAACAAGATGGACCGCGAGGCGCGCGACACCTTCGAGATCATCGACGAGATCCAGCAGGAACTGCAGCTCGACGTCTGCCCGGCCTCCTGGCCGATCGGCATGGGCCGCGACTTCCTCGGCTGCTACGACATGCTCAACGACCGGCTCGAGCTGATGGACCGCGCCGACCGCAACCGCCGCGCGGAATCGATCCGCATGTCCGGCCTCGACGACCCGAGGATGGCGAGCCACATCCCAGCCGAGCTGCTCGCCAAGCTGCGCGAGGAGGTGGAGATGGCGCGCGAGCTCCTGCCCGCCTTCGACCCCCGCGCCATGCTCGAGGGCAACCTCTCGCCGATCTGGTTCGGCTCGGCGATCAACTCCTTCGGCGTGCAGGAGCTGATGCAGGGCATCGGCCGCTTCGGCCCCCCGCCGCAGGTCCGCCCGACCGAGACGCGCGGCGTCGGCCCGTGGGAGGACGCCGTCACCGGCTTCGTCTTCAAGGTCCAGGCCAACATGGACCCCCGCCACCGCGACCGCGTCGCCTTCGTGCGGCTCTGCTCGGGGCATTTCCAGCGCGGCATGAAGCTCCACCACGTGCGGACCGGCAAGCCGATGGCGATCGCGAGCCCCGTGCTCTTCCTCGCCCAGGACCGCGAGCTCGCCGAGGACGCCTGGGCCGGCGACATCATCGGCATCCCCAACCACGGCCAGCTCCGCATCGGCGACGCGCTGACCGAGGGCGAGGCACTGCGCTTCACCGGCATCCCCTCCTTCGCGCCGGAACTCCTCCAGACCGTGCGCGCCGGCGACCCGATGAAGGCCAAGCACCTCGAGAAGGCCCTCACCCAGTTCGCCGAGGAGGGCGCGTCGAAGCTCTTCAAGCCGGCCTTCGGCTCGGGCTGGATCGTCGGCGTCGTGGGCCCGCTCCAGTTCGACGTGCTCGCCTCCCGGATCGAGCTCGAATACGGCCTGCCCGTCCGGTTCGAGCCGACCCAGTTCACCTCCGCCCGCTGGGTCTCCGGCCCGCGCGAGAGCATCGAGGCCTTCGCCAAGGCGAACCGCGGCCACATGGCCGAGGACCACGACGGCGACCCGGTCTACATGACCCGCCTGCAATGGGACATCGACCGCGTCGCCCGGGACTTCCCAGACATCCGCCTGACCGCCACCAAGGAGATGATGGTCTGATGCGCGGCGGCCGGTCGTCATGAGCTGGGCCGCGCTCTACGTCTGGCTCGGTGTCGCGGTCCATGTCGGCCTGCAGGTCGTCTTCATCACCCGCGCCATCCTGCGCCCCTACCGCGAGCCCGCCTCCCGGCTCGGCTGGGTGCTCGTCATCCTCGTCGCCCCCATCGCCGGCATCGCGCTCTACGTGCTCTTCGGCGAGGCGACGATCGGGCGCAAGCGCATCGCCCGGCTGCGCGCGGCCCTCGCGCGTCTCCCCTCCTTCGCCGAGATCGGCCCGCACGACGGCGAGAGCGAGGCGAGCGTGCCGCCCCACATCGCCCCGCTCTTCCGCGTCGGCCAGACGATCAGCGGCTTCCCCGCGGTCGGCGGCAACCGCGCCGAACTCCTGCCCGATTCCGCGGCCACCATCGACCGGCTGGTCGCCGACATCGACGCGGCCGACCACCACGTCCACCTGCTCTTCTACATCTGGCTGCCGGATGCCAGCGGCACGGCGGTCGCCCGCGCGCTGATCCGCGCCGCCGAGCGCGGCGTCGCCTGCCGGGCGATGGCCGACGACCTCGGCTCGCGGCTCCTGATCCGCTCGCCCCTCTGGCGCGACATGGAGCGCGCCGGCGTCCGCCTCGCCCGGGCGCTGCCGATCGGCAACATCCTCCTGCGCCCGCTCAAGGGCCGCATCGACATGCGCAACCACCGCAAGATCGTGGTGATCGACAACCGGGTCACGTATTGCGGCAGCCAGAACTGCGCCGATGCCGCCTTCGCGATCAAGGCGCGCTACGCGCCCTGGGTCGATGCGATGATGCGATTCGAGGGGCCGATCGTCCGGCAGAACCAGCATCTCTTCGCCAGCGACTGGATGGCCCACCGCCCCGAGGACCTGAGCGCGCTGCTCTCCGAGCCGCTCCACCCGATCGGCGAGGGCTTCGCCGCCCAGGTGATCGGCACCGGCGCGGCGGTGCGCCCCACCGCCATGCCCGAGGTGTTCGAATCGCTGATGTACGCCGCCCGGCGGGAACTGGTGATCACCACGCCCTACTACGTCCCGGACGAGCCGATCCAGAAGGCGCTCTGCGCCAGCGCCCGGCGCGGCGTCGACACCACCGTTATCTTTCCCGCCCGCAACGACAGCTGGATCGTCGCCGCCGCCAGCCGCAGCTACTACCCCGAGCTGATCCGGGCCGGCGTGCACATCTACGAATACACCGGCGGGCTCCTCCACACCAAGTCGCTCACCCTCGACGGCGAGGTCACGCTGATCGGCTCGGCCAACATCGACCGGCGCAGCTTCGAGCTGAACTTCGAGAACAACATCCTGCTCACCGACCGGCAGGTCACCGCACTGATGCGCGCCCGCCAGCAGTCCTACATCGAGGACTCCGTCCCGGTCGACGCGAGCGACGTGCTCGCCTGGAGCGGACGCCGCCGGTTCTGGAACAACGCCGTCGCGATGTTCGGCCCGGTCCTCTGATCGCTCACCCGTTCCGGTCGGGGATGTTCAGCGCCGCCTGCGAGGCCGGCCGGGCGAGCGCCCGCTCGAACCAGTCGGTGACGTTGGCAAAGTCATTCACCCCCACGAGGTCCCAGGCCTCGTAGAACTCGAGCGCCCGCACCCAGGGCCAGGTCGCCACGTCGGCGATGGTATAGTCGTCGCCCATGATCCAGCGCCGCCCCGCCAGCCGCCCGTCGAGAACGTTCAGAAGCCGCCGCGCCTCGTCCGCATAGCGCTTGCGCGGCAGCGGATCGGCCACCTCGCGCCCCGCGAACTTGTGGAAGAAGCCGAGCTGGCCGAACATCGGCCCCACGCCGCCCATCTGGAACATCACCCACTGGATCGTCTCGTAGCGCGCCGCGGGGTCCGCGGGGATCAGCTTGCCCGTCTTTTCCGCCAGATAGATCAGGATCGCCCCCGATTCGAACAGCGGCAGAGGCCGGCCCCCCGGCCCGTCCGGATCGATGATCGCGGGGATCTTGTTGTTGGGGTTGAGCGACAGGAACTCCGGCGTCGTCACGTCCCCGTTCAGCTTCACCAGATGCGGCTCGTAGGGCAGCCCGATCTCCTCCAGCATGGCCGAGACCTTGATGCCGTTCGGCGTCGGGAAGGAATAGAGCTGCAGCCGGTCGGGATGCTGCGCCGGCCAGCGCGCCTGGATCGGGTGGTCGAGAAGGGGACTATCGAGGCTCATGGGTCGCTCCGCGGAATCCGGTTCCCAGGCACGTAGTCGCGGTGAGCGCGATGCCAACCCCTCGGCCCGGACCAGATTGTTTCCGCTCGCGCGACGGCCCTGCGCCTCGCCTGTCGCCGCAAGGGCGCTCAGTCCACGAAGGCCTTCTCGATCACGAACTGCCCGGGCTCGGAATTCGATCCCTCGACAAAGCCCGCCTCCTCGCAGAGCGCCTTGTGCTCCTGCAGCATCGCCATCGAGCCGCAGATCATCACCCGGTCGGTCGCGGGGTCGAGCGCCCCGCCCGCGGCCGCCGCCAGCCGCCCGTCGCGGATCCAGTCGGTCATGCGGCCCATCGCCGGGCTCTCCTCGCGCGTGGTCGTGGCGATGTGCATCAGCTTGTCGCCGACGATCTCGGGCAGGAACTCGTGGGTCCGGATGCGCTCGATCAGGTCGTGCCCATAGGCGAGCTCGGCCGCCTGCCGGCAGGTATGGGTCAGCACCACCTGGTCGAACTTCTCGTAGGTCTCGGGGTCGCGGATGATGCTGGCGAAGGGCGCGATGCCCGTGCCCGTGGCGAACAGGAACAGCCGCTTGCCCGGCACCAGCGCGTCATGCACCAGTGTGCCCACGGGCTTCGGCCGCATCACGATCGTGTCGCCCTCGGCCAGGTGCTGGAGGCGCGAGGTCAGCGGCCCGTCCTGCACCTTGATCGAATAGAACTCCAGCTCCTCGTCCCAGGACGGCGAGCAGATCGAATAGGCCCGGAGCAGCGGCTTGCCCTCGACCATCAGCCCGATCATCACGAACTCGCCCGAGCGGAAGCGGAACCCCGCGGGCCGGTCGCAGCGGAACGAGAACGTCCGGTCCGTCCAGTGCCGGATGCCGCGCACCGGCAGCACCGCCATCCCGCGCAGCGCCTTGTCCACCACCTGGTCCATGCCGTCGCCTCTCGTATCCCGGTCGCGCGCTATTACACGCAACCGCCCGCGCTGGAAACCCCCGCGGCATCGGTCGGCCTCGGCCCCGGCGCGCGAACCAGCGCCCCGCGCGCCGCCGCCGCCACCTTCCGCGTCAGAATCTCCAGCACCCGCGTCCCCAGCCGCACGTGCTGCCAGTGGAGCGGCACGTCGAGCCCCTGCCCCGGCACCAGTTCCGCGAGCCGCCCCGCCGCCAGATGCGGGCCGGCCAGCGCCACCGGGTTCAGCGCCCAGCCCATCCCTGCGAGGCACAGGTCGAGAAACGCCTGGCAGGTCGGCACCCAGTGGGTCGGCGGCGCGATCCCCGGCCAGCCGCCCGCCTCCATCCAGCGCGCCTGCAGCCGGTCGCGCCGGTCGAATCGCAGCATCGGCGCGCGGGCGAGCGCCTCCGCCGTCACCCCGTCCGGGAAATGCCGCGCGAGATACGCCGGGCTCGCCACCGCCGCATAGCGCAGCGCCCCGAGCCGCAGCGTCCGGCAGCCGGGCGCAGGGGTCGGGTCGGCGGTGACCGCCGCCAGCACCTCGCCCGAGCGCAGGCGTGCGGCGGTGTGCGCCTCGTCCTCCAGCACCAGGTCGAGCAGCACGCCGGTCTCGGCGGCGAAGTCCGCCGCGGCCTGCGGAAACCAGGTGCCGAGACTGTCGGCGTTTACCGCCACCCGCAGGGTCCGTGCCGGCTCCACGCCCGCCCCGGCATGGGGCAGCACCGCCGTCACCTCGCCCTCGAGCAGCCGGACCCGCTCGAAATGCGCGCAGAGCCGCGCCCCGGCCTCGGTCGCCGCCGGCGGCTGGCTGCGCACCACCAGCACGGTCCCCAGCCGCTCCTCGAGCGCCCGCACCCGCTGGGACACCGCCGAGGGCGTGACCCCGAGGCTGGCTGCCGCCCGGTCGAACCCGCCCTCGCGCACGACCGCGGCGAGCGCGGCCAGCGCCGCATAGTCGAACATCGGATTAGCTCTGCTTAATCTGCCTAAGGAACTTCAGTTTGCCTTCGGCCCCTTCATACCGCAGAAGCGCGCCATGCACATGACCTCATCCTTCCTCGGCGGTTTCCTGCTCGGCGGCGCGCTGATCGTCGCGATCGGCGCCCAGAACGCCTTCGTCCTGCGGCAGGGCCTGCGGCGCGAGCATGTCGGCCTCGTCGTCGCCTTCTGCATCGGCGCGGACGTCGCGCTGATGACCGCGGGTGTCGCCGGGCTCGGCACCGTGCTCGGGGCGAGTCCCCTCCTCGCCCGGGGGCTCGCCCTCGCAGGCGCCGCGTATCTCGCCGCCTTCGGCCTCGCCGCCCTGC
>CAZNSP010000044.1:0-23624 GCA_964575795.1 uncultured Rhodobacterales bacterium
AGCCTAACCCCGAACCGGGTGAACAACCTCCTGAGACTTCACAGCTAGCCTCGCCCCTCCGAGCGAGGAGCCCCGCCGCAATGACCGCCGCCCTGACCCCCCGGACGATCCCGACCCAGCGCCATCTCTTCGGCATCCCCCGCGACGTCGCCTATCTCAACTGCGCCTACATGTCGCCGCTGATGCGCCACGTGGTCGAGGCCGGCCGCGAGGCCGTCGCGCGCAAGGCCCGGCCCTGGACGATCCGGCCCGCCGACTTCTTCTCCGGCCCCGAAACCGCCCGCAGCCTCTTCGCCCGGCTGATCGGCGCCGATGCCGACGGCATCGCGCTCGTGCCCTCCGCGGGCTACGGCATCGCGGTCGCCGCGCGGAACCTGACCGCCCGCCCCGGCCAGACCATCGTGCTCCTCGCCGACCAGTTCCCCGCCAATGTCTACGCCTGGCGCGCACTGGCACAGGCGACCGGCGCGGAAATCCTGACCGTGCGCCGCGGCCCCGACGGCGACCTCTCTGCGGCACTCCTCGCCGCCATCGACGAACGCACAGCCGTCATCGCCTGTCCGCACTGCCGCTGGACCGACGGCGCGCTGATCGACCTCGTCGCCGTCGGCCGCGCCGCCAGCGCGGTCGGCGCGGCACTCGTCCTCGACCTGACGCAATCCGCCGGCGCCCTGCCGATCGACGTGGCCGAAGTCCGGCCCGACTTCCTCACCGCCGCCACCTACAAGTGGCTGCTCGGCCCCTATGCCATGGGCTTCCTCTACGTGGCGCCCCACCGCCGCGACGGCATTCCCCTCGAACAGGGCTGGATGAACCGCGCCGGGGCCGAGGACTTCGCCCGCCTCGTCGACTACCAGGACGCCTACCGCCCCGGCGCGCGCCGCTACGACATGGGCGAGGCGCCGAACTTCGGCCTCCTGCCGATGACCGTCGCCGCGCTCGAACAGCTCCTCGCCTGGGGCGTCGCCGACATCCAGGCGACGCTGGCCGCCCGCACCGCCGCCATCGCCGCCCGCGCCACCACCCTCGGCCTGACCGCGACCCCACCGGCACTGCGCGCCGGCCATTTCCTCGGCCTCGGCTTTCCCGACGGCCTTCCCCCCGGCCTGCCCGACCGGCTCGCGGCCGAAAATGTCCATGTCAGCGTCCGCGGCGCCTCGCTCCGCGTCACCCCGCACCTGTGGAACGACGACGAGGACGTCGACCGGCTCTTCGCAGCACTCGAAGCCACGCTCTGAACCGGCGCGCTTCCCGGTTTCATACTGGCAAGCTTACCCTGTCGAGCAGACCGCGCGGGCGAACACGCCCGCGCCAGCGAAAGGACTCGCGCGCACCGCGCGCTCCACATGGCCGCCAACGGGCGGCCCCTCTTCGCCCACCGCCGACCGGCCGCCTCAGTCCTCCAGCACCCGCGCCTCTTCCACCAGCATCACCGGGATGCCGTTGTGGATCGGATAGGCCCGGTTCGCGCCCTTCGACACGAGCTCCTGCCGCTCCGGGTCATAGGTGAGCGGCCCCCGCGTCACCGGACAGACCAGGATCTCCAGCAACCTGCGGTCGATCGGCACCGACGCCGGCGCCTCGGGCAGGCCTGCCCTCGCGGAAATCCCTTCCGGCGCATCGTTCACTGCATCGCCCCCTCGTCACCGCCGCCCGCCAGCGCGAATTCCATCAGCGTCACCAGCGTCTCCCGCCGGTTGGCGAGGTTCGGCGCCTCGAGCAGCGCCTGCTTCTCCTCGGGATCGAACGGACAGAGCATCGACAGCGAATTGATCAGGAGCTCCACCTCCGCCTCGCGCAGGCTGTCCCAGTCCGAACTCAGCTGTGCGGTGTCGAAGAACCGCCCCAGCACGTCCAGGAACGCCGCCCGGTCGAATTCCGGATCGTCCTCGCTCCGGCCGAGATCGCGCTCGAAGCTCGTCCAGTCCACCTCGGCCCGCAGATAGGGCGTGAATCCCTCCTTCAGCGCGCCCAGCCGGAACCGGCTCACCCCGCTCAGCGTGATCAGGTAGCGCCCGTCCTCGGTCTCCTGCAGCGCCGTCACCCGGCCCGCGCAGCCGATCTGGTGCAGCCGCCCCGTCGAGCGTCCCTCGGGCATCACGATCGGCTGGATCATCCCGATCAGCCGGTGGTCGGTCTTCAGCGTGTCGTCGAGCATCGCCAGATAGCGCGGCTCGAAGATGTTGAGCGGCAGCCGCGCCCGCGGCAGCAGCAGCGCACCCGGCAGGGGAAAGACCGGTATGGTCTCCGGCAGGTCGGCGAGGCTGAATCGCTTGCCCATGGCTTCCCCCGCGCCGCGGCGCGCCCCGTTCAGGCGAAGATCATCGAGGACAGCCGCCGCCGCCCCTTCTGCGCCGCGGCGTTCTTCGGCCCGAGGCTCTCGAACAGCTTGAAGAGCTGCTCCTTCGCCGCGCCCTCGTTCCATTCCCGGTCGCGGCGGAACAATTCCAGCAGCTCCTCCATCGCGCCCTCGCCGTCGCCCTTGGCGATCAGCGCCATGGCGAGATCGTGGCGCGCCTGGTGGTCGTCCGGATTCGCCGCCACCTGCGCGCGCAGCGCCCCCTCCTCGCCCGCCCCGGCGCTCGCCTCGAGCAGCGCGATCTGCGCGCGCACCGCGGCGATCGCCGGGTCGCCCGCCTTCTCCGCCGGCGCGAGGTCGAGGATCCCCTTCGCCTTGTCGGTCTCGCCCAGCGCCAGATGCGCCCGGGCGAGCCCCGACAGCGCCGCGAGGTTACTCTCGTCCTCGCCGAGGATCGCCGCGAAGGTCTGCGCTGCATCCGCGACCGCGCCCTGCGCCAGCATCTGCTCGGCCATGGCCAGCGCCTCCTCGATCCCCTGCCCGGGGCCGGCCATCTCGATCAGCCGGTCGATGAAGGCCTTGATCTGCGCCGGCGGCTGCGCGCCCATGAACCCGTCGACCGGCTGGCCGTCGAGAAAGGCGAAGACCGCCGGGATCGACTGCACGCGCAGCTGCGCCGCGATCATCTGGTTGCGGTCCACGTCGATCTTGACCAGCCGCACCTTGCCTTTCGCCGCCGTCACCGCCTTCTCCAGCGCGGGCCCGAGCTGCTTGCACGGCCCGCACCACGGCGCCCAGAAGTCGACGATGACCGGCACCTCGCGCGAGGCCTCGATCACGTCGGCCATGAAGGTCTTTTCCGAACCGTCCCTGATCAGCGCCTGATCGCTGGATTCGGCTGCGCGCAGTTCCATTGGGGTGTCTCCGTAAATCCGGGCCCGAAAACCGGGAAGAAGGCGCGGAGCCCGGCCCCGCGCCCGATAACTGTCCGCTTCCTTACGTGGGGTAACGGCCTTGCCCCGTCAAGCGCCAAGCCGCCCGACGGCCCCGCGCCCGCCCCCTTGCGCGGGCGGGATCCGATCATACGTCAACCGGAGCTTCGGCACCGACAGGAGGACCCTCTCATGCTTGCCAGCCCCCTCGCCCGCACCGCCGCCCTCGCCGGCCTGATCGCGCTCGCCGCACCCGTGGCCTTCGCGCAGAACCGTCCGCCGGAGAACGCGCTGCCGCTGTCGCAGATCGTCACCGCCCTCGAGGCCGGCGGCGCCCAGGCCTTCTCCGAGATCGAATGGGACGACGACGGCTACTGGGAAGTCGAATACTGGAACGCCGAGGGCAACCGCGTCGAGGTCAGGATCGACCCGCTCACCGGCCAGCCGCGCAACCGCTGACGCTCCGGCTCAGCACGCGGCCATCAGCGCCGCGTGCCGCGCGAGGAAGTCGCGCTTCACCTCGGCCGGCGGGCGCAGCGGCAGGTCCATGTCGGTCACGCCGGCGAGCCGCGGCACCCCGAAGAGCCGGTTCGCCTCGCCGACCGCAAAGCCCGCGATCCGCACCGCCTCGAGCCAGGCCGAGATCCGGTCCGCCCGCTTGATCGCCGCCTTCACCGCCGGCGGCAGCTCCGCCGGCAACCCGAAGCGCAGGTGCACCGCCGCGGCCAACCGCGCGTCGAGCAGCGCGTAGTCCACCCCGACCGCATCCTTCACCGGCGAGATCATGTCGCCGATCACGTATTCCGGCGCGTCATGCAACAGCGCCGCCAGCCGCCAGCGCGGCTCGGGCCGCGGCACCAGCCGGCGGTAGAGCTCCTCGACGATCAGCGAATGCTCGGCCACCGAGAACGGGTATTCCCCCGCGGTCTGGCCGTTCCAGCGCGCCACGAAGGCGAGGCCATGGGCGATGTCCTCGATCTCGATGTCGAGCGGCGAGGGATCGAGCAGGTCGAGCCGCCGCCCCGAGAGCATCCGCTGCCACGCCCGCTTCGCCAACCGCATCTCCCTGCCGGAACCGGCGCCCCTCCTAAGCCCCGCCCCCGGCCTTGTCGAGGCCGCCCCCGCCAGCCCGCCCCTTCCGGTTTCATACAGGCAGAAACCCTATCGAGCAGGCCGCGCGGGCGAACACGCCCGCGCCAGCATAACGACTCGCGCGCACCGCGCGCACCTTGTGGCCGCCAACGGGCGGCCCCCAAGGCCACACCCCCTGCGGCGAATCGTCCGCGGGCCGCCGCCGCGTCCTGCCGAGTTGCCCGCCCGCCCCCCGGATGCTAAGCGGCCCCATGACCGCCGGAGCGAGGCAGGGACAGGAGTAAGCAGAAGATGAGCGCAGATTACGTGGTGAAGGACCTCGGCCTCGCCGATTTCGGCCGCAAGGAGATCGAGATCGCCGAGACCGAGATGCCCGGCCTGATGGCGCTGCGCGCCGAGTTCGGCGCGACGAAACCGCTGAAGGGCGCGCGCATCGCCGGCTCGCTCCACATGACGATCCAGACCGCGGTGCTGATCGAGACCCTCGTCCATCTCGGCGCCGAGGTGCGCTGGGCCTCGTGCAACATCTACTCGACCCAGGACCACGCCGCCGCCGCGATCGCCGCCTCCGGTGTCCCCGTCTTCGCGGTCAAGGGCGAGACGCTCGAGGAATACTGGACCTATACCGACCGCATCTTCGACTTCGAGGGCGGCGCCAACATGATCCTCGACGACGGCGGCGACGCGACGATGTACATCCTGACCGGCGCCCGCGTCGAGGAAGGCGAGACCGGCCTCCTCGACAATCCCGACAGCGAGGAGGCGGAGTACTTCTTCGCCCAGATCCGCAAGCGCCTCGCCGCCTCCCCCGGCTGGTTCGTGCGCCAGCGCCACGCGATCCGCGGCGTCTCCGAGGAGACGACCACCGGCGTCCACCGCCTCTACCAGCTGATGGAAAAGGGCCGCCTGCCCTTCCCGGCGATCAACGTCAACGACAGCGTCACCAAGTCGAAGTTCGACAACAAGTACGGCTGCAAGGAATCGCTCGTCGACGGCATCCGGCGCGCGACCGACACGATGATGGCCGGCAAGACCGCGGTGGTGCTCGGCTACGGCGACGTCGGCAAGGGCTCGGCGGCCAGCCTGCGCGGCGCCGGCGCCCGCGTCATGGTCACCGAGGTCGACCCGATCTGCGCGCTCCAGGCGGCGATGGACGGCTTCGAGGTCGTCACCATGGACGACGTGGCCCCGCGCGCCGACATCTTCATCACCGCGACCGGCAACAAGGACGTCATCACGCTCGAGCACATGCGGGCGATGAAGGACATGGCGATCGTCGGAAACATCGGCCATTTCGACAACGAGATCCAGGTCGCCAGCCTGCGCAACATGAAGTGGACGAACATCAAGGACCAGGTCGACATGGTCCACTTCCCCGACGGCAAGCGCATGATCCTGCTCAGCCAGGGCCGGCTCCTGAACCTCGGCAACGCCACCGGCCACCCCTCCTTCGTGATGTCGGCCTCCTTCACCAACCAGGTGCTCGCCCAGATCGAGCTCTGGACGAAGGGCGATGAATACGAGAACCGGGTCTATGTCCTGCCCAAGCATCTCGACGAAAAGGTCGCGCGGCTGCATCTCGCCAAGATCGGCGTGAAGCTGACCGAGCTTCGCCCCGAACAGGCCGCCTATATCGGCGTCACCCCCGAGGGCCCGTTCAAGCCCGACCACTACCGCTACTGATCCCACCGCCCGCAGCTTGACCTCGATCAAGGTGCGGGCGACTCGCTCGTGCGAACAGGGCGACGCGGGGGGCGTCCGGTGCCGGCGCGTGACGGGTGATCTGGGGGTGCATCGCCGGTTGTAGCGCGCCATTCGAATTGACGTAGGGGTGCGCAGGGAGGCCAATAAAATAAGGGCTCTTTGCGCACCCCTAACCATTAGGTTTGACTGCTTCGCAGGCAAAGGGGTGCGCGGTGCGATCGGACCTCCCGGAATTCTCAATCGTTCTGAAACGGTTCTCAGGCCGCAAGCCTTTGGCTACGCTCCGCTTTTCGCTCTCTTCGCCGGGGCGTTGAGAATGGCCGTTCTCAGGGATGGTCGAATGCTGCACGCGCGAAAGGGGTGCGCAAGAAGGCCCGTTGGACGGCAGCGGGGACCATCGAACGGAAGCGCGCCTCAGTCCTCGGCTTCGTCCTCAGCCGATCCGGCCAGCCCGAACTCGCGCGCCATCGGCTCGTTTAGGGCCTCTAGCTGGCCTTGCATTACTCGGATTATATTGTCCCGCCGAACCTGAGCCATGACATGATCTGCCTCCTGATCAATTGTCTCGCGCAGTTTATTGTAACTTCTTATGAGGCGGTCTGCGAATTTCTCAGGTTCATAGGGGCCGTGCTTGAATTGCAGATAGGCCATTTGCGCCGCGAGGCGCAGGAGGTCCAGGTCGATCCCGGCGCCCCTGACCCGCGTCCCTGACCCGAACAACATCCAGTCCAGGGATGTTCCGGTCTCGGCCGCGATCTTCGCGCAGGCCTCATAGGGGATCACGTCTCGCTTCCGCCAGCTCGACACCGTGCTCTGCGGCACGTCGAGCCTGCGGGCGAGCTCCGCGTCGTTCTTGGCGTCTGTGAGCGCCTTGAGAATGTCGAGCACATGCCCGCCGGCCTTCAGATTTTCAGCGACGGCCGGGGCATCCTGGTCCATCAAGGCCAAATCCTTCAGATTTTCGTTGTGTTCACCAGCTTTCTGATGTTCACTATGTGCACTTACCTGTCTGGCAACATTCGTAGCACAGCGATGAACCCTCAACAATTCCGACCGGCGCCAACGACGCAGACGCGGGAATTCCACCTGTCTGCCCGCGCGGGCTTCGTTTCCATAGGCGAGAGCATGAACGCCTGGTGCAAGACCCGCGGCTACCATCAGCAGAACGTAGGCCGTGCGCTCCGTGGCGACTGGCGCGGCCCGCGCGCCACAGCCGTCAGCAATGAGGTCCAGGAATACCTCCGGTCCAGGGGCATCCGGATATGAGCCTCGCTGTGCCGCGCTCCGAGCTGCTCGGCCTGGCCGGCTATCCATCGCACAAGACCGCATTCGACAAGCGCGTCCAGGGCGAAGGTGCGAGCAACGTCGAGGGGCCTGCCGCACGGGGTCAGAAGGGCGTCTCATATGCCCTTGAGAGCCTTCCGAACGCCCTCCGAGATGCCTATGAGAAGGTACGGCGGGCTCCGTCGCCGGGGTGTGAGCTGCTGACTGACGGGGCCGACCGCGACGGCCTATCCGCCCACTTCGAGCGGCAATCCGATAAGGCCCGCCAGCGCGCCCGCGAGCAGGCCGACGTGCTGCGCAGCTATGACGAGCTTGTGGCCTCGGGAGCCTCCGCCGGGGAGGCGCGGGGGAAACTCCAGCTCTCCGAGTCGAGGTTGATACGCTTGCGGAAGCGATGCAAGGACCTCGATCCCCGTGACTGGCATCTGGCGCTTCTGCCGGGCTGGAAAGGCGGACTGGGGCGGAGTGTCACTTTCTCGGCCGAGGCGGAGCGGGCGTTCCGGTCGGACTACCTGCGATTGGAGCAGCCTTCCGCAGCGTCGTGCTGGCGGCGGCTGAAAGCCAAGGCTGCACAGTTCGGATGGAAGCTTCCGCAGGACGTGCGCGTCCTGATGCGACGGATGCGGAGAGACTTGCTGCCGCAGGCAATTGTGGCGGCACGCCAAGGGGAAAAGGCGCTCTTTCGGATGTATCCGGCGCAGAAGCGGGACCGCAGTGATCTCCATGCGCTGCAATGGATCAACGTGGACGGGCATACCGTGGACAATTTGATCCGCTGGCCGGACGGCGAGGTCGGGCGCCCGGTGCTGATCCTTGTGCAGGACCTATATTCCAACAAGATACTTGCCTGGCGGGTCGACAAGAGCGAGAGCGCCGCGGCGGTGCGGCTCGCGCTCTACGACACGTTCCGGGACTGGGGCATCCCCAAACACGCGGTGCTCGACAACGGCCGGGCCTTCGCCTCGAAGCAGATCACCGGCGGGCAGCCGAGCCGCTACCGGTTCAAGGTCACCGCCGACGAGATGCGGGGCGCGCTGACGACGCTGGGCGTCGAGGTGCACTGGACGCTGCCCTATTCCGGGCAGTCGAAGCCGATCGAGCGGGTGTTCCGGGACTACGCCGACGCGGTGTCGCGCGGGCCGGCGCTGGCGGGGTCCCACACGAGCTGCACACCCGGCCCCTCCGCAGCCGTCCCGCCCCTGGCCCATTCATCCCTGATTAATCAACAAATCTAGGCACTTGGCGTTTGACCGCCGGTCCGCGCCCGTGCTATCCACATCTCAGCGATGATCGTGGCAGAAGCGCCGCAGCTGAAGTCATCGGTTTCCCGGAACATCCGAGCGACAGGGGGCGGCTTTCGTGGGCCACCGAGGGGTCGTGCGGGGTGTCGGGATCCCTCCGCCCTCCGCAGGAATGTGACCCGGCCGTAGGGGTGCGGCCCGGTCTGCCCGGAGGGCTCGGGGTCCCGGGGTCGCAAGGCCGCATCCCGCACGTGGTGGGGTCGGGGAGGCTCCTTGAGGGGGGAGCCTCCCCGATTTCCATTGCACGCCCCCTCCCCACCGATACCGTCACCGCCTATATTCGCCGCCCGAGACCCGGTGACGGAGGCCGCCTTGAGCGTCGGACTGCTCGCCCTGCTCGACGACGTCGCCGGCATCGCCAAGGCAGCCGCCGCCTCGATCGACGACGTCACCACCCTCGCCGCCAAGGCCGGGATGAAATCCGCCGGCGTGCTGATCGACGACGCCGCAGTCACGCCGCGCTACGTGGTCGGAATCGAGCCCGCGCGCGAGCTGCCGATGATCGCCCGCATCGCGCGCGGCTCGCTCCGGAACAAGCTCGTCTTCCTCCTGCCGGTCGCCCTCCTGCTCTCGGCCTTCGCGCCCGGGGCGATCACGCCGCTCCTGATGTTCGGCGGCGCCTTCCTCTGCTACGAGGGTGCCGAGAAGGTCTGGGAGGCGCTCTTCCCCCATGCCGCCCATGCGCATGAGGACGCGGTGGCCGAAGCCGCCGACGCGAAGGAACTCGAGGAGCGCAAGGTCGCCAGCGCCATCCGCACCGACTTCATCCTCTCCGCCGAGATCATGGCCATCGCGCTCTCCACCCTGCCCGTGGGCGGCCTCGCGACGAAGGCGGGGGCGCTCGCCGTCGTCGCCATCGGCATCACCGCCGCGGTCTACGGCGCGGTCGCACTGATCGTGAAGGCCGACGACGTCGGCCTGCATCTGGCGCGCGAGGGGCGGACCGGGATCGGCCGAAGCTTCGGCCGGGGCCTCGTCCGCGGCATGCCCCGCTTCCTGAAGGCGCTCGCCGTGGTCGGCACCGCGGCGATGGTCTGGGTGGGCGGCGGCATCGTGCTGCACGGCGCCGAGGAATTCGGCTTCACCACGATCCCCGAGGCGCTCCACCACGCCGCCGAGGCCGTGGCCCATGCCGTCCCCGTGGCGCAGGGCTTCGTCGCATGGCTCGTCACCGCCGCCGGCTCCGGCGTCGCGGGCCTCGCCATCGGCTTCGCGATCATCCCCCTCGTCGGCTACGTCATCGCCCCGACCTGGAAGGCCCTGCGCGGCTGACCGCGCCGGAACCCTTGGCGCACGGCGGCCTCATCGCCTAACCTCGCCGCCAGTCGCGCCGCCGGGCCCCGACCCGGCGGCCTGTCGCAAACCCGGGGTGGCAAGATGAGCCGCGACTTCGCGCTGGAACTGCTGCGTCTCTTCCGGGGGTCCCCGCACACCCGCATGGCGCGCCTGCTGGTCTGGGCCGGCCTCGCCGCGATCGCCGCCCCGTGGTGGCTGCCGATCCTCGAGGCGCTTCTCGCCCGGGCCGGTCTCGACATCGGCAACCGTCTCACCGACGCCCCGTGGTGGGCGAGCTTCCTGCTCGCCCTGGCCCTCTTCGCCGCCGCCGTCTTCGTGTTCCTGCGCGGCGAGGACGCCCGGCGGCTCAGGGGCGCGTCGAACGCCACCGCGATCGCCTTCCCCAAGGGCGCCACCTTCGGCAGCGCGGCGCGCCAGATCGCGGACATGTCGAACCGCACGATCGCCTTCCGCGACTTCCCGCAGGCCGAACTCCTCCAGCCCCTCGCCCAGCACCGCGCCACCTTCGCGACCTGCGAACAGGGGCTGCGCGCCCTCCGCGCCATGGTGCCGGAGGGCAGCGTCGGCCCCTACCGGCTCGTCGCACAGGATGGCATGATCGTGCTCCAGAGGGAGGCCGGCCAATGAACACCTGTCACTGCCCCGTGCCGCCCGGCGGCACCGTGACCTGCCGCGACGACCAGACGGCGATCTGCCGCGTCGTCGACGGCGAGGTCCGCGCGGAATGCGTCGACCACCAGCCCTATCTCGACGCGACCGCGCTCAAGCGGTTCCTGCTCGAGGCGATCACGGATCTCGACTGGCCGGAACTGACCCCCGACGGCCAGGCGATCCTCGACGCCAGCCGCTACGTCAGCGCGGACGGAAGGATGCAGGTCACCTTCCGGATCGGCAGGGACGGGCGTTTCACCCCGTTCACCTTCCGCAACGTGCCCGGCGGCGGCCAGATGTCGGGCAGCGGCATGGCCTGACCGCGCGCCCCCTATTCCGCGTAGCCGCCCAGCTCGCAGACCACGCGCCATTCCTCCGCGGTCACCGGCTGGACCGACAGGCGCGAGTTGTTGACCAGCACCATGTCCGCCAACCGCGGCTCGGCCTTGCACATGTCCAGCGTCACCGGCCGCGGGAAGGGCGCGACCGCGCGGATGTCCACGCATTCCCAGCGCGGATCGTCGGTCGTCGAATCGGGATGGGCGAGCGCGCAGACCTCGACCACGCCGACCACCGCCCGGCCCTGGTTGGAATGGTAGAAGAAGCCCCGGTCGCCCAGCGCCATCGCCTTCATGTTGTTGCGCGCCTGATAGTTGCGCACCCCGGTCCATTCCTCGCCCGCGGCACCCTTCGCCACCTGGTCGTCCCAGCTCCAGACGTCCGGCTCGGACTTGAACAGCCAGTAGTTCACGCCTGAATTCACTGCGCCCCCCCGATCACCCGGTTCCACGGCCGGATCTCGACCTTCGCGAACAGCCCCGCCTTCGCATAGGGGTCCCCCGCCGCCCAGGCCTCCGCCGCCGCCCGGTCCGCCACGTCGAGGATGACGAGCGATCCGACCATTGCGCCCTCGGCATCGAGGAACGGCCCCGCCTGCGCGACCACGCCCGTCTCGCGGATGTAGTCGAGATGCGCCGCGCGGTTCGCCTTCCGCACCTCCAGCGCCCCGGGCCTGTCGTCACAGATCAGCGCGTAGAACATTCACTCCTCCTTCAACGGGCGCGACAACAGCGCCTCCATCGCCTGCGGGATCGTCGAGGTCCCGTCCAGCACGTCCGCCACCGCCGCGGCGATCGGCATCTCCACGTCATGCTTCGCCGCCAGCCGCACCGCGGCCCGCGCCGTCGTCACGCCCTCCACCGTCTTGCCCTCGGGCGGCGCCGCGCCGGCGCCCAGCGCGTGGCCGAGCGCAAAATTCCGCGACTGCGGCGAGTTGCAGGTCAGCGACAGGTCGCCGAGCCCCGAGAGCCCGGTCAGCGTCTCGGGCTGCGCGCCCAGCGCCGCCACCAGCCGCGCCATCTCGGCGAAGCCGCGGGTCATCAGCGCCGCCTGCGCGCTCGCGCCGAGCTTCGCGCCCTCGACCATGCCGCAGGCGATCGCGATCACGTTCTTCAGCGCGCCGCCCAGCTGCGCCCCGGCCACGTCCTCGGTCAGGTAGAGCCGCAGCCGCGGCGTCGACAGAAGGCTCTGCAACAGCCGCCCGACCGCGGGATCGGCGCAGGCGAGCGTCAGCGCGGTCGGCAGGCCGCGGGCGATCTCGCCGGCGAAGCCCGGCCCGGTCAGCACCGCGCAGGGCTGGTCGGGACAGTATTCCGCCGCGATCTCGGACTGCAGCCGGAAATCCGTCCCGCTGATCCCCTTGGCGCACATCACCAGCGGCACCGGCGGCAAGTCGCGCGCGTGGTCGCGCAGGAACCCCTCGGTCTGCTGCGCCGGCAGCGCCATCAGGAGCGCCTGCGCATCGTCGAGCGCGCCGAGATCCGCCACCGGCACCAGCGCCTTGGGCAGCCGCACGCCGGGCAGCCGCCGCGCGTTCTCCCGCGTCTCCGCCATCGCCGCCATCGCCCCGGCGTCGCGGCCCCACAGCACCACCGGCAGCCCCTCCGCCGACTCCGCACAGGCCAGCGCCGTGCCGAACGCCCCCGCACCCAGAACCGCCACCGGCCTCATGCCTTGGCCCCCTTCCTGCCCGCCCCCAGCATCGGCGCGGCCTGCGTATCGAGCGGCCAGCGCGGCCGCGCGGACAGGTCCAGCCCGTCTGGCCCCGCCACCGCCATGCGCTCCGCCGCCGCCCAGGCGATGATCGCGCCGTTGTCGGTACATAGCCCGAGCGGCGGCGCGAGGAAGTCGAAACCCGCCTCCGCCGCCACCGCCTCCAGCCGCGCCCGGATCGCCCGGTTCGCCGCCACGCCGCCGGCCACCGCCAGCACCCGCGCGCCGTGATCTGCGGCAAAGACCGCACAGGCCCGCCGCGTCTTCTCCCCGAGGCTCTCCGCCACCGCCGCCTGGAACCCGGCGCAGAGGTCCGCGCGGTCCGCCCGCGTGATCCCGCCCCGCGCCTCCACCAGCCGGTCCCGCGCCCGCCGCACCGCGGTCTTCAGCCCCGAGAAACTGAGGTCGCAGTCCTCCCGGTCCATCAGCGGCCGGGGAAACCGGAACCGCGCCGCATCGCCGGTGGCCGCCGCCCGCTCCACCTCCGGCCCGCCCGGCTGGCCGAGGCCAAGCATCTTCGCCACCTTGTCGAAGGCCTCGCCCGGCGCGTCGTCGATCGTGCCGCCGAGCCGCCGGAACGCCTCCGGCCCCTCGACGGCGAGGAACTGGCAGTGCCCGCCCGAGACCAGCAGCATCAGATAGGGGAAATCCACCGCCTCGGTCAGCCGCGGGGTCAGCGCGTGCCCCGCCAGGTGGTTCACCCCATAAAGCGGCAGGCCCCGCGCCGCCGCGATCCCCTTGGCGAACATCACCCCCGCCAGCACGCCGCCGATCAGCCCCGGCCCCGCGGTCACCGCCACCGCATCGACCGCGTCGAGCCCCAGGCCCGCCTCGGCCAGCGCCGCCTCCACGGCCAGGTCCAGCCGCTCGGCATGGGCGCGGGCCGCGATCTCCGGCACCACGCCGCCGAAATCCGCGTGCAGCGCGCCCTGCCCCATCACCACCGAGGCGAGCAGCTCGCCCCGCGCCTGCCCCGGCACCGCCCGGACCAGCGCCGCGGCGGTATCGTCGCAGCTGCTCTCCAGCCCCAGGATGATCCTTTCCGCCGCCACCTTGCCCGCCATTGCCCGAAACGCGGGCCCGGGGTAACACCCACTCCACCCCCGCGCAATGGCGCCAGCCCCGGAGGTTCCCTTGCGGCGCAAGCTGCTCCTGACCCGCCCGCAGGCCCAGGCCGAGGCCTTCGCCGCCGAACTCGAATCCCGCCTCCCCGGCCGGTTCGAGCCGGTGATCGCCCCGGTCATCGCCATCACCCCCCGCCGAAGGCCCATCGACCTGACCGGCGCCGGCGGCATCATCTTCACCTCGTCGAACGGCGTCGAGCAGTTCGCCGCCGCCCATCCCGACCGCAGCCTGCCCGCCTGGTGCGTCGGCGCGATCACCGCCGAGGCCGCCCGCGCCGCCGGCTTCGAGGCGCATTCCGCCGACGGCGACGTCGTGGCGCTGGCCGAACTGATCATCGTCCGGCACGACCCGGCCCGCGGCGTGCTCCTGCACGTGCGCGGCACCCATGCCGCGGGCGATCTCGTCGGTCGCCTCGCCGCCGCCGGCATCACCGCCCGCCCGCTCGAGCTCTACGACCAGACCCCCTGCCCGGTCCCGCCCGCGGCCGCCGCACTCCTCGCCGCCGGCGCGGTCCCGGTCCTAGCCTTCTTCTCGCCCCGCTCCGCCGCGCTCTTCGCCGACCAGGCCCGGGCCGCCGGCTGGGACACCGCCGCCTGCACCCTCGTCACGATCAGCGCCGCGGCCACCGCCGCGCTCGACGCCCTGCCCGCCGCCCGCCGGATCACCGCCAAGGCCCCCGACCGCGACGGCATGATCGCCGCCCTCGCGCAAGTCTAGGCGTCGCGGTCCATTTCCGCCGCCCGCCGGGGCTGCGGCTTGTTCACCCCCCATCCTTGCCATACTATCTCCCGCGTTGCCGGGCACCGGCAGACCTGTGGGGATCGGGGGGACGATGGCGGACAGGAAGAAGACCGGACGGCATACTGAGGACGAGAACACGCCAGCCGCGCCCGGGACCCCGGACGAATCCACGCCGCTCCCCAGCGAATCCACGCGGCTTTCCGACATGGGGCCGGTCGGCGAACCCCGGCCCGCGGACGACGCGACCTCCACCGAATCGCCCCCCTCCGAGCAGCCCGCGCCGGACGCTCCCGCGGCCGAAGCATCGCCGGAAGCCGCCGCCGAACCCCACCCGCCCTACGAGAACCTGCCCGACACCGAGGAGCGGCTCGACGCCCAGGCCGAGACCGCCGCGATGTCCGAACATGCCCCCGAGCCGAAGCCCGAACCCGAGCCCGTCCGCGCCGCCGGGTCCGAGCCGGCCCCGGGCGCGGCCACGGAACGGTCGGAGACCGAGGAACCGCACGACGACCAGCACGAGGAGGAGCGCGGCTCCTCCTTCGCCTCGAAACTGCTGGTCGCGCTGGTCCTCCTGATCGCGGGCGCCGCCCTCGGCATCTGGGGCGCGCCGAAACTCGCCCCGATGCTGCCCTCCGGCATGGCCCCGGTCGCCGAATGGCTCACCCCCGGCCAGGCCGAATCCGAAGCCCGCCTCGCCGAGCTGCAGACCGGCGTCCAGTCCGATCTCGACGCCCTGCGCGCCGAGATCGCCGCCGCCGCCAGCACCTCCGATGTCGACGACCGCATCGCCACCGCCGTGGCCGAGGCCGAGGCCCGCACCACGGCCGAGATCACCGCACTCCGCGACCAGATCGCCGCGACCGACGGCGCCGAGGCGCGCGAACGGCTCGGCAGCCTCGAGTCCACCCTCGACGGCCTCTCGGCCGAGCTTGCCGACCTGAAGGCCCAGATCGCCACCGGCGCCATCGGCGACGGCGAGGCCGCCGAGGCCGCGGTCGCCCAGATCGACGTCTACCGCTCGGAACTCGCCGGGCTGCGGGCCGAATTCGCCGATGTGAACGCCAGCGTCGCCGCGCTCTCCTCCCGGATCGACGAGGTGGCCGCCGCGGCCGAACGCCGCGTCGCCGAGGCCCGGAGCCAGGTCGAGGAGGTGCAGGAATCCGCGGCCCAGGCGCTCTCCGCCGCCGAGATCGAGGCCGACCTCTACCTGATCCGCTCGGCGCTCGCCTCCGGCCAGCCCTATGCCGAGGCGATCGACCGGCTCGCCGGCCAGCCCGGCATCACCCTGCCGGACGGCCTCACCGCCGCCGCCGCCTCGGGCGTGGCCACCAGTGCGGAGCTGCGGAACTCCTTCTCCGACGCCGCGCACGAGGCGATCCGCGCCAGCATCCTCGCCAGCGCCGGCGACGGCGTGCTCGCCCGCTCCCGCGCCTTCCTCGAGGCACAGGTCGCCAGCCGTTCGCTCACGCCCCAGCCCGGGCTCACCCCAGACGCGGTGCTCTCGCGGATGGAGGACGCGCTCCGCCGCGACGACCTCGACACCGCGATCGCCGAGGCCGGGGACCTGCCGTCCGAGGCCGCCGCCGCCATGGCCGGCTGGCTCGACGCCGCCCGCGCCCGGGCCGCCGCGCTCGACGGCTTCGCCACGCTGACCGCCGATTCTTCGGCCACGAACTGACGGGAGGCGTGCGATGCTCTGGTCCCTTCTGAAAATCGTCGTCTTCATCGCGGTCGCCGCGGCGCTCGCCTTCGGCGCCGCCTGGATGCTGGAAACCCCCGGCGAGGTGCGGATCGCCTTCGCCAACCGCGAATTCACCTTCACGCCCATCGGCGCGATCATCGCGCTGGTGGTGCTGCTCGCCGTCGTGCTCGTTCTCCTGAAGATCGTCGGGCTCATCGTCGCGGTGATCCGCTTCGTCCTCGGGGACGAGACCGCGATCACCCGCTACTTCAGCCGCAACCGCGAACGCCGCGGCTACGACGCGCTGTCGGACGGCATGATCGCGCTCGCCGCCGGCGACACCCGCACCGCCCAGAAGAAGGCCGCCAAGGCCGAGCGCCTGCTCAGCCGCCCCGAGATCACCCGCCTGATCGGCGCCCAGACCGCCGAGGCGCTCGGGGACAAGGGCCGCGCGCTCGAGATCTACAAGAAGATGCTCGAGGACGACCGCACCCGCTTCGTCGGCATCAAGGGCCTGATGCACCAGAAGCTCGAGGAAGGCGAGACCGACACCGCGCTCGCGCTCGCGCAGAAGGCCTTTGCGCTTCGCCCCGACAACCCGATCGTCCTGCGCACCCTCTTCGACCTCCAGTCGAAGAAGGAGGACTGGTCCGGCGCGCGCGAGACGCTGAACGCCTCGATGCACGCCCGGCTCCTGCCGCGCGACATCGGCACCCGCCGCGACGCGGTGCTCTCCCTCGCCGATGCCCGCGCAGCACTCGACGCCGGCAACGACGCCCGCTGGCAGGAGGCGGCTATCCAGGCGAACAGGCTCGCCCCCACGCTGATCCCCGCCGCCGCGCTCGCCGCCCAGGCGCTCGTCGCGCAGGGCAAGGCCCGCAAGGCGACCCGCACCCTGCAGAGCGCCTGGCGCGAGGCGCCGCATCCCGACCTCGCCGCCGCCTTCGCCGCGATCGAGCCGAACGAGACCCCCGCCGCCCGGCAGAAGCGTTTCGCCACGCTGATCGGCGAGAAGCCGGACCACCCCGAATCGCGCATGCTCGCCGCCGAGCTCGCGCTCGCGGCCGAGGACTTCCCCGCCGCCCGCAAGGCGCTCGGCGACCTCGCCGAGACCCAGCCCACCACCCGCAGCCTCGCGCTGATGGCCGCCATCGAACGCGGCCAGGGCGCGCCCGAGGCGGTGGTGCGCGGCTGGCTCGCCAAGGCGCTCGGCGCCTCGCGCGGGCCGCAGTGGCTCTGCGGCAAGTGCAACCACATCCACACCGGCTGGGCCCCGGTCTGCGAGAACTGCGGCGCCTTCGACACGCTGGACTGGAAGGCCCCGCCGCATGGCGAGGATGCCGGCCTGTCGCAGTCCTCGATGCTGCCGCTGATCGTCGGCGCGCTCGACGAACCGCCCGCCCCCGAGACCGAGGGCACCGCACGCACCAGCCCCGAGGCCGAGGAGGCCGAACTGGCCGAAGGCCCGCCGCCCCCGCGCTGATCCCCTTTACCCCTCGTTAGCCCGGCGCTGCCATCCTGCGCGCCGGGGAAGGGTCCGGCGGCGCCGGGCAGGGGGCAGAGGGGTTTTCGATGACAATCGGGCGAGGCGCCTGCGCGCAGGCGGTCGGTGTTCGGCTCGACCCCATCACCCAGCGCCCGAACCGCGTCCAGTTCCTCGCCGACCACACCGGCCGCCAGGGCCTGCTGATGATGGTCACGATCGCCGAACCGCGGGTCTTCAACCAGATCCTGCGTGCCCTCGGCCACAGCGCGTCCGAATCCTTCATCCGCGCCGGCTCCGACCGGCTGGCGCGGCTCCTGCCGCCGGGCTGCACCCTCTACAACGTCAGCATCCTCAGCTTCGCCTTCCTGCTCGACGCCGCCGAAGCCGCGCTCGCCCAGCCGCTCGCCGCCGAGATCACCCGCGCCTTCGCCGCCCCCGTGGTCTGCGACGGCATCCCCATCGACACCCGCGCCGGCATCGGCCTGCACCCGCTCCACCAGCCCCTCGACCCCGACGACCTGCGCGCCGCGCTGGCCGCCGCCCAGGACAGCCGCAGCCGCCCCGAGGGATGGGCCTGGTACGACCCCGCGACCGACGCCGCCCACCGCCGGGCCTTCACGCTCCTCACCGACTTCAAGACCGCGCTCGAGGCCGAGGACCAGCTCTCGCTCCACTTCCAGCCCAAGGTCTGCCTCGCGACCGGCCGCTGCGCCGGCGCCGAGGCGCTGGTGCGCTGGAACCATCCCCGCTTCGGCTTCGTCTCCCCCGCCGAATTCGTCCCCCTCGTCGAGGCGACCGCCCTGATCGGCCCGCTCACCCGCTGGGTGATCTCCGCCGCCTGCATGACCCTGGCGCGCTGGGGCCGCGACGGCGTGCCTTCCCTCGCCATCAACCTCTCGCCCAAGAACCTCGATGAGCCGGACTTCGTCGAATACCTGCGCTTCTGCTGCGCCGCCACCGGCATCGACCCCGGCCGGCTGGAGCTGGAAGTCACCGAGGGCGTCAACGCCGGCGACGGCCGGCTGATCCTCGACCGCCTCGCCGCCCTGCGCGCGCTCGGCTTCTCCATCGCCATCGACGACTTCGGCTCGGGCTATTCCAACCTGGCCTATCTGACCCGGCTCTCGGCCAGCACACTCAAGATCGACCAGTCGCTGATCCGCGGGATGGACGCCGGCCCCGAGGGCGAGCACCTCGTCGCCGGCATCGTGCGCCTCGGCCGCGACCTCGGCTACAAGCTCGTCGCCGAGGGTGTGGAAACCGAATCCGCCCGCGACCGCCTCGCCGCCATGGGCTGCGACCTCGGCCAGGGCTGGCTCTGGTCGAAACCCCTCCCCACCCCCGACTTCACCGCCTGGCATGCCGCGAACCGCCTGCCCCCATCGTGGCGCAGGCGGACACGTCCCCTCTCCGCGGGTCATTGACCCGCTCCGAGCCGAAGCTCTAGACTCGCCACGACACCGGCCCCCGCCCCGCATCCTCCCGGGCGGCCGCCGCTGTCGATTGCGACGCGCATCCGGCTCGAGCCAGACCAGGAACACATGATGAGACTCAGGACCAGGACAGGACGTTCTTCCAGGGCTGTTGCCCTGGCCGCGGCGGTCCTCGCCACCGCGACCACCGCCTCCGCGACCGAGGAACAGGCGAAGGAACTGTTCAAGGCCATGTCGGACTATCTCGCCGCCCAGTCGGCGATCTCGTTCGACTTCGACACCAGCACCGAGGTGGTCACCACCGAAGGGCAGAAGCTCGCCATCGCCAACTCCGGCACGACGGCCTTCGAACGCCCCGACAGGTTCCACGCCACCCGCATCGGCGGATTCGCGGCGGTCGAGATGTCGTTCGACGGCACCACGCTCCGGGTCTACGGCCGGAACGCCAATCTCTATACCGAGGCCGAACTGCCCGGCACGCTCGACAACCTCATCGACACGCTGCGCGACACCTACGGCCGGCCGCTGCCCGCCGCCGACCTTCTCGTTGCGAACGTCTACGACACGCTGATGCCGCTCGTCACCGACGCCAAGGATCTCGGCAGCGGGGTGATCCGCGGCCAGGAATGCGACCACCTCGCCTTCCGCACCGACGAGGTGGACTGGCAGATCTGGATCGCCCAGGGCGACGCCCCCCATCCCTGCCGCTTCGTGATCACCACCCGCGAAGTCGAGGGCATGCCCCAGTACACGGTCGACGTCTACAACTGGCGGACGGGCGCCGACGCCAGCCACGATCTCGCAATCGAGATCCCCGCCGACGCCACGAGGGTCGAGCCCGGGGATCTCACCGACCTCAACGAATATTCCGGCATCTTCGTCATCGAGAGAGACAACTGACATGCTCCGGCAAATCGCAGGCGCCCTGATCGCCCTCGTCGTCGCCACCACCGGCCTCGAGGTCGCCGACAGCTTCCACCGCACCGGTCAGCTCGGCTTCGTCCCGACCGCCGAGGCCGTCGTCGGCCGCCCGGTCACACCCGTCAGCGTCGCCGGCGTCACCCGCCGCACCGTGCGGCGCTGCGCCGTCGACGTCTACGACTGCTGACCCAGCCTGCGGGCGCCGGCATTCGGCGCCCGCCCCATGCGGCACGGGCTGAAATCCGCCGCGAGGCTCCCTATCTTCAGGGTCGCGACACCCGGGGAGACACCGCCATGGACGAAGACGACCGCGCCGCAATCGAGGGCCTGTTCCGCCGTCTCGCCGAGACCGGGCGCAGTGCCGCGCCGCGGGATCCCGGGGCCGAGGCGCTGATCGACCGGCAGATGGCGCTGACCCCCGGCGCCGCCTATTTCATGGCCCAGACCATCCTCGTGCAAGAGGCCGCACTCGCCCGCTGCCAGGACCGGCTGGCCGAGCTCGAGGCCCGCTGCGCCGAGCTGCCGCGCGGCGGCGGCTTCCTCTCCGGCCTCTTCGGCTCCGATACGCCCGAGCCGCCGCAGCACCCGCGCCCGGGCCTGCCGCAGGGCACCGGCTTCCTCGGCACCGCCGCCCAGACCGCCATGGGCGTGGCCGGCGGCGTGCTGATCGCCAACGCCATGGCCGGGCTCTGGGCCGGCGACGGCGCGCCCTTCACCGACGACGACGACTGGGACCTCGACGCCGGCGACTTCGATATCTGACCCGCGCGCAACCCTTCCGCTAACCCCCCGGAACGCGAAGGGGCGCCGGTCGCCCGACGCCCCCCCGAATTCCGCCGTAGCGACAGCGATCAGCGCTTCGAGAACTGGAAGCTCCGGCGCGCCTTGCGCTTGCCGTACTTCTTGCGCTCGACCACGCGGCTGTCGCGGGTCAGGAAGCCCGCGGCCTTCAGCGGCGCGCGCAGCGCCGGCTCGTAGAGGGTCAGCGCCTTGGAGATGCCGTGCTTCACCGCGCCGGCCTGGCCCGAGAGGCCGCCGCCCTTCACGGTCGCCATCACGTCGAACTGCCCGGTCACGCCGGCCACGCTGAACGCCTGGCCGATCACCATCTGCAGCACCGGACGGGCGAAATAGGCGTCCATCGCCTTGCCGTTCACCACGACCTTGCCGCTGCCCGGCTTGATCCAGACGCGGGCCACCGCGTCCTTGCGCTTGCCGGTGGCATAGGACCGGCCGAGGCTGTCGCGCTTCGGCTCGCGGGCGGGGGCCTCCTCGACCGGGGTCGCGGCGACGCTGCCCTTGAGGTCTTCGAGGGAATTCAGGGTCTCGGCCATGATCAGGCGCTCCGGGTGTTCTTGGGATTGAGGCTGGCGACGTCCAGCGACTCGGGGTTCTGCGCCGCGTGCGGATGCTCGCCGCCGGCATAGACCCGCAGGTTGCCCATCTGGGTCCGGCTCAGCGGACCGCCGGGCAGCATGCGCTCGACCGCCTTCTGGATGACCCGCTCGGGGAATCGGCCCTCGAGGATCTGGCCCGCGGTGCGGTGCTTGATCCCGCCGGGGAAGCCGGTGTGCCAGTAGTATTTCTTGTCGGCGCGCTTGTTGCCCGTCATCTGCACCTTCTCGGCGTTGATGACGATGACGTTGTCGCCCATGTCCATGTGCGGGGTGAAGGTCGCCTTGTGCTTGCCGCGCAGGCGCATGGCCACGATCGAGGCGAGCCGGCCCAGGACCACGCCTTCGGCGTCGATCACGATCCACTTCTTCTCGATGTCGGCCGGTTTTGCGGAGAAGGTCTTCATCGCTCGGTTCCAGCTGTCTTTCACTGATTCGGGCAGGATTGCCCCGGCGGAAGGACCCCGCCGATCTGACCGCGCCGTTCTAGAGAATTCACGCGTCGCGTCAATGGCAAAATGCGCCTAATGTTCCTGCTAAATCAATCACTTGTTGACACGGTAACATGATACCCCACGATTCCGCCTCACTTTCCGCACCCGCCCCGCTCGGATAGGCAGGACACGACACCACCCGGGAGCCGCGCGATGATTGAGAACCAGCCGAGCCCGCCCCCCGTCCCGCCGGCATCCGGCCCGATCCGCTCGCCCGAGGCGCTGGCGGTCGACATCGCCATCCGCCTCGCGCTGATCGGGCTCTTCGCCTATCTCGCGCTGACCCTGCTCCGGCCCTTCGCGCCCATCCTCGTCTGGGCGGTGATCCTGACCGTGGCGCTGCACCCGGTCTGGCGCTGGCTCGCCGCCCGCCTCGGCGGACGCGGCGGGCTCGCCGCGACCCTCGTCACCCTGACGCTCTTCGCGCTCGTGCTCGGCCCGGTCACCGTGCTCTCGGTCAGCATCGTCGATTCGCTCGAATTCCTCGCCCGCTGGCTCGCCGCCGAGGCGCTGGAACTGCCGCCGCCGCCGCCGCAGGTCGCCACCATCCCGGTGGTCGGCCAGACGCTCTCCGACGCCTGGGCGCTCGCCTCCTCGAACATCGAGGATTTCCTCAACCGCTACGGGACGCGCATGCTCTCGGCCGCGCAGGGCATGCTCGGCGCCGGCCAGATGATGCTCGGCGCCATCGCCGGGCTCGCGCTCAGTGTCTTCGGCTTCCTCGCCGCGGTGGTGGTGTCGGGCTTCCTCTACGGCGCGGGCCCCGCGCTCGTCGGTGCCACCCGCCGCTTCGCCCACCGCGTGGTCGGCCCGCGCGGCTCGGGCTTCGTCGATCTCGCCGGCGCCACGATCCGCAACGTCGCCCGCGGCGTGATCGGCGTCGCCTTCATCCAGTCGCTGCTCGTCGGCATCGGCCTGATCGTCGCCGGCGTGCCCGGCGCGGGGCTCCTGACCTTCGCCGCGCTCCTGCTCTCGATCGTGCAGATCGGGGCCGCCCCGATCACCGTGCCGGTGCTGATCTACGTCTGGTTCCAGTACGACACGTTGCCGGCACTGCTGCTCACGCTCTACCTGATCCCGGTGGGCTTTCTCGACAACGTGCTGCGCCCGATCCTGATGAGCCAGGGCCTGCCGGTGCCGATGCTGGTGATCCTCGCCGGCGTGATCGGCGGCACGCTCGGCTTCGGCCTCGTCGGCCTCTTCCTCGGCCCGATCGTGCTGGCGGTGTTCTACGACCTCGTGCGGTTCTGGATCCTCAACCCGCCCGAGGCGCCCCCCACGCCGCCCGCGAACCCCTAGCTCCCCCGGTCGGGAAAGGCCCAGTCGACCACACCGGTCAGCTTCAGGACCGCATAGGCCACCGCCAGCACCCCGATCCCCACCAGCACCCGCCGCAGCCCCGGCGAGCCGAGCAGCAGCCCCGCCACGATCGCCACCACGCCGACCAGCGCCAGAACCCGGATCATCGCCTCACTCCCCCTCGTCCGCGCCGCGCAATTCCCCCGGCAGGTCGCGCCCGTCATGCAGGATGCGGACCACCTCCACGAACGCGGCCCGCTCGACGTAGAAGACCAGATGGGGAAAGCCAGACAAGGGCCACATGCGGAGCCCCGGTATCTCGAGAAGATGCCCCCAGCGCGGCGCTCCGGAGCCTGGTTGGCGGGACAGGTGGTCGTAGGCGGCCTCTAGCAGGCTGCTGAAAAAGGTCGTTGCCCGCTGCTCTGGCGGGGTGAGGATC
>CAZNSP010000045.1:0-22489 GCA_964575795.1 uncultured Rhodobacterales bacterium
TTCCGCGAAAACTTCAAAATGGCCGCTTGACTGACGCATTAGGCTGCCGGCTCCGACAGGAGCGCCTCGAGCCGCGGCGCCATGTAGGCGAGGTCGTCCTGATCCTTCAGAGCCACCCCGATCGCCCGCCGGAACGCCGCGGGCCAGGGCGCTCCACCCGCATGCAGCAGCGTCGCCGCCTCGGCCCATTCGACCGTCTCGGCCACCCCCGGCGGCTTCGCCAGCGGCTCCGCGCGCAGCGCCCCCACCGCACGCACCACCCGCGCCGCCGTGTCGCGCGCGACGGTCGAGGCCCGCATCGTCACGATCTCCGCCTCGAGCGCCGGGTCGGGATAGCCGATCCAGTGATAGACGCAACGCCGCCGCAGCGCCTCGTGCAGCTCGCGCGTGCGGTTCGAGGTCAGGATGACCACCGGCGGCTCGGCGGCGCGGATCGTGCCGCGCTCGGGGATCGAGACGGCGAAATCCGACAGGAATTCCAGCAGGAAGGCCTCGAACTCGTGGTCCGCCCGGTCTATCTCGTCGATCAGGAGCACCCGGTCCCGCGGCGCCTGCAGCGCCAGCAGCACCGGCCGCGCGATCAGGAATTCGTCGGCATAGAGGTTGACGTAACCCTCCCCCGCCTGGCGGATCGCCAGCATCTGCCGCGGAAAGTTCCACTCGTACATCGCCGCCGAAGCGTCGATCCCCTCGTAGCACTGCAGCCGCACCAGCTCGCGCCCCAGCACCGAGGCGATGGCCTTCGCGGCCTCTGTCTTGCCCACCCCCGGCGCGCCCTCGAGCAGCAGCGGCTTGCCGAGCGCCAGCGCCAGATAGGCCGCCGTCGCCAGCCCCTCGTCGGCGATGTACTGTGCGTCGCGCAGCGACCGGGCCAGCGGCTCCGGCCCGTCGATCCCCTGGATGGCGCGGCGCACGACCATCAGAGCGCGCGCCGCGGCTTCGCGCCGCCCTGCGCCCGCAGCGCGCGCAGCACCTTCTCCGGCGTGACCGGCAGCTCGTCGATCCGGACCCCGACCGCGTCGTAGACCGCGTTCACCACCGCGGGCAGCACCGGGTTCGCGCACATCTCCCCCGGCCCCTTCCCGCCATAGGGGCCGTCCGCCGCGGGGCGTTCCAGCACGCTGATGTGATGCGGCGCGAGGTCGCCGGGCCCCGGCATCAGGTAATTGTTGAAATCGACCGCACCGTGCGACCGGTCGGGATAATGCGGTTCCGTCGTCTCCCAGGCGGCATGGCTCATCCCCATCCACGCCCCGCCGCGCAGCTGCTGTTCCACCAGCCGCGGGTTGAGCGCCCGGCCGACCTCATAGGCCGACTGCATGTCGGTGATGGCGATCTCGCCGGTCTCGTCGTCCACCTCGACCTCGACCAGCATCGCGGCATGGGCGAAGGTCGACACCGGCGTCATCTCGCCCGTGTCGGGATCGACGTCCGACAACGGGATCAGGAAGATGCCGCGCCCGGCGATGGTCCGCCCCTGCTTGAACTGCGCGGCCTGCGCCGCGGCCATGGTGGTGATCGACCGCGACGGGGCGCCCTTAACATGGATGTTGCCCCGCCCGTCGGTGACGAGATCCGCCGCATCGACCTCCAGCTCCTCGGCCGCGGCCTCCAGCATCACCTGCCGCGCCTCCTCGGCCGCGCGGATCACCGCATTGCCCATGCGGTGCGTCCCCCGCGAGGCGAAGCTGCCCATGTCGTGGGGCCCCGTGTCGCTGTCGGCAGTATCGACATAGACGTCCTCGATCGGCACGCCCAGCGTCTCGGCGGCGATCTGGCGGGTGACCGACTTCATCCCCTGCCCGAGGTCGATCGCCGAAAGGGCCACGGTGAACTTGCCGTCGGGGTTCGAATGGATCAGCGCCTGGCTCGGGTCGCCGCCCAGGTTCATGCCGATCGGGTAGTTGATCGCCGCGAAGCCGCGGCCGCGGTGAAGAGCCATCAACGCCTCCGGAAGCCGGACAGTGAGGAGAACCGCAGCGCACCGGTGCGCGCCGGGGCGGGCGAGGGGCCCTGCGGCGGCTCCGGCGGGCGCGGCGGCTCGGGCCGCTGGGCCTGCGCGGCCGGCGCCGGGGCCGCGGGCCGCGGTGCCGACGCCACGGGCTGGGACACGGCTTGCGACACGGGACGCGCCACGGCCTCCTGCGTCTTCGTGGCGCCCTTCCGCGCGTAGCTCCCCGTGTTGAACCCCTCGACCCGCCCGGCCTCGTCCGTCGCGGTGAAGGCAGGCAGCTGCCCCCGCGCCCCGCCGCCGTCGCGCAGCGACGAGGCCGCCTTCGCCTCGGGCGAGATGCGGATGCCGGCCTTCTCGGCCACCACCTGGCAGCACTCGATCAGCGCGCAGTTCTTCGCCGCCCGCCGGTGCGCCTTCATGTCGCCGTCGCGATAGGCGTTGAGGATGCGCAGATCGACCGGGTTCATCCCCACCGTCTCGGCCACCTTGTCCATATGCGCCTCGATTGCGAAATCGACGCCGGTGATGCCGAAGCCGCGCATCGCGGTCGCCGGCGTGCGGTTGGTGTAGACGCAATAGACGTCCGCATGGACGTTCGGGATGGTGTAGGGCCCCGGCAGGTGCCCGACCCCCTTGATGATCGCGTAGGACGACAGCCGCGTGTAGGCCCCGCTGTCGAAGTAGCCGGTGAACTTCCGGGCGACGATCCGCCCGTCCTTCATCACCCCGTCCCTGATGTACCACCGCTCCGCACCCCGCGGCGCGCCGACCTGCATCTCCTCCTCGCGGTCCCAGGCGTATTTCACCGGTCGCCCCGTCAGCATCGCGCCGAGGATCGCCAGCGGCTCGTGGATCGAGTCCACCTTCCCGCCGAAGCCGCCGCCCACCGTCCCCCCGATGAAATGCAGCCGCGAGGACGGCACCTTCAGCACCTTCGCCGCGGTCCCCAGCGAGAAGAACAGCGCCTGCGTCGAGGTATGGCAGACGTACCGCCCGTTCTGCTCCGGTGCCGCGATCGCCCCGCAGGTCTCGATCGGCGCCTGCTCGATCGGCGACATCTGGTAGCGCCCCTCGACGATGTGGTCGGCGCCGCGGAACGCCGCATCCACGTCGCCGTAGCGCAGCTTCTGGTGATCGTACTTGCCGTGATAGACGAACTTGTTCGTGGGATAGGTGTCGAGCACCACCGGCGCGCCGGGCTTCACCGCCTCCTCGACGTCGAGCACATGGGGCAGGGGCTCCCATTCCACGCGGACCGCGGCGACGGCGGCGCGGGCCTCGGCCTCGGTCGCGGCGATGACCGCGGCCACCGGCTCGCCCCGATAGCGCACCCGGTCGGTCGACAGGATCGGCTCGTCGTCGATCCCGAAGTCGAGCAGCGACAGCAGCGTGTTGAGGTTCAGCGGCACGTCGCGCCCGAGCAGGATGCGCACGACCCCCGGCATCCGCTCGGCCTCCGAGGTGTCGATGCGCCTGACCCGCGCCGCGTGATGCGGCGAGCGCACGCAGCGCAGGTGCAGCAGCCCGTCGAACAGGTGGTCGTCGAAGAACGGCGAGCGACCGGTCACATGGCCGAGGATGTCCTGCCGCCGCGTCGGCTTGCCCACCTCGTTCAGGTTGTCGTCGCGCTCGTCGGCGAAGAGGTCCTTGCGGAACTCGATCATCGGGCCCTTCGTCGTCATGTCGTTCACGCGCTGACCCTCCCCTCGGCAACCGCGAGGATCGCGGCGATGATCGGCTCGTAGCCGGTGCAGCGGCAGAGATTGCCCGAGATCGCCTCGACCACCTCCTCGCGGCTCGGCCGCGGGTTGCGGTCGAGCAGCGCCCGCGCCGAGACCAGCATGCCCGGCGTGCAATAGCCGCATTGCGCGGCGAAATGCGCCATGAAGGCCTCCTGCAGCGGGTCGAGCACGGGACCGTCGGCAAGCCCCGCGGCCGTGCGGACATCGCGCCCCTCCACCGCCTCGGCCAGCACCAGGCAGGCGAGCTGCGTCGCGCCGTCGATCGTCACGGTACAGGCGCCGCAGGTGCCCTGGCCGCAGCCGTACTTCGGCGACAGGTCGCCCAGGCCCCTGCGCAGCAGGTCCAGCAGGTTCTGCCCCTCCTCGGCAAAGGCCGACCGCGAACTGCCGTTCAGCGTGAAGGTGACGGGTTTTCTCGTCATCAGCCCCGCTCCATCCGTTCGAGAAGCCGCCGCAGATGCACCCCCGCCACCTCGCGCCGGTACCAGCCCGAGGCGATCGGGTCGGTCGGCGGCTCCAGCCCCTCTGCGGCCACCGCCGCGGCGCGGGCGGTGGTCGCGGCGTCGAGCGCCTGCCCCTCCAGCACCCGCTCCACCGCCGCCACCCGCAGCGGCGCGGGACCCATCGCGCCATAGGCCACCCGCGCGCCGCGGATCCGCCCGCCCTCGCGCGGCAGGTGCGCCGCGACCGACAGGACCGAGACGCCCTTCGGCTTCACCCGGCTGACCTTGAGGAACCCGAAGGCCCGCGCATCACGTGGCCGCGGCACCTCCACCGCGGCGACCAGCCCCGCGTGCTCGCGCTCGCGCAGCACCTCCTCGACCGGCCGCGCGCCGCCCGAGCCCGCGAACACCACCCGCGCGCCGAGCGCCAGCAGCGCCGCGGCGAAGTCGCCATAGGGATGCGGCGCGAACAGGTTCCCCGCCACCGTCGCCATGTTGCGCACCTGCGGCCCGCCGACCATCCGCGCGACGGGGTGCAGGAAGTCGAGGTCCCGGTTCGCCAGCACATCGGCCATGGTGACGCCCGCGCCGAGGCTGACCGCGTCGCCCGTGACTCGCAGCGCCCGCAGCGCCGGATCGGTCGAGCGCAGCACCCGCGCGGGCGCGGTCCCGGCGTTCACCTCGCGCATCACGATGGTGCCGCCGCCGAGATAGACCGCATCCCGCCCCAGCGCCCGGGCGGCCTCCGCCAGCGTCGGATAGGTCTCGACCACCGTCATGCTTCCTCCAGTCCCATATGCGCGCGCACCGCGTCGAACCCGCTCTGGTAGACGTTCTCGGCCACCATCTGCCGCAGCTCCGCCTCGCGCCCCGCCGGCGTGTCGAACCGGCTCTCCCAGAGCCAGAAGGTCCGGTCGCCGTCGGTCACCGGCGCGAGCCGCACATGCGCCACGTAGTTCAGCAGCGGCACCGGCGTGTCGAGCAGGCAGTAGCTGAACGCCATGTCCGCGTCCGACAGCGTCAGCAACAGCTCGCGCAGCTCCGACCCGTCGCGCAGGTGGAACCGCCGCACGCAGCCCACCCGGTCCGAGGTCCAGCCCTTCTCGACCACGCTGTCGGCCACGATCGGATGCCAGCGGTCGTGGCCGTTGAAGTCGCGCAGCACCTCCCACACCGCCTCGACCGGCGCGTTCAGGACGGTGCTCTTGACGACCTTGACCACGGTCAGCCCGCCATCTGCCGCCTGAGCGCGGCGAAACCCGCCAGGAACACGTCGTTGCCGATCCCGTTCACCAGCCCCTCGGCATCGGTCTCGGCGCAGTCGAACTCGGCGGTCCATTCCGCGAAGGTCCGGTCGCCGTCGGTGACCGGTGTCAGCCGGATCGTCGCCACGTAGTCGGTCAGCGGCATCGGGCTCTCGAGGATCGAATAGGTGCAGAACATGTCGTAGTCGCTGAGCCCCAGCAGCTTCTCGCGGATCCGGTCGCCGTTCTGCAGGTGGAAGTCCCGCACGCAGCCCACCCGGTCCGCCGGCTCGCCGTTCTCGATCCGGCTGTCGCGGATGCGCGGATGCCAGCGCGGCAGCCCGTTGAAGTCGCGGATCCGCTCCCAGACCTTCGCCGCCGGCGCGTCGATCACCGACGAGATGTAGACACGCGGCATCTACTTCTTCCCTCCCTCGGGGGCGGCGCCGCCGGACTTCTTCGTCGCGTCCGCGATCCGCTGCATGTCCGAGGCCTCGCGCATCAGCCCGCCCTGCTTGGCGAGGCTGCCGCCCTCGATCCCGATGTCGGAGAGGAGCGAGTCGATCAGCGGCGCCTGCACCCGGTAGCGCAGCGCCGAGTTGATCACCTCGTCCGTGGGGCTGCCCTCGCGGGCCCCGCCGCCGCCGGTCACACCGTCGAGCTGCATGATCCGGATGTCCTGGATCTTCTCCAGCGGCTTGACGGACGCCGCGACGATCCCCTCCACATGCTCCAGCATCTTGCGCTTGAAGAGGGAATGCCGCGCCTCGTCGGTCAGGATGTTCTCCGCCTCGTTGATCAGCTTCGCCGCCTCGGCCTCGACCGCGGCGCGGACCTGCGCCGCCTCGGCCATCAGCCGCGCCTCGGCCGCCGCCTTCTCGGCCATCAGCACGTCGACGGACTTGCGACGGTTCGCGGCCTCGGTCTCGCGCACGGTCTTGACCTTCTCCTCCGCTTCGGCGGCGCGGGCGCGCGCGGCATCGGCCTCGGCCCGGGCGGCGCTCTCCTCCAGCGACTTCTGGTAGAGCGCGATCGCCTTCTCCATCTGGACCGTCTCGACCGCCTTCTCGCGCTCGACCTCCAACCGCCGGCGCAGCGTCTCGTGGTCGATCCGGATCTCGTCGAGCCCGCGCTCCGAGGCGATCCGCGCCCGCTCCACGTCCTCGCGGCTCTCGATCTCGGCCTCGCGCAGCGCCTGAACCCGCGCGATCTCCAGCTGCTCGAGCGCCCGGCGCCGTTCCAGCCGTGCCGCCTCCACCGCCCGCTCGCGCTCGACCTCCGCGGTCTCCACGTCGCGCTTCGCCGCGATCTCGGCCTGGCTGACGCCCGCCTCCGCCGCGACCCGTTTCTGCTTCGATTCCGACAGTTTCACCACCCGCGTCTGCTCGGCCTCCTCGACCGCGCGCCGCCGCTCGATATCGGTGACCTCGCGGGTCTTCTGGCTCGCGATCCGCTCCTGTTCGAGCGCGAGCTCGGTCGCGACGCGGGCCTTCTCCACCGCCTCTCGGCGGGCGATCTCGGCGGCCTCGATGTCGCGCTCCTTCTCGATCTCCTTCGCGCGGACCTCCTGCTCGGCGGCGATCCGTTCGGCCTCCAGCGCCCGGCGCTGGGCGATCTTCGCCTGCTCCACCGCCTCGTCGGCGGCGACGCGCGCCTCGTCGATGGCGCGGTTGCGCGCGATCTCGCGCGCCTTGGTGTCCTCGTCGGCCTCGATCCGGGTCGCGGCGAGTGCCTTCTCCCGCGCGATGCGCGCGGCTTCCACCGCCTCGCCGGCAGCGATCTCGGCGGCCTCGACCGCCTGCTTCCGCGCGATCTCCAGCGCGCGGATGCGCTGGTCCTCGGCGATCCGCGCCTCGCTGACCTGCGCGTCCTGCAGGATGCGCATCCGGTCGACCGCCTCGCGGGCCGCGATCTCCGCCTCGTCCAGCGCCTTCTGCCGGGCGATCTCGCGCTGGCGGATGTCCTCCTCGCCCCGGATCCGCGTCTGCGCCAGCAGCAGGTCCTGCGCCATGCGCCGCTTCTCGTTGGCCTCGTTCGCCTCGATCTCGGCCTCGCGGATCGCCTTCTGCCGCGCGATCTCCAGCGCCTGGGTCTCGCGTTCCTTGGCGATCCGGGCCTCGGCCACCGCCTGCTCCTGCGCGATGCGGGCGCGCTCGGTCGCCTCGCGCGCGGCGATCTCGGCCTCCTCGACGGCCTTCTGCCGGGCGATCTCCTTCGCCTGCGTCTCCTGCTCGTTCTGGATGCGCGCCTCCTTCACGGCGCGTTCCTGCAGGATGCGGGCGGTCTCGGTCGCCTCGCGCGCCGCGATCTCCTCGGCCTCGTTCTCCTTCTGCCGCGCGATCTCGCGGGCCCGCACCGCGCGTTCCGAGGCGATCCGCGCCTCGGCGATCGCCTTCTCGTTGGCGATCCGTGCCTTCTCGATCGCCTCACGCGCCGCGATCTGGGCGGATTCCGCCTCGGTGTCGCGCTCGGCCCGCTCGCGGGCGAGCTCCGCCCGCTGCTGGGCGCGATAGAACTCGACATGCCGTTCCTGGGCGAGCCGCGCCTCCTCGCTCTCCCTCTCGATGTCGAGCGCGGTCTTCTCGGCCTCGAGGTTGCGCGCCCGGATCTTGATCATCGAATCCTGCTCGATGTCGTTGCGCAGCTTCCGCCGCTCCTCGATGTCCTTGATCAGCGCGGTCAGGCCCTCGGCGTCGAACCGGTTCGAGGGGTTGAAGTACTCCAGCGGCGTCTGGTCGATGTCGATGATCGCGACGCTCTCCAGCTCCAGCCCGTTCTTCTCCAGGTCCTCCTGCGCGATCTCCTTCACCCGCCCGACATAGGTGTGGCGGTTCTCGTGCATCTCGCTCATCGCCATCTCGGCGGCGACGGCACGCAGCGCGCTCTCGAACTTGCCGGCCAAGAGCCCGTGCAGGTTCTCCGCCTCCAGCGTCCGGCGGCCGAGCGTCGAGGCCGCCATCGACACCGCCTGCTTCTGGGGCCGGACCCGGACGTAGAACTCCGCCTCGACGTCCACCCGCATCCGGTCCTTGGTGATCAGCGCCGCGTCCCGCGTCCGGCTCACCGCCAGCGGCAGGGTGTTCATGTTCACCGGCGTGATGTCGTGGATGATCGGCCAGACGAAGGCGCCGCCGTCGATCACCACCTTCTCGCCGAGGAACCCGGTGCGGACGAAGGCCACTTCCTTCGTCGAGCGCCGGTAGAGCCATTGCATCACCCAGTAGATGATGGCGATCGCCACCACCGCCACGATGAGCCACAGGATCAACTGCCCGATGAGCTGCCCGGTCATGTTTCCTACCCCTCCGCGTTCTGCCGCTGGCGGCCCCGCATGGCCTTGAATGCGCGTGTCTGTTCGGTCAGCGCCACCTCGGCCGGCAGGCGCTCCATCGAGGAGGCGCCGTAGAAGCCGTGGCAGGCGGACGTGTTCTTCAGGATGAATTCGGCGTCCTCGGGCATGGCCACCGGCCCGCCGTGGACGAGGATGATCGCGTCGCGCCGCACCCGCAGCGTCGCCTCGGCCCAGCGGTCCACCAGCGCCGGACAGTCTTCGAGCTTCAGCGCCGTCTCCGCCCCGATCGAGCCGCCGGTCGTCAGACCCAGATGGCAGACGATGATGTCGGCCCCGGCCTTCGCCATCGCCGCCGCGTCGTCCTCGTTGAAGACATAGGGCGTGGTCAGCATCCCCTTGGCCCGGGCCTTCGCGATCATGTCGACCTCGAGCCCGTAGGACATTCCGGTCTCTTCCAGGTTCGCGCGGAACGTCCCGTCGATGAGGCCCACCGTCGGGAAGTTCTGCACGCCGGAGAACCCGATGCGCTTCAGCTCGTCGAGGAACACGTCCATCAGACGGAACGGATCGGTCGCGCAGACCCCGGCGAGGACCGGCGTCCGCTTCACCACCGGCAGCACCTCGGCGGCCATCTCGACGACGATCGCGTTCGCGTCGCCATAGGGCATCAGCCCGGCGAGGCTGCCGCGCCCCGCCATCCGGTAGCGGCCGGAATTGTAGATCACGATCAGGTCGATCCCGCCCGCCTCCTCGCACTTGGCCGACAGCCCGGTGCCCGCCCCGCCGCCGACGATGGGCTCGCCGCGCGCGATCATGGCGCGGAACTTCGCGAGGATGGTGTCGCGCGCGATCATCGGCGGGCCTCTTTCCGGCGCAGGGGCCGCCCGCCGTGCAGCTCGCGGAAGGCGGCGACCACGGCGGCGGCGAATTCCGGCGCGTTGATGTTCTGCGGCAGGCGGATCAGCTGGCGCTGCCCGCCCTGCCGCACCGTGTCCTCGAGCGCGGTGAAGAGCGCATGCCGTGCCTTCGGATCGTCGAACGGCTTGCCCGGCGCGTCGAGCGCCGAGACGCCCCCCTCGGGCAGGAAGAACCGCACCGGACCCTCCATCTCGTTCAGCCGCCCGCCGATCCACCGGCCCATGGCGGCGCATTCCTCCGGCGTCGTGCGCATCAGCGTCACCTGCGGGTTGTGCTCGTAGAACCGCCGCCCGCGGTACTTCTCCGGCACCGTCTCCGGCGGGCCGAAGTTCACCATGTCGAGCGCCCCGACCGATCCCACGTAGGGAATCCGCGTGCGGATCACCGCCCCGAAACGGTCCTCGGTCGCGGGGAACACGCCCCCCATCATCATGTCGCAGACCTCGGTCGTGGTGACGTCGATCACCGCACCGATCTTGTCCTGGTCGATCAGCTTCTCCATCGACTGCCCGCCGATCCCCGTCGCGTGAAAGACGAGGCAGTCGTAGTCCTCCTTCAGCGCCGCGGTGATCTGGCTGACGCAGGGCGTCGTCACGCCGAACATGGTCAGCCCGACCGCGGGTTTCCCCGCCCGCCGCGCCGGCGCGGCCTTGCGCGCCTTCACCATGCCGACCATCGCCTGCGCCGCGTTCGCCAGCACCTCCTCGGTGATCGCGTTCAGCCCCTGCACGTCGGCCACCGAATGCATCATCATGATGTCCGCGGGTCCGACGTATTTCGACACTTCCCCGCTCGCCACCGTCGAGACGATCAGCTTCGGCACGCCCACCGGCAGCGCGCGCATCGCCGGCGCCACGATCGCCGTGCCGCCCGAGCCGCCCGCCGAGAGAACCCCCGCCACCCCCTCCTGCCGCGCCATCCAGCGCCGGAAGGCCAGCGTCATGCCCGCGACCGACTGGCCCCGGTCGCCGGTGAAGACCCCCGCCGCGCCGCGCGGATGGAAGGCCGCGACGTGATGCGCCGGGATCTCCGCCCCCGAATGCTTGCCGCTCGTCGACAGGTCCACCATCCGCACCGGCAGGCCCGCCGCCCGGATCAGGTCCCGCATGTAGCGCAGCTCGTCGCCCTTGGTGTCGAGCGTGCCGGCGATCAGGATCACCTGCTCGCCCGGCGCGGCCAGCGGCCGGATCTCCGCCTGCACCGCCGGGGCCGCCGGGGCGCCGGCCGTCACCACCCTCGCGATGCGTTCGAGCTGCGCGACCGGGACCGGCTGCGACCAGCGCGTCGGCAGCTTCGGGTTCGACTCGTAGATCTTCACCACCTGCGGCCCCGCGGGCCGCGCCTCTGCCGCCTCGGCCGGGACGGGCGCAGCGCCCGGCGGCGGCGCCGCATCGGCATGGCGCCCGACCCCGAGCAGCCGCTGCTGCAGCGCGCGGTCCGCAGACAACTCCAGCGCGGGCACGATCCGGTTGATCTGCCCGTTGACCATGATCGCCACCCGGTCGGCCACCGCGCAGGCCACCCCGATGTTCTGCTCGATCACGAGCACGTCGATCTCGCCCTCCTCGGCGAGCCGGTGCAGCATCTCCTCGACCTGCGCGACGATCACCGGGGCGAGGCCCTCGGTCGGCTCGTCCATCACCAGAAGCCGCGGGTTCGCGAGCAGCGCGCGCGCGATGGCGAGCATCTGCTGCTCGCCCCCCGAAAGCTGCGCGCCGCCGTTGCCCTTGCGCTCGGCCAGCCGGGGGAAGGTCGAATAGATCCGCTCGATGCTCCAGGCGCCGCCCTTGCGCTCGACCATCCGCAGATGCTCGTCCACGGTCAGCGACCGCCAGAGCCGCCTGCCCTGCGGCACGTAGCCGATGCCCATGCGCGCGATCTCGGCCGGGCTGCGTCCAAGCAGCGGCTGCCCCGCGAAGCTGATCGAGCCCGAGGCCGCCGGCACCATCCCCATGATCGCCTTGCAGAGCGTGGTCTTGCCCATGCCGTTGCGCCCGACGACCGACAGCGCGCCGCTCTCCAGCCGCAGGTTCACCCCCTGCAGCGCGTGCGAGGCGCCGTAATAGACGTTGAGCCCCCGCACCTCCAGCGCCGCCGGACCCCTGCGCTCCCCCCGCTCAGCCATGGCCGGCCCCGAGATAAAGCTCCTGCACCTCGGCGTCGTTCTCGATCTCCTCGGGCGTGCCCTCCTTGAAGACCTGGCCGTTGTGCATCATCGTCACGCTCTCGGCGACGCGCAGCGCCACGTCCATGTCGTGCTCGATGATGATGTAGCCGATGTGGCCCGGCAGCCCGTTCAGGATCGTGACCAGTTCCGCCCGCTCGGTCGGGGACAGCCCCGCCGCCGGCTCGTCGAACAGGATGAAGCGCGGCGCGCCGGCGAGCGCCAGCGCGATCTCCAGCTGCCGCTGCTGGCCGTAGCTGAGGCTCGCGACCGGCGTGTCGCGCGCCTCGGTCAGATGCACCGCCTCGATCAGCTCGCCCGCGCGGGCGACCAGCGTGTCCTCCCGCCCCGGCCGCAGGAACGAGAACCGCCCGCGCGACACCCCCCGGCAGGCGAGGTAGACGTTGTCCGCCACCGTCAGCCCCCCGAACAGCAGGCTGATCTGGTAGGTCCTCCGCAGCCCCCGCCGGATGCGCTCGTAGGCGGGGAACTCGGTCACGTCCTCGCCGAACAGCCGGATCGTGCCGGAGGTCGGCAGGAAGTCCCCGGTGACACAGTTGAAGAGCGTGGTCTTGCCCGCGCCGTTCGATCCCAGCACCGCCCGCCGCTCGCCCGGGCCGACGGTCAGCGTCACGTCGCGGATCGCGGCGAGCGCGCCGAACATCTTGGTCACGCCGCGCAGCTCCAGCGCGTTGCCCGAACTGACCGAGCCCAGCCGCTCGGCGGTGTTCCGCGTCTCGACCAGCGTCATTGGCCGCCCCCGGTCAGCGGGTCGCGCGCGCGGCGCCGCCGCTCGCGCCAGCGTTCCCACAGGCCGAGCACCCCGTCGGGCGAGAAGAACACCACCGCGAGGAAGCCGAGCCCGATCAGGAGCTTGAACCGCTCTCCAGACAGGCCGAACGCGGTCAGCACGTCGGGCGAGAAGGTGCGCAGCAGCACGTAGATGAACGCCCCGATGAACGGCCCGATCGGCCGCGCGATCCCGCCCACCACCGCGATCACCAGGATGTCGATCACCGCCGGGATGCCGGCGGTCCCCGGCGAGATCTGCGCGTTCTGCCAGACCAGAAGGATGCCGCCGATCGCCGCGATCACGCTCGCGAAGGTATAGGCGGCGATCCGGTGCGCGGTCACGTTGAAGCCGAGCGCCGCCATGCGCCGCGGATTGTCCCGCACCCCCTGCAGGGCGAGCCCGAAGGGCGCGCGCGAGACATAGACCACCACGGCATAGCAGATCGCCGCGCAGCCCAGCGTCAGGTAGTAGAACGGCAGCGGCTGGCGCCAGTCCACCCCGAAGAGCTGCGGCGGAACGACGAGGTTGAAGCCCGAATAGCCGTTGAAGATCGCGTAGTTCTGCCGCGTGAAGTAGAAGAACGCCGACGCGATCGCCAGCGTGATCATGATCGTGTAGATGCCCTCGGTCCGCACCGCCAGCGCGCCGACCACCGTGCCGAAGATCGCCGCGATCACGATGGCGACGGGGATGTTGACCCACCACGGCAGGCCCATGCTGATCTCGGTCATGCCGGAGGTGCCGAAGATCGCCACCATGTAGCCGGCCATCGCCGCGACCGACATCTGGATCAGGCTGACCATGCCGCCGTAGCCGGCGAGAAACATCAGGCTCAGCGCGATGATGCCGAGGATGAAGGTCCACCCCATCACCTGGAACAGGAAGAAGTTGTTGGCCCAGGCGGGCATCGTCAGCAGGATCAGGATCACCGCCCACCATGCGGCGGGGACCCGCTCGATCCAGAGCGGCTCGACCGCCGCCGGCTTCCGCCGCTCCTCGACCACCGCCATCTAGCGCCGCGCCCCGAGCAGGCCCTGCGGCCGGAACGCCAGCACCGCCGCCATGATCAGGAAGGTGAAGACCACCGAATAGGTCGGCGCGTAGACGAGGCCGAGCTGTTCGCTGAGCCCGATGATCAGCGCCCCGATCGCCGCCCCGGGGATCGAGCCCATGCCGCCGACGATCACCACCACCAGCGAGGCGAGCAGGAACCGCGTGTCCTCGCCCGGCGACAGCGACTGGAACGTCCCGCCGACGATCCCGCCCATCCCGGCGAGCCCCGCGCCGAAGGCGAAGACGGCGAGAAAGACGTACTGGATGCGCACGCCCGAGGCCGCCAGCATCTCGCGGTCGTCGACGCCCGCCCGGATCAGCATGCCGAGCCGCGTGCGGTTCAGCACCAGCCACATGGCGACCCCGATCACGATCGCGGCCGCGAGGATCGCCATGCGCACCGCGGGATAGCGCAGGTAGGTGACCTCGCCCTCGGCATTGACCGAGGAGATCACCGGCAGGGTCATCGGCCCCGACAGCCAGTCGGGCGACAGGATCGTGTAGGACTGCCCGCCCCAGTACCACAGCAGCAGGTCCGCGATCACCACCGACAGACCGATCGTCACCATGGTCTGGCGCAGCTCCTCGCCCTCCATGCGCCGGAACACCTGGTTCTGGAGCAGGATGCCGAGCAGGCCCACGATGACGAAGACCACCGGAAACGCCAGCAGCCACGAGCCCGTCGCCTCCGAGATCTCGAAGCCGAGATAACCGCCGAGCAGGTAGAGCGACCCATGCGCGAGGTTCACGTTGCGCATCAGCCCGAAGATCAGCGTGAAGCCGGCAGCGACGAGGAAATAGAGCGCGCCGAGCGTGATCCCCCCGAAGATCGCGTTGAGGAACACGCGCTTGCGGCCGAAGGTCGCCTCGAAGGCTTCCGACCACGGGGCAAAGATCAGCCACAGGACCACCGCGACCAGGATCGCGATGATCAGTGACCAGATCGGATTTCGCCGGATGAACTCCTGCACGTCGTCGAACCCCTGCGCCCGGCCTGCGCGGCGGACCACACGAGCCTAGCGCGCGGCCTCCCGCGCGCAGATACCCGAAAGTCTGATCCTTGTGCCGGGGGTCGGCAAACTCGCCCGTCCAGGCCCCGTTCACGCGACGTGCACGGACCGCCGGTAGGCCGACGGCGGGACCACGCCGTTCGCGATGAAGAACCGCGAGAAACTCGCCTGGCTCGAGAAGCCGAGGTCGAAGCCGATGTCGGCCACCGCCTCCTCGGTCGCCGCCAGCCGGTCGATCGCGCGTTCCATCCGCAGCGCATTGGCATAGAGGTTCGGCGTCAGCCCGACCTGCGCGCGGAACAGCTTGAAGAAATGCGGCCGCGACAGCCCCGCCTCGCGCGCCACCTGGTCGAGGTCCATCGCCTCGCCCACCCGCTCCTGGATCAGCTTCAGCGCCTTGCGGATGCGATAGTCCCGCCGCGGCAGATCCGGCCCGGTAAAGGCCGATCCCCGCGCGGTCCATTGCCAGGACTGGTCGAAGGACATCTGCGTGAGCTCGCACAGCCGGTCCTCGATCAGCAGGTCCTCGCGGTCCGCATCGAGCATCGCCGCCGCCGTGCCATAGACCAGCCGCGCGTGATGGTCGGTGACCTCGACGCCCACCCGCCCGAAGGACAGCGAGGCCGAGGCGCGCCGCGCCGCCTCGAGGAACCACGCCGGCCGGATGTAGAGCACCAGCGCCAGCGTCGGTGCGGCCAGCGTCACCGGATTGTACCAGTGCGCCTGCCACGGGCTGATCGCCACGGCCTGACCCGGTGACAGCGGCCAGGCGGTGTCGTTCACCACCACCTGCCCGGGCGGGCCCTGCACGTGAAAGATCAGATGCCCCTCGCGGTGCCCGTGCGGCACCATCCGTCGGTCCATGGAATAGAGGCAGACACGTCCGAAATCGCCGTGGAACACGGCCAGTGCATCACTCATCGTCTCCTCCCCCGGTGCGTGCGGACGTGCGCCGCCTGAGCTTTGCGCCCATTGCAGGGCGAAACGTTACCCGTGTTTCGGCATGGCGCAAAAGACTTTGTGGCGCGAGGACGCACCATCACAGCGCCGCCGCCATGATCTGCTCGTAGTCGCGATGGGTGGCGTGCCGCGGGTTCGTGCGGTTTGCCGGATCGGCCGCGGCCCCGCGCGCCGCGCGCTCGAGCACCGCCGCCACGATCCCCGCCGCGGACAGCCGCACCGGCAGCCCGACCCGTTCGGCGAGCCGGCTCAGCCGCGCGGGGACATCCGCCGGCCCCCCCGCGCCGAGCACTGCCCCGATCGCCGCGAACCGGTCCGAGACCGCCGGCGCGTTGAACGCCAGCACCTCGGGCAGGATCGCCCCGTGCAGCGCCCCGTGCGGCGCGCCCGCCTCGGCCTCCAGCCCGCGCGCCGCCGCCTCGATCCCGCCGAATCCCTTCTGCGCGGCCAGCCCCGCATTCAGCGCCGCCGCCAGCAGTTCGCGCCGCGCGTTAAGGTCACGCCCGTTCTCGACCGCCGCCGCGAGGTTCAGCGCAGCCCGCCGCAATCCGTCGAGCGCGATTCCGTCGGCCGGCGGGTTGTAGGCCGTGCTCAGATAGGCCTCGAGGCAATGCACCAGCGCATCCATCCCCGCCGCGGCCGTCGCCGCCGCGCCCGCCCCCATGGTCAGCGTCGCGTCGCACAGGATGGCGGACGGGATGAAGGCCTGCCGCGCCGCATGGCGCGCGAAATCGACGCCCAGCGGCCCGAGCCCCACGCTCTCCGTCCCGGTCGGCACCGCGATCACCGGCGCGCCCGACCCGCCGAGCAGCCGCGAGAGATCGAGCGTCCGCGCCCCGCCGCACCCGACGATTCCGTCGCAGCCCGCCTCGGCGAAGAGCGCCGCCGCCTCGCGCAGGGCCGCATCGGCGGGATCGCGCGCGCGGACCGCGAAATGCACCGCCGCCGCGTCGATCGGCAGCGCATCGCCCAGCCGTTCCGCCTCCTCGCCGCGCGCCAGCGCCGCGTCGACCAGCACCAGCGGACGGCGCATGGCCAGCCGCGCCATCTCCACGGCCAGCGCATCCTCGAGCACGCGGTCGGCGAAATGCACCCTGGTGACGAAGTTGATCAGGCTCATGCGATCCTGCCCACCCGGAGCGGCGCGCCCACCCCGCAGGAAGGCCGCGCCGGTTCAGCCCAAGCCCGGACCGACCCCGCCCGTCCCGAAGGCCGCGGGGCCGGACGATGCCGGCCCCGCGACGTGTCCTTGTTGCGAACCCCGGAGGGCGCTCAGCCGGCGCCGCCCAGCGCCGCGCAGACGGGCGTGTCGCGCGAGGGCAGGCCCATGGCCCGGAACTCGTCCGCCGTCATGCCGAGCGTCTGCGTCACGCCCTCGACCTTGCCGACCATCACGCTCTTGAGGCCGCCGGCGCCGTCGTCCTGCACCTCGTTGATGAAGACGGTCCCGGTCGCCTGCCGGTTCTCGTTCAGCGTGATCGTGCCGAGCGGCGACTGCAGCTCGAGGTTGGACAGCGCCTCGCGCAGCTTCGCCTGCCCGTCGGACAGGTCGCCCTCGACGGCGTTCAGGCCCTCGATCGCCGCCAGCGTCGCGATGTAGTAGCCGGTGCCGTACAGCGACGGCGACGGGAAGCGCTCGGATTCCGGGAACGCCGCCTGATAGGCCGCGACGTATTCCTTCCAGGCCGGGTCGGGGTTGTCCTCGGCCAGCGGGCCCGAGGTCGGCGTGCCGATGAGCGCGTCCTTCGCCCGCCCGCGCGAGCTCAGCACCGTCTGGTCGGTCATGATCGTGCCGCCGATCAGGTTGGTCTCCGCACCCGCCTGCTCGTACTGGTTGAGGAAGTTGATCGCGTCCGTCCCGCCCATGCCGAGATAGATCGCATCGACGTCGTCCGGCAGCGAGGCGATCACGCCGCCGAAGTCCGACGAGCCGAGCGGCACCCAGAACCGCTCCACGATCTCGCCGCCCGCGCGGCAGAAGTCGACCGCGAAGCCGAGGAAGTTGGTGTAGCCGAAGGAATAGTCGGCAGCCACCGTGGCGACCCGCCGCCAGCCCTTCTCGTTCACCACATAGGTGCCGAGCCCGGCGCCCCACTGCGCGCCGTCGAGGTTGAAGCGGAAGAAGTTCTCGGCCGGATCGACCCAGGTCGTCTCCAGCGCGCCGGAGATGCCGTTGATCACCGTCTTGTCGGGGATGGTCTTGGCATAGTCGCGGATCGCGATGCCTTCCGAACCCGACAGCGGCCCGATGATGATGTCGACGCCGTCCTGCTCGATCAGCTTGCGCGCCTGGCGCACGGCGTTGTCGGGCGTGGTGTCGGTCGGCGCCACCACGATCTCGATCGGCCGGCCGCCCGCCGTGCCGCCCGCCTGCTCGATCGCGAGCTCGGTCAGGCGCACCCCGTCGGCGCCGCCCGCCGCGAACGCGCCCTCGAGCGCGATCAGGATACCGAACTTGACCGGCTCCTGGGCCATGCCCGCCACCGGCAGCATGAGCGCCGCCGCCGATACCGAGGCGATGAATGCCTTCTTCATGGATCTCCTCCCGTTCACTGCAGGCCGTCCTTCCGCGTCGCCGCCCGCCGCCTGCAAGCCGAGCGTCATGCAACCGGCTCAGGCTACGCGTGGCACGGCTCCACCACGACTCCGCGGCGTTGGGCGCCATATCCGGAAGTATCTTTTTTTGCCGCGCCGCCGCCCGGCCTCAGCCCGCCGCGCCCGGCATCCGCTGCCCACCGTCCGCGGTCATCAGAACCCCGTAGAGCTCCGGACGCCGGTCGCGGAACACCCCCCAGGACGCCCGCATCGCCGCGAGCGCCGCGCGCGAAAACGTCGCCGTCAGCACCGCCTCGCCGTCGCGCCCCGCCTCGGCCACCAGCTCGCCCGTCGGCCCCGCGATGAAGCTCGACCCGTAATAGCCCTGCACCTTGCCGGCGACCTCCTCGCTCCCGACCCGGTTCGCCGCGACCAGCGGCATCAGATTCGCCCCCGCATGGCCCTGCATCACCCGGCGCCAGTGCGGCATGGAATCGAGCCCCGGGTCCTGCGGCTCGCTGCCGATCGCGGTGGGATAGAGCAGCGCCTCCGCCCCCATCAGCGCCATGGCCCGCGCCGCCTCCGGGAACCACTGGTCCCAGCAGATCCCCACCCCGATCCGCCCGTGACGTGTGTCCCAGACCCGGAAACCGGTATCGCCGGGCCGGAAATAGAACTTCTCGCTGTATCCCGGCCCGTCGGGGATGTGGCTCTTGCGGTAGACGCCGAGCACCGTCCCGTCCGCATCCACCATCGCCACGGAATTGTAGAAGGCCTGTCCCGCCCGCTCGAAGAAGCTGACCGGCAGCACCACGCCCAGCTCCGCGGCGAGCCGGCGCAGCGCCGCCACGACCCGGCTCTCCGCCAGCGTCTCCGCCCGGCCGAACTGCGCCGCGTCCTGCACCTGGCAGAAGTACCGCCCGGCGAAGAGCTCCGGCACCAGGATCACCCGCGCCCCCGCCTCCGCCGCCGCCCGCACCATCCGCCCGGCGGTGGCGAGGTTCCCGTCCACGTCGTCGGAACAGGCGAACTGCACCGCCCCCAGCCGCAATTCGTCCATCGTCCCCCCGCCGTCCGTTCGGGTCATGCGTCCTCGAAGCCGCTCAGGACGCCCACCGCGTTCACCCCGATCTCCTCGACCGCATAGCCCCCCTCCATCACGAAGAGCGTCGGACGCCCCAGCGTCGCGATCCGCGCCCCCATCACCGGATAGTCCGCGGTCCGCAGGTCGAAGGCGCTGATCGGATCGGCATGGAACGTGTCGGTCCCGAGCGAGACCACCACCACGTCCGGCCCGAAGTCGCGCACCGCGCCCAGCCCGATGGCGAGCGCCGCGTCCCATTCCGCGAAATCCGTGCCATGGGGCAGCGGCAGGTTCAGGTTGAACCCCTCGCCCGGCCCCGCGCCACGCTCGTCGGCATGGCCGAGGAAATAGGGATATTCCACCATCGGATCGGCATGGATGTTCACCACCAGAACGTCCGACCGCTCCCAGAAGATCTGCTGCGTGCCGTTGCCGTGGTGATAGTCGACGTCGAGGATCGCCACCCGCGCCCCGCGGTCGGTGAACCACTGCGCCGCCACCGCGGCGTTGTTGATGTAGCAGTACCCTCCCGCGAAGGCCCGCCCCGCATGGTGCCCCGGCGGCCGGCAGAGCGCGAAGGCCGCGCGCTCGCCCCCCGCGACCAGCCCAGCCGCGGTCAGCGCCGCGTCATGCCCCGCCTTCACCGCCGCCCAGGTGCCTTCGACGAAGGTCGCGCCCGCGTCCATGGTGTAGAAGCCCATCAGCCCGTCCACATGCGACGGGGCCACGTCCGCGCGCAGCCCCGGCACCGGCCAGACGAAGGGCATGGCCGACCCCCCGCGCCCCGCCGCGACCCAGTGGCTCCAGGCATGCTGCAGGAACTCGAGGTAATCCGGCCGGTGCACCTTCGCCGCGGTCTCCAGCCCGTGGACGACCGGCTCGAGGATCGGCCCGAGCCCCACCTCCTCGACCCGCGCCCGGATGATCTCCGCCCGGCGCGGCATCTCGAAGGCCGGCAGGATCTGCCCGCCCATCAGTTCGACATTGCCGCCATGCCCGGCATGGAGCGGCGAATAGACGGTCTTCATGAATGCCCCCCGGAACGTTGCGGCGCGACCCTAGCCCGATACCCCGGCGCTTGCAAAGCACCCGCCGCGCGCCAGCCTGTCGCCCACCGCGCCGCCCCCGTCCCGCCTTCCCCCGCTTCATACTGGCAAGCATTCCTATCGAGCAGACCGCGCGGGCGAACACGCCCGCGCCAGCAAACGACTCGCGCGCACCGCGCGCTCAATCTGGCCGCCAACGGGCGGCCCCCCTTCCTCCCCCTTCCTTCCGCTCGCCCGCCGGTGCACCCTGCGCCGGACCAGAGGAGCCGCCATGTCACCCGCCAGCACCGTCGACCTTCCCCCCGACCTGATCCTGACCGACGCAAGGGTCCTCACCATGGACCCCGCCCGCCCGCGTGCCGAGGCGGTGGCGCTCACCGCCGGCCGCATCGCCGCCGTGGGCGAGCGCGCCGCGATCGAGGCGCTCGCCGGCCCGCGCACCACCTTCCTCGACGCCGGCGGCCGCACGCTCCTGCCCGGCTTCGTCGAATCGCACCTCCACATCTTCCCCGGCGCGGCGGAGCTTTCGCACCTCAACCTCACCGGCATCAGCGGCTTCGAGCCCGTCGCCGCCGCGGTCCGCGCCTATGCCGCGGCCAACCCCGATCTGCCGCTCGTCATGGCCGAGGGCGCGCGCCATGCGGTCTTCGGGGCCGCGGCCCCGACCCGCCACGACCTCGACCGCATCCTGCCCGACCGCCCGCTCGCGCTGGTCGGCGCCGACCACCACACCGTCTGGGCCAACACCGCCGCGCTGACCGCGGCGGGGCTGCTGCATGGCCGCGCCCTCCGGCCCGGCAACGAGATCGTCATGGCCCCGGACGGCACCGCCCATGGCGAGCTGCGCGAATCGGAGGCCTTCGGCCCGGTGATCGCGCTCTCGGGCGAGATCCGGGTCTGGCTCGGCCTGCGCACCGGGGGCGAGCCCGACCCCGCGCCCACGCCGGCCGAGCGCGCCTTCGACCGCGGACTGATGCGCGCGGGCCTCGCCCATCTCGCCCGCCACGGCATCACCTCCTTCCACAACATGGACGGCAACGCCTATACCTGCGAGCTTCTCGCCGAGATCGAGGCCGCGGGCGAGCTGACCGCCCGCGCCCGCGTGCCCTTCCACTTCAAGACCTTCATGGAGCTTTCCGCCCTCGACCGGGCCTCCGAGCTCGCGGAACGCTTCCGCGGCCCGATGCTCGCCTCGGGCTTCGTGAAGCTCTTCGCCGACGGGGTGCTCGACGGCTTCACCGCGGTCATGCTCGAGGACTATGCCGACCGCCCCGGCTGGCGTGGCGAGCCGCTGTTCGATCCCGCCCATTTCGACGCCGCGGTGGCCGAGGCCGACCGCCGCGGCCTGCAGGTCGCGGTCCATGCCATCGGCGATGGCGCCGTGCGCTCGGTGCTCGACGCCTATCAGAAGGCCCGGGCCGCCAACGGCCCCCGCGACAGCCGCCACCGCATCGAGCATATCGAGGTGATCCACCCCGCCGACATCCCCCGCCTCGCCGAGCTCGGCGTCATCGCCTCGATGCAGCCGCCGCACCCGCCGGGCACCATGGGCCTGCCGCTGGAACCCACCGTCGACCGCATCGGCCGGCACCGCTGGCCCTTCGCCTATCCCTGTGCCACGCTCCGCGACGCCGGCGCGCGCATCGCGTTTTCCTCCGACTGGCCGGTCTCCGACGTCAACCCGCTCCGCGGCATCCACGCCGCCCGCACCCGCGCGCGCTGGGCCGAGGACCTTCCCGACCAGCGCCTCACCCTGATGGAGACGCTGGCCGCCTACACCACCGGCGGCGCCCATGCCGGCTTCGCCGAGACCGATACCGGCCGCATCGCCGAAGGCTTCCACGCCGACCTCGCCCTCCTCTCCGCCGACATCGAGGCGACGCCGGAACCCGAGATCGACCGCCTCACCGTCGACCTCACGATCAGCGCCGGCCGCGTGGTGCACCGGGCCGAGGGCTTCGCGGGGTAGGGCAGGGGCTCGGCGGCACACCCACGCCTTTATCGACCGCTTGGTACAGACTAGAATATCGGGCGTCTCATTCGAAGCTCCTTTGACCTTACGGTCTCCAATCGGCAACTTTTCAGGCTCTGGGTGGTCATAGTTTGGTTGGTTCTGGCATAAGAGAGCGACTGATCCGCCTCGCCGCGTCACTGTCACTAATCCGACGTCGATCTTTTGTTGCCTGCTCGAGTTGCTTTAGAGCGTGTTTGAGAAGGGGGTTCCCGGGGTGACTCGGGTGTGATTCATGGG
>CAZNSP010000046.1:0-21311 GCA_964575795.1 uncultured Rhodobacterales bacterium
CATATCCCCGGAATGGCAGACGCCGAAGCGCAGAAGAAGGGTAAGGCGGCATGACGGCCGGAGGCCGGTGGGCCAATTCTGCGGGGCACAGGTGACGGCCTAGCGTGCCGCGAACCGCTTTTCGGGCCATTGGCCGAATTCCTGGCCGGCCACCTTCTGCAGGAACTTTAGAAATTCGTCGCGCAGATCCGGACGCGCGAGGCCGAAGGCGACAGTTGCCTGCAGGTATCCGGCCTTGGAGCCGCAGTCATACCGGCGCCCGGCGAAGCGAAACGCGTGGACATTGCCGCTCTCTGTGATCTCCATCGAAATGGCGTCGGTCAGCTGAATCTCGCCCCCGGCGCCCTGTTTCATCTGGTTCAGATGGCAGAGGACACGCGGCTCGAGGATGTAGCGCCCGATGATCGCCAGGTTGGAGGGAGCTGCTTCCGCCGAGGGCTTTTCGACCATGGCGCGCACGGGCATGCACATCTCCGCCGGCCCCGTGACATCGACGATCCCGTAGGACGAGACGGTCTCCCGTGGGACCTCCATGATTGCGACCATGTTCCCGCCTTGCTCCGCATATGCTTCGACCATCTGCTGGAGGCAGGGCGTCTCGGCATCGATGATGTCGTCCGGCAACATGACGGCAAAGGGTTCATCTCCGATCAGACGGCGCGCGCACCAGACGGCGTGTCCGAGACCTAGTCGTTCGTGCTGACGCACGTAGGCGACCGCACCGCTACCCATGTCGGTCTGGCGAAGGGAGTCCAGAAGCTGGTGCTTGCCGTGGTCGCGCAGGCTCGCTTCCAGCTCGGGAGACCGGTCGAAATAGTCCTCAAGGGCGCTTTTCCCGCGGGAGGTCACGAAGATGAACTCGGTGATCCCGGCGGCCCGCGCCTCGTCGATCGCATACTGGATAAGAGGCTTGTCGACGAGCGGGAGGATTTCCTTCGGAACGGATTTCGTGGCCGGCAGAAACCGCGTGCCGAGCCCCGCCACCGGAAAGACAGCCTTTGTAACGCGTCTAAGCATGCTGACCTACGCCTGTGTCCGATATGATCGATGGAGAGAACGGCCCACCCGTGCGGCCTATTCCTTATGCGTTACGCCTAGCACATTTCCGGCTGCATCGCACAATTTATTGTGCAGAGCATTAATCGGCTGCCGGAGTGCGCGGTCTCGGGCCGCGAATGGTCGGACTCAGGGAACATTCAGTGAAATCAACGCCGCCTCGATGCGTGAGGTGTCGGTCGGGTTGTTGAGCTCCCAGAAGGTGCGGCCGTGGGCGGAGACTTCGACGCAGCGGAGGGGGGTGGCGTTTTCGAGGAAGCGGAGCTGTTCGAGGCCTTCCCAGCGTTCGAGGGGGCCTTCGGGCCATTTCGGGTAGGCGAGCAGCGGCTCGCGGCGGTATGCGTAGACGCCAACGTGATGAAATACCGGGATAATTTCGGTGGGCGCGAGGGGGCGGCCGGTGTAGGGGATGACTTCCTTCGAGAAATAGAGGGCCTGGAAGTCGCGGTCGAAGACGGCTGTGGTGGCGCCGACGCGGCCGTGGCGGCGGTCTTCGATAAAACTATTCAGCGCCTCGATATCGCATCTCAGCACGGGTGTTGCGACCGGAATCGCAGGGTCTTCCAGTAATGCCTGGACGAGCGCCTCTACAAACCAGGGTGGCGTAAGCGGTGCGTCGCCCTGCAAGTTGACGATGACGTCGTACTCCGGCAAAATTTCGGCAACAGAGGCACATCTTTCTGTGCCGTTTCGGCATGATTCCGGGGTCATTACTGGTTCTGCGCCGAAGAAGCGGGCCGCGTCGGCGATGCGGTCGTCGTCGGTGGCGACGACGATCCGGTCGATGCCGGAGACTTGGGTCGCGGCCTCCCAAGTCCTTTGAATCAATGGCTTTTCCCGGCCGGTGGCGCCGCGGAGGGGGGAGAGGGGCTTGCCGGGGAAGCGGGTGGAGGCGTAGCGGGCGGGAATCACGAGCAGGACGGGCAAGTCATTGATCCTTATTGAAAAATCGTGAGGTTCGGGCCGCTAACCATGTTGCGTCCGGCGCGGACGGGGGAGGGCTCATTCGGGTGCTATTGAGGTGCTATTTGGGTGATATTTCGGTCGGCGTGCCGCGTGGTTCGCGTGAAGGTTAACGCAGCGCGGCCGGGCCATGGCATCGGCGGTCATCCGGGCAGGAAGCGGTGGCGCTTCTTGGGGTGGTAGCGGTTGAGGTGCAGCACCACCGGGGGCGGGCCGCTCCAGGTCAGCCGGTCGATCAGGTGATAGCGGCGGATGTTGTATTCGCGCGGCAAGGTGGCGAGTCGCAGGTCCGAGGCCCAGAGCAGTTCTCGGAAGGTGATCTGGTCGCCGCCTCGACCGGCCTCGACATAGGCCGCCTTCCAGGCGCGGAAGAAGTCGAGCACCTGCGGCGTACGGCGGTAGAGGATCACGCCGGCATTGTATTCGGGGAACTGCGGTGGAACGTCGTGGCGCCAGTGCCGGCCGCGGGCGATGCGGCGGGGTTGGCGCGGGCGCTGGGCTGCGGCGAGGTCGAAGCGTTCGAGCAGCCGGAAGACCCCGGTCAGGTCGCCGACGATCCGGGTGTCTGTGTCGATATAGAGCGTCGCGTCGAAGGGCGTGCGGCCGAGGCAGTCGATCTTGGAGCGCGCATGCGGGTCGGGCACGCCCTCGATGATGTCGAACTCGGGGCCGGGGTCGGGCTGGTCGGTGAAGAGCGCGATCGCGAGGCCCGGGTTCGTCCGGCGCAGCGAGGCGGCGGAACGCCGGGCCGCGCCGGCATGAAGCGCCCCGGTCGCGATGTAGATCACGCCGCGCGACGTGGGTCGGAGGCCGGTGCCGGTCATCCCGGCGCGCCCCCCTTCACGATGCCGTCCGCGGCCCAGAAGGTGCCCGAACGGCGCCGGTCGCGGATCAGCGCCTTGTGGCGGCGGATCTTCTCGGGATCGGCATAGCCGCGCGGATGGTCGAGATGGACGAGCGGTGCGGTGTAGCGCAGGTGGCGGCCGCGCACCCCGGCATTGGTCAGCCGCACGCCGAATTCCTTGTCGCCGCCGCCGTACTTGATCCCCTCGTCATAGCCGTTCACGCGCAGCGCATCGGCGCGGTAGAGCGAGGCATTGGCGCCGCAGAGCGCCTTCTGGACCGGCGTGAGGATTTCCAGCAGGTTCATCACCGGCTTCGGGAAGGGCATGGTCTTGAGCCAGGTGCCGAAGCGGTCGATGGCGCCCCGGGCACGCAGCCAGTCACGGCGGAAGACCGTGCCGTCCGCGATCATCCCCGGCGTCACGGCGGCGGTGGTCGCGGCGTCGAGCCGGATCAGGCTGCCGGTCGAGAAGCGGCCCGGCCGGGCAAGCTCCAGATGCCGCGCGATGAAATCGGGGTGGATCATCACGTCGCCGTCGATGAAGACGAGAAACTCGGCCTCGGAGGAGGCGATCGCCTTGTTCAGGATCGCGCCCTTCTCGAAGCCGCGGTCCTCGTGCCAGACGTGGCGGATGGCAAGCTCGGGATGGGCGGCCTGGAAGGCGGTGATGGCCGCGGCGGTCTCCGGGCCCGAGCCGTCGTCGGCGATGCAGATCGAGTCGGGTCGCACCCGCTGGCAGGCGACCGAGGTCAGACAGAGCGTGAGCGCCCGGGGGCTGTCGTAGGTGGAGAGGATCAGCTCGGTCCGCATGGGCTCAGTGCTCGCCGATCCGGGCGAGATAGTCCAGCGCGGCGCGGTCCTCGACCTCGTGGCGCTGGATGTTGGCCACGGTGCGGCGAACCTTGCGCTCGTATTCCGGGGTCTTGGCCACGAGGTTCGGCCCGCGGCCGACCTTTTCGTCGAGTTCCTGTTCGGAGCGGGCGTAGTAGTGGTTCAGCTGGATGTGCTCGGCGGAATAGAAGGCCGGTGTCTCGCGGTCCTTCAGCGCGAATTCCGTGCCGCGGTCGTTGCAGGTGCGGTCGCTGCCGTCGGTCTCCATCGAATGGACGCGCAGCGCGGTCAGGTGGCAGGGGTCGACGATGCACTTGAAGGCGAGCACGCCGCGGATGCCGCCCATGGGTTCGGCCGCCCGGCGCAGGTAGTTGCGCAGGACGCCGCCCGGCGGCGGGGTAACGTGACCGGAATGGCCGAACATGTGCCAGGGCAGCGAGAGGTTGCGGCAGGCGTCGAGATGGGCGAGCGCCTCGGGCAGGGTCGCGGCGCGCTTCGGGATCAGGAACTCGTCCACGTCGATGAAGGTCATCCAGCGGAAGGCGCCGCCGAAATTCGCGGCGGCATGGGCATAGGCGAGCACCTGGTTGTGGATCTCGCGCCCCAGGCGGGCGTCGGAGACCTGCTGGCGCCAGGGGATCACGGTGAGCATGTCCGGGGCCAGCGTCTCGCGCAGGATCGGCAGGGTCGCGTCGGTGCAGCCGTTGTCGTAGACGAGGAAGGCTCGCGCGCCCGCCCGGGCATGGAACGCGGCCCATTCGCGGATGTGGCGTTCCTCGTTGCGCACGATCAGCACCACGGCCAGCCCGTCGCGCCCCGGTTCGGGCCGGGGCGGCACGATACCGAGCTTGGTGATCCGTCCGAGGCTCGCGGGTAACCAGCGCATGGGGTCGGGCGGCCCTCCTGCGCGCCGCGGGGACGGGTTTAGCATCGCGGGGCGGCGGGGGCAAAGCCCGGTCGGGGTGGGGTGCGAGAGGGCCGAGGCATCGTGCGGGAAGGCCGGGGCGGTGCGCGGTTGCGCCGATGGGGAGCCGCGCCTAATGATGCGGCGAGGACGAAACCGGGAGGGCGGCATGCGGCTTGGCTTCGATTTCGGCGGCACGAAGATCGAGGGCGTCGTACTGGGCGACGACGGGGCCGAGCGTGCCCGCGCCCGGGTCGCGACGCCGCGCCACGACTACGACGGCTGCGTGCGCGCGATCGCGGGGCTGATGCAGCAGCTCGAGGGCATGGCCGGGGGCAAGGTGGACCGGGTGGGCATCGGCGTGCCGGGCTCGGTCGACCGGGCGTCCGGCCGGGTCAGTCTCGGCAATTCCACATGGCTGCACGGCCGGGATCTGCGCGGGGATCTGACCGCGGCGCTGAGCCGGCCGGTGAGGATCGCGAACGACGCCAACTGCTTCGCGCTGAGCGAGGCGGTGGACGGGGCGGGCGCGGGGGCGGAGGTCGTGTTCGGCGCGATCCTCGGCACCGGGGTCGGCGGCGGCGTGGTGGTGCACGGGCGGCTGCTCGAGGGGGTGAACGCGATCGGCGGCGAATGGGGGCACATCCCCCTGCCCGCGCCGAAGGACGACGAGCGCCCCGGGCCGGTCTGTTCCTGCGGGGTGCCGGGCCATACCGAGAGCTGGCTCTCGGGGCCGAACCTCGCCGCGGATTACGCGCGGCGGAAGGGGCTGGCCGTGGAGGACGGGCCGAAGGCGCCGGAGGTGATCGCGCTGGCCGAGGCGGGCGAGGCGGCGGCGGCCGAGACGCTGCGCCGGTTCGAGGATCGGCTGGGACGGTCGCTCGCGGTGATCGTCAACGTGCTCGACCCCGACGTGATCGTGCTGGGTGGGGGGCTGTCGAACATCGCGCGGTTCTACGAGACGATCCCGCCGCTGATCGCCGCTCATGTCTTCGGCGACCGGTTCAACACGCGGCTTGTGCGGAACCGGCACGGCGACAGTTCCGGGGTGCGCGGGGCGGCGTGGCTGTGAGGGGGCCGGCCCCGCACCGGGCGCGGGGCGCCTGAGGACATCCGGGCTGGAACGTCGGGCATGCCTGCGGCCTGTCACCGCGGGCGGCGGGGCCGTTCGTGACGGCCCGAGGCGGGCATCCGGCGGAGTAGCGGCGAGAAGCGGGGCGGGCTGTCGGTGCCGGACCTCCAGAAGCGCGCGCGGAAGGCCACGGAGGCGTCATGTTTTGCAAAGTGCAAATCTCGAACGCTCGTGACAGGAATGCTCGGGTACGTTGCCTAATCGTTGCCTGTTGGCCTGTCAGTCGGTGTCACAAGAAACGCTCAACGATCGCGGAGGTGGTATTTTAGACGCAATTTTTTCGATGCCGTGTTCACTTAATAATTTGTTAAGGTTAAGATATTCTCTTTCGAAGGCCCGCCTACCCGTGCAATCATGAGGACGCACGGCTCAACCGAGGGGCAGAACGTGGGAAACGCGTCCGATCACAAGGGACCGGATCGGGACGTCAGAAAGCAGGAGTGGAGAATGGGCTGGAATGTCGATGTGGAGTTTCGTCCGAGCACGATTCACGGCACCGGGGCGTTTGCGAAGCAGAAGATCAAGGCGGGCACCAAGGTGTGGAGCTTCGACAGCACGATGCAGGTCTGCGACCTGCCGAAGCTGGCGGCGCTGACGCCGGAGCGGCTGGCCTTCGCACTGCACGGTGGCTACCTGCACCATCCGTCGGGCAAGTTCGTCTGGTACGACGACGGCATGCAGTACGTGAACCATGCTTTCGGCAAGGACTCCAACATCGGCATCACCGAATGGACTCCGCTCGAGGAGGACAACTGCACCGCGCTCCGCGACATCGAGCCGGGCGAGGAGCTCTTGGAGGACTACAGCTTCTGGTCGATCACGCAGCTGCCGCGCGAGCACTGGCTGTGCAGGCTCTACGCGGACTTCTGTCCGCATCACTACGACTTCCTGATGGGTCTTTCGCGGGCGCGCGTGGCGGCCTGACGCGAACGAAGGGTGACGCCGGGGGACGGGTGCTGGCGTCCTAGGCGGCCGGGACCCATCTGCGGACGGTCGCGATCAGTTCCTCGAAATCGAGCGGCTTCGCCAGCAGACCGGCGAAGCCCGCTGCCGCGCAGGCCTCCTGCTGGCTGTCGCTGACGTTGGCGGTGACCGCGACGATGGCCACGTCACTGCCGTCGAGGCGACGCAGGATCTCGGCGGCGGCCTGGAAACCGTCCATGCGTGGCATGTTGAGGTCCATCAGGACCAGCCGCGGACGGTGTTCCTCGGCCATGTTCACGCCTTCCATGCCGTCCTGGGCCACCAGAGGCTCGTAGCCGCGCTTGCGCAGGAGCGAGCGCAGGATCAGGGCGTTCACCGGGTTGTCCTCGACGATCAGGATGGTGTTCTCGGCCATTTTTATGCGCGAGTTCCTCAGGGGCCCCGACGTCGTTCCTTCGGTGTCAGGCGGCGTTCTGCAGTGCCGCGTCGGCGGGCGCAATCGGCAGCCTGACGCGGAAGGTGAAGGTCGAGCCGGTGCCGGGGGTGCTCTGCACCTCGATATGCCCGCCCATCATGTGGCTGAGCGACTGGCTGATGGCGAGGCCGAGACCGGTGCCGCCCGCGTCGCGGGTCTGCGAGCCGTCGACCTGGTAGAAGCGGTCGAAGATCCGGCGCAGGTGCTCCGGCGGGATGCCGCGGCCGGTGTCGCGGACCTGGAGCACGAGCTCGGCGTCGTTGCCGGTGCGAGTGACCTCGCCCTTGACGTGGATCGAGCCGCGTTCGGTGAACTTGGCGGCGTTGCCGACGAGGTTGGTCATGATCTGGCGGAAGGCGCGCCCGTCACCCAGCACCGTGAGCCCGTCGAGCGGTGCGAGCTCCAGTTCGAGGGCGAGGTTCTTGTCGCGCGCAGTCGGGCGGACCATCTCGACGGTGTCGCGCACGACCCGGGCCGGCTCGAAGCGGGCGATCTGCAACTGGCGGTTGCCGCTTTCCATGCGGGTGAGGTCGAGCAGGTCGGAGATCAGCGACATCTGGGTATCGGCTGAGCTGGCCAGCACGCCGACGAGTTCGCGCTGTTCCTCGTCCAGATCGGTCATCTGCAGGAGCTGAGCCACGCCGACGATGCCGTTCATGGGCGTGCGCAGCTCGTGCGAAACGTTGGACAGGAACTCGGTCTTCATACGGTCGGCAGCCTGGGCATCGATCAGCGCCTGCTCCAGCCGCGCGGCGGAACGGACGGCGAAGCGCGAGGAGACCGCGGCGATCGCCGCGACGGCGAGCAGTGCGAGGGCGAGCGGGACGGTGATCTGCCGGAGGATGCTTGCGCCGGGGCGAGGCGGCGACCAGACGACATAGGCAATGGGGTCGCCGTCGACGGAGCGCAGGGGAATCGAGGCGAGATCGGCGGGCGCGGTCGTGCTGATGTGCAGGTCGTCGATCAGGAGGCTGCCGCCCACCTGATTCAGAATGTCCTCGGAAACCCGCAGTCCGTGCACCTGGACCGGCAGCGTTTCGTCGATCCGCCCTGTTGGAATGCCCTCGAACGGCTGGACATGCGCGGCGGCGATCATCCAGGGCTGGTCGTCGAGCATGATGAAGGCGCTGCCGATGACGGTGTCGGTTCCGCGTGCGTCGTTGACCAGGCCATTGACGGTCGCGAGGGCGTCCTGCGACAGCAGGCCGACCTCACCGTTTTCGGGCGAGGTCTCGATCCATCCGACCTCGCGTCCGCTGAGCGGGTCGAAGATGACGATCAGGTCGAGCGTGCCCATGACGGTGACGCCGGTCCCGATGTTGCGATAGAGCCATTCCGGGTCGAACTGGTCGACGGCGGCATAGGCCTCGTCCCAGACCGAATAGTCGCGAACGACGGTGCGGATCTTCAGGAGGAGGGATTCGAAGCCGCTCTTTACGAGGCTTTCGGACGAATCCTTCGCCAGGGAATTGTGCTGCACCGAGACCCAGTACACGCTGACGACCACGACCAGCATCAGCGCGGCGATTCCGCCGAAGTGAAGGAAGGCGAGGCTGCGGGAAAGGCGCAGTTCGGAGCCACCGCGCTCTCTCTGCCAGAGACTCATTGCCATCATCTCTTCCGCCCACTGTACCTAAGGCTGATGAACCACTCGCCATAGGATAGAGTCGATTACAAGCATTAGGAATTGGTTTCTGAACCGCTATCGCGGTCCTTCCCGGGAAAACGCCGGCATTTGCGGTGGCGCCATCCGTTCCGGCAGTCGGCCTCTGAACCCCTTGTTGCACCGTGCGTTACACCCGGACGACGCGCAACACCCCGGAGCGGCCGCATAGCCTCTGAGGGGAAAAGCGCCGGGTGAAGCCGGGTGAACGTCAACACGACAGATTGAGGGAGCGATAATCTTAAATGCGCGTTACAATTCCTAACGACCCGAGTCGCCCCGTAACCTCTCTGCAGCATTCTTCCTGCAGATCGGCACATCGGGGCAAGTTTGATACGGGGGACGTGCAGATGGGTGATTTCCCGGCGAATGGCGACAATTTCGTAGCTGTCGGACCATGGAACATTCTGGAAGGCAGTGCCTGGCACGACTGGCGGTGCGAGGCGATCCGTGCGCGGATCCGCGGTGCCGAGTCGCTCGGCGACATGCTGGTGGTCGAGAGGCTGCGGCGCGAACTGCGCCGGATGGTCGCTGCGGGGCCGACCGAGGTGATCCTGGATTCGCAGGCGCAGCGGTACTGAGGGCGCATCTTCGGCGGCGCCGGGCCTTGCGGGCGCGGTTGTCTAGAGTCCCAGAAGGCCGAGGCTGCGGAACGAGGCGTCGGTCGCGCGGCCGATGATGACGTGATCGTGGACGACGACGCCGATCGCCTGGCAGGCGAATTCGATCTGTTCGGTCATCGCGATGTCGGCCTGACTCGGCGTCGGGTCGCCCGAGGGATGGTTGTGGACGAGGATGAGCGCCGAGGCGTTCAGTTCGAGCGCCCGCTTGGCGACCTCGCGCGGATAGACCGGCACATGGTCGACGGTGCCGCGGGCCTGTTCCTCGTCGGCGATGAGCACGTTCTTGCGGTCGAGGAACAGGATGCGGAACTGCTCGGTCTCGCGATAGGCCATCACCGTCTTGCAGTAGGTCATCAGGTCGTCCCACGAGCCGAGGATCGAGCGTTGCATGACCTTGGCGCGGGCCATGCGGTGGGCGACGGCTTCGAGGATCTTGAGTTGCAGGTAGACGCGGGGGGTGACGCCGGGGATCTGCATCAGCCGCGCCTCGGGGGCGGCGATGACGCCGTTGAGGTCGCCGAAGGTGGCGAGCAGCTGCTTGGCGAGCGGCTTCACGTCGATGCGCGGGATGGCGTTGAAGAGCACGAGTTCGAGGAGCTCGTATTCCGGCATCGCGGCGTGCCCGCCGGCGAGGAACCGCTGGCGCAGGCGTTCGCGGTGGCCCCAGTAGTGCGGACGCGGATCGCCGGGGCTTGGGGACGAGGACGCGGACGGTGCGGCGGGGCGATAGTGCGCGGCGGGGGGCAGGCGGCGCTCGAGATCCTCGAGCCCGCGCAACGCCTCCTCGGAGAAGCCGAATCGCTCCGCGTCCTTGGTCATCACCGCCTCCTGCAGTCGCGCCGAGGCTGCGCAGGAACGGTTAACGGAGGGTTACGCCGGAGCGTTCAGGCGATGCTGGCGGCGTCGCTGACCCGGCGGACCGTGGTGAAGCGCGCGTCGAGATCGGGGGCGAGCGCGGTGCCGAGGCCGGGGCCGGGGGGGACGGTGATGAAGCCGTCCTCGACCGGCGGCACCGCGGTGACGAGATCGCGGTACCAGGTGCGGTAGTAGGCGCGTACGCTTTCCTGGATGAGCGCGTTCGGCGCGTTGAGGGAAAGGTGGGTCGAGGCGGTCAGCACCACCGGGCCGGTGCAGTCGTGCGGGGCGACGGGCAGGTGCCAGGCCTCGGCCATGGCGGCGATCTTGCGCGCCTCGGACAGGCCGCCGCACCAGCTGAGGTCGAGCATGACGATCCCGGCGGCCTCGGATTCGATCAGGTCGCGGAAGCCCCAGCGCGTGGCGAGGGTCTCGGAGGCGCAGACCGGCGCGGGCGAGGCGGCGGCGTAGCGGCGCAGGCTCGCGAGGCTGTCCATCCGGATCGGGTCCTCGTGCCAGTAGGTGCCGAAGGGGGCGAGGGCCCTGGCGATGCGGAGGGCGGGGGTGAGCTGCCACATGGAGTGGAATTCGACCATCACGTCCATGCGGTCGCCGACGGCGGCGCGGATCTTCTCGAAGGGTTCGAGGGCGCGGCGCAGTTCGTCGGGGGAGATGTGCAGCCCGTCGGTCGCTTCGGCCGCGGCGTCGAAGGGCCAGATCTTCATGGCGGTGATGCCCTCGGACAGGAGGTCCTGCGCGAGTTCGTCGGCGCGGTGCAGGAAGCCGTTCAGGTCGTCCCAGCGGTCGCCCTCGGTATCGGTGAGGCCGTAGTTGCCGGTGGTCTGGCCCTTGTCGCGGCGCATGTAGGTCGGGCCGGCGCAGGTGTTGTAGGTGCGGATGCGGTCGCGCGAGAAGCCGCCGAGAAGCTGTGCGATCGGCTGGCCGGTGGCCTGGCCGAAGAGGTCCCAGAGTGCGATGTCGAAGGCGGAATTGCCCCGGACCTCGGCGCCGCTGGAGCGGAAGCCGACGTAAGGCACGAGATCGCGGGCGAGGCGGTCGATGGCGAGCGGGTTGCGGCCGATCACCCGGGGCGCGAGCGCCTCGTGGACATAGGCCTCGACCGTGCGGGCGAGGAAGAAGGTCTCGCCGAGGCCGGTCAGCCCCTCGTCGGTGTGGACGAGGACCCACAGGAGGTTCGGGGCCTCGTCGATGCGGACGGTCTCGAGCGCGGTGATCTTCATGGCATCCCTGGAGATTTCGGCGGCGGCTACGTCGTGGGAGGGCGCTGGGTCCCGGAATCAGAACGGGCGGCCGCCCGGAGGCGCCGCCCGTCGGAGAGGTCGTGGCGTCGAGCGGTCAGAGGCCGAGCTGCTTGCGCAGGGTGACCACGTCGTTGACGCGCTGGTTTGCGGCGATCCGGACGTCTTCGGGTGCTTCCGCAGCGGCCTTCTCGGCCTCCTTGTGGAGGTCGTCGAGCATTCCGGCCGCGACGGCCGACCGCTCCACCGCACGTTCGGCGAGCACGGTCGCGGCGTCGGGGGACACCTCGGCGAAACCGCCTGTCACGACGTATTCGACGGTCTCGCTCTCGGAGGTCACCTGGATCACGCCGGGGCGCAGCGTCGTCAGGAACGGCGCGTGATTCGGCAGCGCGGTGAAGTCCCCGGACGTGCCGGGGAGCTGGATCCGCAGCGCCTTGACCGAGGCGAGGCGCCGTTCCGGGCTGACCAGATCGAACTGGAGTGTATCGGCCATGGTGCTGGTCCGCTCAGGCCGCTTCGGCGGCCATGCGCTCGGCCTTCTTGATCACCTCGTCGATGCCGCCGACCATGTAGAAGGCGGATTCGGGCAGGTGGTCGAACTCGCCGGCGACGACGCGCTTGAAGCTGTCGACGGTGACCTCGATCGGCACCTGCACGCCCGGCGAGCCGGTGAACACCTGCGCCACGTCGAAGGGCTGGCTGAGGAAGCGCTGGATCTTGCGGGCGCGGGAGACGGTGAGCTTGTCCTCCTCGCTGAGCTCGTCCATGCCGAGGATGGCGATGATGTCCTGCAGCGACTTGTAGCGCTGGAGGATGCCCTGCACGTCACGCGCGACCTTGTAGTGCTCCTCGCCGACGACCTCGGGGGTCAGGATGCGCGAGGTCGAGTCGAGCGGGTCGACGGCCGGGTAGATGCCGAGCTCGGAGATCGCGCGGGAAAGCACGGTCGTCGCGTCGAGATGGGCGAAGGACGTGGCCGGCGCCGGGTCGGTGAGGTCGTCGGCGGGCACGTAGATGGCCTGCACCGAGGTGATCGAGCCGCCGCGGGTCGAGGTGATCCGCTCCTGCAGGGCGCCCATGTCGGTGGCGAGCGTCGGCTGGTAGCCCACGGCCGAGGGGATGCGGCCGAGAAGCGCCGACACCTCGGAACCCGCCTGGGTGAAGCGGAAGATGTTGTCCACGAAGAACAGCACGTCGGTGCCGGACTGGTCGCGGAACTGCTCGGCCATGGTCAGACCCGAGAGCGCGACGCGCATGCGGGCGCCCGGCGGCTCGTTCATCTGGCCGTAGACCAGCGCAACCTTGGACTTCGTCAGGTCCTCGCTGTTGATGACGCCCGATTCGATGAACTCGTGGTAGAGGTCGTTGCCCTCGCGGGTGCGCTCGCCCACGCCGGCGAACACGGAATAGCCCGAGTGCACCTTTGCGATGTTGTTGATCAGCTCCTGGATCAGCACGGTCTTGCCGACGCCCGCGCCGCCGAAGAGGCCGATCTTGCCGCCCTTGGAATAGGGGGCGAGCAGGTCGATGACCTTGATGCCGGTGACGAGGATTTCCGCCTCGGTCGACTGTTCGGAGAAGTCCGGCGCCGGGCGGTGGATCGGGCGGCGCTCCGTGGTCTCGACGGGGCCCTTTTCGTCCACCGGCTCGCCGACGACGTTGAGGATGCGGCCGAGCGTGGCGTCGCCCACGGGCACGCGGATCGGCTCGCCGGTGTCGGTCACCGGGGCGCCGCGCACGAGGCCCTCGGTCGCGTCCATGGCGACCGCGCGGACGGTGGATTCGCCGAGGTGCTGCGCCACCTCGAGCACGAGGCGCTGGCCGTTGTTGTCGGTTTCGAGCGCGTTCAGGATTTCCGGCAGGTGATCCTCGAACTGGACGTCGACGACGGCGCCGATGACCTGGGTGATCTTGCCGACAGCTTTCTCAGCCATTTCGATAAACTCCGTCGTTCTAGAGCGCCTCGGCGCCCGAAATAATCTCGATAAGCTCGCTGGTGATCGCCTGCTGACGCGAGCGGTTGTAGACGATGGTCAGCTTGTCGATCATCTCGCCGGCGTTGCGGGTGGCGTTGTCCATCGCCGACATGCGCGCGCCCTGTTCCGAGGCGGCGTTCTCCAGCAGCGCGGTGAAGATCTGGGTGGCGACGCCGCGCGGCAGGAGGTCGGCGAGGATCGCCGTCTCGTCCGGCTCGTATTCGTAGAGCGCGCCTTCGCCGGTCCGTTCCTCGAAGACCGCGGGGATCAGCTGGCGTGCGGTCGGCACCTGGCTGATCACCGACTGGAAGCGGTTGTAGAAGATCGTGCAGACGTCGAACTCGCCCTTGTCGAAGCGCGAGAGCACCTCGTTGGCGATCTGCTGCGCGTTGGCATAGCCGAGGTGCTTGACCGCCGAGAGGTCGACATGGCCGGCGAGAAGATCGGCCTGGTCGCGGCGGAGCTGATCCCGGCCCTTCTTGCCGACGGTCAGGATCTTGACCGTCTTGCCCTCGGCGCGCAGCCGCTCGACATGGGCACGGGCGAGGCGCACGATCGACGAGTTGAACGCGCCGCAGAGACCGCGCTCGGCGGTCGCGACGACGAGAAGATGCGTCTCGTTCTTGCCGGTGCCGGCGAGCAGGCGCGGCGCGGTTGGCGAACCCGCCACGCCGGCCGCGAGATTGCCCAGCACCGATTCCATGCGCTCGGCATAGGGCCGTGCGCTTTCGGCCGATTCCTGGGCGCGCCGCAGCTTGGCCGCGGCGACCATCTGCATGGCCTTGGTGATCTTGCGCGTCGACTTGACGCTCGCGATCCGGATCTTGAGATCCTTAAGACTTGGCATGGACCTCTCCTGTCCCCGTGAGGCCCGATCAGGCGAAGGTCTTGGCGAACGACTCGATGGCCGCGACGATTTCCTTCTCGATCTGTCCGGCGATCTTCTGGTCCTCGTCACGGATCTTGTCGAGGAGCGCGCGGTGGTTGTTGCGCAGATGCGCCAGCAGCCCCCGCTCGAAGCGGCCGACGTCGCTCACCGGGAGCTTGTCGAGATAGCCCTTGGTGCCGGCGTAGATCACAACGACCTGCTCGGCATTGGTCAGCGGCGAGTACTGCGGCTGCTTCAGGAGCTCGGTCAGGCGCGCACCGCGGTTCAGCAGGCGCTGGGTCGCGGCGTCGAGGTCGGAGCCGAACTGGGCGAAGGCCGCCATCTCGCGGTACTGGGCGAGCTCGAGCTTGATCGAGCCGGCGACCGACTTCATCGCCTTGGTCTGGGCCGAGGAGCCCACGCGGCTGACCGAGAGGCCGACGTTCACCGCGGGACGGATGCCCTGGTAGAAGAGTTCGGTCTCGAGGAAGATCTGGCCGTCGGTGATCGAGATGACGTTCGTCGGGATGTAGGCCGAGACGTCGCCCGCCTGGGTCTCGACGATGGGCAGCGCGGTCAGCGAGCCGGCGCCGTGTTCCTCGTTGAGCTTCGCGGCGCGCTCGAGCAGGCGCGAGTGGAGGTAGAAGACGTCGCCCGGATAGGCTTCACGGCCCGGCGGACGGCGGAGCAGCAGCGACATCTGGCGGTAGGCGACGGCCTGCTTGGACAGGTCGTCGTAGATGATGAGCGCGTGCATCCCGTTGTCGCGGAAGTACTCGGCCATGGCGCAGGCCGCGTAGGGCGCGAGATATTGCATCGGCGCGGGTTCCGAGGCGGTCGCGGCCACGACGATCGAGTATTCGATCGCGCCGGTCTCCTCGAGCTTCTTCACCAGCTGGGCGACGGTCGAACGCTTCTGGCCGACGGCGACGTAGACGCAGTAGAGGCGCTTGGACTCGTCGTCGCCGGCGGCGTCGTTGTAGTTCTTCTGGTTCAGCATCGCGTCGAGTGCGACGGCGGTCTTGCCGGTCTGGCGGTCGCCGATGATCAGCTCGCGCTGGCCGCGGCCGATCGGGATGAGGCTGTCGATCGCCTTCAGGCCGGTGGCCATCGGCTCGTGCACCGACTTGCGGGGGATGATGCCCGGCGCCTTGACGTCGGCGATGCGGCGTTCGCTGGCGACGACCTCGCCCTTGCCGTCGATCGGGTTGCCGAGCGCATCGACCACGCGGCCGAGCAGGCCCTTGCCGACGGGCACGTCCACGATCGACTGGGTGCGCTTGACGACATCGCCTTCCTTGATGTCGCGGTCCGAGCCGAAGATCACGACGCCGACGTTGTCGACCTCGAGGTTCAGCGTCATGCCGCGGATGCCGCCGGGGAATTCCACCATCTCGCCGGCCTGGACGTTGTCGAGCCCGTGAACGCGGGCGATACCGTCACCGACCGAGAGCACGCGGCCGACCTCGGCAACCTCGGCCTCCTTGCCGAAGCTGCGGATCTGCTCCTTGAGGATGGCGGAGATTTCAGCGGCTTGGATCGTCATTATCCGACCTCTTTCATGACATTCTGGAGTGCGGCCAGCTTGGAGCGGATCGAGCTGTCGATCATCCGCGAGCCGACCTTGACGACGAGGCCGCCGATCAGGCCCTCGTCCACGACTACATTGATCTTGACGTCCTTGCCGACGGAGGCCCGCAGCCGCTCGGCGAGCGCGGCGGTCTGGGCGTCGGAGAGCGGCCGGGCGGCGGTGACCTCGGCGGTGACCTCGCCCCGGTCGGCGGCGGCGAGCGCCTTGACCGCCGCGATCATGCCGGGCAGCACGAAGAGGCGGCGGTTGACGGCCATCAGGCCGAGCGTGTTGGTGACCTCGGGGCCGAGTTCCATCCTGGCGGCGATCGCCGCCATGGCGCGGCCCATCTCCTCGCGCTCGAAGACCGGGGAGGCGATCATGCCGCGCAGGTCCTCGTTTTCGGCCAGGGCCGCCTCGAGGGCGGTCAGGTCCCGTTCGACGCGGTCGAGGACCTTGTCCTCCTTCGCGATTTCGAAGAGGGCGCTGGCGTAGCGGCCGGCGACACCCGAAGTCAGAGATGCTGAGGTCGACACGAACACCCTTTCACTGTTGCCCCCCGGCCCCGTGCGATGGGAAGTGCAGGCGGCGCAGAACTGGGGCGCGGCCCGTCAAAGTCGGCGCGGTGATAGCAGAGGCATTGCTGCGTGGCAATATGCTGAATCCTGCAGAAATACAGGCAAAAACCGTACGGAAACGCGGGTAGCGGCGCGGCATCCGGGCGGGGTTCGGCGGCATCGCCCGGGGCGATTCTGGCGCCGCGTCAGAGGCTTTCGGGCGGGCTTCCGGCGCGGCCGGCGACGGGTTCGGGTTTGGGGCGGGTGAGGCCTTCGAGCACGCCGAGGGGGCTGGGGACGGCGACCCGGGAGCCCGAGGGCGGGCGGGCGTAGACCTGTTTCGTGGCCTCGGCGAGGATCGCACCCGCGAGGAGGTTCGAGTTGAAGCGCCGGCCGATGCGTTCCCAGAGATAGGCGGTCTGGATCCAGAACTTGCGGTGGCTCGGCAGGCTGTAGAGCGCGGCGGCATGGCGCTCGGGCGCGAAGCGGTGCTTGCGCAGGAGGTTCTCGAGCTGGCCGAAGCTGTAGGGGCGGCCGAAGCCGAAGGGCGTTGCGTCGCGCCGCGCCCAGAGGCCGGAGCGGTTCGGTACGATGAACACCACATGGCCCGAGGGGGCGAGCACCCGCCAGATCTCGTCGAGGAGCGCGCCGGGCCGTTCGCAGGTCTCGAGGCCGTGGGCGACGATCAGGCGGTCGACGGACCCGGCGCTGATCGGCCAGTGGGTTTCCTCGACCAGCGCGCTGACGTTGGGCTGGCCGGGGGGCCAGGGCATCACCCCCTGCTGGGCGGGCATGAAGCTGACGACGCAGCGGGCGTCCCGGAGGAAGGGCCGCAGGAGGGGCGCGGCGAAACCGAAGCCCGCGACCAGCATGCCGGAGGTGTCGGGCCAGAGCTGGCGCAGGCTGTCCTGCAGGGAACGCTGCGCGGTGCGCCCCAGCCGGGTGCGGTAGTAGAAGGCGCGCAGGTCCACGACGTCCTGATGCATTGCATCACTCTAGCTGATCGGAGAGACTCGCGCCAAGCATCGCGAAAACGGGGGAGTCATGCCACTCGAGATCGTCACCGTGCCCTGCCGCACCGACAACTATGCCTATCTGCTGCGCGACGCGGCTACGGGCAAGGTCGGGCTCGTGGACGCGCCGGAGGCCGGGCCGATCGCGGCGGCGCTGGAGGAGCGCGGCTGGGGGCTCGACACGATCCTGATCACCCATCACCACGACGACCATATTGCCGGGGTGGAGGAGCTGCGCGGGCGGTTCGGGGCCGAGGTGGTCGGGGCGGAGGCGGACCGGCACCGGCTGCCGAGGCTCGACCGGGCGGTGAGGGAGGGTGACACGGTGGCGCTGGGCGAGAGCCGCGGGACGGTGATCGACGTCTCGGGGCATACCGTGGGGCATGTCGCCTATCACTTCGCCGAGGCGGGTGCGGTCTTCACCGCCGACAGCCTGATGACGATGGGCTGCGGGCGGGTGTTCGAGGGCACGGCCCCGATGATGTGGGCGAGCCTGCAGAAGCTCGCGGCGCTGCCCGCCGGGACGATGGTCTATTCGGGCCATGAATATGCCGCGTCGAACGCGCGCTTCGCGGTGGCGCTCGACGGCGAGGACGCGGCGTTCCGCGCGCGGCAGGCGGTGATCGAGGCGGCCCGGGCGGAGGGCCTGCCGACGGTTCCGGTGAAACTGTCGGAGGAGCTGGCGAGCAACCCGTTCCTCCGGGCCACCGACCCGGTGCTCAAGGCCCGGATCGGGATGGCGGGCGCGCCGGATGTCGAGGTCTTTGCCGAAATCCGGCGGCGGAAGGACAGCTTCTGAGCCCCGGGGCGGCGGCCGCAAGATGTTGTGCGTCTGCGAAGGTTCGGCCGCGAGGGCGAGCGTTGGGCGTGGCGGATCGGCGACGGGCCGAAAATGCCGCAGCGCTCACATACAATTTTCCGCTTTGGCCCGCCGCGCATCGGAATTACCCTTGAAGCGCGGCGAACAAAACCGAAGTTTAACCAGTGACGGGTAGGACTGGATGACCCCCCTGCCCACGTCGGCAGACGCCGGCGGGACCTGACCGGAAGGACGCGGACGATGCCCTCTTTTTCGAGCACTCTCGAGGCCGCAATCCACAACGCTCTCGGGCATGCGAACCAGCGCAAGCACGAGCTCGCCACACTGGAACACCTGCTGCTGGCGCTGATCGACGAGCCCGACGCGGCGCGTGTCATGAAGGCCTGCGGAGTGGACCTCGAGAAGCTGCGCAAGAACATCGTCGGCTTCCTCGACGAGGAACTCGACTCCCTGATCTCGGACATCGAGGGATCTGAAGCGGCGCCGACCACCGGCTTCCAGCGGGTGATCCAGCGCGCGGCGATCCATGTGCAGAGCTCGGGGCGGACCGAGGTCACCGGGGCGAACGTGCTGGTGGCGATCTTTGCCGAGCGCGAGAGCCACGCGGCCTATTTCCTGCAGGAGCAGGACATGACCCGCTACGACGCGGTCAACTACATCAGCCACGGCGTCGCCAAGGACCCCTCCTATGGCGAGGCGCGTCCGGTGAAGGGCGCCGAGCAGCAGGCGGAGACCAAGGCCCAGGCGCAGGGCGGCAAGGAGGCAGAGGAAACCGCGCTGCAGAAGTATTGCGTGAACCTCAACGAAAAGGCCCGCAAGGGGGACGTCGATCCGCTGATCGGCCGCGAACTCGAGGTGGAGCGCTGCATCCAGGTGCTGTGCCGCCGGCGCAAGAACAACCCGCTGCTGGTCGGCGACCCCGGTGTGGGCAAGACCGCGATCGCGGAGGGCCTGGCGCGCAAGATCATCGACGGCGAGACGCCGGGGGTTCTGGCGGACACCACGATCTTCTCGCTCGACATGGGGGCGCTGCTCGCCGGCACGCGGTATCGCGGCGACTTCGAGGAGCGGCTGAAGGCCGTGATGAAGGAGCTGGAGAGCCACCCGAACGCGATCCTTTTCATCGACGAGATCCACACGGTGATCGGCGCGGGCGCGACCTCGGGCGGTGCGATGGACGCCTCGAACCTGCTGAAGCCCGCGCTGCAGTCGGGCACGCTGCGCTGCATGGGTTCGACCACCTACAAGGAATACCGCCAGCATTTCGAGAAGGACCGGGCGCTGGCGCGGCGGTTCCAGAAGATCGACGTGAACGAGCCGAGCGTCGAGGATGCGTTCAAGATCCTGAAGGGCCTCAAGCCCTATTTCGAGGATCACCACGACATCCGCTACACGCTCGACGCGATCCGCTCGGCGGTGGACCTCAGCGCGCGCTACATCCATGACCGCAAGCTGCCCGACAAGGCGATCGACGTGATCGATGAGGCGGGCGCGGCGCAGCACCTGCTGCCCGAGAGCCGGCGGCGCAAGACCATCACTTCGAAGGAGATCGAGGCGGTGGTGGCCAAGATCGCCCGCATTCCCCCGAAGAACGTCTCCAAGGACGATGCGGAGGTGCTGAAGGACCTGAACGTGTCGCTGAAGCGCGTGGTCTTCGGGCAGGACAAGGCGATCGAGGCGCTGGCCTCGGCGATCAAGCTGGCGCGTGCCGGTCTGCGGGAACCCGAGAAGCCGATCGGCAACTACCTATTCACCGGGCCGACCGGCGTGGGCAAGACCGAGGTCGCGAAGCGGCTGGCGCAGATGCTGGGTGTTGAACTGTTGCGCTTCGACATGTCGGAATACATGGAGAAGCACACGGTCAGCCGGCTGATCGGCGCGCCTCCGGGCTATGTGGGGTTCGACCAGGGCGGGCTCCTGACCGACGGGGTCGACCAGCATCCGCATTGCGTGCTGCTGCTCGACGAGATGGAGAAGGCGCATCCCGACGTCTACAACATCCTCTTGCAGGTGATGGACAACGGCAAGCTGACCGACCACAACGGCCGGACGGTCGACTTCCGCAACGTGATCCTGATCATGACCTCGAACGCCGGGGCGGCGGAGCAGGCGCAGAACGCACTGGGCTTCGGGCGGAGCCGGCGCGAGGGCGAGGACACCGCGGCGGTCGAGCGCACCTTCAGCCCCGAGTTCCGCAACCGGCTGGATGCGGTGATCAGCTTCTCGGCGCTGCCGAAGGAGGTGATCCTGCAGGTGGTCGACAAGTTCGTGCTGCAGCTCGAGGCGCAGCTGCTGGACCGCAACGTGCAGATCGACCTGTCGCCCGAGGCGGCGGAATGGCTCGCCGACAAGGGGTATGACGAGAAGATGGGGGCGCGGCCGCTCGGCCGGGTGATCCAGGAATCGATCAAGAAGCCGCTGGCGGAGGAGCTGCTGTTCGGCAAGCTGGCCAAGGGCGGCGTGGTGCGCGTGGTCGTGCGTGACGGTGACATCGCGCTGGAGATCGAGCCGGCCGGCACACCGCGGCTGCCTGCGAAGAAGCCGCCGCTGCTGACGGCCGAATAGGATCGTCCCGACGGAAAAAGGGGCCCGGGCGCAAGTCGACGCATTCCGTTCCTCGGGACATAGCTCGCGGCTGTCGCTTCGCTGCCACACACGGCAATTCGCATAGTCAGAAGGGCGTGCCGGGAGGCGCGCCCTTCTTCTGCCGCCGCAGCGGCCCAGAACCTCGGAAACAAAAGGGACCTGGCAGTAGGCGATGTCCCGATGGGCACGAGGGAACTTGGTATCTCGGAGGCGGCGTAGGCTGCTGACCGCGAGCCCTACAGCCTCGCGGAAGGTCTGCAGCCTGCCTGGCCAAATCAGGCGGCTTCGAGATCGCCAACGTTCTCGTCGAAGGTCTCCACGAAGTCGATCATCTGGGTGTTGATTTCCGCTGAGAACTGACCCGGGCTTTCCATCGAGAAGTGACCCGC
>CAZNSP010000047.1:0-21242 GCA_964575795.1 uncultured Rhodobacterales bacterium
CCCGCCTCAGTGAATCATCACCGACGCTGAAACGCACGAGTTTTTGGAGGTGTCCACCTTTTGCGCTTCGCTCCGAGGCGCCGAACACCGTCCCTCAACAAAACAGCGGACCCGTATCCCGGCCGTGCCGCAACGGCAGACATCAAGCCGGATCTATACCGCTCTTGGCGCACGAAAGGACATGAAGCTCATCGAGATGAGGACCCGACCGCCGTTGAATGCACCTGATTCAGCGCTCAGCAGAAGTGGTGTATCGGCGTAATAGGTAACCGGCGATCCCGACAGACCCACCAGGTAGGAGTTGACTGCCGTCCCCAGGCCCGCCCCGTAACGGTTGTCGCCACCATCGACCCCGATCCGCCATGTGGTCAGGCCGGTTCCACTGATAGCCTCGGTAACTCGACCTGTCAGGCCGAACAGTATGGAATGCGATGGAATTGGCACCTGGCTGAAGTTGCTGGTTCCGGTCGTGAAGAAATGCTCGAATTCCAGCGTGCTCCATCCGGCCGCGGCCCCGTTTGCTGTTACAGTGATTGCGTCGTCGATCCAGTTCGTTCCGTCGAATTGCCTGTAGCGCCACGCCTCTTCGTCCCACAAACGCCAACCAGGCTTCGGTGCGACCAGTTCCCATCCGCCATTGATGGCGACTGCGATCTTTCCGGCCTGACCCTCCCACTCGTCGGATGCACCCTGGGGCACAAGATATGCCGAGCCCGGCAGCGCATCGACCGGAGGAGCGGTGAACCCGCTCGAGACCACTCTGAGTTGGGCGACTGCATCGAGGCGAGCCAGCGCCTCGTTAACGGTCACATGCTTCTGAGCCTGGGCGGGCGCAATCAGGGGGAGGCCGAACTGCAATGTGCGTGTCATCTGAACTCAATCCTTCCATAGGGTCCCGGGCCGAACCGCTCGGACACCTGAGCAACTTCAAACACCAGGTTCTGGGGCCAGCCGTCCGTGCCTTGATCGGCAACGGTGTAGACGTAGCTGGAGTCGGGCACATCTAAGCGCCGCATAAGGACATCGCCCGCGAGTACCCTTACATCGAAAAGCAATCGATCCTCGCCTATGGGAACATCGAGACCGCTCCAGGAGTCTCCTTCGAGGCGCGTCCGTCGGATCCAGGAAAACAGGATGCTTCCGTCCGCCGTGCGCCTGGCGGAGAGATGTACGGGACGGAAAGGCCTCAGGCCGACACCCTCGAACGTCTCCACCGTGTGAAAGAAGCTCACATCATCATAGGGAAGCGATGCCGGTCCCACTCGATAGTGCCTCGCCAGACCTCTCGAAGAAGGGACCACGGGAAGCTGGGTCACCGCAGAGTCGATCAGCACGAAGTCGGAACCAGCGGGCCAGAGGGCCGGCATTACTGCATCGGTCCCTGCCTGACCGCGCAGCAGCTGTTTCAGCAGGTATGTCTGAGGCGCAATCAACTGCGCGCTTACGAACTGCAGAACTTCCCAATGACCTTCACCCCCGTAGCGGATTGCCGCCACATTGGCGCCGTTCAGCACGGCTTCTTCCGACGCACTCGACAACGTGCCCGAGTCCACCCGAACCCTGAAACCCTGCCGCATCCAGAGGCCCGGCGCGCCCTCCGCCAGCGGATCGAGGGTTTGACCCGTCACTGCAGGACTGAGCACTTCGCTCAGCGATCCGTAGTCATAGTCGGCAGGTGAAGAATAGACGGCAACCGGTCCGGTCCAGGGCGTCTTCGTCACGGCGATATGCGGCGCAAAAGGTATTTCAGCCCCTGAAAGAAGCGGCAGGTCCAGGAACGCAGCATGGACCGGACCTTCTGCCACGACCTCATGAAACGCGGCAGCGCCGACCTGGAAGACCGGGCGCTTATAGACCTCGGCCTCGATCCGCGTTGCTTTCGCATCCCGGATGCCTGCTTCGTCCATTCGATCAATTCTATAGAGTTTTCCCCCAGTCGGGGACCGAATTGCCAGAACGTCCGCCGGGGACACTCGCAGACGAGAGGGAGGAAGCGAAAACTCCACGCCGTCCCGACCGATCCGGGCTTCGCCGAGCCACCTTTCCACGACCGACTTGCCTTCTGCCTCGCTGAGGACGATCGGAAGACTTGTCTGGGACACGCTGCCACTTCCTTCATCGGGAACGGAGGCTTCCACCATCGCAGCCTGATAGTCCGAGACGGCGTCGACAAACCCGAAATGGACACGGTCAGCCGACTCCGCATCCGGCGTACGGCTGCTCCTGATTCCACCGTCCGACTCGGAGACCGCCAGCTCATCCGGTGTCAGTTCGACGGTTATATTGGCGTTTCGCCCGACGAACGCGATCGAATCGCCGGAAGCAGCCGCATCGAAACCATAGGCGAGCATGAGAGGCTGAAGGCTCTGCCGACCGGATTCGACCCCGCCGACCGAGTAGCCGGTGACGAGGCCGCCGAGATCCTTGAGCGAAACTTCGCGTAAACCGGACGCAAGGCAGATGTCACCAGTGACCGCCGCCAGCGAAGAGCTTCCGATCCGTCCGTTCAGCCAGTGGCCCCGGTCATAGTTCACACCGTCGATCCAGGTCCCGAGGCGGGACGGAAAATCCGGCCAGGGTCGGGCATCCCATGCCCAGACATAGGCGTTCTCCATGTCCACCATTCTTCCGCCGTAAAGGTCGGAATAGGGATTGTTTGCTGGTTCGCTCCAATGGGCGAACATCGCCTGAAGATACCGCTGCTGAATGAAGTCGTCGCGCGACCCGTCCGAAAAATGCGGAAGTTCGCTCTCCGAGGACTTCGGATCGAAGAACACGTTGGGCTGATTTGTCCCCTTGTCGACGGCCGGACAGCCCAACTCGGTGAACCAGATGGGCTTCGACCTTGGAACCCAAGCGGTGGTGTTCACCGATCGCTCGCCCGAGATGCGGTTATGGTGCGGGCGGGACCACCAGTTGATCAGGTCCTTGTAGCGGAACACCCAGTCTTCGGCATGAGCGCCATCCTCGATCGGACGCCGATCCTGGGCCTCGCGGGCGGTCGAATCGGGATAGTACCAGTCGAATCCCTCTCCGCCTGCGACGTTCGATCTCAGGTAGTCGAGGTTGTAGATCGATCCTGCACCGGCATCCCGGTGACCCGAACCGTCGCGCCAGTCCGACAGAGGCATGTAGTTGTCGATGCCTACGAAGTCGATCGCCGGATGTGCCCAGACGTCGTCGAGATGGAAGATGACATCGCCGGAGCCGTCCGCGGGCTGATGGCCGAAGTACTCCGACCAGTCCGCGGCATAACCGATCTTCACATCGGGACCGAGGATCGATCGCACATCGGCCGCAATCGAACAAAGCTCCCGAACCGCGGGATAGCTGTCAGCCCCGTCACGGATATGCGTCAGGCTGCGAAGTTCCGATCCGATACAGAACGAGCCCACGCCGCCCGCAAGCTTGCACAGGGTCGCGTAGTGCAGAATGAAGCGGCGGTAGGACCATTCGTTCGGCCCCGAATAGGCAACCTCGCCGTCCACGATCCGGAAGTGACCCGGCCGCGCACGCCCGAAGAACGCGGCGACTTCATCCGCGGCCGTCGCAGTCTTGTCCGGCGTGCCTTCGACCCCGGGCGCGCGCGAGAGCGTGATCCGCCCGCGCCAGGGGATGACCGGCTGTTCGGTGCCCGGATTCCAGGGGTCGTCGAGGCCGTTCCCGCTCTGGATATCCATCAGGACGAACGGATAGAACATCACCGACTGACCCATGGCGCTCAGGCGCTTGATCGCCTGAACCACAGAGGCATCCGTGGGCGTCCCGCCGAAGACCGGCCGGTTCTCCACCATGCTGACGGCCCTCGCGTTCGCGCGGTCGAGACCCGACACCATCCACGGCATCCTGTCGGCGTCACGGGTCTTCTGCTCGACGGCGGGATAGAGCTTGCAGCGATCGCAGCGAAGATCGTCCCCGAACCAGCTCACCACGAGCGAGGTCGCGCGACAGGCCGGCAACTCGTCGCGCAGCTGCTCGATGGAGGCAATCAGGTCGGGCACGCCACGATCGTTGTTCACATTGACTGTGCGCTGGTTGCCCCTCCCGCTCCCCAGATGGACGGGCTGTGTTGCCAGCGCGTACTCTCCCGTCCCGGGCACCAGCGCCACACCGCGAATGTCCAGGGCCGGGGGGCGCGGCAGGTCGAGGTCACCGGTCTCGGCCCTGCGGAAGACCTCGAAGTTGAACTGCGGGATCCGATTGCCGAACGGCGTCAGGTCGAGGTTCTCGAGGACCACATAGGCGGTTCCGCGATAAGCTGGTGCGACCTCTGCTCCCTCGATCGCGCTGATCAGAGGATCGGGCAACTGGTCCTCGGAACCGTGGTGCAGACGCCAGTTCAGCCCTTTCTGGCTCATCGGCTGGCCATCGGCCCAGATCCGGCCGACGCGCGTCACCTCACCCTCGCAGAGGGCGATGGCGAGACTGATCGAATAGGAATACTCGCGGACCGTCGGACCCGAGCCCCCTTTTCCGCCACCGCTGTGCTTCTTGACCCGCTCCCGAAAGCGGCTGGACCAGATGATCTGCCCGGCGATGCGGAACCGGCCGAAGACGCGCGGAAGCCCGGCTCCCTCGGTCGAACCCATGACGCGCAGGCGCTCGACGCGGCCGGTCTCGACCGGGGCCGCTCCTGCACCCATCAGCTTCTGGTCAATGACCGATCCTAGCGTCGCACCGACCGCCTTGCCGATCGCCAGCCCCGAAAGGCCAAGTATCGAGCCGCCCATTCCCCCGCCGACTGCCGCTCCGGCAGCCGCCAGTACCAACGTCGCCATCAGGCTCTCCTTCGGGAAAAACGAAAGGCACCGGCGATCCGCCGCTGCCAGGACAGCGTCAGTGGCGATTCGACCACACCGTGCCCGGAATAGGCATGAATGAGGGTCGGCGCCCCCCTCCGATCGGATGCCCGAATTCCGACGTGCTTTGCGACCGAGCCTTCGAACATCCGCAGGATCAGCACGTCACCGTCGCTCGCATCCGCAATGGAGACCGGAACCATGTGGCGCGCCGCTGCCTCCAGCAGTCGTTCGGCGCGTTCCGGCTCGGACCAGTCGGGCGTGTAGGCGGGCACCTGCTCCGGCTCCACACCGAACCGTTCACGCCACACCCCGCGCAGCAGGCCGAGACAATCTGTCCCCGCACCCCTGCAACTCGCCTGATGCTGATACGGCGTCCCGATCCAGCCGCGCGCCAGGGCGACGATGTCGCTTCCCTCTTCGGCGTCAGCGCCGTTGCAGGCTCGATCCATCGTGCAAACTCCCTTCCTTCGGGTAGGCGACGACCCAGTCCTCGCCCGGAATATGCGGAAAACCCCTGAAGTTCAGGAAGTTGTCGAACTTCGTCCTGCAAGTTGCCGCGGTCTTGTCGCACCCGGCCGAGACCGAAAAGCTGTCGCCGGCGGTCATCCCGAGCGGCGGCTCCTCCCAGAGGTCGAGCAGGCGCAAGCCCGCCCGGCGTGTATCCCTCTTGACCCGCGAGACGAGCCCCATGTTCTCGCCCGTCAGCCACCGGACAGTGCCGTGCGTGAACCAGTCCTCGGCGAAATCGGCGAGCCCGGCCCCGATCACCCGCGCCCCCTGGCTGCCTTCGGCGACCTGGGCCTCGGCCGTGTATCCCGGCGTCGTCAGATCGAACCGGCACTTTCCGTCGCCGAGGCTTCGATCGCAGGTCCGGAGGATCGTCCGTCCGACCGGCACGTTCAGCTTCTCGGTCAGCCCGCGCAGTTCCGCCTCGAAGGCGGTCTCGGTGCGCCGGATTTCGCCTAGGAATCCGCGGAACATGTGCACCCGCAACTCCGGATCGGTCCAGCAGACCAGCCACTGGTCGACCTCCGCCCTGTCGTAGCGGCCGGCCAGGATTTCCTTCTCGCGGATGTCCGTGGCGTTCAGCGCACCGTAGACCTGCCCGTTGTCGACGTTCAGGCCCATGGTCGACTGCAAGGCCGAGGCGTCCATCCCGCTGCTCGCCTTGAAGACCACGCCATCGAACGTGAGGTTGCGGTCGTGGTCGGTAAAGCCCATCACCTGACCGTCCTGCCGACGCACCCGCCAGCAACGGCAGAGATTGGTCGCGCCCGAGTCGAGATGGCTCTGAAGCTGCGGATCGATGTGGCGCATCAGACGCGCACCTCGACAATGGGTATCGACGGGATCTCGCCCGCCGACAGGGTCGCGAGGCTGGCCGAGATCCGGTCGGTGTCGAAGCGGACCGGCACGTCGAACTCGAACCCCGCCGTCACCTCCACGCCTTCCACCGGGGCCACGTCGAACCGGACGATCCCCCGCTCGTGATCCACCGAATAGCCTGCTGCCGGGGCCAGCGCGGAACCGCCCACCGCAACCCGGACGGTGCCCGCGACGGGCTTGGTGATGGGGCGCGCATAGACCGGGTCACCGGACCGGTAGCTCTTCACCAGCGCGAACTCGACCCGCTCGCCGTCGCCGGTGCCGAGCAACTGGTCGAATGGGCCCGGCGTTCCGGACGGCAGGCAGGACTTGTAGTCGCTCCAGTCCTTCCAGCGGAAACCGTAGAGCTGCCCGTGCCGTGCCTCGAAGAACGCCACCACCTCGGCCAGATCGTCGAGCGAGCGCACCCCCAGCCCGGCATCGTAGCGCCGGCGCGAATGCGCCCAGGGCGAATTGCGCTCCTCGAAACCGTTCACCAGCGTGACGATCTCGGTGCGCCGCTCCGGCCCGCCGCTCGATCCCTTCGAGAGCGGCGCCGGGAAACGGACCTCGTGAAAATTCATGGTCTTCCTTCCCTCAGAGGTTGCGCCCGCCGCGCTGCAGCGCGCGGTTCATCTCGGCCGCGATCTGGCTCTGCGACCGCCGGAAGCCGGTGACGTCGGGCGTCGTTATGTTCATGGTGACATGCACCGTCCCGCCGCCGCCCGACCGCACACCGAGCTTGCCGTCGGCACCGCGTGCGAGCGGCATGATCGCCTCGGGTCCGGCCTCGCCCATCAGGCCGGTGCCCCCCCGCATTGGAAAGGTCGTCGGGCTGCTGACGATCCCGCCGTTGGCGAAGGCCGTCACCCGGCCGGAGGCGAAGACGCCGCCCTTGGCGAAGGGCGTCAGCCCGCCGAGCACCGCCTGAAGCCCCTTGCCCACCGCCGATCCGATCGCCCCCTGCACCGGCTGAAGCGCCTGGTTCAGCACCGTTCCGGAAATGCTCTGCGCGATCGAGGCGAAGGCCTCGGACAGTTTCTTGCCGTCCATCACCACCCCGTCGAAGGCACGGCGGAACGACGCGGAGAGCGAGCTCGACATCCCCGAAGCCTCGCGCCCGGCATCCTTCAGCGTCCCGCCCACGCCGTCGAGTTCGCGCCGGAACGCCGCCGTCACGCCCTCGACACCCGCCATGCTGGTCTCGAGGCCGACGAACTGCGCCTCCAGCCGGTCGAGATCCGCTTGAAAGTCCGACATCGTTCACTCCGTGTTTGGCGTTTGGTCCGCCGGGCCGTCCGGGAAACGGGCCGCGAGATCGTTGAACCCGGATCGCGACAGCGCCGCGGGCCCTTCGCCATAGCCCGCGATCAGCATCAGTTCGGCCGGTGTGAGGTTCCAGAACGTCTCGGGGTCGAGCCGCAGCTCGCGCAGCCCGAGCCGCAACAGCTTCGGCCAGGCGACACGCTTCACCTCAGCCGTCCTCGTCGGGCAGGGTGAAGGTCAGCTTCAGGAGGGTCGCCGCCGCCTGCGCGGCCGCCAGAGGCCCGCCGTCGATCCGTCGCGCCAGAAGGTCGGACTCGCTCAGCCGCCACCCGCCGCCATTCAGGCCGGCGGTGATCAGGCAGATCAGGTCGCGCACCCGGAAGGCACCGGTCTCGAACCGCGAGATCATCTCCATGAGCGAATCGCATTCCAGGCGCGACTCGAGTTCCGCCAGCGCCCCGAGGGTCAGCCGCATCACCCGTTCCTCGCCGTCGACCGACAGAACGACCTCGCCGCGAAACGGGTTCGCCATCAGATCGCCTCGAAGCTGATCGCGCCGGCAGATGCGAGCGACAGTTCGTAGACCGCCTCGCCGTCGTGCTGGCCGGAATATTCGATGCTGGTGATCTGGAACGGGCCCTCGACGATGCCGAAGCTCGGGATGATCACCTGGAACCTCGGGATCGCGCCGCCGAAGAACAGCGCCCGCGCCCGCTCGTCGGTGGCCGCATCGCGGAACACGCCCGAGCCGCTGATCGAGGCGCTGCGCGCGCCCGTGCCGCCGAGCAGTTCGCGCCAGCCGCCGGCGCTTTCCATGTTGGTCACGTCGACGGTTTCGGCGTTGAAGGTGATCCGGGTCGCTCGCAACCCGGCGATGGTCTCGAACGTGCCTGCGCCGTCCATATCGAGCTTGATCAGCAGGTCCTTGCCTTTTTGGGCCGCCATGTCCTTGTCCTCGTCAAAAGTGGCTCAATCGTCCTGGTCCAGGACGGCGCGAAATCGCAGTGCGATCTTCCGTTTCTCCGGGGCACGGCCACGCTCGGCGCGCGCCCGCAGGAACCGCAGTCCGACCAGCCGCCCGGCATCCAGCGACAGCGGCGCATCGACCAGCGCATCGCAGATCGCCGCGGCGATGCGCTTCGCCGTGTCGAACCCTTCGCGTGCGGAATGCACCGTCACGTCGAAGTCGTGGATCGCGCCGCGGCTCGTCATCGTGTCGTTCGGCCGGACGGTCTCCTCGCCCAGCGTCACGTGGTCCGGGGCCGCCTCGTCGGCCGTGCGGTCGGTGGGCGCGTCGTAGATCGCCGTCCCGACCAGCGCCGTCAGCGCCGGATCGGCCGCGAGCCGCTGGAAGACCGCGGCCTGCAGTGCGGGGGAAAGGGCATGGCTCACGGCAGGACCCCCTCTTCCGCATAGATTTCCAGGAACCTGCCCGCGGCGTCGTGCTCGGCCACGGTCAGGATGTTGAACACGCGCTCGCCCTCGCGGAACCGCTGGTCCGGGCGCGGGCGCGAGGGGGCGCCGCAGGGCGCCCCTCGGACGAGGATGCGGTACTTCACGCGCGGGGTCGTCTGACCCGCGACGAAGTCCTCCCTGGCCGTCCGCGCCGACACGTCGGCCCAGAGCGTGCCCAGCGCCTGCCAGTCGACGGCAAAGCCGCCCGATCCGTCGGGCACCTGCCGCCGCGCCTCCAGCACCAGCTTGCGCTTCAGATCCGGTCTGCCGCTCAAAGCCCGGCTCCCCCGATCCGGATCGACCGGTAGGATTCGATCAGCACCAGCACCCCGAAGGGCATGGCGCCCGCACCCTGCGGGGTCTCCGAGCGGTTCTCGTAGTAATGTGCGGCCAGCAGAAGCACCGCCTGGCGCAGATCCGCCGGCACGTCCTCCCACGACTGGCCGTAACCGGCCGAGAACCGGATCTCCGCATGACCCGCCCGCGGGATCCGCGGCAGGTTGCGACCGAAGCGCCCGACCAGCCGCGGCCGACGGCTGTCGCGCAGCACCGACCAGGCCTCGGGCTCCACGGCGGTCTCCGAGCCGTCCGCCCCGATCAGCGTGACCGCATCGACCGCTAGGACCGGCCCGATCGGCAGGCCCTGGATCGCATCCTCGCGCCAGCGCGTCACGGTCCAGGAATACTCCCGGCTCAGCAGGGCCTGCCCGATCCGCGCCTCGATCGCCGCCATCGCGGCGCGCAGGTAGAGCTCGAGCACCGCGTCCTCGGACCCGTCGTCGGCAAAGCCGGTCCCGAGCCGCAGGTGGTCGGCCAGCGCGCGAACCGGCACCGCCGCCGCGGCGGGCGCGCTCACTTCAGTCAAGATCATGGAGTTCTCCTGGTTGCCCACGCCGGAACGGCTCGCCGCACCGGGAACCACCCGGCGCGGCCGGGAGGGTCGTCTGTCGAACACACCCCCGCGCGCCCGGACGGAGGGAGGAGCAGCAACTGGATGCGCGGGGGTGTGTCGGGTCAGCCCCGGATGGACCGGGGCGAACCATCTGCGATGGCTGCTACCGGGTCACCCCGGCCTCAGGCCGCCGCAAATTTCAGGAGCTTGATCGCCGCGAAGTCGCTGACGTCGCCGCCGATGCGCTTGGTGGCATAGAACAGCACGTGCGGCTTGGCCGAGAACGGGTCGCGCAGGATGCGCAGGTCGGGCCGCTCGGCGACTGTATAGCCGGCGCGGAAGTCACCGAAGGCGATGGCATGGGCGTCGGCCGCGATGTCGGGCATGTCCTCGCAGATCAGCACCGGATAGCCCATCAGCCGCGCGGGCTCGCCCGCAGCCAGGCCGTCCGACCACAGGAAGCGGCCGTCCGCGTCCTTCATCTTGCGCACCGCGCCGGCGGTCTTGGAATTCATCACGAAGGTCGCGTTGGCGCGATAGCGGGCGCCGAGCGCGTAGACCAGGTCGACGATCGCATCCGCCGGATCCGTGGCCGAGAAATCGCCCACGGCACCCGTCGGCACGTAGCCGAGGCTGCCCCAGGCCCAGAGCTCGTTGTCCACCTTCGGATAGTTCAGGAAGCCCGTCGGCTTGTCGATCCCGTCACCCGAGACGAAGGCGGACGCCTCGGCGCGGCTGAACTTGTCGGCGATGCGCTGCGCCAGCCAGCCCTCGACGTCGAAGGCCGAGTCGTCCAGCAGCCGCTGCGACGCCTTCGGCAGCGCCGACAGCTCGTGCAGCGGGATCGAGATGCGGTCGATCTTCGGCGTGTCGCTCTCGCTGCGGTCGCCGGTCTCGGTGGCCCAGCCGGCGCCGATGTCCGAATGGTCGACCAGCACGTCGAAGGCGCTCGCCTCGACGTTCACCACGTTGGCGATCGTGCGGATCGAGGCCGAGCTGCGCAGTACGCCGACGATCTGCGCCGCGGTCTGCGGATCGACCAGATAACCGCCGTCCGCCGCCACCGCCGTCGAAAGCGCCTTCTCCTCGATGGTCAGGCCACGCAGCCCGGCATCCTCGCCGGTCCGCAGATAGGCGCCGAACGCCTTCTTGTGCGGCAGTTCGGTCTCGGCAGCCTGCGACAGCGGCGGGCGGGACATGGCGATGGATTTGCGGTCGAGCATGGCCAAACGGGCTTCCTGTTCCTTGAGTTTCGACTTGAGTTCGGTCTGAAAGGCGTGAAATTCGCTCAGGAAGCCGGACAAGGCTGCCTTGACCTCCAAATGCGGGCTCTGGCCGGGCTCGGCGTCGCCGCCCCGGGCTCGGGATTCAGGGTTCTGCATCAAGATTTCCTGTCTGATGGCTTTGGGATGCGCCGGCGACCAGGTCACGCCAGCAGGTGTCTGGCTTCGCGGAACGTCTCTGCCAGTGTTCGGGCCAGGGCCAGGTCGTCCTCGTCCTCGGTCCGGGCCCGGACACGCGCTTCGGGGAGCATCGGGAACGTCACCAGCGACACTTCCCAGAGCTCGACTTCATGCAGGATCCGCCCGCCCCCGCTCTTCTCCGAGCGCAGCGTACGGTATCCGATCGAAAGGCCGTCGATGGCGCCGGCCTGCAGGAGGACATGCGCCTCGCGTGCGGCCTGGACCTCCAGCAGGAGCCGGCCCTTCACGTAAAGACCGCGGGCGTCCTCGCGCACCTCGTCCCAGACGCCGATCGGCCGGGTCGGGTCGTGCTGCCACAGCATCTTCACCCCGCGGCCCGCCTTGCCCAGCCGGTTCAGCGAGGCCGCATAGGCGCCTGTCCGCACCACGTCGCCGCCCTGGTCCTCGGCGCCGAACAGGCTCGCATAGCCCTCGATCTGCGCGCCGTCCTTCAGGGCGAGCTCGCCGTCGAACTTGCGGAATTTCGTCTCCAAGGGCGACAGGCCGCCCGGTCCGTAGGTCATGGATCACTCCCTCAGGGGATGGCTTTGGTGATGAGCCCGTAGGCGATGTCGGCCAGGATCAGCGAGGCCGCGCCATAGACCGCCAGCCAGATGCGCTTCTCCAGCCGGTCGAGCGTCGTCTCGATGTGGTTCAGGCGGCGTTCCAGCTGGGTCCAGCGTTCCTCGTGGATGCGCTCGTGCACCTCGATGCGGGCCGAGGCGACGTCGAACGGCTCGTAGAGGAACCGCGACCCGCCTCCCTTGGTGCCGGTCCCGCGCATCAGTCCTCGGGCGTCCGCGGAAAGCCCAGCATCTGGCGCTTCTCCGCATCGGTCAGGAAGCTCGCCTGCTCGATCCGCCGCCAGAGCGCCTCGCGCTCCTCGGCCAGCGCGGGGATGTTGTCGTAATCCGCCTTGATCTGGAACTTCGCCCCGTAATGCCCGGGCAGCCAGCCCGAGATTGCCGCCATGGTCTTCGACACCAGCGGCAGGACGGTCAGCCGGTAGAACGCCCGGTGCGCCTCGGCATAATTGGCATAGGTGTTGTCGCCCGGAAGGCCGAGCAGCATCGGCGGCACCCCGAAGGCCAGCGCCACGTCGCGCGCCGCGGCCTCCTTGGTGCGGTGGAACTCCATGTCCGAGGGCGAGAAGCCCATCGGCTTCCAGTCGAGCCCGCCTTCCAGCAGCATCGGCCGCCCGGCGTTGCGCGCGCCCTGATGGTTCGCCTCCAGTTCGTCGACCAGCCGCGCATACTGGTCCTGCGCCATGGCGCCATGCCCGTCCGCGCCCTTGTAGACGATCGCACCCGAAGGCCGCGCGGCATTGTCGAGCAGCGCCTTCGACCAGGCCGCCGCCGAGTTGTGCACGTCGAGCGCGCTCGCCGCCGCCTGCAGCGGCGACAGGCCGTAATGGTCGTCCTGCGGATGGAAGCTCTTCACATGCAGCACCGGAACCCGGTCCTGCCGCATGTCGAAGACATGCTTGCGGCTGCCCACCGAATACTCATAGGCCACGGGCCAGCCGTCCGACCCGGGAACCACCTTCATCCGGTCCGACCGCAGCACGTAAAGCTCGCGCGGCCCGCCGCTCAGATCCTCGCCCGCCGCCTCCATGTAGGCGTCGCCGGTCAGCAGCAGGTTGCCGTAGAAATTCTCCAGAAGCGCCGCCCCGGACTGCCCCGGATTGGGTGCGCCCAGCACGTCCAAGACCGGATGCGTGTCGAACCGCCGCTCGGCGTCCTGCACCACCACCGGCACCGCCGCCGCCGCCTCGGCGATCAGCTTCACACAGCGAAAGCCCACCGGATTGCCGAGGAACCCGACCCGGGTCAGCGTGCCGGTATCCCGTGCCGACCAGGACACGCGCCCGGCGCCGTGAAAGGCCACCACCGGCGCCGCGGCCGAGGCCTTGGTCTCGTCCGGCGCGGGCTTGGAGGATCGGAAAATCTGCAAGACCATCGGTCACTTGCTCCTGAATGTCGTCAAGGGGGCGGGCGCGGCAAAGCCGGGGCCGCCGGCCCCGAAGGCGCGCCCTGCGTCGGTCTCGGTTGTCGGTCGTTCTCAGAGGCGGCGGATACGCGGCGCCCGCCAGGCCGCCGCCGGCTCGATCATCAGCTCGGTGATCGCCCAGACCAGCGCGTCCACCCGGTCGGGGCTGCCCCGCCCGGTAAAGCCGCTCAGCGTCATCGCCGTCATCTGCGTCTCCAGCGCGTCGAGCGCGCCCCGGTGCGTCACCCGCCCCTGCTCGTAGAGCGCGGCGACCGGCTCGGCCCGGGCCACCTTGCCCCGGCTGGCCCGCACGCCCCGGAACGGGATCTGCGGGTCGATCTGGCGGATCATCGTCGCCACCAGATCACCGCCCTGGTTCACCTCGGCCACCATCCGGTCGGCGCCGTGCCGGTGAAAGGCGTCCACCGCCCGCTGCGCCCAGGCCTGCGGCGAGGCGCCCTGGATGCTCGCATCCTCCAGCACCACCGCGACCCAGTCCTGCGGCGGTCCCTTCATCTCGACGCCGGCGACCACGATTCCGCATTCGTCGGCGTCGCCGCCGGTGCTGACCGGCGGGTCGACCGCGACCACGATCCGGTCGCATTCCACCCGCCGCGGCGCCCTTGCGGCGTCGAGCGCGGCCAGCGTCCAGAGCGCACCCTCCGCCTCCATCAGCATCTCGCCGTCGAGCTCCTGCCGGCCGAGCCGGGTGCCCGCGTATTTCGCGGCGACCTTCTCGAGAAACCCCTCGGCCAGATGCATCCGGTTCGCCGAGGTCGGCGCCCGCGTCACCACCGTGCGCGGATCCTCGAGGATCGCCTGCAACAGCGGGCTGTTGCGCGGCGTGGTCGTGACCAGCTGCCGCGGCTGCCGGCCCAGCCGCAGACCGAACTGCAGCATGTCCCAGGCGTCCTGTCCCTTGCGCCACTTGGCCAGCTCGTCGGACCAGGCGCAGTCGAATTGCGGGCCGCGCAGCGATTCGGGATCGCTCGCGGAAAAGATCTGGGCCACCGCCCCGTTCGGCCAGACCAGACGCTTGCGCGCGGCCTGCCATTCGGGACGGCGGTCCGGCGGCGTGCAGTTGAGGATGCCGGATTCCCCGAACACCATCACCTCGCGCGCCTGATCGATCGTCTCGGCCAGAAGCGCGACCCGGGCGCAATTGCCCGGGTCGCTCGGCTTGCCGCCTTCCACTTGCGCGCGGATCCATTCCGAACCCGCGCGGGTCTTGCCCGCCCCCCGGCCGCCCAGGATCACCCAGGTGCTCCAGTCTCCCGCGGGGGGCAGTTGATGTCCCTCGATCGCCCAGTGCTCGAAGAGCCAGGGCAGGGACCCAAGGGCATTCGGACTCAACGCGTCCAGAAAAGCCTCCAGCTCACCTTCCGGCAAGCCAGAGAGCAAGTCGCGCACGGATTTCGGTCCTTGCGGCGTCGAGGTCGAGTTCTCCTCCCGACGCTTCTTCGGACCGTCCGACACGTGTTCCAAGACCTGCCTCTAAATCAAGCACGGACTGCAGGACCGCCTGGTGGCGCAGGATGAGCTCCCGGCGGCACTGCGCGCCGGCGGAATCGCCGGCCTCCGTCTTCAAATGAGTGATCCTTTCGCGCAAAGCCACGGAAAGATCACGATACAATTCGATCGAACGCTCGAAGACCTCGCGGTCCGGCGCCGATTCCCCAGCTGAAATTGTCATGTGATGATGCCCTGGCTGCTCCGCCCGGGCCGAAACGAAAAAAGCGGCTCGGTCCTTCGACCGGGCCGCTCGCCCACTTCTTCCAGCATGGCGCAAGCTATACCTCAGAGCGTACGCCGAGTCAACAACTAAATCTCTGGTTGCAAACCGAAACACGCGATCAGTTCGCCGCCTCGGTCTCCTCCACGGCCTCTTCCCCTGCAGCTTCCGCTTCCGCCGCGGCGCGCTCGGCCGCCGCCCGCTGTTCCGCCTCGATGCGCCGCCAGACGGCCACGTTGGCGTTGTGCTCTTCCAGCGTGCGGGCAAAGGCATGCCCGCCCGTGCCGTCCGCCACGAAATAATAGAGGTCCGTCGTCTCCGGCTGGGCCGCCGCCATCAGCGAGGCACGCCCGGGATTGGCGATCGGCGTCGGCGGCAGCCCGTCGATCGCATAGGTGTTCCACGGCGTCGGCGCGGCCAGCTCCGCCCGGGTCAGCCCCCGTCCGAGCGTGCCCTCGCCCCGGGTGATTCCATAGATCACCGTCGGGTCGGTCTGCAGCCGCATCCCCCGCCGCAGCCGGTTGACGAAGACCGAGGCGACGCGCCCGCGTTCCTCCGCCACCCCGGTCTCCTTCTCGATGATCGAGGCGAGAACCAGAAGCTCCTCCGGCGTCTCGACCGGCAGGTCCGGCGCCCGCGACTCCCAGGCCTCGGCCAGCCAGGCCTGCTGCTGGGCCGTCATCCGCTCGATCAGCACCGACCGCTCGGTGTCGCGCGAATAGTCGTAGGCCGCCGGCGCCAGCGTCCCCTCGGGCGGCACCTCGGCGATCTCGCCCGCCAGATCCTCCCGCGCGCGCAGAAGCTCCACCACCTGCCAGCTCGTCAGCCCCTCAGGCACGATCACCCGCCGCACCACGTTGCCGCCCGCGTTCAGGAGCCGCAGGATCTCCTCCATCGAGGCCCCGGCCGGAATCTCGTATTCCCCGAATCGCAGCCCCGCATCGAGATCGGTATAGCGTGCGCCGATCCGGAAGATCGTGGCGTTCCGGATCGCGCCGCCCTGGGCCAGCCGGTCCGCGATGCTGTTCAGCCCCTCGCCCCGGTTCACTTCGAAGACATAGGGCTCGGCCAGCGGCCCGGCGGTGCGGAACTGCTGCTGCCCCCAGCCGATCACGGCCAGGAGCGCCACCAGCGCCACGACGATCAGGGTCAGCGCATTCGCCGCGATATGGCGCAGCATCGGCGGCTCAATCCATCCGCTTCAGCAGAAGCGACGCGTTCGTGCCGCCGAAGCCGAAGGAATTCGACAACGCCACCCGGATCTCCCGCTTCCGCGCCGCCTTGGGCGCCAGGTCGACCGGCGTCTCGACCGAGGGATTGTCGAGGTTCAGCGTCGGCGGGGCCACCTGGTCGCGGATCGCCAGCGTGCAGAAGATCGCCTCGACCGCCCCGGCCGCCCCCAGCAGATGCCCGATCGACGACTTGGTCGAGGACATCGTCACCTTCCCCGCCGCATCGCCGAGCAGCCGCGTCACCGCGCCGAGCTCGATCTCGTCGCCGACAGGCGTCGAGGTGCCATGCGCGTTCACGTAGTCGATCTCGGAGGCCGTCAGCCCCGCATCCTTCAGCGCCGCCGTCATCGCCCGGAAGCCGCCGTCCCCGTCCGGCGTCGGCGCGGTGATGTGATAGGCGTCGCCCGACAGGCCATAGCCAGCCACCTCGGCATAGATGCGCGCGCCCCGCGCCTTCGCGTGCTCGTATTCCTCCAGCACCAGCACGCCCGCGCCCTCACCCATCACGAAGCCGTCGCGATCCCGGTCATAGGGCCGGCTCGCCCGCTCCGGCGTCGCGTTGAAATTCGTCGACAGCGCCTTGCAGGCCGCGAACCCGGCGATGCCCAGCTCGCAGATCGCCGCCTCGGCCCCGCCGGCCACCATCACGTCCGCATCGCCGTGCTGGATCAGCCGCGCCGCGTCGCCGATCGCATGCGCCCCGGTCGAACAGGCCGTCACCACCGCATGGTTCGGCCCCTTGAACCCGTAGCGGATCGACACCTGCCCGGAGCAGAGGTTGATCAGGCTCCCGGGGATGAAGAACGGCGAGATCCGCCGGTGTCCCTTCTCCTTCAGCGTCACCGCCGCCTCGGCGATGGTCTGCAGCCCGCCGATGCCCGAGCCGATCATCACGCCCGTGCGCAGCCGGCCTTCCTCGTCCTCGGGCTTCCAGTTCGCGTCCGTCACCGCCTGTTCGGCGGCAGCGAGCGCATAGAGGATGAAGGTGTCGATCTTGCGCTGGTCCTTCGGCGCCAGCCAGTCGTCGGGATTGAACGTCCCGTCCGATCCGTCGCCCAGCGGAACCTCGCAGGCCACCGTGCAGGGAAGGTGGCTCGCGTCGAACTTCGTGATCGTGCCCGCGCCCGACCGGCCTTCGAGCAGCCGCGCCCAGGTCGCTTCCACCCCGCAGGCCAGGGGCGAGACCATGCCCAGCCCGGTGATCACAACTCGCCGCATGCCGTTTCCCGCTTCTGCAGTGCCAAGGTCCACTGCAATAACCCGGATTTCCCCGCAGGGGCAAGCGCCCGCCCCGGGCCGACGTCGCGCGCCACTCACACCGTCCCGGACGCTCCCCCGAAACGGCAGGGGCGGCGTCCGGTCATCCGGACACCGCCCCGCAATTCCGTCCGGCCATGGGCCTCAGGCGGCGTTCGCCTCGATGAACTTCACCGCGTCGCCATAGGTCTGGATCGTCTCGGCCGCATCGTCGGGGATTTCGATGCCGAACTCCTCCTCGAAGGCCATCACCAGCTCGACCGTATCGAGGCTATCCGCGCCCAGATCGTCGATGAACGAAGCGTTCTCGGTGACCTTCGCCTCGTCCACGCTCAGATGTTCCACCACGATCTTTTTGACGCGTTCCGCGATATCGCTCATGTTTTCTTCCTCGTCTGTGTCGAGCCCCGAACCGGGCCCTGTCTTGGTATCCGTGTTCCACCCTGCGGCCGACGGGGCCTGCTTCCGGTCACGGGATCCCGGCCGCTGCGGGGCAGTTTCCCGGCCCGTCACGTCGCGCGCCTATAGCACAACCGCGGCGGGCCGCAAATGCTAATGCTGACCCTTCCGACCGGCCTCAGATCATCGCCATCCCGCCGTTCACGTGCAGCGTCTGGCCCGTGACATAGCCCGCCTCGGCCGAGGCGAGATAGACCGTCGCCGCGGCGATCTCGTCCGCCTCGCCCATGCGCCCGGCCGGGATCCCTGCCAGCAGCCGCGCCTTCTGCTCGTCGTTGAGCTTGTCGGTCATCGCCGTGGTGATGAAGCCCGGCGCGATGCAGTTCACCGTGATACCCCGGCTCGCCACCTCGGCGGCGAGGCTCTTCGACATGCCGATCACCCCGGCCTTGGCCGCGGCATAGTTCGCCTGCCCCGGGTTGCCGGTCACGCCGACGATCGAGCTGATGTTGACGATCCGCCCCCAGCGCGCCTTCATCATGCCGCGCAGTACCCCGCGGCTCAGCCGCATCACGCTGTCGAGGTTCACCCGCAGCACCGCCGACCAGTCCTCGTCCGACATGCGCATGAAGAGCTGGTCGCGCGTGATCCCGGCATTGTTGACCAGGATGTCGACCTGCCCCATCGCCTCGGCCGCCCGCTTCGGCAGCGCCTCGACGGCCTCCGTATCCGACAGGTCGCAGGGCAGCACATGCGCCCGCCCGCCGAGGTCCGAGGCCAGCGCCTCCAGCGGCTCGACCCGCGTCCCCGACAGCGCCACCGCCGCGCCCTGCCCGTGCAGCGCCCGCGCGATCGCGCCCCCGATCCCGCCCGAGGCGCCCGTCACCAGCGCCGACTTCCCGCTCAGGTCGAACATCGTCCCGTCTCCCTTCAGCCCTTCAGCGCCGCGAGGTCGCCCGCGCCGTTCACCGCCTTCGCCTCGATCTCCTTCGCGATGCGCCGGACCATGCCGCTCAGCGCCTTGCCCGCGCCGATCTCCACCGTCTCGGTCACGCCCTGGCCGGCCATCCACGCCACGCTCTCGCGCCAGCGCACCCGGCCAGTCACCTGCCGCACCAGCAGGTCCTTGATCTCGGCAGGCTCGCTCACCCCCTCGGCCTTCACGTTCGACACCACCGGCACCCGCGGCGCCGCGATCGCCACGTCCCGAAGCGCCGCCGCCATCGCCTCGGCCGCCGGCTGCATCAGCGCGCAATGGAAGGGTGCGCTCACCGGCAGCATCAGCGCGCGCTTCGCACCCTTCGCCTTGGCGATCTCCACCGCCCGCTCCACCGCCGCCTTGTCGCCCGAGACCACCACCTGCGCCGGGTCGTTGTCGTTCGCGGCCTGGCAGACCTCTCCTCCGGCCGCCTCCGCCGCCACCGCGTCGACGGTCGCGGCATCGAGCCCGAGGATCGCCGCCATCGCCCCCGCTCCCACCGGCACCGCCGCCTGCATCGCCCGCCCGCGCAGCCGCAGCAGCCGCGCGGTGTCCGCGACGCTCAGCGCCTCCGCCGCACACAGCGCCGAGTATTCACCCAGGGAATGCCCCGCCACGAAATCCGCCCGCTCTATGCCGAACCCTTCGGCCGCCATCGCCCGCAACGCCGCGATCGAGGTCGCCATCAGCGCCGGCTGCGCGTTCTCGGTCAGCGTCAGCTCGGCGATCTCGCCCTCCCAGATCAGCCGCGACAGCTTCTCGCCCAGCGCCTCGTCCACCTCGTCGAACACCGTCCGCGCCGCCGGCCAGCCCTCGGCGAGGTCCCGGCCCATGCCGATCACCTGCGCGCCCTGGCCCGGAAACAGATACGCCCGCTTCATCGCCGCTCCCTTTTCTGGTACCGGCCCTGACTAGCCGCGCCCGTGCAGGCCGTCCAGCCTCGACTCTTTCGCTTGCCTTCCTCCGCCCTTTCTGGCAAGCCACCGCATCCCTCCAAGGATTTTCACGCGGCGCCTCTCGTACGGGACCGGAGGGCAACAGGTCCCCGTTTTGAAGCCCGCCCGACAGACAGGTGCAACATGGCTCTCTACGAGCATGTCTTCATCGCGCGTCAGGATCTCTCCAACGCGCAGGCCGAAGGCCTCATCGAACATTTCGGCCAGGTGCTGAAGGACAACGGCGGCGAGGTCGTCGGGTCCGAGTACTGGGGCCTGAAGACCATGGCCTACAAGATCAACAAGAACCGCAAGGGGCACTATGCCTTCCTGCGCTCCGACGCCCCCGCCCCCGCGGTGCAGGAGATGGAGCGCCTGATGCGCATCCATGACGACGTCATGCGCGTGCTGACCGTGAAGGTCGACGTGCACGAGGAAGGCCCCTCGGCGGTCATCCAGTCCAAGGCCGCCCGCGACGAGCGTGGCGACAGGGGTGACCGCGGCGACCGCGGCCCGCGCCGTCCCCGCCGCGACGAAGCCTGAGGAGAACGATCATGGCAACCAAGCCCTTCTTCCGCCGCCGCAAGTCCTGCCCCTTCTCGGGCCAGAACGCGCCCGCGATCGACTACAAGGACGTGAAGCTGCTGCAGCGCTACATCTCCGAGCGCGGCAAGATCGTGCCCTCGCGCATCACCGCCGTCTCGGCCAAGAAGCAGCGGGAACTGGCGCGCGCCATCAAGCGCGCCCGCTTCCTCGCGCTCCTGCCCTACGCCGTCCGCTGAGGAGGACCTGACATGGAAGTCGTACTTCTCGAACGCGTCGCCAAGCTCGGCCAGATGGGCGAGGTCGTGAACGTCCGCGACGGCTACGCCCGCAACTTCCTCCTGCCGCAGGGCAAGGCGCTGCGCGCCACCAAGGCCAACCTCGCCCGGTTCGAGCAGGACCGCGCCCAGCTCGAGGCCCGCAACCTCGAACTGAAGAAGGAGGCCGAGGCCGTCGCCGCGAAACTCGACGGCCAGACCTTCGTGGTGATCCGCTCCGCCTCCGACGGTGGCGCGCTCTACGGCTCGGTCACCACCCGCGACGCCGCCGAGGCCGCGACCGCAGGCGGCTTCAGCCTCGACCGGCGCCAGGTCGCGCTCGACCAGCCGATCAAGGAACTCGGCCTGCACCGGCTGTCGGTGGTCCTCCACCCCGAAGTCACCGCGACCATCGTGATCAACGTCGCCCGCAGCCCCGAGGAAGCCACCCTGCAGGCCAGCGGCAAGACCATCCAGGAGCTGCAGGCCGAAGCCGAAGCCGCCGCCGAGTTCGACATCGCCGAGCTCTTCGACGACATCGGCGGTGCCGCGACCGAGGAAGGCGACCTCGGCCGCTGAGCCGCGCCGCTCGCGCATCCTCGAACGACGACGGCCGCCCCACCGCAGGCTGTGTGGAAACGTGATCGAGGCTCCGGCTATCCGGGGCCTCTTCTTC
>CAZNSP010000048.1:0-20214 GCA_964575795.1 uncultured Rhodobacterales bacterium
TTCCATCCCCCGCAGCCCGCGCCCCTGATCGTCAGCAGATTCTTCAACGGCCCCCGCTGGCACTGGTTGGGGGTCGGTCCAGACCGGCCGGGTCCGGACTGGGCTGATCGGGACGATCTGCGGCGGCTGAATCCCCACGCACCCAGCTCGCAACTCCTTACCACTGTCTCAGCTTCCTGCCTGATGGCCAAGGAGGCATCGGGGAGGCAGACTGTGGCTTGCAGACGCGCGTGCCTGCTCCGAAAGGCGTGGCCGAGCGTCCTTGCGCAGCACCCATTTCATGGTCGGCACATAACGGTTCCCGCCGCACTCTTCCGAACGTATAAGCCCCTAGTCCGGCCGGGACGGTCAGTAATGGAGGCAGGTCGCACATGGCCAATGTGGTGGTTGTCGGGGCGCAGTGGGGCGATGAGGGCAAGGGCAAGATCGTCGACTGGCTGAGCGAGCGGGCGGATGTGATCGCGCGCTTCCAAGGCGGGCACAATGCGGGCCATACGCTCGTGATCGACGGGAAGGTCTACAAGCTGTCGCTGCTGCCCTCGGGGATCGTGCGGCCGGGCAAGCTGAGCGTGATCGGCAACGGCGTGGTGCTCGACCCCTGGGCGCTTCTATCGGAGATCGCGAAGCTGACGGCGCAGGGGGTGGAGATCACGCCCGACAGCCTCATGATCGCCGAGAACACGCCGCTGATCCTGCCCTTGCACCAGGACCTCGACCGGCTGCGCGAGGAGGCGGCGGGCTCGGCCAAGATCGGCACCACCGGGCGCGGCATCGGGCCGGCCTACGAGGACAAGGTGGGCCGGCGCACGGTGCGGGTGGCGGACCTGAGCGACGCGGCGACGCTCGACACGCGGCTCGACCGGCTGTTCGCGCATCACGACGCGCTGCGCCGGGGCCTCGGGGCGGAGCCGGTCGATCGGGCGGCGCTGCGGGCGCAGCTCCTGGAGGTGGCGCCGCAGATCCTGCCCTATGCGGCGCCGGTCTGGCAGGTGCTGGAGGCGAAGCGGCGGGAGGGCAAGCGCATCCTCTTCGAGGGGGCGCAAGGCGCGCTTCTGGACATCGACTTCGGGACCTATCCTTACGTCACTTCGTCGAACACGATGGCGGGCATGGCGGCGACCGGGACCGGCATGGGGCCGGGGGCGGTCGGCTTCGTGCTCGGTATCGTCAAGGCCTACACGACGCGAGTCGGCGAGGGGCCGTTCCCGGCGGAGTTGACCGACGCGGTGGGCGAGCGGCTGGGCGAGCGGGGACGCGAGTTCGGCACGGTGACCGGGCGCAAGCGGCGCTGCGGCTGGTTCGACGCGGTGCTGGTGCGCCAGACCTGCACCACGGGGGGCGTGACGGGGATCGCGCTGACCAAGCTCGACGTGCTCGACGGGTTCGAGGAGCTGAAGATCTGCGTGGCCTACGATCTCGACGGCGAGCGGATCGACCATCTGCCGACGCAGGCGGCGCTGCAGGCGCGGGTGAAGCCGATCTACGAGACGCTGCCCGGGTGGAAGGAGACCACGGCAGGGGCGCGGTCCTGGGCCGAGCTGCCGGCGCAGGCGGTGAAATACGTCCGCCGGGTGGAGGAGCTGATCGGCTGTCCGGTTGCGCTTCTGTCCACCAGCCCCGAGCGGGACGACACCATCCTCGTGACCGATCCCTTCGCCGGCTGAGGCGGGGGGATGCGGATCACCGCGGTCGAGCCGTTCATCCTGCACCTGCCGCTGACCGCGGAGGCGATCGCCGATTCGACGCACCGGATCACCCGCTGGGGCGTGGTCGGCGCGCGGATCGCGACGGATGCGGGGCTGGAGGGCTGGGGGTTCACCGGGACGCATGCCCATGCGCCCTCCGACCGGCTGATCGCGGCCTGCATCCGGGATTGCTACGCGCCCTTGCTGATCGGCGAGGATGCCGGGGCGCGGACGCGGCTGTGGTCGAAGCTCGCGCGGGATCCGGCGCTGATGTGGGTCGGGCGCGCGGGGATCATGCAGCTCGCGCTCGCAGCGGTGGACGTGGCACTGTGGGACTTGGGCGCGAAGGCGGCGGGCCTGCCGCTCTGGGCGTATCTGGGGGGCGCGACCTCGGAGCGGGTCGAGGCCTACAACACCGATGTCGGCTGGCTGTCGATTCCGAAGCCGCAGCTGGTCGACGGCTGCCGCAAGGCGGTCGAGGAGGACGGGTTCCGCTTCGTCAAGCTCAAGGTCGGGCATGACGAGATCGGCACCGATCTCGACAGGATTGCGTCGGTGCGGGCGGCGCTGGGGCCGGGCGTGCGGATCGCGGTCGACGGCAACGGGCGCTGGGACCTGCCGACCTGCCTGCGCTTCGCCGCGGCGGCGCGCGGGCTCGACCTGACATGGTTCGAGGAGCCGCTCTGGTACGACGACGTGGAGGGGCACCGGCGGCTGGCCGAGACCGGGCTGATCCCGGTGGCGCTGGGCGAGCAGCTCTATTCGGTCGACGCCTTCCGCGCCTTCGTCACGGCGGGTGCCGTGCACTACGTTCAGCCGGACGTGACTCGCCTCGGCGGGATCACGGAATACATCGAGGTGGCGGACCTCGCGCGGGCCTTCCGGCTGCCGGTCGCGCCGCATGCGGGGGAGATGAGCCAGGTTCACGTGCATCTGGCGTACTGGCATCCGGCGACCTCGATCCTGGAGTACATTCCCTGGATCAGGGACTGGTTCCTCGATCCCGCCGAGGTGCGCGAGGGATGGTTCCGGCGGCCGGAGCGGCCGGGCGCGGGCACGACGCCGCGGCCGGATGCGCTGGCGCAGCATGGGGTGGCGGTGGCGTGAGGGCGCCGGCAGGGAGGTGAGGCGATGACCTATCGGGCGCGGAAGCGGTGGGCGCTCTTCATCCTGATGGTGGGGCTTCCCATCTACATCGTCGTGGCGGTCAACGTGGTCGCACTGTTCGACCGTCCGGGCATCCTGGTCGAACTGGCGGTCTACGTGGTGCTCGGCATCCTCTGGGCCCTGCCGTTCCGCGCGGTGTTTCGCGGGGTGGGGCGGGCCGATCCGGAGGCGGGGGACGAAAAGCAGTGACGGGAGCCTTCCTGATGATGCGACGGATTCTGGCGGTGGCAGTGGCGGCGGGGCTGCTCGCGGGCGGCGCGCCCGTGATGCAGGCCGAGGAGATCGGCGAGGTGACGACGGCGATCCGCATCCTCGGCGCGAACCACCGCATCGTGGTCGAGGCCTTCGACGATCCCAAGGTCGAGGGGGTCAGCTGTTTCGTGAGCCGGGCGCGCACGGGCGGCATCTCGGGCAGTCTCGGGCTGGCGGAGGACACGTCGGATGCCTCGATCAACTGCCAGCAGACCGGGCCGGTGCGGTTCCGGGGCGAACTGGTGGAGGGCGAGGAGGTGTTCGGGCGGCGGGCCAGCATCCTCTTCAAGCGGGTGCAGGTGGTGCGGTTCCACGACGAGGCGCGCAACGCGCTCGTCTATCTCACCTATTCCGACCGGCTGATCGAGGGCTCGCCCCAGAACAGCATCTCGGCGGTGGTGATCCGCGACTGGCAGTGAGCGCCGGGGATTGAGCGGACGGATCCTGCATCGCGCCGACAGGCCGGTGACGCTGGTCGGCGGCGGACCGGTCGCGCCGGCGCGGCTGGCCGAGGCGCTGCGGCTCGCCCCCGAGGCGGTGGCGGCGGACGGCGGGGCAGATGTGGTGCTGCCGGCGCCGCACGACTGGCAGGCGGTGATCGGCGACATGGATTCGGTCCGCGGGGATGCGGCGCTGCGCCGGCGGGGGGTGCCGGTACACCGGATCGAGGAGCAGGAATCGACCGACCTCGAGAAGTGCCTCTATTCGATCGAGGCGCCGTTCTTCCTCGGGCTCGGCTTCCTCGGCGGGCGGCTCGACCACCACCTCGCGGCGATGAGCGCGCTGGTGAAGTACGGGCACAAGCCGGCAGTGCTGATCGGGGCCGAGGACCTGTGTTTTCTCTGTCCGCCGGATCTGGAGCTGGACCTCGCGCCCGGCACGCGGGTGTCGCTCTATCCCATGGGGCGGGTCACGGGGCTGCGCGGCGAGGGGCTGCGCTGGCCGGTGGAGGGGCTGGAGATGGCGCCGCACGGGCGGATCGGCACCTCGAACGTGGCGACCGGGCCGATCCGGATCGGCTTCGATGCGCCGCGGATGCTGGTGATCCTGCCGGGAGAGCTGCTGGAGCGGGTGGTCGCGGCGCTGAAGGTCTGAGCGAGGGCGATCAGGCCCGGTGCAGGAGGCCGTGAAGCCGGTAGCCGAGCAGGAAGGTGACGGCCGCCGCGGCGAGGAACCAGGCGAGGTTGCCCATCACCTCGGCGATCGCGGCGATGCTGGCGCCGAAGGCGAAGCCGAGGCCGAAGTAGAGCCCGACCCAGACGACCTCGCCGGCGACGCCCCAGAGGGTGAAGCGTGCCCAGGGGTAACGGGTCATGCCGCTGATCAGGTTGATGGCCGGGCCGAGCGGGCTGGCAAGCCAGCGGCTGAAGAAGATGCCGGGCGCGCCCCAGCGCAGGGCGAGGGCATGGGCCTGGTCGAGGAGCGCGGCCATGCCCCGCCGGGCGGTCAGACGGTCGGCGAGCCGGCCGCCGCTCGCGCCGATGCCGTAGCCGAGCTGGTCGCCGAGAACGGCCCCGGCGAAGCCCGCGGCGACTCCTGCGCCGATGCTCATGTCCCCGCTGGCCGCGAAGGCCCCGGCGGCGAGCAGCGCGAGCGAACCCGGCACCGGCACGCCGAGGCAGCTGATCAGCGTGATGACGAAGACGATGCCGGCGCCGTAGACGGGCACGAGGGCGAAGAGCGTGTCGATCATTGCGCCGGGGCGGGCGGGCGCTCGGCGGCGCGTTCGGCGGCGATGGTCGCCTCGAGGATGGCGACGACCTCGGGCAGGGGGCGGCCGGTGCGATTTGCGATCTGGGCGAGGGTGAGATGCGCGCGCTGGTCGGGTTCGAGGCCGAGCGCCTCGGCGAGGGCGAGGCGGTCGACGTCGTAGGAATTCGCGACGAAGCCGAGCGTCATCCATTCGGCGAGCGGGGCGTCGCGGTGCTGGGACCAGTAGAGGGTCGAGACCGCGAGGCGGACGCCGAAGAAGAGGGTGAGGCCGAACGCGAGCGCGAAGGCGAAGGCGAGCAGCCGGTGGCCGCGGAGGACCCGCAGGAGCGATGCGGGCCGGGTCATCGGGGGGCGCGGGCCGGAGTCATGCGCCGGCGTCGCATGGCGCGTGCGCAGGCGTCAAGCGGCGCGATTGGCGGGGCGGCCGCCGACGGATAGGATGGGCGCGGCGGAGGGACGGGCATGGGTGCGCGCGGCCGGCAAAGGCTCTGGGACGTGGCGGCGGCGCTCTGGGGCCTTGCCGAGGCGACGCTCTTCTTCATCGTGCCCGACGTCTTGCTGACGGCGGCGGCGCTGGGGTCGCTGCGCCGGGGCCTGCGGGCGGCCGGCTTCGCGCTGGCAGGCGCGGTGGCGGGGGGCGTGGTGGTGATGCTCTGGGCCCGGGCCGATCCGGAGGGAGCGCCGCGGATGCTGCTGGCGGTGCCGGGGATTTCCGAGGCGCTGGTCGCGCGGGCGCGGGGGCTGGTCGAGGGCGGGTTCCTCGGCGGCATGACCATCGGCTCGCTGTCGGGCGTGCCCTACAAGATCTTCGCGGTCGAGGCGGCGGGGGCAGGGATGGGCCTCGGCGCCTTCGCGGCGATCAGCGTGCCGGCGCGGGGGCTGCGGTTCGTCCTGGCGGTGCTGCTCGCCTACGGGATCGGGCGGATGCTGCCGGCAGACTGGGGCGCGCGGGCGCGGCTCGGCCTGCTCGCCGGGTTCTGGGCGGTGTTCTATGCCTTCTACTTCACGGTGATGGGCTGGTAAGGCCCGGTCAGGCGATGTCCTCGTGCAGGCAGAGGATGTTGCCCTCGGGGTCCTCGAACCACGCGGCCTTTTCCGAGCCGAGGACGCAGACGTGGTCGACGGTTTTCAGCCCCGGCAGGTCGTAGTCGGCGAAGGTGACGCCGCGGCCTTCCAGTTCGGCGATGGCGGCGGTGATGTCGTCGACGCGGAAGCTCATGGCGGTGTGCTCGGCCTTCGTGCCCTCGGGTCTGGGGAAGAGCGCGAGTTCGGTGCCGCCGCAGCGGTAGACGAACTTGCCGTCGGGTCTTGCGCCCAGCGGCGGCAGCGCGAGCTGGTCCTCGTAGAAATGGCGGGCGCGGGTCATGTCCTTCACCGGAAGCATCACGGTGACCGGGCTGGCGGAGATCTGCATCGGTTGGCCCCCTGCCGGCGCCGCGCGCAATGCCCGGCGCGAACGGCGGCGCATCATAGCGCGGAACGCGGGCCGGCGCGAGGTGGCTCAGCAGGCCGGGACGTTGACCGCGAGGCCGCCGAGCGAGGTTTCCTTGTAACGCGCGTCCATGTCGCGGCCGGTCTGGCGCATGGTCTCGATGCAGGCGTCGAGGCTGACGAGGTGCTGGCCGTCGCCGCGGAGCGCGAGGCTCGCCGCCGAGACCGCCTTGATCGCGCCGAGGCCGTTGCGCTCGATGCAGGGGGCCTGGACGAGGCCGGCGATCGGGTCGCAGGTCATGCCGAGATGGTGTTCGAGCGCGATCTCGGCGGCGTTCTCGATCTGCTCGGGGCTCCCGCCGAGCACGGCGGCGAGGCCGGCGGCGGCCATGGCGGCGGCCGAGCCGACCTCGCCCTGGCAGCCGACCTCGGCGCCGGAGATCGAGGCGTTGGTCTTGATGATCCCGCCGACGGCCGCCGCGGTCAGCAGAAACTCGGGGACCTGGGAGGCGCGGGCGCCGGGCACGTGGTCGAGGAAGTAGCGGATGGTGCCGGGCACCACGCCGGCCGCGCCGTTCGTGGGCGCGGTGACGACCTGGTGGCCGGCGGCGTTCTCCTCGTTCACGGAGATGGCGTAGACCGAGATCCAGTCGTTGATCGTGTGCGGGGGCGTGAGGTTGCGGCCGCGTTCGGCGAGGAGGCGGTCGTGGATCGACTTCGCGCGGCGGCGGACCTTCAGCCCGCCGGGCAGGTGGCCCTCGGGTGCGGCGAGGCCGCGTTCGATGCAGGCCGACATCACCGCCCAGATCCGGGCGATGCCCTGGTCGAGCGCGCGGGCGTCGCGGTGGACGAGTTCGTTCGCGCGCTTCATCTCGGCGATCGAAAGGCCGCTGTCGCGGGCCATGGCCAGCATCTCGGCGGCGGTGCGGAACGGGTAGGGCACCGGCTGCGCGGCGCCGCCGGCCGCGGGGCGTTCCAGTTCGCGCGCGGTCAGGACGAAGCCGCCGCCGACGGAATAGTAGGTCTCCTGCAGATGCAGGTGGCCGGCGGCGTCCCAGGCCATCAGCACCATGCCGTTCGCGTGGCCGGAGAGCGCGGGGCCGTAGTCGAAGACCACGTCGCGGTCGGGGTCGAAGTCGAACTCGGGCAGGTCGGGGGGCGCGATGCGGCCGGTCTCCTTGATGCGGGCGAGCGCGGCCTCGGCGCGGGCGGCATCGAAGCTCGCCGGCTCGAATCCGGCGAGGCCGAGGATCACCGCCCGGTCGGTGGCATGGCCCTTGCCGGTGAAGGCGAGACTGCCGTGGAGGCGGCAGCCGAGGCGCGCGGGCGGGCCGGAGCCGGGGATGCGGTCCGCGCCGTCGCGCAGGGCCTGCAGGAACCGCTGGGCGGCGACCATCGGGCCCATGGTGTGGCTCGACGAGGGGCCGACGCCCACCTTGAAGATGTCGAAGATCGAGAGGAACATTCGGCGCGGCCCCCGGTGTGACGCCGAGGATATAGCGCGCGTGCGGGCGTTTCTCCACGGCCAAGGGCGGAGAAGGACGCGCGGTTCGCGGGATTCGGCTTTCGGAGCCGGGCCGATCCGCCTATATCGCTGGCAACGAACGACAAGAGGGGTCGACCATGTCGCTTTCCGCCGCCGATCGCGCGAAATGTGCCGCAGCCGCCCGGGCCGTGGGGCTGGTCGAGGACGGGATGCGGCTCGGTCTTGGCACCGGGTCGACGGCGGCGTGGTTCGTCCGGCTGGTGGCGGCGCGGGTGCGGCGCGAGGGGCTGAACCTGACCGCGGTCGCGACGTCGAGCGCCACGGCGCGGCTGGCCGCGGCCGAGGGGCTGGCGGTGGTCGATCTCGACCGGGTGGGCGAGCTCGACCTGACGGTGGACGGGGCGGACGAGGTCGATCCGGGGCTGAACCTGATCAAGGGCGGGGGTGCGGCACTTCTGCAGGAGAAGATCGTCGCGGCGGCGAGTGCGCGGATGGTGGTGATCGCCGATGCGGGCAAGCGGGTCGACCGGCTGGGTGCCTTCCCGCTGCCGGTGGAGATCGTGCGCTTCGGCGCGGAGGTGACCCGGGCCGCGGTCGAGGCGGCGCTGGCGCGGATGGACGTGGAGCGGCGGCGGGTGACCCTGCGCGAGGGCGGGGCCGGGCCGGTGGTAACGGACGAGGGGCATTACCTGCTCGACCTGCACCTCGGGCGGATCGGCGACGCGGGGGAGCTTGCGGCCACGCTGAACGCGATCCCCGGCGTGGTGGAGAACGGGCTCTTTCTCGGCATGGCGGAATCGGTGATCTACGGGCGCGAGGACGGCAGCACCGAGATGATCCTGCGCTCGGGCGCGGTGCCGCCGGCGGGCCCGGCGGTGGACGTGGTCGAGCTCGCCCGCAGTCTGGATGCGTGACATGGCCGGTTTCGATTTCGACCTCTTCGTCATCGGCGGCGGCTCGGGCGGGGTGCGGGCGGCGCGGGTCGCGGCACAGGCCGGTTATCGGGTGGGGCTCGCCGAGGAATACCGTTACGGCGGGACCTGCGTGATCCGCGGCTGCGTGCCGAAGAAGCTGATGACCTATGCGAGCGGCTTTGCCGACGCCTTCGAGGATGCCCCGGGCTTCGGCTGGAGCGTGGGCGAGACGCGGTTCGACTGGCGCAAGCTGATCGCGGCGAAGGATGCGGAGATCGCGCGGCTGGAAGCGATCTATCACGGGCTCCTGAAGGGGGCGGGGGTGCAGCCCTTCGCCGCGCGCGGGGTGGTCCTGGACCCGCACCGGGTGCGGCTCGCCACCGGGGCGGAATACACCGCGAAGCACCTGCTGATCGCCACCGGCGGCAAGCCGTGGATGCCCGACATTCCGGGCGCGGAACTCGCCATCACCTCGAACGATATCTTCCATCTGGAGGAGCAGCCGCAGCATATAGTGATCGTCGGGGGCGGCTATGTCGCCTGCGAGTTCGCGAGCATCATGAACGGGCTCGGTAGCCGGGTGACCATGCTCTATCGCGGCGACCAGATCCTGCGGGGCTTCGACGACGACGTTCGCGATTTCGTCGCCGACGCGATGCGGGCGCGCGGGATCGTGCTGGAGATCCAGCGCGACATCGTGGTGATCGAGAAGGTCGAGAAGGGCCTCTGCGCGCGTCTCGACAACGGCGAGGCGCTGATCGCCGACCAGGTGATGATGGCGACGGGCCGGGTGCCGAACAGCGCGGGGCTCGGGCTCGAGGAACTGGAGGTGCCGCTCGGGCCGAACGGAGCGGTGCAGGTGGACGTCTGGTCGCAGACCACCGTGCCGTCGATCTATGCGGTGGGAGACGTCACCGACCGCGCGGCGCTGACGCCGGTGGCGATCCGCGAGGGTCAGGCCTTCGCCGAGACGGTGTTCCTCGGCCGGCCGGTGAAGCCCGACCACATGCTGATCCCCACCGCGGTCTTCACCCGGCCCGAGATCGGCACCGTGGGCCAGACCGAGGCGCAGGCCCGGGCGGAGACCGAGGTCGAAATCTACCGGACGCGCTTCCGGCCGATGCTTCACATCCTCGCGGGTCGGGACGAAAGGATGCTGATGAAGTTGATCGTGCGGCGTTCCGACCGTAGAGTACTGGGATGCCACGTCGTCGGGCAGGGTGCCGCCGAGATCATCCAGATGGCCGCGATCGCCATGCGGATGGGGGCCACCAAGGACGACTTCGACCGGACCATGGCGGTTCATCCCACGGCGGCTGAAGAACTCGTGACCATGCGGGATCCCGTCGCGTGATACTTGAAATCCCGGGCGCAGGGGGCAGTTCTTCCCCTGAACGCGATGGGCAGACATCGGAGGAGCAAGCAGGCTCATGCCATACAGCAACAACGGCGGTCCCTGGGGCGGCGGCAACAAGGGCGGCGGCGGACGCGGCCCCTGGGGCGGCGGCGACAGGGGCAATCGCGGTGGAGGGGGCGGCCAGGGCGGCCCGAACCCCCCGGTTCCCGACATCGACGAGATCGTGCGCAAGGGGCAGGAGCAGCTGAAGATCCTGATGGGCGGCGGCCGGGGCCGCACCGGCGGCGGCGGTGGCTCGGGCGGCGGTGCCGGCGGCGGGTTCAACCGGCGCACGCTAGGCTTCCTGGCCGCGGGCGCCGTGGTCGTCTGGCTGATGATGTCCTTCTACACGGTCCGGCCCGAGGAACAGTCGGTGGAGCTGACCTTCGGCGAATGCCGCGGCGACTGCATCGGCAATCCGGGTCTGAACTTCGCGCCCTGGCCGATCGTGACGCGCGAGATCATCCCGGTCACGCGCGAGAACACCGAGGAGATCGGTGCGAACTCCGGGACCGTGCGTGGCACCAGCGCAGGCCTGATGCTGACCGGCGACGAGAACATCGTCGACATCAACTTCGAGGTGGTCTGGAACGTGCGCGATCCTGCGCAGTTCCTGTTCAATCTCGCCGATCCGCGCTCGACGATCCAGGCGGTATCGGAATCGGCGATGCGCGAGGTCGTCTCGCGCTCGGAACTGTCGCCGATCCTGAGCCGCGACCGCGGCATCATCAGCCAGGAGGTGCAGGACCTGATCCAGTCGACGCTCGACGACTACAATTCCGGCGTGAACATCGTGCGCCTCAACTTCGACAAGGCCGACCCGCCGGAACAGGTGATCGACGCCTTCCGCGAGGTGCAGGCGGCCCGGCAGGAGCGGTCGACGCTGCAGAACCGGGCGGACGCCTATGCCAACGAGCGGCTGGCGGCCGCCCGAGGCCAGTCGGCGCAGATCCTGCAGGAGGCGGAATCCTACCGCGCCCAGCAGGTCAACGCCGCGCTCGGCGAGGCGAGCCGCTTCACCGCGGTGCTGGAGGAGTACCTCAAGGCGCCCGAGGTGACGCGCAAGCGCCTCTATCTCGAGACGATGGAGAGCGTGCTCGGCGACGTGCAGATGTTCCTGGTGGACACGCCGAGCGGCGGAGGCGGCGGCCAGCAGGTCGTGCCCTACCTGCCGCTGAACGAGCTGCGCCGCACCGGAGGTGACCAGTGATGAAGCGTCTTCCCATTCTTCTGGCGGTACTCGTCGGTATCGGCTTTCTCGCCATCTCCTCGATCTTCATCGTGGACGAGCGGCAGAAGGCGATGGTGCTGCAGTTCGGACAGGTGCGCGCAGTCAAGGAGGACCCGGGGCTCGGCTTCAAGATCCCCTTCATCCAGAACGTCGTCTATTACGACAGCCGCATTCAGGGCATCGAGACGCAGTCACTGGAGGTCACGCCGCTCGACGACCGGCGCCTGATCGTCGACGCCTTCGCCCGCTGGCGCATCTCGGACGTGGAGCAGTTCCGCCGCGCGGTCGGCGTGGGCGGGATGCAGGCGGCCCAGGACCGGCTGCAGCGGATCCTGACCGCCAACGTCCGCGAGGCGCTGGGTTCGGTGCGTTCGGAAGCGGTGCTGTCGGCCGATCGTGTCGGCCTGATGAACCGTATCCGCGACGCGGCGATCGTCGAGGCCCGGGCGCTCGGCGTCGAGGTGATCGACGTGCGGCTGAAGCGCGCCGACCTGCCCGAGCAGAACCTGGCCGCGACCTTCGACAGGATGCAGGCCGAGCGGCAGCGCGAGGCGGCGGACGAGCGGGCCCGCGGTAACGAGGCGGCGCAGCGCGTGCGCGCCCAGGCCGACCGCACGGCGATCGAGATCGTCTCGGAGGCCGAGCGCGACGCCAACATCATCCGCGGTGAGGCGGATGCGGAGCGCAACGGCATCCTCGCGAACGCCTTCGGCGCGAACGAGGAGTTCTTCGCCTTCATCCGGTCGATGGAAGCCTATCGCGCCTCGATGCACGGCCAGAACACCACGCTGATGGTCGAGCCGGACAGCGACTTCTTCAACTACCTGCGCTCGCCGAACCTTCAGGCCCCGCCGGCCGTGCCGGCCCCGGGCGAGACGGAACTGCCGGCGCAGACCACCCGCGCGGGGCTGGATGGTCAGTGACCTCCTGCTCGGGCTCGGGCTGGTGGCGATCGTTGAGGGGCTGGTGCTTGCACTGGCCCCGACGCGTCTGAGGGACGTGCTGCGGCTGATCGAGGCGATCCCGCCGGACCAGTTGCGCACCATAGGCCTGCTCGCGGTAACGCTGGGTGTGGGCCTCGTCTGGCTGGCGCGGGGCTGATGGGGCTGCGTCGGCAGGGTGTAACGGCCACGTGACGGCACAAAGGCGTGACTTGCCTGACGGTGCCGCCGGAGAGAGTGATTGCGCGACCAGCCGTGCGGAACATCCCCCTTCGCGCGGCAGGAGATACAGGAGGAACCACCTTGAGACTGTCGCAGAATACCTCCGCCCCGGCCCTCGTGCGCACGGCCCCCGCGGCCGGCCGCCAGGCGGCGATGTCGACGCTGCTTGCGCTCGGCATCGGAATGGGCCTCGTCTTCGGTCAGGTCGGCCCGGCGTTCGCGCAGGCGTCGCCCCCGACGATCACCGTGCCGTCCTTCGCCGACCTGTCGCAGCGGCTGAGCCCGGCGGTGGTGAACATCACCACCACGACCAACGTGGCGCAGGTCGAGAGCGGCCCGCGTCCGATCATCCCCGAGGGCTCGCCCTTCGAGGACTTCTTCCGGGACTTCCTTGAGCGCAACAATCCCGGCCAGCAGCAGCGCCAGCGCCGTGGCAGCGCGCTCGGCTCGGGCTTCATCATCAGCCAGGACGGCTACATCGTCACCAACAACCACGTCATCGAGAGCGCCGACCAGATCCAGGTGGAGCTCTTCGACGGAGGTGAGCTGGAGGCGCGGCTGATCGGGCGCGACCCGCGGACCGACATCGCGCTCCTGAAGGTCGAGAGCGACCGGCCGCTGCCCTTCGTCGCCTTCGGCAATTCCGACGCGGCGCGGGTCGGCGACTGGGTTCTGGCGATCGGCAACCCGCTCGGCCAGGGGTTCTCGGTCTCGGCGGGCATCATCTCGGCGCGCAACCGCACGCTGCAGGGTTCCTACGACGACTTCATCCAGACCGATGCCGCGATCAACCGTGGCAACTCGGGCGGCCCGCTGTTCAACATGGCCGGCGAGGTGATCGGCGTGAACACCGCGATCCTGTCGCCGACGGGCGGGTCGATCGGCATCGGCTTCGCCATGTCCTCGGCGGTGGTCGAGCGGGTGGTGGCGCAGCTGCGCGACTTCGGCGAGACCCGGCGCGGCTGGCTGGGCGTGCGCATCCAGAACGTCGATCCGGACGTGGCCGATGCGCTCGGCATGACCGAGGCCAAGGGTGCGCTCATCACCGACGTGCCGGAAGGCCCGGCGCTGGAGGCGGGCCTGCGGGCGGGCGACGTGATCCTCGAGTTCGACGGCCAGACGGTTCCGGACACGCGTGTGCTGGTGCGGCGGGTCGCCGATACCGAGGTGGGCCGGACCGTCGATGTCGTGGTGTTCCGCGAGGGCGAGCGGCAGACCCTGCAGGTGGCGATCGGCCGGCTGGAGGAAGCCACGCTGGCCGCGGCGGAGGGTGCCGCGCCTTCCGATGCCACGCCCCCGCGCGAGGAGACGCTGCTCGGCATGACCGTGGCGAGCGTCAACGACAGCCATCGCGAGCGTTTCGGCCTGAGCCAGGACGTGCGCGGCGTGGTCGTGGTGGAGATCGACGAGATGTCGGATGCCTATGACAAGGGCATGCGGGTCGGCGACGTGATCACCGAGGTCGGGCAGGAGGCGGTCACCGCGCCGCGCGACATGCGCAGCCGCATCGAGGCGGCCGAGGCGGCGGGGCGCAATTCCGTCCTGCTGCTGGTCCGCCGCGACGGCCAGCCGCGCTTCGTGGCGCTGAACCTGTCGAGCTGAGACCGCGGCATAGCCGTGAGACGGCCCGTCCCGCCACGCGCGGGGCGGGTTTCGTCATTTCCGGGGGTCAGGGTTCGGGCAGGCGGTCGACGGAGACGATCTCGTCGAGCAGCGCCGAGATGTCCTCGACCTCGTCGGCGACCACGTGGATCACCTCGGCGTCGCGCTGGATCCGGCCGGTGACCTTGAGGCAGCGCCCGGAGATCACCGCGCGGCGGAAGCGTTCGAAGATCTTCGCCCAGACCACGATGTTGGCGGTGCCGGTCTCGTCCTCGAGCGTGACGAAGATCACGCCCTTGGCGGTGCCGGGCCGCTGGCGGCAGATCACCAGGCCCGCCACCGCCACCCGCGCGCCGTTCGGCGGCAGGACGAGCTCGGCCGCGGTCAGGCAGTGCGGCGGCCGCGCCCAGCGGGACGGGAGGGGGCGATCGGTGTCGGACCACATGAGAACATATGTAGAACATTCTGCCGCGGGCGCAAGTTTCGTCACTTTGGGGATGGTCCCCGCCCGGCGTCCGCATTAGATACCCCCCCGCGATCCCCGACCCCGAAGGCTGCAAGAACATGGCGAAGATCACCTATATCGAGTTCAACGGCACCGAGCATGTCGTCGACGTCCCGAACGGCCTGACCGTGATGGAAGGCGCGCGGGACAACAACATCCCCGGGATCGAGGCGGATTGCGGCGGCGCCTGCGCATGTTCGACCTGCCATGTCTATGTCGATGCCGGGTGGATCGACCGGCTGCCGCCGCGCGAGGTGATGGAAGAGGACATGCTCGACTTCGCATGGAACCCCGACCCCCGGCTGAGCCGGCTGACCTGCCAGCTCAAGGTCTCGGACGCGCTCGACGGGCTGGTGGTGCGCATGCCGGAAAAGCAGATCTGACCCCGGCTGCGAGTGTGCGCGCGGGAACCGGCGCCCGCGCCGGTGCGGCCGTCGTGCGCCGAATACGCGGCCATGGCGCGCCATGCCGACGGCTCCGCGTATTCGCTTGATTCAGGTCAAAGACCACGCCGGCCGATCCGTTAATATAGTCTTGCGATCTGGACGTATCGTGTTCAGATTCACGCATGCGTGTGGCCGTTCACATCCCGCGCCGAACCTGTGGAGGATACTCGATGACCAAGACCTTTCTGTCCGCCGCCAGCGTGGCGGCGCTTCTGTCGGCGGTGCTGCTCGCAAGCCCGGCGCTGGCCCAGGACCAGTTGCGCGACAGCGTGAAGAGCCAGCTCGCCCAGCACAACATCGACGTCCCGAACTTCGACTCGTTGAGCGAGACCCAGGTTCTCCAGCTCGAACTGATCATGAACTCCGTCAACGACGCGGCGGTCCAGAAGGCCCAGGTGGCGAGCCTGCTCGCGGCGCCGGTCGAATGCGTCGGCAACGCCCAATTGCGTGACCAGGTCCGTGCCGGCCTGACGCAGCACGGCGTCACGCTCGAGAACTTCGACCTCGTGACCGGCTCGCAGCTCGTGGTGCTGGCGTCCATCCTCAACAGCACCGACTCCAGCACAGTTATCGCCGCGCAGGTTCAGGCCGTCTTCGCCAGCGACTCCCCGATCGTCGGCAGCGAGCAGCTGCGGCTCGACGCCGAACAGTGCGTGGGCGTGCTCAACCTCGACGTTGATCTCGGTGCCCTGACGCCGGCGGAACTGGTCGAGGTCCAGATGATCGCCGGTGGCAACGACAGCAACCAAGTGAAGCGGGAGCAGATCGAGGCGCTCGCCAACTAGGCGCAGCCGGTTCCAGCGGCCGCCGTCCGGGATCGCCCGGCGGCGGCCGTTTTGATTCGCCGCCGTCGGCTTTGGACGTGACGGCAAGGGCCGGTGGGCGGGGGCCACGCCGGCCGGGGTGAGCCTCTCCCGTCCCCTGCGGCGGCGGCGCCGATCTTCAGGAAAAAGACGAAGCTGCTTCGGATTTCCCTCCCGTAGACAGGTCGGGGGCCCGGGGAGCACTCTGGCGTGCAAGGAGGGCGTCAGTTCCTCCGCGACACCGCACAGGGAGTGCCGCCCGCTCCGGGCGCCTCGAAGTCAGCAAAATCCAGGGAGATCGCCCCCGCATGACCACGATGACGCATCCCGTCGACGAGGTGCTCCCGGCACCGAAAATGTTCACACTGGGCCTTCAGCACGTGCTGGTGATGTATGCGGGCGCGATCGCCGTTCCGCTGATCGTCGGGCGCGCGCTACAGCTTTCGCCCGAGGACGTCGCCTTCCTGATCTCGGCCGACCTGTTCTGCTGCGGCATCGTCACGATCCTGCAGTCGTTCGGCGCGGGACGCTACTTCGGCATCCGGCTGCCGGTGATGATGGGCGTGACCTTCGCCTCGGTCGGCCCGATGGTCTCGATGGCCTTGGCTAATCCCGGGCCGGAGGGGGCGCGCATGATCTTCGGCGCGATCATCGGCGCGGGCGTCATCGCGATATTCCTCGCGCCGCTCGTCAGCCGGATGCTGCGCTTCTTCCCGCCGGTGGTCACCGGCACGATCATCCTGGTCATCGGCATCACGCTGATGCGGGTCGGCATCAACTGGATCTTCGGCGTGCCCGCCGGTCCGACCGCGCCGCAGATCGTCGACCCCGAGCACGCCGCCTGGCTCGAGGCCGTCAAGGGGCTCGGCGCCGCCGCGCCCGAGATGCCGGCGGGGCTGCGTCTCGCCTCGACCATGGACAACCCCGCCTATGCGCCGGTGTCGAACATCCTGCTGTCGCTGATCGTGCTGGGCGTCGTCGTGGGCATCGCCCGCTACGGCAGTGAGGCGGGTCGCTGAGTTCTGCCCACCTGCTCTGAAAAAATCCAGCAAAATCAAAGGTGGCGGCGGGGGCGTGGGGAAGTCAGTTCTGCCCAGTGACCGGAAAACGGCCCAAAACCCCACACCTTTGCGGACCTATCGGCTGTAAGCTATTGATTTTTCGTGGTGGGCATTTGTCGCGATGCGACAAAAGGTGTGGGGTGTGGGGTCGTTCGGGAGCCGTGCCACTGCGAGACTTCGCGAGGGGCGGAAGCGCATAATGCGTTACTGGTCAGACGGCCGGCTCAATCCCTTGAAAACGTCACCGCGAAATTGTGACGCCGTATTCCGGATTATTTCGAGAGCTTCATTTCTGCTGATAGTCTGACGGTTCTTCACTTCGGACAGCACGGTCAGGAAGTTTAGGTAGAGCGCCGCTATTCCATTCGCCACGTCTTGAAACTCGTCTTCTCTGAGAGCGCGGCGAGGCAGCCCTATCTTAAGCGCCAACCCGAGGGCCTCCAGGTCCAATTGCCCGGGGTCTCCCGGTCGGGGCTCATCGCCAGTACGCCACCCTCTAATCAGCCAATCGAGAGAGATATCCAGCTTTCCCGCCTGCACAAGCAAGGCGGATATCGGGATCGAACCTCGCGACTTCCAGGATGACAGGGTCGACTGCGGCACCCCCATGGCGCGCGCCAGATCAGTCTCATTGGCGGCGCCGTAAGCCTCGCGCAGCCGCTCAATTATCTCGGCCACAGGAAGAGCGCCCGCTTGGTCGGCATCAGAGGTGTAAGACATCGGTTGCGTTCCGTCCCTTTATGCGTTACCAATGGATCGCATGATGCGAAGCTTTCCAGCCGAGAATAGAGCAATTCAGCCTTCACCGCAAACGCTTGTCGCGATAAGGGCGACCTTTGTGGGCATGGGTGGCAGCTTGCACGCATGGTGCAGGGATCGGGGCTATCATCATCAGAATGTCAGGACGGCGCTCAACGGCGCCTGGAAGGGTCCTCGCGCCAGCGAGATTTGCCAAGAGGTCGCATCGTATCTCTCTGAGAAAGGCGTACGTCCATAATGGTCCGCGCCGGCTTGTCCCAGATAAGAGAGATCGCGCCGGCGGCGGGCTATCCTCGCGATAAGACGACACTCATTCGCCGGCTTGCCCGCGAGGGCGCGCGGCGGAGCGAAGGCAAGGCCGGGGGCGGGCAACGCGGGTTCGTCTACGACGTCGCGACCCTTCCCGCGCCCCTCCGCGCCGCGCTGGCGCCGCCGGAGAGCCCGCTCGCCACCTATGCGCGGCTGCCGAAGGACCGGCGGGCCGAGGTCGATGCGCGGTGCGCGATGATGCGCGAAGTCCGCGCGCACCTGGACGAAGGCCGCAGCCTCAACGCCGCTTGCAGGGCCGTAGGAGAGGGCTACGAGGTCTCTCAGAGCACCGTCAAGGCGCTCTGGCGGATGGTCCGGGACGTGCCGGAAGCCGACTGGCCCGGCCTGCTGGTGAAGCGGTACAAGGGCAGCGAGCCGGGCGACGTGCCGCCGGTGATGCTGGCTGAGTGGTTCAGGGACTACTACCGCCCCGAGAAGCCCGCGGCGCGGGCGGTCTACGGCCGCCTTTGCCGGAAAGCCGAGGCCGAGGGCTGGGGACCGGTCCCCAACATCAAGACGATGATACGCCACGGCGAGCGGTTCGCCCCGGCGGATGTGCGCATCCTGCGAACCGAGGGCGAAGAGGGGCTCAAGCAGTCCTTCCCCCATGCGGAGCGCGACCGCTCGGATATCCGGGTCATGGAAGGCTGGTGCGGCGATCACCGCGACCCCGACGTGCTCGTGCACTTCCCGGACGGCACAGTGGGGCGGCCGAGCGAATACAAGATACTGGACGAAGCCAGCGGCTATTGCGTCGGCTACGCGGTCGCCCGCAGCGCGCATGATGGGGAGAGCACCGACCTGATCTGCGCCGCCCTGCACTCCGCGGCCGAGACGCACGGCCTGCCGTTCGGATGGTTCCGCACCGACAACGCAACCGCCGCCAAGAGCGCGGCGATGACGGAGCTCGTGGCGCGGCTCGGGTTTCCGAAGCGCAAAACGTTGCCCTACAACGGCCGCGGCAAGCTGGTCGAAAGGGCATTCGGCGACCTCAAGGAGCGGTCCGAAAAGCATCCCGACGCGGCCCGGGGCTATCTCGGCAAGGATACCGTGAGCAAGCCGGCCTATTCAGGCCCGGCCGAGCCGATCCCATACGAAACATGGCTCCGGATACGCGCCGAGGCCCATGAGGAATACAACACCCGCATCGGCCGCGAGAGCCGCGTTGCATGGGGAACTTCGTTCCAGGCGGTCTTCGAGGCCGGCCGCGCCGAGACGAAGGTGCGGATCGCGACGCGCGAACAGCTTCGCATGTTCTTCCTCCGCCCCGTCGAGCGGACGGTGGCCAAGGACGGAACGATCACGCTCGGCAAGCGGCCTCACCAGAACCGCTACCATAGCGAGGCGCTGCTCGACCACCGGGGCAAGCGGGTGCGGGTCTGCTACGACTATCGCGACCTGACGGCCCCGGTCCGGGTCGAGGACCTGGACGGGGTGGAGATCGCCGCCGAGGTTCCGATGGTCGAGAAATGCGGCTTCAACAGCTCCGAGGATACCCGCCGCCACATGCAGGCGCAGCGGGCCTTCATCAAGCACACGAAGGCCGCGAACAAGGCGCTTGAAGATCAGGCCGCGGCGCTGCTCGGACAGCCGCCCGTCACCGGCCAGGCGACGCCGGTCGCGCCCGCGCCGGTGGTTGCGCCGGTGGCCTTCGAGGAACGCGCCCGCCCGCAACCCGCGCCTCGTACGGACGCCCCCGACGATCCCGAGTGGCTGGCGAAGGTGACACGGGGGCGGGACCGCCTCCGGGAAGACTGGTTCGGAAATCTCCGGACCGGATGAAGCCGGGCCGGCGGCTGACCCCGCCGGCCCAATCCACACAACCAGCGGAGTTGATTGCATGGAAGATCAATCGCATACCACGGGGCCGGACACGGCTCAAGAGCTTGAGGCGGTGCGCGCGCGCGTCCGCCAGATCATGGCGGAAGAGGGGCTGAGCCTCACGGCCGTGGCCGGAGAGGCCGGCGTTCACCTGTCGACGGTCTCTGCCTTCATGGCGGACAACTACATGGGCAACAAGGCGCGGATCGGCGCCGAGCTCGTGAAGTGGGCCGACGGCCGAGCCCGCCGCGCCGCCTTCCACCGGCGGCACCGCAGCCTCGAAGGCTTCATCGAAACCCCGACCGCGGCCCGGATCGAACGCGCCCTCGCCTTCGCCAAGGGTGGCGAGATGGTGATGATCTCCGGCCGGCCCGGCGTCGGCAAGACGACGGCGGCGCGGCGGTTCCAGGACACGCACACCAACGTCTGGATATGCCAGATCACGCCGTCCATGCGCAGCGTCCCCGCGA
>CAZNSP010000049.1:0-19123 GCA_964575795.1 uncultured Rhodobacterales bacterium
GCGTAGGAGACCATCGACATCGCCGGGATCGGCGAGAAGCCGATCACCCGGTCCGGGCCCCATGTCTTCGACGTGTAGGCGTTGGCCGCGGCGACGATCTCGGACACCTCGTCCCAGCCCGCGCGCACGAAGCCACCCTTGCCGCGGACGCGGATGTAGTCGTTGCGCAGGCTCGGGTCGGCCTGGATCGCGGCCCAGGCCTTCACCGGGCTCATGGTCTCGCGCATCCGCCGCCAGGTCTGCAGGAGCCGCTTGCGGACGAGGGGCGTCTTCACGCGGTTGGCGCTGTAGAGATACCAGCTGTAGGAGGCGCCGCGGGCGCAGCCGCGCGGCTCGTGGTTCGGCAGGTCGGGCCGGGTGCGCGGATAGTCGGTCTGCTGCGTCTCCCAGGTGACGATGCCGGATTTCACGTAGATCTTCCACGAGCACGAGCCGGTGCAGTTCACCCCGTGGGTCGAGCGCACGACCTTGTCGTGCCGCCAGCGGTTCCGGTAGACCTCCTCCCAGTCGCGGCTCTCGCGGGTGACCTCGCCATGGCAGTTCGCGAAGGTGCCGAGGCTCTTCTTCTGGAAGAAGTTGAGACGGTCGAAGAGATGGCTCATGGGGAAGTCTCCTATTCAGCCGGGGCGGGCGAGAGGCCCGGGCCGGGACGGCGGCGCTCCACGTCGTGGAGAAGCCCGCCGGGCCGCGTGTAGTAAAGGAACGTGAGCACCACGCAGAGCACGTAGAAGGCGAAGAAGAGCCAGAGCGCGCCCACCGGCGAGCCGGTCATCGAGATCGAGCTGCCGTAGGCCTTGGGGATGAAGAAGCCGCCGTAGGCGCCGATCGCCGAGGTGAAGGCGATGATGGCGGCGGATTCCATGCCCCCCTGCTTCGCCCGCTCCTCGGGCGTGAGATTGGGCATCAGCCGCGCCACTTCCTTGCCCATGATCACGGGGATCATCTGGAAGGTCGAGGCATTGCCGACGCCGGTGAAGAAGAAGAGCGCCATGAAGCAGGCGAAGAAGCCCCAGAACGCCCCCGGCTGGTCCTTGATGCCGAGGAAGAAGATCACGCCGAAGACCGCGAGGATCATGCCGAGGAAGACCCAGAAGGTGACCCGGCCGCCGCCGTACTTGTCCGAGACCCAGCCCGTCGCCGCGCGGGAGAGCGCGCCGATCAGCGGGCCGAGGAACACGAACTGCAGCGCGTTCACGTCGGGGAAGGCGATGGTGCTGAGCCAGAGCGCGCGCTGCTGGTCGGACGGGCTGACGCCCTGAAGGGTATTCATTGAAGCCCCCATTCGACTGTACGCCCCGGGCAGTCCCGGAGCGGGTTGCCGGCAGGAAACCAGAGGCTATCAGGGCGACGGTTGATCTGGATCAACCTGCGGTGTCGCCCCTGCGGAAACAAATCGGCTCCCGAATTCCTTCGGGCAGCCACCTGCCGGATGCGGTGGTTGCGATTGACCCCGGTCGCCACTATGCTTGATTTTCGTCAAGTCATGCGGCGGGAGACCGGGATGCGCAGCGAGGACGCACCGCAGATTCGCGAGCTTGCGCTCTTCCGCACGATGGAGGCCGGGGCCTTCGACGCGCTGATCCGGGGGGCCTATCTCCAGACCTTCCCGCCGCAGGTGCAGCTGATCGAGGAGGGGGCGCAGTCGGATTTCCTGCACATCATCGTCGAGGGCGCGGTCGAGATGTTCGCGAGCTGGAACCGGCGCGAGACGACGATGATGGTGCTCGCACCCGTGTCGACCTTCGTGCTGGCCGCCACGATCACCGACCGGCCCTACCTGATGGCGGGGCGCACCATCGAACGCAGCCGGATCGCGCTGATCCCGACCGAGGACGTGCGCCGGGCCTTCGTCACCGACCGGGAATTCGCCAAGGCCATCGTCACCGATCTGGCCCGCGCCTTCCGCAGCTCGGTCAGGCACACCAAGGACCTCAAGCTGCGCTCCTCGCTGGAGCGGCTGGCGAACTACCTGATCCGCCGCGATGCCGAGACCGGGGGCACCGGCAGCTTCGAGCTGCCCTTCGAGAAGCGGCTGCTCGCCTCGATGCTGGGCATGACGCCGGAGAACCTGAGCCGGGCCTTCGCGGGGCTCCGGCCCTACGGGGTGGCGGTGGATCAGGCGCGGGTGACGCTCAACAAGCCCGAGGACCTGCGCCGGCTGGCGCGGCCCTCGCCGCTGATCGACGATCCGGAGTTCTGACGGGCCGCCGGGCTCAGTGCGCCCGGACGCGCATCTTCTCGCCGATCTCGTTCAGGATCGCCCGGAGCGTGTCGAAATCCGGGTGGCGGACACGCATCCAGGCGTTCGCCATGTAGCCGGCCTCGACGCCCTGGGTGGGGGTGCCGGGCTCGGGGAAATGCTGGCCGACCACCAGTTCGCCGTACTTGCCGAAGATCTCGGCCGTGCCCTCGTAGCCGAGGATGCGCCCGTCGCGGTCGGGTCGGAGGGCGACGATGCCGCAGGCATAGCGGCGCGAGGGCGGGTTGTCGGAGATGTGGTGGCAGACGGCGAGCGCCCATTCCCGGTAGAGGTCGAACTCGTTGCCGGCGCAGTAGCTGTCCCACTGGCCGACGCCGGGCGGGCGGCAGCCGATCTCGGAGAACTTCAGCCCCTTCGGCCCGAAGAACCATTCCATGTGGGTGGCCGAGGTGCCGATGCCGAGCGCGTCGCTGACCCGGCGGCCCATCTCGCGCACCTCCCGGTAGGCGGGGGCGTCCATGCGGTTCGTCGCGACGATCTGCGGCGAGATCCAGCGCGCGCGCATCGCCTCGAGCACGTTGGGGTAGTAGTGGCTGATGAAGTCGCAGGCGACGCGGCCGTCGATGGTCAGCGTGTCGTAGAAGCCCTCGTGGCCCTCGACGAATTCCTCGATCGCGACCGGCGCGCCGTCGGCGAGCCCGCTCGCCCGCATCGCCGCCGCGAGTTCCTCGGGGCTGTTCGCGCGAAAGGTTCCGGCCGCGCCGGCGGCGTCGCGCGGCTTCAGGATCACCGGGAAGCCGTGGGCGCGGACGAAATCCGCGGCCTCGGCCGGACGGTCGATGCCGGCGGAGGCGGCGGTGGGCACGCCGGCGCGGCGCAAGACCTCCTTCATCGCCACCTTGTCGCGGCAGAGATAGGCGGTGCGGGCCGAGATGCCGGGAATGGTGCAGCGTTCGCGCACCCGGGCGGCGGGCAGGACATGGGCCTCGATCACCGCCTCCATCCGGTCGATCCAGGCCATCTTCTGCGCCTCGCGCACCGCCCATTCCAGATGCGGCTCGTCGGTCACCGACTTGATCTGCCAGTAGTGCTTCAGACCGGCCCTGGTCTCGTCGTCGAGCCAGTTGAAGGGCCGCTCGCCGATCCCGTAGACATTCGCGCCGATCGCGTTCAGCGCCCGGACGAAATGGCGCTGGTTGGCGGGGAAGGCCGGTTCGAGGAAGATGATGTTCACCGGGCCGGTCCCTCGCTCAGGCCAGCTCGTCGAGATAGCCCGGCAGCATCGCCCGCCAGGCCGGCCAGTCGTGGTCGTATTCCGGGCCCCAGGGATCGACGCGATTCGGAATGCCCTTGGCGCCGAGCACGCTCGCCATGCGCCAGCTTTCCTCCGGGTTCTCCCAGCGTCCGCCGGCGAAGGGCAGGATGAAGAACCGCTGGCGCAGCCGGTTGAGCAGCGGGCCGTCGCCGAGATTGGGCAGGAAGTTGAGCGGCGCGGAGAAATAGTAGTCCTGCGTGCCCTTGAAGCCCATCAGCGCCTCAAGATCGTAGGTCCCGCTCATCCCCACCGCCGCGCGGAACAACCCCGGGTAACGGCAGGCCACCGCCACCGCGTTGAAGGCGCCGAGCGAGGCGCCGACGGCGATCACCTCGGCATGGGCGTCGCGGCAGTCGGCGCGGATCGCCGGGATCGCCTCGTGCGCGACGTATTCCTCGAACTGGTTCAGGAGCCAGCAGCGGTACTCGACCGAGCCGGTCTTGGCGGCGAGCGCGCGGCCTGCGACGCTGTCGCAGGAATAGGCCTTGATCCGCCCCGCCTCGATCAGCGGCCAGATCGCGCCGATCAGGTGCATGCGCTCGATTTCCTCGGCATCGCCGCCGGCGGTCGGGAAGATCAGCACCGGGCTGCCGTAGTGGCCCCAGCGCACCAGCGTGATCTCCTGCTCGACCCGGGGCGAGAACCACCTAGAAGCCGTCTTCATCGCCGCGCGCGCCCTCCCGTTCCCGCCAGAGCTGGATCCGGTCCCAGAAGAGCTCGGTGAATTCCTCGATCTCGTGCGCGGGGAAGAGCGCGCTGACCTTCTGGTGGATCGCGTCGCGCATCCGCTCCGAGCCGAAGAAGTCGTAGGCGAGCGCGTCGAGATGGCCGAGATGGCTGCGGCAGAAGTCGCGGAACTTCTCGGTCTCGAAATGGGCGTGCGCGATCTTCGCGTATTCGCGCAGCCGCTCGCGATGGGGCAGGTCGCGGTCGGCGACGGCGTAGAACGGCTCCCAGTCGAGGTTGCGGCGCATCTTGCGGCCGGTGGCCGCGCAGAAGATCGACCAGCGCAGGTTCGCCTTGATCAGCCAGGGGAAGTGGTAGTGCAGCGAGGTGACCTGGCTGTCGGGGCAGGGGTTGGCGAAGTCGATCGGGTGCCACACGCCCGCGCGCTTCAGCGCCTCGCAGCTGTTGAAGTCCCAGCCGAAGAAGGCGTTGATCGTCAGCGTCGTCTCCTCCAGCACCGCTGCGTCCTCGGCGTCGAGGAAATCGGTGTCCATCGTGTAGCGGTCGTGCAGCGGCGCGGAGGGGTCGTAGTTCACCTTGCGGGTCTGCGGCCCCAGCCCGACGGTGCGCACGAACCAGTCGTAGGGGATCACCGCGGCCTGGATGTTCATCACCTCGGTGCCGCTGGCGTCGTAGGCCTTCTGGAAGGCGGCGAGGTCGTCGATCTTCGAGACGCCCTTCCAGCCGCCGCCGTGGTAGGGCTTCATGAAGAAGGGATAGCCGATCTTCTGTCCAATCTCCTCGAGCGAGAAGAGCCGCGCATACTGGCGCAGCGTCACCTCCAGATCCTCGGTGACGTCATAGGCCTTGGGCGGCAGCATCCATGTCTCGGGGATCGGCAGGCCGAGCCGCATCATCGCGGCATAGGAGGTATGCTTCTCGTTGGCTTGGATCGACCAGGGGTTGTTGTAGACATAGAGGTCGTTGAGGACGATCACCTTCTTGATCCATTCCCGGCTGGTCGAATACCAGTGGGTCAGCCGGTCGATCACGAGGTCGTACTTGACCGGTTGCGCCAGGTCGAAGGGCTCGATCGTCACCCGCTCGCAGTGGAAGCTGAGCTTGTCGCCGCCGATCGGCAGGTTCAGCTTCAGGCCGGCCAGCAGGCTCTCGTAGCAGATCGGCCAGCAGATGTCGGCGCCCAGCGACAGCCCGATGTTGACGGTGCGGTCGGCCATCCATTCCTCCCCCTCGCGCCGGCGGTGCGGGGGAAGGCCCCTCAGCCGGTCTTTTCGCCGTCGCGGTTCAGCACCCACATCAGCCCGTCGCGCAGCTGATCGCGCCAGTTGTGCCAGTGGTGTCCGTCCCACGCGCTCCTGAACAGAACATCAACGCCGCGTTCGCGCAAGAAGCTTGCGAGCGCGCGGTTTTCCTCGGCGAGTCCCTCGAGCTCGCCCGTCGAGACGAAGGCGCGGGTGCCCGGCAGGCCGGGCGCGCGGCGGAGCGCCCGCACGAGCCGGGCGATGCGGTGGAAGACCGGATGCGGCCGGCCGGCGAGCCGGGCGGGATCGAGGATGAACGAGCCGGATTTCAGCACCAGCCCGCCGAAGACCCCGGGATAGCGGAACGCGGTCGCGAGCGAGGCGACCGCCCCGAGGCTCGCACCCAGCAGGACCCGGTCCTCGGGCCGCGGCGAGATCGCGTACCGGCCGGCGAGCGCGGGCAGGAGCTCGCGGACCAGATAGCGTGCGTGCCGCCGGCCGCGGGCGTATTCGCCCGCGCGGTCGCGGGTCTGGATGAGCGCCGCGATCACCGGCGGGATGTCGCCCGCGGCGATCAGGTTGTCGAGCGAGACCGACAGATCGGCATAGGTCACGAAGTCCGAGCCGTCGTGGATCACGATGAGCGGGCAGGGCGGACCGTCGGGGTCGTGGCCGGCGGGCAGGTAGATCCGTTCCTCGCGGGTCTCGCCGAAGGCGGCGCTGGCGACGCGGACGGTCTCGATCCGGCCCGGCGGCGCGGCGCGCGGCGCGCTCCAGTCCGGGCGGAGATAGCCGAAGGTGCGGCAGACCGAGTTCTCGCCGAAGGGATCGCCCGCGCGTGCCGGGTTCGCCGGGTCGAGCACCCAGTCCTCGCCGCCGTGCCGCCCGATGCCGAGCTTGTATTCGAAGCGCCCGCCGTCGGCCACGCCGAGGCGCAGGAGCCACAGGTCGCTGCCGCCCACGCGCAGGAACGGCGTGCGGTCCACACCACCGTGGATCCAGCGCAGGAGTTCCACATGGCCCGCCGCGCCGCGCCAGGCGAAGGTCACCGCGCCGGGCTCGACCAGCGGGAAGGCATGGTCGGCGAAGAACCGGTCGATCGCGGCGGTGGAAGGGGTGCCATGGACGAGCAGCGCCGCCACGGCGGGGTGCTGCGCTTCCGCGCGGCCGTCCGCGGGCATGGGAAGGCCCTGATGCAAGGTCATGTCGTCGGGTCCGCTGCTCGTTCCGCCGCGCCCGTGGGGCTTTCCCGTCATCCCGGCCCCTGCGCGTCCTCTAGAGGGTAGGGCCTGTCATGCTGCGGCGCAACGGGCGAGTCACTCCCGGAGACCCGGGCCATGGGGTGCCGCCGACTGTTCCACCAGCCAGTCGACCACCGCGATCTGGGCCGCGTGATCGTCGGCGCCGGCCGCGAGGGCTGCGTGATAGACCCGGAGCTGATGATCGGCGCTGGAGCCGCGGCGGGCGATGACGCGGGCATGCTCGATCTCGGCCACGCAGCCGAGGTCCTCGGCATGGGGGCGCAGGAGCTCGACCAGCTCGTCGATCAGCTCGGGCAGCGGCACCACCGTGCGCTTGCCGAAATCGCCCAGCTGCGCCTCGACCCCGTAGCGCTGGGCGCGCCACTTGTTCTCGAGAATCAGGATGCGGCGATAATGGCGCCAGCGCAGGTTGTTCGCCCGAAGGTGCAGAAGGAAGGCGAGGATCGACTGGTAGAGCGCGGCGATGGTCAGCCCGTCCTCGGCCCAGGTGCAGATGTCGCAGATGCGGATCTCGAGCGTCGGGTGCTTGCCCGAGGGCCGGATGTCCCACCAGATCTTCGAAGGGTCCGTGACCATGCCGGTGGCGGCGAGGTCGTCGAGCAGCTCCTGCCAGTCGTTCCAGCTCTCGAAGGTCTCCGGCAGGCCCGAGCGTGGCAGGTCGCCGATGATGATCGGCCGGAAGGCCTTGAGCCCGGTGTCCTGCCCCTCCCAGAAGGGCGAGGAGGTCGAGAGCGCGAGCAGATGCGGCATGAAGTAGGTGACCTGGCTCATCAGGTCGACGCGCAGGTTCGGGTCCTCGATACCGGCGTGGACATGCATGCCGCAGATCGCCATGCGCCGGGCGAGGCTGCGGTGCTCGTTGCCGAGGATGCGGTAGCGCTCCATGTCCACGGGTTCCTGCTCGCGCCAGTGCGACCAGGGATGGGTCGAGGCGGCGATCATCCGCATGCCGAATTCCTCGGCGGTCGCGGCCACGGCGCGGCGCAGCTCCAGGATCTCGACCCGGGCCTCGTCGACGCTGCGGCAGACGCCAGTGCCGATCTCGACCTGCGCCTGCAGGAACTCATGGGTGACCCGGCCGCCGAGGATCTCCTTGCAGCGGGCCATGAAGCCCGGGGGCTGGCGCGCGGCCAGTGCCCGGGTCTCGGGGTCGATGAGCAGGTATTCTTCCTCGATGCCGATCGAGACCGTCTCGCCCGTGGCCGCCATCCGCCGTCCCCCTGTTTTCCGTGACTGTCGGGCCGGGCCGCAAGGGCTGTCAAGCGCCGCGAGGACGCGGGAGCTGGCCGGTCGTCACGCCCGGTGCGGGTGGAGGGGGATCAAGGGCGCCCCGGTCCGCGACGGCAGGACAGGGTGGCCACGGGGGGTGCACAACGCGCGCGGGTTCCCCTGCGGGTCGGACCACCGGCGATTCTCGTATTTCTGGCGCACCCGACAGGATTCGGCGCGCTCGATGGTCGGGGGATAAGTATTTGATTTATCTGGCGAATGATCGGGTTGCGATTTTATGCGTGTAGCAGGTTGCGGGCGTTTTGTGTAGCACCCTCTGGGGTCCATCTCCTCCTCGAGCGAAGCGCAAACAGGGGGGTGCACCCCAGGCCGACGACGATGCCCAAGAACCCGAGCTGGACCCGGAAGGCGGACGAACTGCCGCCCGCCGCCGCAGAGAGCCCGGTGCCGGCGTTCCGGCAGATCCGGCCCCGATTTGCGATCGCCCAAGCTCGCGGATCTGCTAGTGAAGGCAGGCAAATCGCAACGACGGACCACGCCGGCCTTCTCCACTTCGTTCAGTCCCCCGACGACACCGCAGTCTGGCGCATCCCGGGGCACGACGTGCCAACGGCGGTCGCCCGAACGCGCCGCGAGGCCGTCGCGCATTTCGAGCGGACGCTCAGCGCGCATCACCGAGTATGTGTGGTGTGCTGGCCTTTGCGGTCACCGGAGAACCGATACCAGGCGGCCGGTGGCGCATCGCCCCGGTGGCGCGGATATCCGAGTTCGTCGAGGATCACGAGGTCGGCGCGCGTCAGGCTTTCGGCGAGGTGCCCGGCCTTCACGACATCGCCGACGACGATCTGCAACCCGGACGCAGCGTCCGTCGCCGGCGGCGTCTCCGCTGCGGCGCCATCGACCACCAGTTCGGCGAACATCGGCAAGGCTGCCACGCTCTCGGACACCACCAGCTGCCCCGTCTGCAGCTTCTTGCGCCAGTCGTAGACCTGCCAGCGCGTCGTCCCGTGCCGCCGCGCAACATCCGCCACCGAGGCCCCGGGCAAAAGGCTCTCCGCCGCGATCCGCGCCCGCTCCGCCTTGCTAAGCCGCCGCCGCCCGGTGCGCCCCTCGAGAACTTCCAGCCGCGAAAACCCAGCGCCCGTCGAGCCGTCCAAATGGACGCACAATTTGCCGTCTATTTCCAAGCAAACACCTCCGACGCTCATGCGCGCGGAGAATGCCCCGGTCAGATGATCAGCGGCAGGAGGGGACCGGCGTGACGCTTACGGCCGGTGTCAGGGTGTCCGCATTTGACGAACGGGCTTCTTCGGGCTGACCGGAGCCGGGATGCGCACCGGAAAGCCGTACCCCGGACGGAAGGGGCTCCCGCATGATCGACGTCGTCGACGAATGCGCCCCCTGAACCCCATGCTCCACCCCTGACATGCAGACTTGAACTCGCCCGATGGAGTGATGCACTTCTATGCGGTGGGCACGTTCAATCCTTCAAGTCAGCGCCTCTCTACTGGTAACCGCCTTGGAGCAGGCGGATGACAGCCGCGTTGCGACCCGCGCCGGACCGGCCCACCGAAGCTGCGGTGCAGACCTTCGCAAGGGCACTGACCAAAGAGATGCGCGGCGGTGTCGCAGCCGACCCTTTCAGCCGCGGACGCTATGCGACGGATGCCTCGATCTACCAGATCATGCCGCTGGCGGTCGCCTTCCCGCGCGACGCCGATGACGTAGCCGCCGCCCTCGCCGTTGCGGCCGGGCACGGGGTTCCGGTCATCGCCCGCGGCGGCGGCACCTCCCAGAACGGCCAGCCGCTTGGGGCGGGACTCGTGCTCGACTTCAGCCGGCACTTCAGTAAACTCGTCGCGCTCGACCCTGCGGACCGCACTGTCACGGTCCGGCCGGGTATGGTGCTCGAGCGGCTGAACGCCCGCCTCCGGGCCGAGGGGCTGTTCTTTCCCGTCGAGCCATCCACCGCGTCGCGCTGCACGATCGGCGGCATGGCGGGCAACAATTCCTGCGGCGCCCGGTCGCTCGCCTACGGGAAGATGGTCGACAACGTCATGGCGATCGAGGGGCTGTTCGCCGACTGCACGCCGTTCCGTTTCGGCCCCGATCGTGCCTCTCCCCACGCCCTCGGCGAGCGCCTTATCGGCCTCGCGCAAGCCGAGTGCGACGAGATCGAGGCACGTTTCCCGAAGGTCCAGCGCCGGGTCGGCGGCTACAACCTCGACAGCCTGATCGTGTCTGAGCCGAACCTCGCCCATCTGCTCGTGGGCTCGGAGGGCACCCTCGGGCTATCGACCGCGATCACGCTGAGGCTCTCGCCCCTGCCCCGCCATCGGGTGATGGGGGTGTGCCACTTCCCCTCGTTCCGCTCTGCCATGGAGACGACCCGGCATCTCGTCGCCCTCGGGCCCACCGCAGTGGAGCTCGTGGACAACAACGTGCTCACGCTCGGCGCAGACATCCCGCTCTTCCGCCGCTCGCTCGAGCGCATCACCCGCGGGCGGCCCGACTGCCTCCTCCTCGTCGAGTTCGCCGGCGAGGACCGTGACGCCCTGACCGCCGAGCTCCGGTGCCTCGACGCCTGCATGGCCGATCACGGCTTCCCCGAGGCGGTCGTCGAAGTGGTCGAGCCCGCCGCCCAGAAGGAAGTCAGGGAGATGCGGGAGGCCTGCCTCAACATCATGATGTCGACCAAGGGTGACGCGAAACCCGTGTCCTTCATCGAGGACTGCGCGGTGCCGCTCGAACACCTCGCCGACTATACGGACGCGATCACCGAGCTCTTCGCCCGGCATGGCACTCGCGGCACCTGGTACGCCCACGCCTCGGTCGGCTGCCTGCATGTCCGCCCGATCCTCGACATGAAGGACGCGGGCGGTCTTCGGGCCATGCGCGCGATCGCGGAGGAGGCCTGCGCGCTGGTGCGTCGGTTCAAGGGCTCCCACTCCGGCGAGCACGGCGACGGCATCTCGCGCTCGGAGTTCCACGAGGCGATGTTCGGCCCTCGCCTCGTGCGCGCCTTCGAGGCGGTCAAGGACGCCTTCGACCCCTACGACCGGCTCAACCCCGGCAAGATCGTCCGGCCCTTCCGCATGGAAGATCCCGCGCTGATGCGCTTCGCACCCGGGTACTCGGCCACGGCCCGCACCGCGCTGGACTGGTCTGTATGGGGCAGTTTCGGTGGTGCAGTCGAGATGTGCAACAACAACGGCACCTGCCGCAAGCTCGCCGGCGGTGCCATGTGCCCGTCCTACCGGGTGACCCGCGAGGAGCAGCACCTGACCCGCGGCCGGGCGAACAGCCTCCGCCTCGCGATCTCGGGCCAGCTCGGCGCGGACGCCTTCCTCTCTGCGGAGATGAAGGCGACGATGGCGCTCTGCGTCGGCTGCAAAGCTTGCCGGCACGAATGCCCGACCGGCGTGGATATGGCCCGGATGAAGACCGAATTCCTGCACCACTACCACGCGCGGCACGGCCTGGCCCTGCGCGACCGTCTGATCGCCCGGCTGCCGCGCTATGCGCCGTACGTGGCGCGGATCCGTGGGCTCGCCAATCTTCGTGACCGCGTACCCGGCCTGCCTGCCCTCAGCGAGCGGCTGATCGGCCTTGCTGCGGGCCGGCCCTTGCCGGTCTGGCAGCGCCCGTGGGCCGAGCACGGGCGCGTCGCGCAGGCCTCGGACATTGTTGGTGACGGCCGTGACGTCGTTCTCTTGGCCGACACCTTCAACCGCTACTTCGAACCAGAGAACCTCGATGCGGCCCGCCAGGTGCTCGACGCCGGAGGCTACCGGCTGCACCGTGCGCCCGCACCGGACGGGCGTCCGCTCTGCTGCGGCCGAACCTTCCTCGCCGCCGGCCTCGTCGACGAAGCCCGGGCCGAGGCCCGTCGCACCCTGGACGCGCTCGGACCGCTCGCGCGCGCCGGTGCCCGCGTCGTCGGGCTCGAGCCCTCGTGCCTTCTCACCTTCCGCGACGAGTATGCGGCGCTCCTGCCCCGCGCCGAGGTCGCGCCGCTGCCCGAGGCGGCGTTCCTGCTCGAGGAACTGCTCGCCGCCGACCTCGACGCCGGCCGCACGGAACTCCCGCTTGCCGACGCCGGCGGCCGGGTCGCCCATCTGCACGGCCACTGCCACCAGAAGGCCTTCGGCGCGATGGGCGCGGTCGAGCGCGTGCTCGCAACGGTTTCCGGCCTCGAGGTCAGTTCGATCGAGTCGAGCTGCTGCGGCATGGCCGGCGCCTTCGGTCACCAGGCCGAGACACTGGATATATCGCGCGCGATGGGCGAACTGTCGCTACTGCCTGCCGTGCGCGCGGCAGGACCGCGGGACATGGTGCTCGCCGACGGCACGAGCTGTCGAAGGCAGATCGCCGACGGTGCCGGTCGCGAGGCGCTGCATGTCGCGCGCCTGTTAGACTCCCTGCTTCCGACGGCATAGTCGAAGAACGACAAGTGAAGCGATGGACGACCACGACGAGAGCATCCAGTTCGGCCAGCGCCTGATGGAGTACGATCTCGCCGAGCGTTTCGACAACACGCGAACGCCGCAGCGTGAGGCAACGTAGAACCACCTGCCTGACAGAACGCCGGTCACGGTGTAACGCACAGCCGATATCAGCCCGAAGAGCCATCCCTGAGCCACATCTGCAGCGGGTTTTGGAAGTGAACGGCTTTCGGGGCCCAAGATCAGAGGGGGCACACAGAAGCCTCTTGGAGATCGCTGATTGCTAGGGTTAATCTTTGAAAGCCGGCTGCTGTTCCTTTTGCACCTTTCCCTGAGGTGGGGTCATGCAACACCTTGTCCTTGCGTCGACGGCTGTGGTCTGGCTGCTGCTACCGACAGTTTCGTTTGCCCAGACGACACCCTCCGCCGAAGCCGACGGGCTTGAGTCGCTTTCCCAACAAGCGGCGGCGTTCCGAAGCGTGATCGCCGCACTCGAGGATGAAACCATCGAACTGCAGGCGGCCCGCGACAATGCTGCGCAGTTGTTGGACGCGACCCAACTGGAGCTTTATGAAGCCAGAAACGAGCTGGATTCCGTTCGTACCGAAGTCGCAACCGCCGAAGCCGAGTTGAGCCGTATTGGACAGTCAGCATCCGAGCAAGCTGCTGCGATTGCCAGTCGTGAAAGGCAGCTCGCCGACTTGGGGCAGCAGATTGCGCGGTTGGAAGTCGACAGGACTCGGTTGCAGGAAGAGCGCGAAGCGATCGACTCTGAAATACTCGAGCAGCAAAGCGATCTCGCCAATCTGGCGACGGACATTCTCGAAAAGGAGTCCAAACTTGAAGAAAAGGCTTCGATCATTAGTGCGCTGCAGCGCCAGATCTCGGAATTGCGGGACGAAGAGCGCCTGGTAAGCGAGTCCGTGACTGCAAAGCGGACAGAGATCGAGGCATTCACGACGCAATCAGCCGCCTTGCGGGACAATCTCACCGGACTCGAGGATGAGGTAGAGGCCAGCCGACTCGACAGGGACCGCGCCAGGGCGGCGGCACAAGAGGCGGCGGACAGTCAGGCGGAGTCCGAACGTCGACTGGCCGAGCTTCGAGCCGAGATCGATGGCGCCGAGGAAGAACTCGAAACATTGCGTGGGCGCGCGGCGGAGCTCGCAACGAGGACTTCAGAAAGCGAAAGGATGCTCTCGGAAGCTGAAATGCGACTGGACACGGCTCTTGCCGCGGCCATATCGGCCGAGAGACGGCGTGACGAACTGACCACCGAAGTGAGCGCAGCCAACGCCACGCTAGAAACGCTACGCGAGCAGATCGAAACGCGGCAATCGGAGCTACAACTGGCACTGAACCGGGCCGAAGCGGCCGTGAGCGAAGCAAGTGCAGCGGAAGAAGCGCTTCAGAACATCGCGGCGCGCACCGATGAAGTACGGGCGAACATGGAGGCAGTCGAGGCGCGTAGAGATGCGCTTGCTGCTGAGGAGGCCACGGCACTAGAGACCATCGAGAGGCTGAAGTCGCAGATCGAGGAGGCACAGTCGAGGGAAACCGTTGCAGCATCTACAACGATTGATGCCGAAACCGCCAGTCGGCTGCGGTCGGAGGTGAGCGAACTGGAGGCGATCGGGGTCGCGGCGCGGGCGGCGGAGTATCGACGGGACGAACTGGAAGCGGAAGTCGCTGCGGCACAACAGAGGCTCGAAGAAGTAGTCCGATCCACCGCAGATGCTCAGGCCAAGGCTGATGCAGTTGCTTCCGAAAGGTCCGAGATCGAAGCCGAACTGGTCGCAACCACGGACCGCCTGACCAGGTTGCAGGACGAAGTCAGTCGCGCCAGGACAACGCTCGAAACGCTCCGCCAACAGAAAGGAGAGGCCGAGGCGGCGAGGCAAGCTGCGGAGGACGAGCTTGCAGTACTCCGCGCAGAGCATGGGCAGGTGCAGTCTGACATCGAAGTCTCGATGGCGGAACTTGCGCGCCTCCGGGGAGAGGAGGAATCGGCCGAGGCAGCCGTTAACGAGTTGGGTCAACGCCGTATTGCTGCAGAGGCGTCCGCGACACAGGCGCAGCGCCGCAGCGACGAACTGAGCGCCGCAATACTGCGAAGCGAGGCGGAACTCTCCCGGCTACGGTCAGACACCGAAGCGGAGGCGGCCCAACGCGCCGAGATGCAGGAAAGCCTCGATCGATCCCGGAGCGAGATCGAAGGGATCCGAAGACAAGCGGAAGTAGCACGATTTAACCTGGCCGAAGCCGAGGCCGAACTGGCCCGAGCCCATAGCCTGCGAGCCGAACTCGAGGGCGAGATCGAAAAGGCGCGCTCTGATCTGGCTACCCTCCAGCAATTGCGGGCCGAGTCGGCGACCGGCGAGTTGGCACGCGAAGAAATGGTTTCTCTCAATCCGACTACTGGACCATCCGATCAGCCGACTTCCGAAAACCGCGGACGGCCCGTCGCCACCGTCACTGCGGCTCTGGCGCGCGCTCCGGGACTTTCGGAGGCCTCGCCCGGGCAGATGGCGAACCTGACCCACCTGCTGAGCGAGGGGGTCTGTGCGACCGAGGCACTGAACGACGTGTTCGGGACGATCAATCGACAGACGCTCGTGCATCTGATCCGCGATCTAGGAGGATGCTGAGCAAATCATGCGGGGAGACTGTGATGAATAGAGCTCTTCGAAAGCTCATTTGGCCTGCACTCGCCCTGATCGCTCTTCTGGCGCCGCTGGCGCCGGCAGCTGCACAGGACATCGAGAAGAACATTCTGACCGGGGGGCCTAGCGGGACCTATATTCAGATTGGTCGCAATATCAGTGAGATTGCGGGGCGCTGCGGCATCGATCTCAACGTTCGGGAGAGTGCAGGGTCGCTTGAAAACTTCCTCGGAGTGCGTCAAAGGCGCTTCACCCAGTTCGGTATCGTGCAAAGCGACGTGCTCGAATATCTTCGGACATTTGCCGCTGACGATCCAGCCATCGCTCGCGCGATCAGTGGAGTAAGAATTGCCTTCCCGCTGTACAACGAAGAAGTGCATTTGCTTGGTAGGCGCGACATCGGAAGCCTTGCGGACCTTGCAGGTAAACGGGTTGCGGTCGGTGTCGAGGACAGCGGCACGTTTCTGACTGCATCGCTTGTTCTTGATCTCGCCGGCGTAAGCCCTGCGGAGCGGGTGACAATCGGGCCCGACGCATCGCTGCAGGCTTTGCTCGCTGACGAAATCGACGCCTTCTTCTACGTTGCCGGCGCTCCCGCGGCTCTGTTCCAAAGCCCGTCGATCGACCCGGAGCGCTTCCACCTCGTACCGATCACCGATCCGGTCCTGCAGGCAGTCTACCAGCCGGCCTCAATTCCAGCGGGAATGTACCAGTTCCAGCCCGAGCCACTGGACCTGATCGCCGTGAAGGCCGTCCTGATGACCTATGACTACCGCGCCGGGCAGAACGCCTACCACCGTGCAAGCTGCAAGGCGGTCTCTGACATTTCCAACCTGATACTGACGAATTTTGGCCAACTGCAGCAGTCGGGGCATCCGAAGTGGCAACAGGTCGATCTCAACGACTTGCCTCCGGGCTGGCAGATCGGCACCTGTGTCAACGTGGGGCTTGCCGAGGACTACCGCGTCGACTGTCCGGCTGCACCGGCTCCGGCCACACTGGAGAGTGAAGCGAACGCCATCTACCGCGCGAGGATCTGCGGAGTCATCGGGTGCTGATCTTTCTCGCCCTATAGCGGGGCCACTCAAAAAGAAAGGGCAAGCGCGAAGGCCCGGTTCAGTCTGTGTGCGAAACAAGCTGCCAGTTTGAGGCTGCCGTATGGCCCATCGGTGTAACCCTCCACCACAACTCGTCGGAGTCGGGATAGGCGAACCGCAAGGCGGAAACCTCTGTAAACGCTCTTAGTACAGGGGGGCCGTCCAGCTCCGCAGCCAACTCCACGATGTATCCGGTCGCAGAGTCCCCGCCACGAGAACCAATCCACACCAGGTCTAGAATCCCAACTGACGAGCGCTCGGCGAATGCCAACTGCGGGGGAGCGGAGGTAGGGGTTTCCCCGTCTTGCTCAGGTGACGTACCTCGTTCCGCCAGTTCAGTAGCTTTTTGCCGGGCGCGGGGATGGTCTGCGGCCAGAGCGTACCATGCTCGAGCCAGCGCAATATCGGCAGGGACGCCATCGCCCGTTTCATAAATCTGGCCGAGATAGTACGCCGAGCGGACATGACCCCTGATCGCGGCACGGGAGAATGCCAGAATGGCTGCTCGGCGGTCCTGGGTAGCCACTTCGAGACCGTGCCGGAAGAACTGTTGAGCGCCAACCTGGTCCGGCGGTACCGCCTCGAGTTCGTCAAACAGAGGCTCTGCAGTGTCGAGCGATCCACCGGCGCCCTCCCAAAGCTCTGAAGCCACACGGTCGTCTGCCGGGACGCCGACCTGCGACGAAGTACCATCGGCTTCGGCACCGTCGTTGAGGCCTGAATTGGTCGGCATGCGGCCGGCAGCAGCGGACAGACCCACACCAGGAGCCGTTCCCAACGCGGAGATCTCTGCCTCGCCGATCTGATCCGGTTCTCCGCCTACACGACGAATAGAACCATCGGAGCGCTCTCCACCTGGCATGGTAATGATGGCAAGACCAATCAAGGCGAGCGCGGCCACCCCGACAAGGAATGCGGATGCCGGACGCATGCTGGAAGCGAACAAGAAACGCCGTCGCGGTTCAGACAAACATTTGTTTGCCTGCCCACGTCCGCCTATACCTGAAGGCGGGGCGGCCTTCACGAAATCTGCAGTCCCACCACCGTTCCGCGGCGCTTCGTTGTAGGCAAGTGGTTGGCTATCAGCAGATTGCCGGATCAGTTCGGTTTCATTCTGCTGTCGAGCACGTGCAATCGGGCCGGACCTCGACACACATGCAGATCCGCTGGTTTCAGGTCGATCTCTGGACAGGAAAACAAACTCGCTCGGCTCGACAACCGGCAGAAAGCTCACCTCGTTCTGAGACAGCCCCTCGACAGTCAAATATTCCAGTTTTGATTGATTTACATCAAACTCTTTCACTCCATCGGATGGGAGTTTCTCTTGCGTCAGCACAACGACCTGATCCAGCTGAGCGATGTCGACGGTTTTTCGACCTTCATGAAGCATCGCAGCCAGAGCATTACTGCAAAGGACATCCACCTCCTTCGGAAGGCCAATTGCCGCTCGGTGGATGGCCTCAACCGCCGACTGATCAAAAGTCTCCGGGTCGAGGCCCGCGATCTGGAGCCGCCGTCGTATGTATGCCGAAGTCTCTTCGGCTGTCATCGGATGGAACCGAAAGATCACGCCGCGGCGACGCGTGAAGGCACTGAATCGCGCACCGGCGAGAAGAACTTCGAACTGCGGCGATCCCACCAGAAGCACTGTGGGTGGGGACGCTCGCTTTGATACAAGCTCGAAAAGGTCAGACAGTACAGCCAGCATGCTCTCCGTGGCTTCTTCCGCATCATCCAGGATCAGGAGCAGGTGACGGCCAAACCGTTCATTTTTGTCGATCAAGCTCTCGAAGCTTCCAAAATCGGCCGCGCCGGACGGCGCCGCCGTCGGGAATTTGACCGCTGCGGCGATCGCAGGTTGTCCGCTCTGGACGATGCACTCGCTGGAAATGTCCAAAACAGCCACATCCGGCGGGGCCGTCGTCTTGAGGTGGCGAAGCAATACGGACTTGCCGACCCCTTCCGGGCCAGTGAGAACAATCAGGGGAAATGACTTGCGGGCCGCTGCCCACAAGGCTTCCACGAGCTGCTTGTGCTGGGCCGTCGATAGATGGAAATCCGAGTCCGAAGTAAGCGGCTTTCCGCTTGAGGGACGGATCACTTCTTCCACTCGTTTCCCCCGTTCATGCGGGCAGAAGGGGAACCGCCACGCTTAGCGAATCCCACTATCCATCTTGGCCGCAATTTCCGATCGACGGAAGGAGCCACCGCCGTCCGTCTCCCAGAACAGCAGGTGAAGGCGTTTCCGTCCCGTGCGGCAACGGCAGGCAACGCGTTGCCTAGAGCGTTTCCCGAGCGTCGTGAATCTCGGATTCCCATCGCGGCGGATGCGTGATTCAGTGTACCCGAAGCAGATGTTGGGCTTTGGGATGGGCAAACCACTTTCCATGGATTGTGGAGCGGCGTGCCGATTGAAGGAGATCGAGGCCGATATCGAGGGGCTGCTCGACGCCCATGAGATCGGCCGACTGCTCACCAGCATAGACGGCATCGGTCCGCATTCCGCGGCGCGCATCATTGCTGCCGTCGGCGATCCGGCCCGCTTCCGAAGCGCCGGTGCCTTCGCGGCTTACGTCGGTGTCGTGCCCGGGCTTCGGCAATCGGGAAAGCGCACGCCCGCCCGGGCCCCAACGACCTTCGGCAATGCGAAACTGCGCCGCGCACTCTGGATGACGGTGCTCGCCGCAGTCCGCATCAACCCCTGGCTCAAGGCCTTTCACGACCGTCTGCGCGACGCCGGCAAGCCGCCGAAGCTCGCGCTCATCGCGGCCATGCGCAAACTGCTCCAAGCCGTCTACAGCGTCGCCAAAAGCCGCAACCCCTTCGTCATCAGCACCGAGCAGGCGCGAGCGGCGTAGACCCAGAATATCGGAGCCGATTGCGCCTGCGGCGTCAGAAACCGCTTGATCGACCAGACGGTATCTCATGCGCCCGACAGCTTGGCCGCCGGGCGGTCGGCGAAGGCGTGAAGATCGGTCGCGCG
>CAZNSP010000050.1:0-17770 GCA_964575795.1 uncultured Rhodobacterales bacterium
TGTTGGCCGGGGCCGTGGGCGCCGTGGCGGGGATCGTGGTGACCTCGCAGTTCGCGGCGCCGATCCTTGCGCAGGAATCGGACGACAAGGCCAGCGTCTACCAGCAGCTCGATCTGTTCGGCGACATCTTCGAGCGCATCCGCGCCGGCTATGTCGAGGAAGTCGACGAGAAGGAGCTGATCCAGGCGGCGATCAACGGCATGCTGAGCTCGCTCGACCCGCATTCGAGCTATCTGCCGCCGGACGATTTCGACGACATGCGGGTGCAGACCCGCGGCGCCTTCGGCGGGCTCGGCATCGAGGTCACCCAGGAGAACGGCTTCGTGAAGGTGGTCTCGCCGATCGAGGGCACGCCGGCCGAGCGGGCGGGGATCATGCCGGGCGACTTCATCACCCATGTGGACGGCGAGACCGTGCTGGGGCTGACGCTGAACGACGCGGTCGACCTGATGCGCGGGCCGGTCGGTTCGGAGATCACCATCACCGTGACCCGCGAGGGTACGCCGGAGCCCTTCGACGTGAAGATCACCCGCGAGACCATCACGATCAGCGCGGTGCGCTCGCGGCTCGAGGACAATGCGGTGATCCTGCGGGTCACCACCTTCAACGAGCAGACCTTCCCGAACCTGCGCGACCAGCTGGCCGAGCAGGTCGAGGCGGCGGGCGGCATCGACAACGTGGCGGGCTTCATCCTCGACCTGCGCAACAACCCCGGCGGGCTGCTCGACCAGGCGATCTCGGTCACCGACGCCTTCCTGGATTCGGGCGAGATCGTCTCGACCCGGGGCCGCGATCCGCGCGACAGCGAGCGTTACAACGCGACGCCGGGCGACCTGGCCGAGGGCAAGCCGATCGTGGTGCTGATCAACGGCGGATCGGCGAGCGCGTCGGAAATCGTGGCTGGCGCGCTGCAGGATCATCGCCGGGCGATGGTCGTGGGCACCCAGAGCTTCGGCAAGGGCTCGGTCCAGACCATCATGCCGGTGCAGGGCGAGGGCGCGATGCGGCTGACGACGGCGCGCTACTACACGCCGTCGGGACGGTCGATCCAGGCGCTGGGCGTCGCGCCCGACGTGATCGTCGAGCAGCGCCCGCCCGAGGAGCCGGTGGACGAGGCCGACGGCGGCCCGTCGAGCCCGATGCGGTCCGAGGCGGACCTGCGGGGATCGCTGTCGAACGACTCGCTGACCGACGACGAGCGCGAGATGCTGGAGCAGGAGCGGGCGCGCAAGGAAGAGGTGGCCCGGCTGCGCGCCGAGGACTACCAGCTGTCCTATGCGCTCGACATCCTGCGCGGCCTCGGCTTCCTGAACGGCACCAACTGAGGCGGCGGAACCGCGGACGGGCCATGACCGAGGCGGAGATCCTCGCGCTGCCCTACCGGCCCTGCGTCGGCCTCGTCATCGCCAATCCGGCGGGCGCGGTTTTTGCCGGCAAGCGCATCGACACGGTGGCCGACGCCTGGCAGATGCCGCAGGGCGGGATCGACAAGGGCGAGGCGCCGGTCGAGGCGGCGCTGCGCGAGCTGACCGAGGAGACCGGCATCCCGCCCCATGCGGTCGCGATCGAGGCGGAGACGCCGGACTGGCTGACCTACGACCTGCCGCACGACCTGGTGCCGAAGATCTGGAAGGGGCGCTATCGCGGGCAGAAGCAGCGCTGGTTCCTTTTGCGGTTCCACGGGCCGGACACGCTGATCGACATCGCCCGGCCGCATCCGGAGTTCCGGGAATGGGCCTGGGTGACGCCGGACGAGCTGATCGAGCGGATCGTGCCCTTCAAGCGGGCGACCTACGAGGCGGTGCTGGCGGCGTTCCGCGACCGGCTAGGCTGAGGCCCGGGCGCGGGACCGCCGGGCAGGCCCGCCAGACGAGGCCCGCCACCAGCAGCACGAGGATCGCGCGGACGATGCCGCCGCCGAAGCCGAGCATGGGGAAGAGCCAGCCGGTGACGCCGCCGACGACGATCGACACGATGAGCGAGACCAGGATGCTGCTCCCTTCGGCAGCCACCTGTTCCATGACCTGACCTTCGCGAGGATGGGGTTCGAGATCGTGTCCTAGGGGCGGATCACCAGCCGGATCAGCAGGAGGACCAGGGTCGCGCCGAACATCGCGCTGAGGACAGTCCGGACCATACCGTGGCCGGGGGCGATGCCGAGGGCGGGCAGGAGAAGCCCGGCCAGTCCTGCGCCGACGATGCCCAGGATGACGTTGCCGACGATGCCGAGCCCGCCGCCCTGCACCGCGAGGCCCGCGAACCAGCCGGCGATGCCGCCGACCACGATCCAGATCAGGAGCACCGAGAGGATGCCCGAGGCAGCGGCTCCACCGATCATGTCGTGCCCTCCGCTCCGTGCGCCCATGGGGCGCCGGTTCGAGGGTAGCACCGGGGGAGGGTGCGGCGAAGCGCGGGATTCCGAGGATTAGAGGCGGATTCTCGGTGAATTGCTTCAATCGGCGGCGAGACGCGCGAGCTCGTCCGCGGGCATGAAGGGGAAGAAGGCGCCGCCGGACCAGATGCCGAACTGGCCGTCGTGCTCGGCGCCGTGCTCGACGAGGCGGTAGAAGCTCTTGCGGTCGATCAGCGCCTCGAGGTTGCGGCGGATCAGCACATAGGGCGCGGGCTCGCCCGTCGCCGGGTCGCGCGCGAGCCGGATCGGATGGTCGGGTCCGGCGGTCACGCTGTCCTCGACATTGGTGAGGAAGGTGAGGCGCTGGTTGGGGCCTTCGCCCTCGGCGGTGAAGTCGACGGCGAGGAAGGGTGCGTCCTCGACCGTGATGCCGACCTTCTCGACCGGGGTGACGAGGAAATAGCGGTCCCCCTCGCGCCAGAGGATTGAGGCGAAGAGCCTGACCAGCGGTTTGCGGCCGATCGGCGTGCCGAGGTAGAACCAGGTGCCGTCGCGGGCGATGCGCATGTCGAGATCGCCGCAGAACGGCGGGTTCCACAGATGCACCGGCGGCGGACCCTTGGCGCCGGCCTTGCGGGCGGCGGCGGCGATATTCTCGGCGCCGGGGCTGTCCGGTTTGTGATCGGGCTTGACCATTGTCCCCCTCTCGCGGCGGGATAATTCGCGTATGTTAGGCGCGAGCAGGGCAGGCGGCAACCGCGGGCGAGACGCCCCATGGAACGGTGAGGCAGTATGGAACCGGGCGAGATGATGCACGAGATCGAGGAAACCGGCGCGCGGCTCGTCCGGGCGCGGGAGGTGATCGCCCGGCGTATCATCGGGCAGGAGAAGGTGGTCGAGCAGACGCTGATCGCGATCCTGTGCGGGGGGCACGGGCTTCTGGTCGGTGCGCCGGGGCTGGCCAAGACGCGGCTCGTGGAGACGCTCGGCACCGTGCTGGGGCTGGTGGCGCATCGCGTCCAGTTCACGCCCGACCTGATGCCGGCGGACATCCTCGGCGCCGAGGTGCTGGAGACCGGTGCCGACGGGACGCGGGCCTTCCGGTTCATCGACGGGCCGATCTTCTGCCAGCTCCTGATGGCCGACGAGATCAACCGCGCGAGCCCGCGCACGCAATCCGCACTCCTGCAGGCGATGCAGGAAAAGGAGGTCTCGGTCGCCGGGCAGCGGCGGGTGCTGCCGGCGCCGTTCCACGTGCTCGCCACCCAGAACCCGATCGAGCAGGAGGGGACCTATCCGCTGCCCGAGGCACAGCTCGACCGGTTCCTTCTGCAGATCGACGTGGACTATCCCGACCGGGCGGCGGAGCGGGCGATCGTGCTGGCGACGACGGGGCTCGAGGAGGCTCAGGCCGAGCCGGTCTTCGACGCGGAGAGCCTGATGGCGGCGCAGCGGCTGATCCGGCGGCTGCCGGTCGGCGAGGCGGTGGTGGAGCGCATCCTCGACCTGGTGCGCGCGGCGCGGCCGGGCACGCCGGACGCACATCCCGCGGTCGACCAGGCGGTCAGCTGGGGGCCGGGGCCGCGCGCGGCGCAGGCGCTGATGCTGGCGATCCGGGCGCGGGCGCTGTTGCAGGGAAGGCTCGTGCCGTCGATCGACGATGTGGCCGCACTCGCCCATCCGGTGCTGATCCACCGCATGGCGCTCGGCTTCGCCGCGCGGGCCGAAGGGCAGACGCTCGACGCGCTGATCGCGCGGCTGGTCGGCGAGACGACGGGGCAGGAGGCCGCGGCGTGACGCCCGGCGGGGCGCGTGGACATCTGAAGCCTCAGGGGCCGGTCGGCCTTCGCCGCGATGCCGAGAAGATCGCGGGCGCATTGCCGCCGCTCCTCGCCGAGGCGGAGGTGCTGGCCGCCTCGGTCGCGATGGGCGTGCACGGGCGGCGGCGTGCCGGGCATGGCGAGAACTTCTGGCAGTACCGGCAGGCGATGCCGGGCGATGCGCGTGCGGCGGTGGACTGGCGGCGCTCCGGGCGGTCGGACCTGCAGTTCATCCGCGAGATGGAATGGGAGGCGGCGCAGACGGTCAGCCTCTGGGTCGACCAGGCGCAGTCGATGGACTATCGCGGCGAGGCGAACCCGCGGACCAAGGGCGAGCGCGCGGCGCTGCTCGCGCTGGCGCTGTCGGTGCTCCTGATCAAGGCGGGCGAGCGGGTGGCGCTGATGGGCACGGCCGCGGCGCAGCCGCGCAGCGGGCGCGCGCAGCTGAACCGGATGGCGATGGAACTCGCCACCCCGGGCGAGGGGCGGCCGGACTATGGCGCGCCGCCGCCCGACCGGCTGGTGCGCGGCGGGCGGGCGGTGTTCCTGTCGGATTTCCTCGGCGAGACCGAGACGCTCCTGCCGGCGCTGGCGCGTGCGGCGGACCAGGGGGTGAAGGGCGTCTTCGTGCAGGTGCTCGACGAGACCGAGGAGGCCTTTCCCTTCGACGGGCGGGTGATATTCGAGAGCATGACCGGCGCGATCGACTTCGAGACCCAGCGGGCGCGGGCGCTGCGCGAGGCCTATCTTGAGCGGCTGGCCGAGCGGCGGGCGACGTTGCAGTCCATGGCCGCGCGGCTCGGCTGGCGGTGCCTGTTCCACCGCACCACCCAGAGCCCGCGCGCGGCGCTCCTGTGGCTCTACGTGGCGGTCGGGGCGCAGAGGGTGCACGCGTGATCGGCCCCGTGGCATTCCTGACGCCGTGGCTCCTGCTCGGGCTGGTGGCGCTGCCGGTGCTCTGGTGGCTGTTGCGCGCGGTGCCGCCCGCGCCGGCGCGGCGGGCGTTTCCGGCGGTGCGCCTTCTGCTCGGCCTGCGGGACCCGGAGAAGATGCCGGAGCGCACGCCGTGGTGGCTGCTTTTGCTGCGGATGCTGGCGCTGGCCGCGGCGATCTTGGCCTTTGCCCAGCCGGTGCTGAACCCGCGGCCGGCGACCGGGGACGGGCCGCTGCTGGTGCTGATCGACGGCGGCTGGGCGGATGCGCCGGACTGGCAGCTGCGCATGGGCCGGGTTTCGGAGGCGCTGACCGAGGCGGGGCGCGACGGGCGGCCGGTGGCGGTGCTGGCGGTCGCGGCGGGCATTCCGGCGGAAGGCGCGCTGCCCCTGCGCGCGGCGGGCGAATGGGCCGAGCGGCTGGCGGGCCTTGCGCCGCGGGCCTGGTCGCCGGACCGGGCGGCCTTTGCCGGATGGATCGCCGGGCTGCCCGCGGGTGAATTCGAGACGCTGTGGCTGAGCGACGGGCTGAGCGACGGGTCGGAGGCGGCGCTGGCCGAGGCGCTGCTGGCGCGCGGGCCGGTGACGATGGTGGCACCCCCGCGCGGGGCGCTGGCGCTGACGCCGCCGCGGCTGGAGGAGGGCGCGTTCCGGCTGGGCGTGCTGCGGGCCGAGGCGGGGACGCAGCAGACGGTGACGGTCAGCGCGATCGGCCCCGATCCGAACGGGATCGAGCGGGTGCTCGGCTCCGGGGCCGGGGTCTTCGCGCCGGAGGAGACGGTGCTCGACCTCGAACTCGACCTGCCGATCGAGTTGCGCAACCGGGTGACGCGGGTGGTGCTGAACGAGGCACGTTCGGCGGCGGGCGTGGCGCTGGCCGACGATGCGCTGCGCCGGCGCAAGGTCGCGCTCCTGTCGGGACGGCCGGGCAGCGAGGGCCAGCAGCTCGTCGATCCGCTGCATTACCTGCGCAATGCGCTGGAGCCGGTGGCGGAGCTGATCGAGGCGCCGCTCGAGGACATGCTGAACGCGGCCCCCGACGTGCTGATCATGGCGGACGTGGGCGTGCTGGCGGAGGCCGAGCAGGAACTGGTGGCCGAATGGATCGATCGCGGCGGGCTTCTGCTGCGCTTCGCCGGGCCGCGGCTGGCGGCTTCCGGCGCCGGGCAGCTCGAGGAGGATCCGCTGTTGCCGGTGCGGCTGCGCGCGGGCGGGCGGTCGATCGGCGGCGCGATGTCCTGGGGCGCGCCGCGGCGGCTGCAGCCCTTCCCGGAGGGCAGTCCGTTCGAGGGGCTGCCGGTTCCGGGCGACGTGGACGTCTCGGCGCAGGTGATGGCCCAGCCCGATCCGGAACTGCCGGGGCGGGTGTTGGCGGCGCTCGAGGACGGCACGCCGCTCGTGACGGGCCGCGCGCTCGGGCAGGGGCGGGTGGTGCTGGTGCATGTGACCGCCAATGCGGAATGGTCGAGCCTGCCGCTCTCGGGGCTCTTCGTGCAGATGCTGGAGCGGCTGACGCTGAGCGCGGGCGGGCTGAGCGCCGAGGCCGAGGAGCTGCAGGCGCTGACCTGGACGCCGGAGCAGGTGCTGAACGGCTTCGGCGAACTGGAGGACCCGGCACTGATGCCGGGCGTGCCAGGGACGCGGCTGGTCGAGGAGCGGCCGGGCCCCGAGCTGCCGCCGGGGATCTATGCGAGCGGCGACCGGCGGGTGGCGGTGAACGTGCTGCGGGCAGATGACGAACTGGCGCCGATGGGCGCGCTGCCGCAGGGGATCGCGGTCGAGGCGATGGACCGGCCGGGCGAGACGCCGCTGCAGCCGTGGCTGCTCGCGCTGGCGCTGGGCGCGCTGGTGATCGACGTGCTGGCGACGCTCTGGATCTCGGGGCGGCTCGGCGGTCGGTCCGGGGGGCGGCCGCGCCGGGCGGCGGGTGCCGCGGCGGCTGTGCTGGCGCTGGTGCTGGTGGCGCTGCCGGGCGGCGCCTCGGCGCAGGGGGTGCCGCAGGACGCGGAGGCGCGGGCGCTCTATGCCGCGAACGAGACGGTGCTCGCCTATGTGGCGACCGGCAATCCGCGGATCGACCGGGTGAGCCGGGCAGGGCTGCTCGGGCTCAGCCGCACGCTCTATGCCCGGACGGCGATCGAGCCGGCCGAGCCGGTGGGGGTGGACCTCGAGACCGACGAGCTCGCGCTCTACCCGTTCCTCTACTGGCCGGTGACCGAGGGCCAGGCCCCGCCCTCGGACGCGGCCTATCGCAAGCTGAACGAGTTTCTCCGTAACGGCGGCATGATCCTGTTCGACACGCAGGACGCGCAGCTCGGCGGGCAGTTCGGTGGGACGACGCCGAACGGGCGGGTGCTGCAGGCGATCGCGACGCGGCTCGACATCCCGCCGCTGGAGCCGGTGCCGGGAGACCACGTGCTGACCCGGACCTTCTACCTCTTGCAGGACTTTCCCGGCCGCTGGCAGGGGGGCGATGTCTGGGTCGAGGCGGCGCCGGGGGCCGAGGAGGTCGAGGGTCTGCCGTTCCGCAACCTCAACGACGGGGTGACGCCGGTGATCATCGGGTCCAACGACTGGGCGGCGGCCTGGGCGGTGGAGGACAACGGGCAGGCGATGTTCCCGGTGGGCCGCGGCCTCGTCGGCGAGCGGCAGCGCGAGATGGCGATGCGCTTCGGGGTCAACCTGATCATGTACGTGATGACCGGCAACTACAAATCCGACCAGGTGCACGTGCCGGCGCTGCTCGACCGGCTGGGGCAGTAGATGACGCAGATCGTGACACTCGACCCGGGCCTGCCTTGGCCGGCGATCGCGGCGCTGGCGGCGGTGTCGCTCGTGGTGCTGGCCTTCGCGCTCTGGCGGGGGCTGACGGGCTGGTGGCTGCGGGCGCTCGCGGCGCTGGTGCTGCTGACCGCGCTCGCCAACCCGTCGCTGCGGCAGGAGGACCGGGCAGGCCTGCCGAACATCGCGCTGGTCGTGGTGGACGATACCGCCTCGAACCGGATCGCGGGGCGCGAGGACCAGCTGGCCGAGGCGCTGGCGGGGATCGAGGCGCGGCTGGAGCGGCTGGGAGCGCACGGCGGCCTCGAGGTGCAGGTGATCCGGGTGCCGGACCAGGGCGACGACGGCACGCGGCTGATGACGGCGCTGGCGGAGGCGGCGGCGGAGCTGTCGCCCGACCGGATCGCCGGTGCGATCCTGCTGACCGACGGGCAGGTGCATGACGCCGAGGCGGTGACGGGATTCCCGGCGCCGGTGCATGTGCTGCTGACGGGGGACGGGCGGGAATGGGACCGCCGGGTGGTGGTCGAGACCGCGCCCGCCTTCGCCATCGTCGGAGAGCCGGTGAGCATGACCCTGCGCGTCGAGGACCTCGGCTCGCCGCCCCAGGGGCTGCCGGGGCTCGTCGACCTGACGGTCAGCCTCGACGGGGACGAGCCGATCGGCTTCTCGGTCCCGGTGAACCGCAGCGTGACCCTGCCGGTGACGCTGCAGCGCGGCGGGCTCAATGTGCTGCAGATCGCGACGCCCGAGGTCGCGGGCGAACTGACCGGGCGGAACAACGGCGCGATCGTGTCGATCAACGGGGTGCGCGACCGGCTGCGGGTGCTGCTGGTCTCGGGCGAGCCCTATGCCGGCGAGCGGACCTGGCGGAACCTGCTGAAGTCCGACAGCGCGGTCGATCTGGTGCATTTCACCATCCTGAGGCCGCCCGACAAGCAGGACTTCGTGCCGGTCTTCGAACTGAGCCTGATCGCGTTCCCGACGCAGGAGCTCTTCATGGAGAAGGTCGACGAGTTCGACCTGATCATCTTCGACCGCTACAAGCGCCGGGGCATCCTGCCGAACCTCTATCTGGAGAACGTCGCGCGCTACGTGCGGGACGGGGGCGCGCTGCTGATCTCGTCGGGCGAGGATTTCGCCGGGGCCGAGAGCCTCTACCGCTCGCCGTTGCGCGAGGTGATGCCGGTGGAGCCGACCGCGCGGGTGATCGAGGAGGGTTTCCATCCGACGGTCTCGGAGGTCGGGCGGCGGCACCCGGTGACCGCGGGGCTGGAGGCGCATGCGCCGCGGCCGCCGGGCGAGGACGGCACACCGGGCTGGGGGCGGTGGTTCCGGGTGGCCGAGGTGCAGGCGCTGGGCGGCGACACGGTGATGGAGGGGCCGCAGGGCCGGCCCTTGCTGGTGCTCGACCGGCAGGGCGAGGGAAGGGTGGCGATGCTGGCCTCGGACCAGGCCTGGCTCTGGAGCCGGGGTTTCGAGGGTGGCGGGCCGCAGCTGGAACTGCTGCGACGGCTCGCGCACTGGATGATGGGCGAGCCGGAGCTGGAGGAGGAGGCGCTGGTCACGGCGCCCGGGCAGGGCATGGTGACGGTGACGCGGCGCACGCTGGCCGAGACCGCGCCGCCCCTGACGGTGACGAGCCCCTCGGGGGTCGAGGCCGAGGTCGCACTGACCGAGATCGCGCCGGGGCGCTGGCAGGGCAGCTTCGAGGGGACCGAGAACGGCGTCTGGCGGCTGGCGAACGGCGAGCTGACCGGGGTGGCGGTGGTCGGGCCCTCGGCGCCGCGGGAGTTCGAGAACCCGGTCTCGACCGGCGACCTGCTCGGGCGGCTCGCCGCGGCGACGCGGGGCGCGGTGCTGCGGATCTCCGAGGCGCTGCCGGACATCCGCATGGTGCGCGAGGGGCGCGTGGCGCAGGGCCGCGGCTGGATCGGGCTCGCCGACCGCGAGGCCTATCGGCTGCGCGAGATCCGTCTGGTGCCGCTGGCGCCGGGCTGGCTGATGCTGCTCCTCGCCGCGGCGCTGGCGATGGCGGCCTGGCGGATCGAGGGGCGGTAGGGGGGGGCCGCCCGTTGGCGGCCATGCGGAGCGCGCGGTGCGCGCGAGGCTTTTGGCTGGCGCGGGCGTGTTCGCCCGCGCGGTCTGCTCGATAGGGTAAGCTTGCCAGTATGAAAGCCGGAAGCGGTGCGGGTGGAATGGCCGCGCCGGGGCGGGTCAGTCCGGGACCGGGGTGCCCCAGAGGTCGTAGTCGGAAGCCTCGTCGATCTCGACGGTGATGATGTCGCCGGGCTTCAGGGCCTCGAAGCCCTCGTCGATGAAGAGGTTGCCGTCGATCTCGGGCGCGTCGGCCGTGGTACGGCAGGTGGCGCCCTCGGCGTCCACGGTGTCGACGATGACCTGGGTCCGGCTGCCGACCCTGGCCGCGAGCTTCGCGGCGCTGATCGCCTGGGCGCGTTCCATGAAGCGGTGCCAACGCTCCTCCTTCACGGCTTCGGGCACGTGGTCGGGCAGGGCGTTCGAGCGGGCGCCGGCGACGTTTTCGTACTTGAAGCAGCCGACCCGATCGAGTTGCGCCGCGTCGAGCCAGTCGAGCAGGTGCCGGAACTCTTCCTCGGTCTCGCCGGGGTAGCCGACGATGAAGGTCGAGCGCAGCGCGATCTCCGGGCAGATCGCGCGCCAGCGGGCGATCTCGGCCAGCGTGTCGGCGGATTTCGCCGGGCGGGCCATGCGCTTCAGCACCTCCGGATGGGAATGCTGGAACGGGATGTCGAGATAGGGAAGGACGCGCCCCTCGGCCATGAGCGGGATCAGCTCGCGCACATGGGGGTAGGGATAGACGTAGTGGAGCCGCACCCAGGCGCCGAGCGATCCGAGTTCGCGGGCGAGGTCGGTAATGTGGCTCCGCACCGTGCCGCCCTTCCACGGATGGGTGTCGTGGCGGCGGTCGAGGCCGTAGGCGGAGGTGTCCTGGCTGATCACGAGAAGCTCGCGCACCCCGGCCTCGACCAGCTTCTCGGCCTCGCGCAGGACGGCATGGGCCGGGCGGCTTACGAGCTTGCCGCGCATGTCGGGGATGATGCAGAACCGGCAGGCGTGATTGCAGCCCTCGGAGATCTTCAGATAGCTGTAGTGGCGCGGCGTGAGATGCACGCCGGTCGCGGGCAGGAGATCGACGAAGGGGTCGGGCGCGGGCGGCACCGCGGCATGGACCGCGTCGAGCACAGCCTCGTACTGGTGGGGGCCGGTGACGGCGAGCACGGAAGGATGCGTGCCGCGGATATAGGCCTCGTCGGCGCCGAGGCAGCCGGTGACGATGACCCTGCCGTTCTCGGCCAGCGCCTCGCCGATCGCCTCGAGGCTTTCGGCCTTGGCGCTGTCGAGGAAGCCGCAGGTGTTGACGATCACCGCCTCGGCCCCGGCATAGTCCGGCGAGATCGCATAGCCCTCGGCCCGCAGCCGGGTCAGGATGCGTTCGCTGTCCACGAGCGCCTTGGGGCAGCCGAGCGAGACCATGCCGATCCTCGGCTGGCCGGGGCGTGCCTCGGCGTCGAAGCGGGGCGCGGGGGCGCGGTCGGGGCGGAGATCGGGCGGGTTGAGGCTCATCCGGCGCGATATAGGGACAAAGCGGGGGATTGGGAATGGGGGCCCGCGATTGTCGCGATGCGTGTCGGATCGCTTCTCGCGCGGGGGTGATCCGTGTTAACCATGATACAGGGCTGCGCAGGGGCGGAAGATGACCGGATCGGGGCTCGACATCTGCGGCTGGCTGGGCCCCGCGTGGTCGGCGAGTTGCGCGCGGGCGGCGGCGGAACTGGGGCTCATGCTGGTGCACTGGCCGGTCTGGGCGCTGGTGCTGCTGGTCTGGGCGGGCATGGCGGGATACGTGGCGCGGGGGGCGGGGTTCAACCGGTTCTTTCGCGACGACAAGCAGATCCTGGTGCGGGCGGGGGTGATCCGGAGTGCGTCCACGGCGGCGCCGGAGGAGCGGATCGGCTATGGCACGCTCTTGCTGATCAGTCCGGCCTTCTGGTCGCAGTTCGCGGCGGTGGCGCTGGCGGGTGTCGCCTGGATCGGCACGCATTCGGCGCCGCGCATGTGCCCCGGAGCGGCCTGTCCCTCGTTCGCCTGGGGCGAGGATCCCGCGGCGGGGCGGGCGCTGGCCTGGGTGCTGGTCGCTGCCCTCGTCATCGGGCTCGGCGCGAGCCTACGCGAGCTGCGCCGGCCGCTGGTCGCGATCGACCGGGAGGCCGGGGCGCCGAAGCGGGTCGACTGGCGGAGCACGCTGGGCGAGCTCGGTCGCGGGGCGATCGGGGGCGTCGCGGGGATCGCGGCGGTCCTCGCGGTCTATGCGGTTGCGCTCTGGGCAGGGCGCGGGACGGGATGGAACGGGTTCTGGCTGGTGGCGGGGTTGACGGCGCTGCCGCTCGCCGTGGTGGGGGCGAAGCCATGGTTCCTCGCCTGCCTGTCGGTGACGGGGCTCTTCATCGGCTTCGCGCTGGTCCACGGGCTTCTGAACCTCGCCGGGCCGGCGGCGGTGCCGGTGGCGGCGCTAGTGGCGCTGCTCTGGCTGTGGCTCGCGAACGCGGCGCCGTTCAAGCTGCGCCTGCCGGGGTTTCCGGCGGCGAGCTATGCCCGGGCCGCGACGGTCAATCCCGACGCGCCGGGCGCGCTGCCGGGGCATCCCGCGCCGCTGGAGCCGGTGGAGGCGCTGCGCGCGTGGCATCGGCAAGTCACCGCCGAGGACCCGGGGACGAAGCCGAAGCTGGTGCTGCTCGCGACCTCGGGCGGGGCCTATCGCGCCGGGTTCTGGACGGCGATGCTGCTCGACAAGCTGGCCGAGTGCGACCGGGACGGCAAGCTGCCGGGGATCGTGCGCAACATCCGCCTGATCACCGGCGCCTCGGGCGGCATGGTGGGCGGGGCCTATTTCGCGGCGCTGGCGGCTCGGGGCGGCGGGGTGCCGCAGGAGGGCATCGTCGCGCGGATCGAGGCGGACACGGTGGCGCACCAGCGCTCGAAGGCGGGCGGTGAGCGGCGCTGGCCGGTGAAGCGTGACAGCCTGACCGCGGTCTTGCAGCAGATGCTGCGCCGGGACCTGCCGTCGCTGATCCTGCCGTTCGCGCCGCGGACCGAGCGGGGGCGGGTGCTGGATGACCAGTGGGCGACGCTGAAGCTGACCTTTGCGGAGCTGCGCGCGGCCGAGGCGGCTGGCCGGGCGCCGTCGATCGTCTTCTCGCCGATGCTGGTCGAGAGCGGGGCGCCGGCCTTCTTCGCGAATCTGGGGCTGGGCGACATCCGCTCGGACGGAGCGGCGGCGGCGCGGGACCGCGGCGCGCCGGAGGCGGAGAACAGCGAGTCGGTGGAGGTCTTCGCCGCCTTTCCCGAGGCCTATCTGCACGACGAGGGCGGCAACGCGGTGCCCGATCCGGCGGGGCCGGGCGCGGCGGCGCATCGTGCGGCGCTGCGTGGCGTGACGCTCGCCACCGCGGTGCGGCTGAACGCGACCTTTCCCTACATCTCGCCGGCGGTGTCACTGCCGACCGGGCCGTCGAAGCGGCGGCTGGTCGATGCGGGCTATTACGACAACTACGGGGTCGATCTGGCGACGGCCTATCTGAACAACCCCGAGGTCCGCGCCTGGGTCGTCGAGCACTGTTCGGGCGTGGCCGTGCTGCAGGTCCGGGCCTTCCCGGAGGAGCGGCCGGTCAGGCCGCCGGGGCGGCTCGCCCGGGCGTTGCAGTTCGTGACCAGCCCGCCCGAGGCGCTGTTCGCGGCGCGGGCGGCGAGCCAGATGTTCCGCAACAACCAGCAGCTGCGGCTGGTGAAGCGGGCCTATCCGGCGGAATTCCTCGAGGTCTTCACCTTCGAGGCGTCGGTAGAGGCTTCGATGTCGTGGTACCTGGCCGACGACGAGCTGGCGGCGATGAAGGCGCTGCTGGTGCGGATGGAGACCGAGGGGGGGGAGACGGCCAAACGGGCCGAGGTCGTGAAAGACCTGCAGCTCAAGAAGCCTGAGGCCGAGGCCGCGCTTGCCGGGCGTCAGGTGTGCAAGCTCACAGACCAGTTCCAGGCGCTGCGGGCGTTCTGGATGCGCTGAGGCGGGTGGGCGCCGCCGGCCGGAGCCGGCGGCGGAGCGGTGTCAGTCGTCGTCTTCTTCGTGAACGCCGCCTTCGGCCTTGATGTATTCGATGACGGCGAGACGCTCCTCGGAGTCGCGCAGGCCGGCGAAGGCCATGTTGGTGCCCTGCACCTTGGCGCGCGGGTTCTCCAGATAGGCGTACATCTCCTCCTCGGTCCAGACGAGGCCGCCTTCGCCCGCGGCGGTCATGGCGTTCGAGTAGCGGAAGCCCTCGACGGTGCCGGCGGTGCGGCCGATGACGCCATTGAGGGACGGGCCGACGCGGTTCTGCGCGCCCTCGCCCACCTGGTGGCAGGCCGAGCAGCGGCGGAACACGGTCTCGCCCTGGGCGGCGAGTTCGGCGTCGACCTCGGCATCCTGCGCCACCGCCGGGAGCGCGGTGAACCCGCCCAGCGAAAGCAACACCGCGGTTGCGGCAAGCAGTTTCTTCGGCATTTCCTTCCCATCCTCCGTCTGGGGCTATCCAGTTCCAGCGGCCCGGCCGGCAAGCAGCGAGAACGACCGGGCCGTTGGCAGAGCGGGAACATATAGCAATGCGTTTGGCCGGCAACACACGTTTTTCGGACGGCGGGGCTTTGCCGGTCGCGACCGTGCATGATCGTCCGGCTGCGGGGCAGCGGGACGCGCGGCTTGTGGAGGGCCGTCCGATCGGCGAGTTTTCCGGCGCGCGTCCGGGACCGTCCCGGTCCGCAGCGGGGGAGAGGAACATGCGCAGACTGATTTCGACCGGATCGCCCTTCGAGGCGGAATTCGCCTACAGCCGGGCGGTGGTGCAGGGCGACTGGTGCTTCGTGGCGGGGACCACGGGCTACGACTATGCCACGATGACAATGCCCGAGGATGTGGGCGCGCAGGCGGAGAACACGCTGGCGAACATCGGGCGGGCGCTGGAGCAGGCGGGCTTTTCCTTTGCGGACGTGGTCCGCACGGTGATCTACCTCACCGATGCGGCGGACCATCCGAAGATCGCCCCGGCCCTGCGCAAGGTGCTCGGCGAGGTGCGTCCGGCGAACACCACGGTGGTCAGTGCGCTCGTCCGGCCGGAGATGAAGGTCGAGATCGAGGTCACGGCCTTCCGCGGCTGAGGACACGGAAGCGCAGGGCGAGGACGGCGAGCGAGATCATGCTGGCGAGCGCGATGCCCTGGTAGACGCCGGCGAGGCCGTTCCCGGCCTGGAAGGTGAAGAACCAGGCGAGAGGGACCATGGCGAGCCAGTAGCTGCCGAACTGGAGCGCGGTGGGCATCCAGGTGTCGCCGCGGCCCCGGCAGGCGTTGTTCATCACCGACTGCCCGCCGTCGAAGAGGGTGGCGAGCACCACCCAGACCATCACCGGCGCGGCGGCGGCGATCACCTCCGGGTCGGAGGTGAAGATGGCGATCGCGGCTTCGGGGACGCTGCCATAGGCCACGGCGACCACCCCGGTGAAAAGGAGCGCGATGCCGAGGCCGGTCCAGCCGGCCATGGCCATGCCGCGCGCGTCGCCCCGGCCCCAGGCGTTGCCGACCCGGACCTGGGTCGCCCCGGCGATGCCGTAGGCGATCATGAAGGTCAGCGCGAGGAACTGGAAGAGGACGCCGTGGGCGGCGAGCGCGAGCGTGCCGAGCAGTCCCAGGAAGAGCGTCATCACCGTGAAGGCGCCCGCCTCGAAGAGGAAGGACGCCCCCGAGGCGAGGCCCATGCGGACCTGCACGCCGAGCGGCGGCGCAACGGAGGGCGTGGCGCGGCCGAGGCCGTAGCGGGCGCGCTGGGGGAAGAGGCGGGTGACGTAGACCGCCATGCCGAGGCTGAGCCCGAGGAAGGTGATCACGGTGGCGAGCGCGCATCCGACCGCGCCCAGTGCCGGGATCGGGCCCGCGCCGAACACGAGGATGAGGTTCAGGGGCAGTTTCAGGGCGTTCGCCACCAGGATGGCGACCAGCGCGACGCCGGGGCGGTGCAGCGCCTCGAGGAAGGCGGCGGAGACGTAGTAGGCGCCGATCAGCGGCAGGGAGAGGGCGAGGATGGCGGTGACGCGGCCCGCGCGTTCGGCGAGGGTCGGATCCTGGCCGGTGGCGAGATAGATCGTCTCGGCGAACTGCAGCACAAGGCAGAGCACCGCGCCGAGGCCGAGCGCGACGATCAGCCCGCGCCGCCAGATGCGGCCGGCGGCGGCGTCGTTGCCCGAGCCGGTCTCGCGCGCGACCAGCACCGGCACGCCCAGCAGGAGGCCGATCATCATGCCGATCAGGCTGTCCTGGATCGACTGGCCGAGCACGTAGTCGGCCAGTTCGCCCGCACCCGCGCGGCCGAGCACGATGACGTCGAGGGTGAACATGGTGACGATCCCGACCCGGCTGAGGATCATCGGCCAGGCGAGCACGAGCGTCCGGGTGACGTGCCGGCGCAGGGTGTTGGCGGGAGCGGGGTCGGGCGTGGCCATCGGCGACAGCTAGCCGAGGGCCGTGATGCTGGCAACGGCGCGATGGGCGGCGGGACGGTGGTCCTCGGCGGATCAGGTCGGGCGCGGACGGATCAGGAGGCCGCCATAGGCCAGCGCGAAGCCGCCGAAGGCCGCCATCCAGCACAGCCCCGCGAGGGTCAGCACATGCGGCAGGCCCGGGGCGAAGCCGTCGATCAGCCGCAGCACGGCGGCGGCGATCGCGGCGCCAAGGATCGCGACGGTGGAGGGCGTCGCGACGAGGGGCATGCCGGTGTGGCCAAGGCTCGCCCGGGTCATGACCGCCAGCGTCATCACCCCCGCCGCGCCGGTCGTCCAGGCATGCAGCGCCGCGCCCGGGGCGAGCAGCATCGGCGCGAGGATCGCGGCGGCGACGGCGAGGAAGCCGAGCGCGGCGAGGGCGTAGCCGACATGCAGGACCGCGACCAGCGGGTCGGCGAGCGTCCGCCAGCCCGCCCAGCGGGCAAGGCGCAGCAGGTGGACGAGCCCCGCAGCGAGAGCGAGGAGACCGGTGGGTTGGGCCGCGGGCGCCGCGCACCAGACGACGAGCGCCACGCCCCCGAGGATCAGCGCCGCGAGGTCGAAGCGTCCGGGCAGGACGGGCATCGGTCCCGCGGGACGGCGGGCCAGCCAGTTGCGGGTGAAGCTCGGCACGATGCGGCCGCCGATCATCAGGATCAGGAAGACCGTGACCGCGATGCCGATGCGCGCTCCGAGGCCCTGGGCCGCAGCGCCGCCGGCGGCATCGAGGTGGAAGAGGAGATTGCCGGTCCAGAGAAGGACCAGCGCGCCAAGCACGGGCAGGTTGCGCCAGTTTTGTCCGGCGGCGATCTCGCGACCGATCACGGCGGCGAAGAGCGCGAGGAAGGCGAGGTCGACCGCCGCGACGAGGCCGGCGGGCAGGCGTGCGGAGAAGCCGGTCGCCGCCCGCCCGGCGAGCCAGACCAGCACGAGGCCGAGGAGCGGCCAGCCGACGATCGGCAGCCGGCCGGTCCAGTTCGGCACGGCGGTCAGCAGGAAGCCGGCGATCACCGCGGGCAGGAAGCCGTAGAGCAGGGCGTGGGCGTGCCAGTCGACCGGCGAGAAGCGGGTGGGGAGATCCGCCCTGCCGGTCAGGACCGCGACCCAGAGCGCCATGGCGAGCGCGGCCCAGAGCGCGGCGCCGAGGAAGAGGGGGCGGAAGCCGTAGCTGAGGAGCGCCGGCCCCCGCCAGTCGCGCATGCGGTCCATGGTGCTCGAGGTCATGTGGCCTTACCCTTCTTCTGCGCTTCGGCGTCTGCCATTCCGGGGATATGAACTGAGG
>CAZNSP010000051.1:0-17438 GCA_964575795.1 uncultured Rhodobacterales bacterium
TCGCCGCCCCCGCACCCCCGGCACTGCTCTCAAGGTTTCTGGCCGGAAGAGGGAGAGGGTCGGTCGGGTTGCGCCTGGCGGGGGCGTCGGATGGTGGGGGACGTCACCAGAGGTCGGAGGGCGGGCGTTCGCCGCCGAGTTCGGCTAGGCGGGTGCGGGTCGCCGGGGTGGTGGTCTCGGGCAGGGCGGCGGTCGCGAAGAAGCCGGCCTCGCGGATCTCGGCGCCGCGCGGGGTCCAGCCGGGGGGCTGGCGGGCGTCGCGCAGGGTGAAGAGCGCGATGTGGTCGTGCCGGCCGGTGGTGGCGTGGTGGTAGAGGTGGAAGAAGGCGGGATCGGCGGTGCTCTCGATGCCGCCTTCCTCGGCGGCTTCGCGGCGGGCGGCGGCGCGGGCGGTCTCGCCCCGGTCGATGCCGCCGCCGGGCAGGTGCCAGCCGGGCAGGTAGGAATGGCGCACGAGGAAGATGCGGCCTTGCGGGTCGAAGGCCGCGAGGCGCACGCCGAGGGTCAGCCGCGGGCGCAGGAGGCCTGCGCCGAGGATCGCGAGATGTCCGGCGAGAAGATGCAGCCGCGCGAGGGCGCCTCCGCCGGGCGGCAGGTCGCGCGGCCCGGCATCCCTCACTGCGGGGGCGGCGCGGCGAGCGGGCCGCGGATGCGGCAGGCGCTTCGTTCGACATCGGCGCCGCAGGGCCGCGGGGCGAGGTCGGGGGTCAGGCAGATGCGGACCTCGCGCAGCATGCCGTCGCGGCAGGTGACGATCAGGTTCTCGGGCCCGAGGTCGGGATTGGCCGCGACGAAGGCGGCCTCGATCTCGGCCGCGGTGGCGCGGGGCGGCAGGTCGGGCAGGGTCGTCAGGCCGTAGGCGAAGCGGGCGGTCGCGAAATAGTCCGCGGCGCTCAGCCCCGTGCAGCGGCCGTGCTTGCGCCACTGGTGCCAGGCGAGGCCGCCGGAGCCCATGATGTCGGCCATGGCGGCGGTCTGGCGGCGGGTCGGGTCGCGCTGGCCGGTGGTGCAGAATTCCGGCCAGCCGTCCTCGTGCTGCGGCCATAGCCCGTGCAGGATGAAGCCGAGGTCGCGCGCGCATTGCTCCGCCTCGGCCTCGCGGTCGCCTTCGGCGCACCATGCCGGGCTCCAGGAGAGCGCCAGCAGGTAGTAGTCGAAATCGCCTGCCCGGGCGGGGACCGCGGCGAGGAGCGCGAGCAGGACCACGAGCGGCCGCATGGCGGAAAACCTCTTTATCATCGCCTTCGTCTCGCCTATATACGGGGCCGAAATCCCCACGAAAACTGCTCTTCGTGCCTCGGCACACCCTCGGGTTTTCGGCTCGGGGCGAAACACGTCTGACGAAAGGGAACCCAATGGCGCTTCCGTTGATGCAAAAGGCGACCGCCGTCTGGCTGGTCGAGAACACCACGCTGACCTTCCGGCAGATCGCGGAGTTCTGCGGGCTGCACGAGCTCGAGGTGAACGGCATCGCCGACGGCGAGGTGGCGCAGGGCATCAAGAGCTTCGATCCGATCGCCAACCGGCAGCTGACCGCCGAGGAGATCCGCCGCTGCGAGAAGGATCCCAAGGCCAAGCTCCAGCTGATGAAGAACCCGGCCGCCGAGGGCGAGGCCCGGCGCAAGGGGCCGCGCTACACCCCGCTGTCCAAGCGCCAGGACCGGCCGGCCGCGATCGCGTGGCTGGTGAAGTTCCACCCCGAGCTGACCGACGGGCAGATCGCGAAGCTGGTCGGGACCACCAAGCCGACGATCCAGTCGATCCGCGACCGCACCCACTGGAACATCGCGAACATCACCCCGGTCGATCCGGTGGCGCTGGGCATGTGCCGGCAGATCGAGCTCGACGCCGCCGTCGCCAAGGCGGTCGGCAAGGCCAAGGAGGGCGAGGTGCTGAGCGACAGCGAGCGGATGAAGCTCGTCTCGGTCGAGCAGTCGCTCGCCATGGAGCCCGAGCCGCGGCTGCCCTCGTCGATGTCGGGGCTGGAGAACTTCACCCTGACCCGGTCCGACGACCGGCCGACCAGCCGGGCAAGTGCCAAGGCCGATGCCGAGAGCCTCTTCAAGCTCGCGCCGGCCGACCGGGACGACGACGAGGACGAGGACCGCTGAGCCGGCCTATTCGGCGACGCAGCCGAGCGGGTCGAGCAGGAGCCGCCCGCCGTCGACGGTGAAGATCTGGCCCGTGACGAAGCGCGCCGCGGGCGAGGCGAGGAAGAGTGCCGCCTCGGCCGCGTCGTCGGGCTCGCCCAGGGTGCCGAGGGGCGTGACCCGCGCCATGGCCTCCGGCAGGTCCTCGATCTCGCCGAGCGCCTCGGTGATCGCCCGGCCGGTCATGCCGCCCGCGGCCACCGCGTTCACCCGGATGCCCTCGGGCGCGAGCGCCACGGCGAGCGTGCGGGTCAGCTGGTCGAGCGCCGCGCAGCTGACCGAATAGGACAGGAGCCCCGGCAGGGTGCGCCGGCCGAAGGTCGAGGTGATGTTGATGATCGCGCCGCCGCGGGCCTGTTCGTCCTCCTCGGCGCGGGCGATCATGCGGCGCGCGGCGAGCTGGCTGATGCGGAAGGCGGTGACGACGTTGAGCTTCAGGACGTCCTCGAAGCCGTCCTCCTCGGTGCCGATCGGGTCGCAGGCGGCCACCACCCGGCAGGCATTCACCAGGACGTCGATCGCGTCGAAGGCGTCGATGGTCGCGGCCATCAGGTTGGCCATGGACAGCCGGTCGCGCAGGTCGCCGTGGAAGGCCTGGGCGCGGCCGTCGAAGCCCTCGACCGCGATGGCGGCGACCTCCTCGTCGAGCTTGCGCTCGTCGATGTCGGCCATCATCACCGAGGCCCCGGCCCGGGCGAAGCGGCGGGCGACTGCAAGGCCGATGCCGTTCGCGGCGCCGGTGACGATGACGGCCTTGCCGGCCATGCCGTAGGACATTGGAACTCCGTCTGCGGCCCCCGATCGGCGCGACGATAGCGGAGGGGGCGGCTGGCGGCGAGGGGAAAAACCGGATGCGGCGTCTCACGCAGGATTGGCTTGCCGCGCGGCGCGGCCTGCTGCAATGCTCGGCGAGTTCTGCGGGGAGGCGCACATGCTGCATCGTCTGGGAGTTCTGGTTCTCTGCCTGGCGCTGGCCGGGATGGCCGCGGCGGACGAGGCCGAGCGGCGGATCACGGTGACGGGCGAGGGCTCGGTCGAGGCGGTGCCGGATCTCGCCACCGTGATGGCGGGCGTCGAGACCCAGGCGCCGACCGCGTCGGAGGCGCTGACCGCGAATTCCGAGGCGATGACGGCGGTCTTCGGCGTGCTGGAGGCGGCGGGCGTCGCGCGCGAGGACGTGCAGACGAGCCAGATCGGCCTGAACCCGGTCTGGAACCACCGGCAGGCGGCGCCGGACGCCCCGCCGCAGATCACCGGCTATGCGGCGAGCAACCTCGTGACCGTGCGGGTGCGCGACATCGCCCGGCTCGGCGCGGTGCTCGACGCGATGGGGCAGGCGGGGGCGAACCGCATCCAGGGGATCGGGTTCGCCCTGTCCGAGCCGCGGGAACTGCAGGACCAGGCGCGGGCGCTGGCCGTCGAGGATGCCCGCGCGAAGGCGGAGCTTCTGGCGCGGAGCGCGGGCGTGACGCTCGGCCCGGTCGTCAGCATCACCGAGGCGGGGCGCATGGGGCCGCCGGTGATGATGCGCGCCGCGGCGGAGGACATGGCCATGGCGGTGCCGGTCGCCGAGGGTCAGGTCGGTATCGAGGCCCGCGTCGACATGGTCTTCGCGATCGAATGACGGCTTGGTGACGGGGGACCCGGGGGTCCCCCGCTGGGCAGGTCAGGCGGTCGCCCTGGCCAGTGCCTGGTCGAGGTCGCGGATCAGGTCGTCCGCATCCTCGATGCCGATCGAGAGGCGCACCACGTTCGGGCCGGCGCCGGCGGCGACCTGCTGTTCCTCGGTCAGCTGGCGGTGCGTGGTCGAGGCGGAGTGGATGATCAGCGAGCGCGTGTCGCCGAGATTGGCGAGGTGGCTGAAGATCTCGACCGAATCCACCAGCTTGACGCAGGCCTCGTAGCCGCCCTTGACCGCGAAGGTGAAGAGCGCGCCGGCGCCCCGCGGATAGAGCCGTTTCGCCCGGTCGTACCAGGGCGAGGACGGCAGGCCGGCATAGGTGACGAATTCGACGCGCGGGTCGTTCTCGAGCCATTCGGCGACCTTCTTCGCGTTCTCCACGTGCTTCTTCATGCGCAGGGACAGCGTCTCGATGCCGAGAAGCGTCTGGAAGGCGTTCATCGGCGCCATCGACATGCCGAGGTCGCGCAGGCCGATTGCGATGCCGTGGAAGGTGAAGGCCATCGGGCCGAAGGTCTCGTGGAACTTCAGGCCGTGATAGGCGGGCTCGGGGTCGGCGAGGCTGGGGTACTTGCCCGCGGCGGTCCAGTCGAAGCGGCCGGAATCGACCACCGCGCCGCCCATCGAGGTGCCGTGGCCCGAGAGGTACTTGGTCGTGGAATGCACCACGAGGTCGGCGCCCATCTCGAAGGGCCTGCAGAGCCAGGGCGTGGCCGAGGTGTTGTCGACGATCAGCGGCACGTTGAGCTTCCTCGCGACCTCGGCGACGGCTGGGATGTCGGTGACATAGCCGCCGGGATTGGCGATCGATTCGCAGAAGATCGCGCGGGTGTGGTCGTCGGCCGCGTCCTCGATCGCGGTCAGGTCGTCGAAATCGACGAACTTCGCCGACCAGCCGAAGCGCTTGATGGTGTGGCTGAACTGGGTGACCGTGCCGCCGTAGAGCCGGGTGGAGGCGATGATGTTGTCGCCCGGGCGCATCAGCGGGAAGAGCGCCATGATCTGCGCCGCGTGGCCGGAGGAGCAGCAGACCGCGCCGACGCCGCCCTCGAGCGTGGCGATGCGTTCCTGCAGGACCGAGACGGTCGGGTTCGTCAGCCGCGAATAGATGTAGCCGACCTCCTGGAGGTTGAAGAGCGCGGCGGCGTGGTCGGCGTCGCGGAACACGTAGGCCGTGGTCTGGTAGATCGGGGTCTGGCGGGCGCCGGTCGCGGGGTCGGGACGCGCGCCCGCGTGGATCTGAAGCGTGTCGAAGCCGTATGGCGTGTCGGTCATTGTCTCGGTCCCTCCGAAATCGGTGCGCGCGCACGCTATGCGAGGGGGCGCGTGATGACAACGGGCCGAGTGGCCGCTTCAGCAGAGGGTCGCGGCCTTGCCGGTGGAGAACGGCGACTGGGCGGCGGCGGGGACCCCGGGCAGGGCCGTGGCGGCGCCATCGGCGGAGAGGCGGCGCAGCAGCCGGAAGCAGACGACGACCGCGAGCACGCCGACGACGATGCCGCCGAGCCCCCAGCCGGCGATCACCCCGACCGCGCCGAACCAGTGCGCGCCGATCCAGACGAAGGGAATGACGCCGAGCGTCGCGCGACCCCAGTTGAAGAGCGTCGAATAGGTCGCGTAGCCGAGGTTGTTGAAGCAGGCGTTCGCGACGAAGAGCGCGCCGTTGAAGAGGAAGCTGCCCGCGGCATAGAGGCAGAAGAACGCGATCAGCCGCGCCGCCTCGCCCGTCGCGCCGAAAAGCGCCGCGATCTGGGTGTGGAACAGGGCGAGGAGCGCCCAGACCCCCAGCACCCAGACGACGGTGACGATCAGGCTGTCGCGGATCGTCGAGGTGACGCGGTCGAGGCGGCGCGCGCCGAGGTTCTGGCCGAAGATCGGGCCGACCGAGCCCGAGAGCGCGAAGATGACCCCGAAGGCGACGGGCAGGATGCGGCCGATCACTGCCCAGCCGGCCACCGCCTCGTCGCCGAAGCGGGCGATCTCGGCGGTGACGAAGCCGTTGCCGAAGGGGGCGGCGAGCTGGGTCAGAACCGCGGGGATGCCGATGGCGAAAAACGGGCGGAAGGTGCCGGCGAGCGCGCCGAGGTCGGGCAGCCGGATCAGGCGGGGGATGCGGATCGCGCCGTAAAGCCCGACGCCGAGCAGGAAGGCGCGCGAGATCACGGTCGAGATCGCCGCGCCGTTCACCCCGAGGTCGAAGCCGAAGATCAGCAGGGGGTCGAGGTTCGCCGCCATGAACCCCGCGCCGAGGCTCACGTACATCGCGCGCCGCGCGTCGCCGACCGCGCGCAGGACGCCCGCCGCCGCCATGCCGGCGGCGATCAGTGGCACCGAGGGGATGACGATCCGCAGGAACTCCGTCGCGATGGCACGCGTCTCGCCCGTGGCGCCGAGAAGGCCGACGAGGGCGTCGAGCCAGGGCCAGACGAGGGCGACCGAGGTGACCGTCATGTAGAAGAGCGCGGCGCCGGCGAGACGGGCGGCGGTCCCGCGCTCGCCCTCGCCGAGCGCGCGCGAGACGATGGAGGTGATCGCGATGGTCAGCCCGATCGCCACCGAGATCAGGAAGAACTGCAGCGTGCCGGCGAAGCCGATGGCGGCGGCGAGCTCCTGCTGGCCGAGGAGCGAGATGTAGAAGAGGTTGAGCGCATCGACCATGAACAGGGCGATCAGCCCCAGCGAGCCGGTCGCGGTCATCACCACCACGTGGCGCATCGTGGAGCCGGTGACGAACTTCGGGTCGGGCGGGGCGGGACGCAAGCGCGGGCTCCGGTGCGATGCGGGGCAGACTAGCAGAGTCGGCGCCGGGCGGTGAGGTGCCTTGGCGATCCCGGGCGCGCGGTGCCGTTGCGCCCGCCCGCGCGCGCGCGGATAAGGGGGCGACACCGCCCGCCGGAGGACCGAGAGATGACCCCCACCCCCTATGATCCCGCCGAGGAAGGCGCCCAGATGGCGTTCGACAAGCGCATGTCCTACGGCGACTACCTGCATCTGGAGCGCGTGCTCGGCGCGCAGGCGCCGCTGTCGGACGCCCATGACGAGATGCTGTTCATCATCCAGCACCAGACGAGCGAATTGTGGATGCGGCTCGCCATCCACGAGCTGTCGGCGGCGCGGCGGTCGCTCCGGGAGGATGCGGTGGCGCCGGCCTTCAAGATGCTGGCGCGGGTCGCGCGGATCTTCGAGCAGCTGAACAGCGCCTGGGACGTGCTGCGCACCATGACGCCGAGCGAATACACCCGGTTCCGCAACGCGCTCGGCCAGTCGAGCGGGTTCCAGTCCTACCAGTACCGGCTGATCGAGTTCATGGTCGGCAACCGCAACCCCGCGATGCTGCGCCCCCATGCCCACCGGGCGGAGGTGCATGCGATGCTGGTGGCCGAGATGAACGAGCCCTCGCTCTATGACGAGGCGCTGCGGCTGGTGGCGCGGCACGGGATCGCGGTGCCCGAGGCGGTGCTGGAGCGCGACGTCTCGAAGCCGCATGCGCCGGACGAGGGGGTGATGGCGGCCTGGGCCGAGGTCTATCGCGACCCGGAGGGGCACTGGTCGCTCTACGAGCTGGCCGAGAAGCTGGTGGATTTCGAGGACTACTTCCGCCGCTGGCGCTTCAACCACGTCACCACGGTGGAGCGGGTGATCGGCTTCAAGCGCGGCACCGGGGGCACGGGCGGCGTGAGCTACCTCAAGCGCATGCTGGAGGTGGAGCTGTTCCCGGAGCTCTGGCACGTGCGGACGCAGCTGTAGGGGCGGGCGGAGCCGAGGTCGCGCTGGCGGCGGGTGTGCGGATTATCCTGCGGCGCCGCTGGGTCCCCGCCTTCGCGGGGATGACAGGGGGGTGAGGGGCGGTTCTCCCCGCGCTGGGGTGCTCCGGGTCAGGAAGGGAAAACCGTATTCTTGGTACTCGGCGCACTGCGCTGCCCGCCTGTCATCCCCGCGAAGGCGGGGACCCAGCGGCACCTCCCCTCAGCCCTTCATCACCCGGTGCACCCCGGCGGGGCCGAGCTCCGCCGGCAGCGTCGGGTCGCCGGCGGGGCCGGCGAGCGGGACGGGGTGGGCGGCGTAGTTGAACCAGAAGGTCTCGGTGGGCGTGGTGCGGCGGCGCAGGGCGTCGGGCAGGTCGAGGACGGCGAGGCCCGCCTCGGCGGCGGCGGTGCGCATCAGCCGGCGCATGGCGGGGCCGTCGGGCCAGCCGCAGAGATAGGTCAGGTTGCCGGCGCGGCGGACGGCCGCCTCGCCCTCGGCGGTGGTCTCGACGACCGTTGACGTGCCGCCGGTGATCTCGCGCCAGATGTGGAAGGCGCCGCCACCGGACAGCGGGATCGCGCCGCCGGGGCGCAGCGATTCGACGCGGGCGACGCGGGTGGCGAGGGCGGGCAGGTCAGGCGGCATCCCGGCGGGGATCGCGAGGTGTTCGGTCTTGGCGCCCGAACGCGGGCCGAGCACGGCGCGGCCCCTGAACCGGCCGAGGGCGGCGCGGAATTCCGGCGTCCAGGCGGCGACGCCGGGGGCGATGACGAGCGCATAGGGCGAGAGGTCGGCGGTGTCTGGGGGCAGGATGTCGATGTCGAGCCCGGCCTGGCGCAGCCCTCGATAGGCGGCGAAGACGAGGCGGAAATAGTCGAAGTCGCGGCCCTGCGGCTGGGTGGTCCAGGCCCAGGCCGAGACGTAGTCGAAGACGAGGCCGACGCGGGCGGGGGCGAAGCTGTCGACCTCGGGCCGGTTGCCGAGTTCGCGGGCGACCTGTGTCGCCTCGGTCAGGCCCGGTGCGTCGCGGCTGTCGGGGGTGAGGAGGCCCGCGTGCATCGCCTCCTGCGCGAAGGGGGCCTGGCGCCAGCGGAAGTAGGAGACCACCTCGGCGCCGTGGGCGAAGGCCTCCCAGGTCCAGAGGCGGACCATGCCGGGCAGCGGCGCGGGGTTGTAGGGCGCCCAGTTTACCGGCCCCGGCTGCTGTTCCATCACCCACCAGCGGCCGCGGCCGACCGCGCGGTAGAGGTCGTGGTGGAACGCCTGGAAGTCCGGGTCGCCCTGGCGCTGGAAGGCGGCCTTCCAGCCCTCGCCCTCGTCCGAGCGGTCCTCGAGGAAGCCCAGCGGGTAGCTGTCCCAGCTCGCCACGTCGAGATCGGCGCCGACGGCGAAATGGTCGAACTCCACGATGCGGCCCATGTAGTTGTGGATGAGCGGGGCCTGGGTGTGGGCGCGCAGGATCTCGGTCTGGACGCGGTTGAAGGCGACGACCTGGTCCGAGGAGAAGCGGCGGAAGTCGAGCCAGTGGGCGGGGTTCGCCTCGGTCACGGTCAGGTTCGGCAGGCCGATCTGGTCGAAGCTGTTGTATTCCATCGACCAGAAGACGTTGCCCCAGGCCGCGTTCAGCGCCTCCACCGTGCCGTAGCGCGCGGCGAGCCAGTGCCTGAAGGCGGCGGCGGCGACGGGGGAATAGGAGAGCACCGTGTCGTGGCAGCCGTATTCGTTGTCGGTCTGCCAGGCGGCGACATGGGGGTTCGACCCATAGCGCTCGGCGAGGATGCGGGTGATGCGGGCGCATTCCGCGCGGTAGCCTTCGTGGCTGAAGTCGTAGTGCCGGCGCGAGCCGAAGCCGCGGGGGCGGCCGTCGCGGTCCCAGGCCAGCATGTCGGGGTGGCGGTCGAGCATCCAGCGCGGCGGCGTGGCCGTGGGGGTACCGAGCACGACCTTGAGCCCCGCCGCGCCGAGGGTCGCGATCGCGCGGTCGAGCCAGTCGAGGCGCAGCTCGCCGGGGGTGGGTTCGAGCCGGGACCAGGCGAATTCGCCGATGCGGACCCAGGTGAGGCCGGCCGCCGCCATGCGGGCGGCGTCCTCGGCCCATTGCGCTTCCGGCCAGTGCTCGGGGTAGTAGCAGACGCCGAGGGCGCGACGGATCATGCGGCCTCCACCCCATGCGCGGCGTCCCAGGCCCTGACCGAGGCGGCGGCCGCCTCGGCGATGCGGGCGACGGGACAGCCTGGCTGGAAGAGCGAGGTGCCGAGTCCGAAGCCGGTGGCCCCGGCGGCGAGCCAGTCGGCGAAGTCGCGCGGGCCGACGCCGCCGACGGCATAGACCGGGGTTCCGGGCGGCAGGACGGCGCGGAGCGCCCGGAGCCCGCCGGTGCCCATCAGGCTCGCCGGGAAGATCTTCAGCGCGTCCGCGCCGGCGTGGAGCGCGGCGAAGCATTCGGTGGCGGTGAAGACGCCGGGGTAGGAGCCGAGGCCATGGGCCTTCGTCGCGCGGATCACCTCCGGATCGGCGTTCGGCGAGACGATGAAGGTGGCGCCCGTTGCGGCGACCTCGGCCACCTGGCCGGCGGTCAGCACCGTGCCCGCGCCGATCGTCGCGTGGTGGCCGTGGGCCTTCTGCATGGCGGCGATGGAGTCGAGCGGGCGGGGCGAGTTGAGCGGTACCTCGATCCGGGTGATCCCGGCGGCGATCAGCGCGGCGGCGGTCTCGACCGCGTGCTCGGGCGCGAGGCCGCGCAGGATGGCGATGAGGTGGCGGGTCATGCGGGCGTCCTTCGGGCGGCGAGCTGGGCGCGGGCTGCGGCGAGGCCGGCGAGCGTCATCTCGGTGGCGGGGAGGGTGCGGGGCGCGAGGCCGGTGAGCGCGAGCGCCGCGGCATAGGCGCGGGTCGTGCCGGTGGCGCCGATCAGCACCACCTCGCGGCCGAGCCAGTAGGGGCGGGCCGCGGCGAGCTCGACCCCGATCAGCAGGCCCGAGAGCCGGGCGCGGGCGCGATCGGGCGTGAGATCGGCGATCAGCGCCTCGGCGCGGAGGCCGAAGAGCCGGGCGACCATGCGTTCCGGGCGCGACAGCGTGTCCTCGACGGCCTCGGCGAAATCGCCATCCGACCATCCGTCGGCGGCGACCGAATGGCGCAGGACGGACTGGCGGGAGAGGAGCGCGAAGAGCTCGCCCGTCATGAACGAGGCGAAGGCGACGACCTCGCCCGCGCTCAGATGCGCCCATTTCGAATGGGTGCCGGGCAGGCAGGCGACGCCGTCGAAGCCGGGCTCGCGCGCCAGCAGCCCGGCGATCTGCGTCTCCTCGCCGCGCATCACGTCGGCGGGGCGGTCCTGCTTCAGCCCGTGCAGCACATGGACGCGCAGGCGGGGGTCGCGGGTGGGCGCGACGGCGAAGGGCGCGTCGAGGCGGGGCGGGCAGGGGACGGCGGCATAGGGCGCCTCGACCCAGCCCTGGCGCGAGCCGACCATGCCGCAGGCGATCACGTCGACCGGGTCGGCGCCGAGCCAGGGGCCGATCAGGTCGATAAGCGCGGGCTCGAACCCGGCGCGGTCGAGCGTGGCCATGCCGCGGTCGGAGGACGCCTCGGCGACCGGCGTGCCCTCCGGCCCCATCGCCCAGGCGCGCAGGTTGGAGGTGCCCCAGTCGACGGCGATCCAGTCGGGACGGATCGCAGGCCGGGTCATCCCGTCACCACGACGCCGCCGTCCACGACCAGCGCCTGGCCGGTCATCATGCGCGAGGTGCCGGAGGCGAGGAAGAGCGTGGCGTCGACGATGTCGCGTTCGACGAGGTGTTCCTTCAGGCACTGCTTGTCGAGATGGGCGGCGAGCGCCTCGGGCGTCGCCCATTTGTCGAGCTGGCGGTCGGTCAGCACCCAGCCGGGCATCAGCGCGTTCACCCGGATCCGGTCGGGACCGAGTTCGCGGGCGAGGCCGCGGGTCAGCCCGGTGATCGCCGCCTTGGCCGACATGTAGCTGAGATAGCCGGCCGCGCCCATCATGTAGGAGATCGAGGAGAAATTGACGATCGACCCGCCGCCCGCGGCCTTCATGCCCGGGACCACGGCCTGGGCGGTGAAGAAATGCGGGCGGAGGTTGATCGCCTGCGCCCTGTCCCATTCCTCGACCGTGTAGCCCTCGATCTGGTGGCGGGCGTCGTTCGCGGCGTTGTTGACCAGCACGGTGATGGGCCCGTGCGCCTCGGCCGAGCGGGTCATCGCGGCCTGGAGCGCGGGGATGTCGGTGATGTCGCAGGGGATGAAGAGGGGCCTCGTCCCGTATTTCGCGGCGAGATCGTCGCAGAAGGCGGTGGCGTCGGAACGCTGGACGAAGGCGACGTGCGCGCCCTGCGCGACGAAGCCCTCGGTCAGCGCCGCGCCGATGCCCGAGCCGCCGCCGGTGATGAAGACCGACTGGCCCTCGAGGTCGTGGAAGGTGGCGTAGCGGTCCATTGCGGTCTCACTTGACGGCGCCGAGCGTCAGGCCGGCGATGAAATGGCGCTGCATCAGGAAGAACATCAGCACCGGGGGCATGGCGGCGACGATGGAGCCGGCCGAGACGAGGTGCCAGGCGGCGATCCACTGGCCGTTGAGCGAATAGAGCCCGGCGGTGACCGGCTGGGTCGCGGACGAGGTGGTCAGGACCGTCGCCCAGAAATAGTCGTTCCAGACGAAGGTGAAGACGAGCACCGACAGCGCGGCGATCGCCGGGCGCATCAGCGGCAGAACGATGAACCAGAAGATCCGCCATTCGGCGACGCCCTCGACCCGGGCGGCCTCGATCAGCTCGCGCGGGAGGGAGCGGATGAAGTTGCGCATGAAGAGCGTGCAGAACCCCGCCTGGAAGGCGACGTGGAAGAGCACGAGCCCCAGGGTCGTGTTGTAGAGCCCCATGTTCACCGTCATGTCGCGCACCGGGATCATCAGGATCTGGAAGGGCACGAAGTTGCCGGCCACGAACAGGAAGAAGATCAGCAGGTTAGAGCGGAACTGGTAGATGCCGAGCGCGAAGCCGGTCATGCAGGAGATCGCGACCGCGCCGATCACCGTGGGGATCGTCACCTTGAACGAGTTCAGGATGTACTGGCCGATCGGCGAGTTCTGGAAGATCTGGGCGTAGTTCGAGAAGGCGAAGGCCGAGGGCCAGCCGAAGTAGTTGCCCGCGGCGAGATCCGAGGCGGGCCGCACCGAGGTCAGCGCGACGCCGAGGAGCGGCAGGAGCCACAGGACGAGCGCCACGGGCAGCGCGATCCGGTAGAGGACCTGCGTGGCGGGGGCGGTCTGTTCGATCGGGCGGGGGAACATCGCTCAGTACCCCTCCCTCTCGTCGCGGACCATCTTCCAGATGAAGCCGGTGATGAACACCATCATGATCAGGAACAGGATCACCGCGATCGCCGCGCCATAGCCCATGCGGTAGCCGTATTCGGAGAGCGCCTGCTCGAACATGTAGAACGACAGCACGCGCGAGGAGCCGAAGGGCCCGCCGTCGGTCATGATCGAGACGAGGTCGAAGCTGCGCAGGGCACCGATCACCGTGACGACGACCGCGATGAAGGTCGCGGGGCGGAGCTGCGGCAGGATCACGAACCAGAGCATGCGCCATCCCTTGGCGCCGTCGAGCCGGGCGGCCTCGACCTGGTCGGGCGAGACGTTGTTGAGCCCGGTCAGGTAGAGGATCATGCAATAGGCGATCTGCGGCCAGAGGCCGGCGGCGATGATGCCGTAGGTGACGAGGTCGGGATCGGCGAGCACCGCGACGCCGGTGCCAGTCAGCCATTCGATCAGGTTGTAGAAGAGGCCGAAGCCCGGGGCGTAGAACCAGGAGAACATCAGCCCGACCACGACCTGGCTGATCACGAAGGGAAAGAAGAACAGCGACTTGTAGAGCCGGATTCCGAAGACGTTCTGGTTGAGGAAGATCGCGATGAAGAGCCCCGCGGGCACCGCGAGCAGATAGAGCACCAGCCAGATCACGTTGTTCCGCAGCGAGGTGTAGAACGCCTGGTCGCCGAAGAGCTCGACATAGTTGCCCCAGCCGAGCCAGCGCTTCTCGCCCAGCCCGTCCCAGTTGAAGAAGGACAGCCAGAAACTGTCGAGGATCGGCCAGATCACGTAGACCGCGAACATGAACATGCCGGGGGCGAGGAAGAGCCAGGGCGTCAGCCGCTGCTGGTTCGAGCGCCACCAGCCGCGCGGCGGCGCCTCCTGCGCCCTGGGGGGAACGGCGACATGGGCCATCGGTCACGGAGCCTTCGGGTAGGGCTTGCGGGGAAGGACGGCGCCCCGCAGGGCGCCGCCGATGGGGTGTCAGTAGACCCGGGCGCGCGCCGCCTCGAGCCGCTGCAGGATGGCGTCGAGGTTCTGCGGGCGCACCATGAACTCCTGGAAGCCCTCCATGCCGATCTTGGCCATCTCGGGCGGGGCGTCGCGGTCGAAGAACTGCGCGATGCCGCCCTCGGTGGTGGACAGGAGCTCGAAGCCTGCTTGCAGGAACGGGTCGTCGCCGACTTCGCTGTCCTCGTTGATCGGCAGCTGTCCGAGCGCCACGTTCAGCTTCGTCTGCACGTCGGCCTGTGCGAGGAAGGCGAGGAAGGTCTTCGCGTCCTCGACGTTCTTCGCGCCCGCGGGGATGTGGACCGTGTCGGTCGGGGCTTCCTCGGCGCGCACCACGTCGGGGTTGATCGTCGGGAAGGGCATGAAGCCGAGGGTCTCGTCGGTCATGCCGCCCTCCTTGAACACCGCCACGGCGAAGTTGCCCATGACGTAGTTCGCGGCCCGGCCCTGCACGAAGAGCGCGGCGGCATCCTGCCAGTCGAGGGCGGCGTGGTTCGCGGTGATGTAGCCCGGCTCCACCAGCTTCGCCCATTCGGCGAAGGTGGCGCGCACCCGGTCGTCGGTCCATTCGACCTCGCCGTTGGTCAGCGCCATGTGGAAGTCGTAGCCGTTGGTGCGCAGGTTGAGATAGTCGAAGATCCCCGCGCCGGGCCAGAGCGCCCGGGTGCCGGTGGTCACGCAGTCGATGCCGGCTTCCTTGAACTTGGCGCAGTTGGCGAGGAATTCTTCCCAGGTGGCGGGGACTTCGACGCCGACCTGTTCGTAGACCGACTTGTTGTAGTAGATGCCCCACTGGTAATAGGTATAGGGTACGCCCCACTGCTTGCCGTCGATGGTCATCGAGGCGGCGGCGGAGCCGAGGCTCTCGTGCAGGCCGTGTTCTTCCCAGACATCCGAGACGTCCATGAACTGGCCCGCGTTCACGAAGGGCGCCATGCGGTTGCCGGCGTACCAGTTCGCGAGGTCCGGCGCGTCCGCGGTCAGGAAGTTGCGGATCGCGGTCTTGTAGCCCTCGTGGTCGAAGTTCTGGAGCTGGACGTCGATGTCGGGATGCGCCGCCTCGAAATCGGCGATCGCGGCCTCGAAGGCGGCGAGCGGCGCGGGGTCGAAGTCGGCGTAGTAGCGCAGCACCCGCTGCTGGGCGAGCGCGCTCGTCGCCATGAGGGCGGTGACACCGACCCCGAGCACGATCCCTGAGAATGTTCCTTTCATTCCGTCCTCCCGATGAAGGTCCATATAATGGAACCGAGTTTTGATTATTGAAATTATCCGGCACGCCCGCTACGCTGTCAACAACAAGTTAATCGGGGCGTCCCGGCCGGCGGAATGCGGCAAGGCGCGCGGGGGGAAATGCAGAAGCACCTGAAGAAGCCTGGGCAGGACACCCGTCATCAGGACGGCACGGTGGGCAAGGCGCTCGACGTGCTCGACGCGGTGGCGGCCATCGGCCGCCCGGTGCGATTCGCCGAGCTTCTGGCGACGAGCCCGCATCCCAAGGCGACGCTCTACCGTCTGGTGCAGACGCTGACCCATCAGGGCATGCTGCGCCACGATCCGGCGGACAACTGCTACCGGCTGGGGCTTCGGCTGGTGCGGCTCGCCCATGCCGCCTGGGCGCAGAGCTCGCTCGCGCCGATCGCGCGGCCGCATCTCGACGCCCTGTCGGCGCGGCTCGGCGAGACGGTGCATCTGGCGCAGCTCGACAGCGGTCACGTGCTCTACGTCGACAAGCGCAACGCGGCGCGGCCGATCGACATGTTCAGCGAGGCGGGCAAGATCGGCCCGGCCTATTGCACGGGCGTCGGCAAGGCGATGCTGGCCTGGCTGGAGGCGGACGCGCTCGACGAGGCGCTGAAGCGGCAGGCCTTCCACCGCTTCACCGAGCACACGCTGACCACGCCGGAGGCGTTGCGCGCGGAACTGGCCGCGATCCGCGCCGCGGGCCTGAGCTTCGATCGCGAGGAGCACGAGCCGGGGATCATCTGCGTCGCCGTGCCGATCCTGAGCGCGGGCGGGCGGGTCCTCGGCGCGCTGTCGGTGACGAGCCGGACCGACCGGCACAGCCTCGACGATCTCGCAGAACTTGCCCCCGATCTGCGCGCCACCGCCGCCGCCATCGCGCGCGACGCCGGCGACTGGCGCTTTCCCGAACCCGACCAAACCGCAATCGCAAGGGATGATGCCCCATGTCCGGCGTGACGCTCGATCAGGTGAAGAAGAACTACGGCGACGTGCCGGTGATCCACGGGGTGGATCTGGCGGTGGAGAACGGGGAGTTCTGCGTCTTCGTCGGCCCCTCGGGCTGCGGGAAGTCGACGCTCCTGCGGATGATCGCGGGGCTCGAGGTCACGACGGCGGGCCGGATCGGGATCGGCGCGCGCGACGTGACCCGGCTCGACCCCTCCGAGCGCGGGGTGTCGATGGTCTTCCAGACCTACGCGCTTTACCCCCACATGACGGTGGCGGAAAACATGGGCTTCGGGCTGCGGATGAACCGGGTGCCGAAGGCCGAGATCGCGCGCAAGGTGGCCGAGGCGGCCTCGATCCTGCGGCTCGAGCCCTATCTCGACCGCAAGCCCAAGGCGCTCTCGGGCGGGCAGCGCCAGCGGGTCGCCATCGGCCGGGCGATCGTGCGGGGGCCGGAGGTGTTCCTGTTCGACGAGCCGCTGTCGAACCTCGATGCGGAGCTGCGGGTGGAGATGCGGGTCGAGATCGCCCGGCTCCACCAGGAGATCGGCGCGACGATGATCTACGTCACCCACGACCAGGTCGAGGCGATGACGCTCGCCGACAAGATCGTGGTGCTGCGCGGCGGGCGGATCGAGCAGGTCGGCGCGCCGCTGACGCTCTACGACGATCCCGACAACGAATTCGTGGCGGGCTTCATCGGCAGCCCGCGGATGAACTTCCTCGACGGCGAGGCGGTGGAGGGCGGCGTGAAGGTCCCAGCGCTGGGCGGGCTGGTGATCCCGGCCGGGGTGAAGGCGGCGGGCCGTGCCGTGCGCGTCGGCGTTCGGCCCGAGCATCTGCGGCTGACCGAGGGTACGGCGCTGCGGCTCGAGCTCGCCGAGCATCTGGGGGGCGTGTCCTATGTGCATCTGGCAGGCGCGGACGGCAGCCGGATGATCGCCGAGGCCCGCGACGTGCGCGGCGTGCAGCCCGGCATGGGCATGGGCGTCGCGGTCGAGCCGGGAAAGGCGTATTTCTTCGATCCCGGAACGGGGCAGCGGCTGCGCTGAGGGCCTTCGAGGCGGAGGCGATGGCGGGGATTGGGCGACCCGCCAACGCATCCCCGGCCGATTTGACCGTCGGCAAATCGGCCCGCGCCTGCCTGCCCCTCGGCAGGCGCGTTATCGCGCCCGCCCAGGCAGGCGCGAGCCGATTACCCAGCGCCGCGCCCTCGACCCTCGCCCTCCGCAGGCTTGCTCCGGGCGACCGGCCCGGGCGGATGTCCACCGGACATCCGCTGATCCGGTCCGGAGGGCAAGCGTATGTGGCGGCCCCGCGTGCCCGGCGC
>CAZNSP010000052.1:0-16313 GCA_964575795.1 uncultured Rhodobacterales bacterium
TTCTTCGCCTCCTTCGCGGTGAAGATGCCGATGTGGCCGGTGCACACCTGGCTGCCGGATGCGCATGTGCAGGCCCCGACCGCGGGCTCGGTGGTGCTGGCGGCGATCCTGCTGAAGATGGGCGGCTACGGGTTCCTGCGGTTTTCGCTGCCGATGTTCCCGGTAGCGAGCGACATGGCGCAGGACTTCGTGTTCCTGCTGTCGGTGATCGCGATCATCTACACCAGCCTCGTCGCGCTGATGCAGGAGGACATGAAGAAGCTGATCGCCTATTCGTCGGTGGCGCACATGGGCTTCGTGACCATGGGCATCTTCGCGGCGAACCGGCAGGGCCTGGACGGCGCGATCTTCCAGATGCTGAGCCACGGGTTCATCTCGGGCGCGCTCTTCCTCGTCGTCGGCATCATCTACGACCGGATGCACACGCGCGACATCGCGGCCTATGGCGGGCTGGTGGTGCGGATGCCGGTCTTCGCGCTGGTCTTCATGCTGTTCACCATGGGCAATGTCGGCCTGCCGGGCACCAGCGGCTTCGTGGGCGAGTTCCTGACGCTGTCGGGGGCGTTCCAGGCGAACACCTGGGTGGCCTTCGGGGCGGCGACGGGCGTGATCCTGTCGGCCGGCTACGCGCTCTGGCTCTATCGGCGGGTGGTGTTCGGCGACCTGATCAAGGAAAGCCTCAAGAGCATCCAGGACATGGACCGGCGCGAGAAGGCGCTGTTCGCGCCGCTGGTCGCCGCGACCATCCTGCTCGGGGTCTATCCCGCGCTGGTGCTGGACGTGATCGGGCCGTCGGTGGCGGCGCTGCTCGATCAATACGAGACCGCCCTCGCCGCGTCGGCGACGACGCTGGCGATGCAGTGACGGCGGGAAGGAGACGGAAATGCTTGCCCAGGACCTGAGCGTTGTAGCCCCCGAACTGGTGCTGGCGGTCTATGCGATGGCCGCGCTGATGTGGGGCGCCTTCGGACCGGCGGAGGGCACGAGCCGGCTGATCCTCTGGGCCTCGGCCGGGATGCTGGCGCTGGCGGGCCTCTGGGTCGGGTTCTGGGCCGAGGGCACCTATCTCGCCTTCGACGGGTCCTTCGTGAACGACGGCTTCGCGCGGTTCTGCAAGGTGCTGATCCTGTTCGGCGCCGCGGCGGCGCTGCTGATGTCCGAGGACTACCTGACGCGGGCGAACCTGCTGAAATACGAGTTCCCGATCCTGATCGTGTTCTCGGTCGTGGGCATGATGATCATGGTCTCGGCGGGCGAACTGATGGTGCTCTACATGGGGCTCGAGCTGCAGTCGCTGGCGCTCTACGTGATCGCGGCCTTCCGGCGGGACAGCGTGCGCTCGACCGAGGCGGGCTTGAAGTACTTCGTGCTGGGCGCGTTCAGCTCGGGCCTGCTGCTCTATGGCGCGAGCCTCGTCTATGGCTATGCCGGGACCACGGCGTTCGAGGGCATCGCCGCGATCGCGGGCGAGGGGCGGCTGTCGCTCGGCCTGCTGGTCGGGCTGGTGTTCATGGCGGCGGGCATGGCGTTCAAGGTCTCGGCGGTGCCGTTCCACATGTGGACGCCGGACGTCTACGAGGGCTCGCCGACGCCGGTGACCGCCTTTTTCGCCACCGCGCCCAAGGTGGCCGCGGCGGCGATGTTCGCGCGGGTGTGCTACGACGCCTTCGGAGGCGCGGTGGCGGACTGGAGCCAGATCCTCGCCTTCCTCGCCTTCGCCTCGATGTTCCTCGGCGCGGTGGCGGCGATCGGGCAGCGCAACATCAAGCGGCTGATGGCCTATTCCTCGATCAGCCACATGGGCTTCGCGCTGATGGGCCTCGCCTCGGGGACCGAGCAGGGGGCGCAGGCGCTCTTGATCTATCTCGCGATCTACGTGGCGATGAACGTGGGCGTCTTCGCCTTCATCCTGAACATGGAGAAGGACGGCAAGCCGGTGACCGACATCGCGGCGCTGGGGCTCTATTCGCGGGTCGATCCGGCGCGGGCGGCGGCGCTCGCCGTGCTGATGTTCAGCCTCGCGGGCGTGCCGCCGCTGGTCGGGTTCTTCGGCAAGTTCTACGTGTTGCTGGCCGCGATCGACGCGGGCCTCGTGTGGCTGGCGGTGGCGGGCGTGATCGCGAGCGTGATCGGGGCGTTCTACTATCTGCGCATCGTCTACCTGATGTATTTCGGCGAGCCGGCCGAGGGGCTGGACGGGCGGATGCCCGCGCTGCACTGGGGCTTTCTCGGGGCCTCGTCGCTCGCCATGATCGTCGGGATCGTCAACCTCTTCGGCGTCGAGAGCATCGCGGCGCAGGCGGCCGCGACGCTGTTCCAGTAGCCGATGGCAGGGGCGCGCGCGCAGGACTGGCCGGCGGGCGTCGGGCGGGAGATCCACACCGAGCTCGACAGCACCAGTGCCGAGGCGCTGCGCCGCGGCGGCGCGGGGGCGCCGGTCTGGATCCTCGCCGAGCGGCAGACCGCGGGACGCGGCCGGCGCGGGCGGGCCTGGCGGGCGCCCGAGGGGCATTTCGCGGCGACGCTGCTGATGCGGCCCGAGGGGCCACCGGCGCAGATGGCGCTGCGCTCCTTCGTGGCGGCGCTGGCGCTGCGCGATGCGCTGGTGGCGGTGACCGGGCGGGGCGCGCTCTTCACGCTGAAATGGCCGAACGACGTGCTCCTGTCGGGGCGGAAGCTGGCGGGGATCCTGCTCGAGACCGGGACGGCGCCCGGCGGGGCGGTGCTGGCGGTCGGGATCGGGGTGAACCTCGGCGCGGCGCCGGAGATCGGCGCGCTGGAGCCGGGGGCGCTGGCGCCGGCGGGGCTGGCCGCGGAGACGGGCCAAAGGGTCGCGCCGGTGGATTTCCTCGACGTGCTGGCGCCGGCCTTCGCCCGCTGGGAGGCGCGGCTGAATGCCGAGGGGTTCGAGCCGCTGCGGCAGGCCTGGCTCGCCGGGGCGGCGCGGCTCGGCGAGGAGATGGTGGCGCGGCTGCCGGGGCGCGAGATCGCGGGCAGGTTCGAGACGGTCGATCCGACCGGGGCGCTGGTCGTCGCCACCGCCACCGGGCGCGAGGTGCTGCCGGCGGCCGAGGTGCATTTCGCAGCGGCCGCGCCGCGGGAGGGGACCCATGCTGCTGGCCATTGACGTGGGCAACACCAACACGGTCTTCGCGCTGCACGACGGGACGGCGATCGTGGGCGAATGGCGGTGCCGGACCGAGCGGCAGCGGACGGCGGACGAGTATTTCGTCTGGCTCCAGCAGCTGATGGAATTCGCGGGGCTGCGGCCCGACGTGCGCTCGGTGGTGATCTCGTCGGTGGTGCCGCAGGTGCTGTTCAACCTGCGGGTTCTGTCGGACCGGTATTTCCAGACGCGGCCGAAGGTGGTGGGCAAGCCGGAGGTGAAGCTCGGCGTGCCGGTGCGGGTCGATCCGAACACGAACGTGGGCGCGGACCGGCTGGTGAACACGGTCGGCGCCTTCGACCGCTATGGCGGCAACCTGATCGTGGTGGATTTCGGCACGGCGACCACCTTCGACGTGGTGGCCCGGGACGGTGCCTACGAGGGCGGCGTGATCGCGCCGGGCGTGAACCTGTCGCTGAAGGCGCTGCACGATGCCGCCGCGGCGCTGCCCCATATCGACGTGACGAAGCCCGACCGGGTGGTGGGGACGAACACCATCGCCTGCATGCAGTCGGGCGTCTACTGGGGCTATGTGGGATTGATCGAGGGGCTCTGCGCCCGCATCTGCGCCGAACGCGGCGAGAAGATGAAGGTCATCGGAACCGGGGGACTGTCCACCCTCTTTGCGCAAGGGACAGATGTCTTCGACGCGATCGATACGGGCCTGACCATTCACGGGCTGGTCCTGATCGACGCCTTGAACAGGGATCAGGAAGGCTAGGATGGCGAAAAAGGAACGGCTGGTCTATCTCGCGCTCGGCGGCGCGGGCGAGATCGGCATGAACATGTACCTCTACGGCTACGGGCCGGCGGGGGCGGAGCGGTTCATTCTCGTCGATGTCGGCGTGACCTTTCCCGACATGGAGACGAGCCCCGGGGTGGACCTGATCATGGCGGACCCCGCCTGGATCCAGGCGCGGGCCGACCGGCTGGAGGCGATCTTCATCACCCATGCCCACGAGGACCATGTGGGCGCGATCGGGCTGCTCTATCCGCGGCTGAAGGCGCCGATCTATGCGCGCCGCTTCACCGGGGCGATCGCGCAGCTGAAGATGGAGCGGGCCGGGCAGGACACCGGCCATGTGCGCATCGTCCAGCCCTGGCCGCATGTCGTCCATGCCGGGCCGTTCCAGGTGGGCTTCGTGCCGGTGTCGCATTCGATCCCGGAATCCTCGAGCCTCGTCATCGACACGCCGGCGGGGCGGGTGGTGCATTCCGCCGACTTCAAGGTGGACCCGACGCCGCTGGTCGGCGAGGCCTTCGAGCCCGAGACCTTCCGCGCGATCGGCGAGAAGGGCGTGCTGGCGCTGATCTGCGATTCCACGAACGTGTTCCAGACCCATCCCGGCCGGTCCGAGGCGACGCTGAAGGCGCCGATCGAGGCGCTGATGCGCGAGGCGGAGGGCATGGTGGTGGCGACCACCTTCGCCTCGAACGTGGCGCGGCTGAAGACGCTGGCCGAGGCGGGCAAGGCGGCGGGCCGGACCGTGGTCGTGGTCGGCCGCGCGATGAACCAGATGCTGAAGACCGCCCATGCGAGCGAGGTGCTGGCGGACTTCCCGGCGGTGATCGATCCGCTGGACGCCGACGAGGTGCCGCGCGACCGGCTGCTGGTGCTCGCGACCGGCAGTCAGGGCGAGCGGCGGGCGGCGAGCGCGCAGCTGGCGGCGGGCAAGTACCTCGGGTTGGAGCTGAAGAAGGGCGACACGTTCCTGTTCTCGTCCAAGACCATCCCCGGCAACGAGGTCAGCGTCGGGCGCATCCTGAACCAGCTGAGCATCAAGGGCGTGCGCACCATCGACGACACCGACGGCCGCTACCACGTCTCGGGCCATCCGAACCGGCCGGACCTGACGATGATGCACGGGTTGATCCGGGCGCGGACCGTCGTGCCGAACCACGGCGAGCACCGGCATCTGGTGGCGCATGCGGAGCTGGCCGAGGAGAACGGGGCGCAGGGCCTCATCGCGCCGAACGGGCACATTGTGGAACTGACGGGCGACAGCGCGCGGGTCGTCGAGCATATCGAGACCGGGCGGCTCTATCTCGACGGGAAGCAGCTGATCGGGGCGATGGACGGCGTGGTGCGCGACCGCATCCGCATGGCGGTGCGCGGGCATGTGCTGGTCAGCGTCATCATCGACGAGGACGGCCGGCCGGCGGGCGGGACATGGGTGCAGACGACCGGGCTGCCGGACGACCGGCACCTGGTGAACGGGCTCGCCGGGACGCTGGAGGCGGAGATCGACAAGGCACTGGCGCGGGCGAAGCCCGCCGAGCTCGACGACGACGACGCGCTGGAACGCTCGATCGGTCAGCTGGTGGCGCGGGTCAGCAGCAGCGCAGTCGGCAAGAAGCCGGTAACGACGGTGATGATCAGCCGGCTGGAATAGCGCCGCCGCTCAGCGGCGCTGGTCCGCCCAGAGCTGCACCAGTTCGAGGCAGACGCCGACCGCGGCGGCCATGTCCTGCACGCTGACCCATTCGAGCGGCCCGTGCACGTTCTGCATGCCGGTGAAGATGTTGGGTGTCGGCACGCCGAGCTCGGTCAGGCGCGAGCCGTCGGTGCCGCCGCGGATCGGGACGGAGAAGGGCTCGATCCCGCAGCGGCGGCAGGCCTCGCGGGCGAGATCGACGGGGCGCATGTCCTCCTCGAGCCAGTAGCGCATGTTGCGGTACTGCTCGTCGATCGTGCAGGTGATGCGGGCGCGCGGCTCGGTCGCCTGGATCGCGGCGCAGACCTGTCGGACCAGCGCACCGAGGTCGGCGAGGCCGTCGCGCTCGAAGTCGCGCAGGATCAGCCGGATCTCGGCCTCGGCGGCGGTGCCGTTCAGCTCGTAGACATGGATGAAGCCCTGATGGCCCTCGGTCGTCTCCGGCGTGCGGGTGGTCTGGGGCAGGGTGGCGACGATCCGGGCGGCGAGGTGGAGGGCGTTGACCAGCTTGTCCTTGGCCCAGCCGGGATGGATCGAGACGCCCTCGACGCGGATCGTGGCCTTGTCGGCGGAAAAGCTCTCGTAGACGATCTCGCCCTTCTCGGCGCCGTCGAGGGTATAGGCGAAGTCGGCGCAGAGGTCGCGCGGAAGCTCGGGTGGGACGCCGCGGCCGATCTCCTCGTCGGAGGTGAAGCCGATGCGGATTCTCCCGTGCGGGATGGAGGGATTGGCGAGCAGGTGGCGCGCGGTCGCCATGACGATCGCGCAGCCGGCCTTGTCGTCGGCGCCGAGAAGCGTGGTGCCGCTGGCGGTGACGATGTCCTCGCCGGTCTTGCCCGCGAGATAGGGCGAATTGTCAGGCGAGAGCACGAGATCGGGCGCGTCGGGGAAGCGGATCGCGCCGCCGTCATAGTTCCGGTGCACGACGGGTTTCACGCCGGTCGCGTTGAAGCCGGGCGCGGTATCGACATGGGCGAGCAGGGCGACGGTCGGGGCGTCGGTCCGGACGGTCGCGGGGATGGTGGCGAGCACCGCGCCGTAGTCGGTCAGCCGGACGTCCTCGGCGCCCATCTCGCGCAGCTCGTCCGCGAGGAGGCGCAGGAGGTCGAACTGGATGCTGGTCGAGGGCTGGGTCGGCGACGTCTCGTCGCTCTGGGTGTCGATCCGGGCGTAGCGCAGGATGCGGTCTTCGAGTTCGCGGTCGAACGGGGTCGCCATGGCATCCTCCGGCAGCGGGACTTGGGGTCGGCGCCGGCGATGCTTCGCCGGCGCAGGGCGCGCGCGCAGCCCGTCAGGCGGCCGAGGGTGTCGCCTCGTCGGCGGGCGATGTCGGCCGCTTGCGCGGGGCGCGGCGGCGCGGGGCGCGGGCCGGCGCGGCCTCGGCCTCCGCAGTCTCGGCCTCGGGGGTCTCAGCCTCGGGGGTCTCGACCGTCTCGGGTGCGGCCGCTTCGGGCTCGGCCGCGACGGTCACTTCCTCGTCCTCGACCTCGGTGTCGGATTCCGCGCCGGTTTCGACGATGCGGAATTCGCGCAGCAGGAAGGCCGGAACGTGGTCGCCCATGCCGGGCACACGATCCTCGTCGCGGCGGCCGCGCCGGTCGCGGCGGGGCTCGTCACGGTGCGATTCCTCGGCGCGCGGCTCGGCACGGCGGGGTTCCTCGCGGCGGGTGGGACGCTCCGCGGGCCGGGACTCGGCGGCATCGACGGTCTCGGCGGTGGGTGCGGGCCGGTCCTCGCGCGGGGTGCGGGGGCGGCGATCCTCGCGGCCGCGGCGGCCGCGCTGGTCGGCGCGCCGGTCCTCGCGCGGCGGGCGCGCCTCGAGATCGGCGGCATCGGCGGAGCCGAGCGGGCTTTCCATCACGGGGATGGTCTTCTTGACCAGCTCCTCGATCTTGTCGAGGTACTTCTGCTCGAACGGCAGGCAGAGCGTGACCGACTTGCCCTTACGCCCGGCGCGGCCGGTCCGGCCGATGCGGTGCACGTAATCCTCGGAATGGATCGGCACGTCGAAGTTGAAGATGTGGCTGACGTTGGGGATATCGAGCCCGCGGGCGGCGACGTCGGATGCGACGAGGAGCTTGAGCGCGCCGTCACGGAAGCTCGTCAGGATGCGGGTCCGCACCGACTGGTCGAGATCGCCGTGAAGCGCGGCTGCGTCGAAGCCGTGCTTCTTCAGCGACTTCGCCACCACGTCGACGTCGACCTTGCGGTTGCAGAAGATGATGCCGTTGGTCAGCGCCTCGCCCTCGGCCCGGATGAGCCGGCGCAGGACCTCGCGCTTTTCCGCCGCTCCGCTGTCCTTGCGCTTCGGCGTGTGCTTGCAGATCCACTGCTCGATCGTCTCGGAGGTGGTGGCCTGGCGGGCGACCTCGACGCGGACGGGATTGTGCAGGAATTCCTCGGTGATGCGGGTGATCTCGGGCGCCATGGTGGCCGAGAAGAACAGCGTCTGCCGGGTGAAGGGCGTGAGCTTGAAGATGCGCTCGATGTCGGGGATGAAGCCCATGTCGAGCATGCGGTCGGCCTCGTCGACGACCATGATCTGCACGCCGGTCAGCATCAGCTTGCCGCGCTCGAAATGGTCGAGCAGGCGGCCGGGGGTGGCGATGAGGACGTCGACGCCGCGGTCGATCAGCTTGTCCTGGTCCTTGAAGCTGACGCCGCCGATCAGGAGCGCCATCGAGAGCTTCACGTGCTTGGCGTAGGTCTCGAAGTTCTCGGCGACCTGGGCGGCAAGCTCGCGGGTGGGGCAGAGCACCAGGCTGCGGGGCATGCGCGCGCGGGCGCGGCCCTTGGAAAGGTGCGTGATCATTGGCAAAACGAAGCTGGCGGTCTTGCCGGTGCCAGTCTGGGCGATGCCGAGGACGTCGCGGCCCTCGAGGGCGTGGGGGATGGCCTGGGCCTGGATCGGGGTGGGTGTCTGGTAGCCGGCTTCGGCAACGGCCTGCAGGACCTTGGGGTCCAGGGCGAGATCGGAAAACTGGGTCATGGAGCCTATGTTGTTGAGATTGCAGCAAGAATGGCCGCAAGTCCCAGCGCGGCCCCGGTCCCCGGATCGGGACCTTCCTAGTGCGGCAATATATAGCACCTCCGGCGCAAAAGGTCAATCAGTGCGACCTGAAACCGGTTCCGGATCCTGATCCTGAGCGTGAATCGGCAGGTGCTATTTGGGTGATATTCGGGTGCTATTTCGGTACGCCGACGGGCCGCGCGGAGGCCCGCCGCCGATCAGGCGCAGCCTAATCTCTCCGGAGGCAATCCATGCTTTCTCCGAAGCCCGTTTCGGCGCAGAGTATGGACCGGCGCGCGGCGGGACCGCGGGCTTTCGGCCGGGAGGAGCGGGAATGGCGGGGAAGGACGGACGGCAGGGGACCTGCGCCGGAGTGCGGGCGTGACGCGGCACGAGACGATCTCGCCCGCCGAGGAGCTGCGCGCCAATGTCTCGGTGCCCTTCGAGCAGGCCCGGGCGATGCCGAAGTCGGTCTATGTCTCGCCCGAGTTCCTCGCGCTCGAGCAGAAGCACATCTTCGCGAAGGAATGGCTCTGCGCCGGGCGGGCGGAGAGCCTGCCGGAGCCCGGCGACTACATGACCATGACCATCGCGGGCGAGCCGGTGATCGTGCTGCGCGACCGCGAGGGCGCGATCCGGGCGCTGTCGAACGTCTGCCGGCACCGGATGTCGGTGCTGCTGGAAGGCCGCGGCAACGCGCGGACCATCGTCTGCCGCTATCACGCCTGGACCTACGGACTCGACGGGTCACTGCGCGGGGCGCCGGCGATGGAGCGGAACGAGGGCTTCTGCCGCGAGGCGATCCGGCTGCCGCAGGTGCGCTGCGCGGTCTGGCGCGGCTGGATCCTCGTGACGCTCAATCCCGAGGCGCCCGAGCCGGAGGTGGCGCTGGCGGAGGTCGACCGGCTGGTCGGGCATCTCGACATGTCGACCTATGCCGAGACCTTCCGCGAGGAGTTCCGCTGGGCCACCAACTGGAAGGTGCTGGCCGAGAACTTCATGGAGAGCTACCACCTGCCGGTCTGCCATGCGGGCACGATCGGGGGCTCGTGCGACCTCAACGAGATGACCTGCCCCGAGGGGCTGGCCGCGTTCAACTACCACTGGATCGTGAAGAACGACACGGTGCCGCTGGCGCTGGCGCATCCGTCGAACACCACGCTGACGGGGGACGAGAGGCGGATCACCTGGCTGCTGGCGATCTATCCCTCGCTCCTGATCACGCTGACGCCGGGCTATTTCTGGTACCTGAGCCTGACGCCGGACGGGCCGGGGGCGGTGAACGTGCTGTTCGGGGGCGGGATGTCGGCGGACTGGATGGCCGACCCGGACGCGCCGGCGCATCTGGCGAAGGTGCGGGCGCTTCTCGACGAGGTGAACGTCGAGGACAAGGGCTGTACCGAGCGGGTCTATCGCGGGCTTTGTTCGGGGCTGGCCGAGCCGGGGCCGCTCAGCCATCTGGAGCGGCCGAACTTCGACTTCGCGCGCTGGATCGCCGCGCGCATCCCGGGCTGACCGGGGCCGGGCGGCACATTCGGACAGGGAGCCGGGACGATGGAGACGATCGATACGCTGGTCGTGGGTGCGGGGCAGGCCGGCATCGCGATGAGCGAACATCTGGGCAAGGCCGGCGTCCCGCATCTGGTGCTGGAGCGGAGCCGGATCGCGGAACGCTGGCGCACGGCGCGCTGGGATTCGCTGGTGATGAACGGGCCGGCCTGGCACGACCGGTTTCCGGGGATGGAATTCGCCGGCGATCCCGACGCCTTTCCGGGCAAGGAGGCGGTGGCGGACTATTTCGTCGCCTATGCCGAGCGGATCGGCGCGCCCATCCGCTGCGGCGTCGAGGTGCGCTCGGTCGAGCGGCTGGCGGGCCGGCCGGGGTTCCGGGTCGAGACCTCCGACGGCGTGATCGAGGCGCAGCGGGTGGTCGCGGCCACGGGTCCGTTCCAGAAGCCGGTGATCCCGGCGATCGTGCCCGAGGACGCGGGGGTCGCGCAGATCCACTCGACCGACTACCGCAACCCCGGCGAGCTGCCCGCGGGCGCGGTGCTGGTGGTCGGCTCCGGCTCGTCCGGCGTGCAGATCGCCGAGGAACTGCTGGCTTCGGGGCGGAAGGTGTATCTCTCGGTCGGGCCGCATGACCGGCCACCGCGCGCCTATCGCGGGCGGGACTTCTGCTGGTGGCTCGGCGTGCTCGGCAAGTGGGATGCCGCGGCGCCGGCGCCGGGGACCGAGCATGTCACCATCGCGGTGAGCGGGGCGAACGGCGGGCATACGGTGGACCTGCGCAGGCTGGCGGCGCGGGGCATGGTGCTGGTCGGGCGGACCGAGGGCTTCGCGGACGGGCGCCTGCGCCTTGCACCGGATCTGGCGGAGAACATCGCCCGGGGCGATGCCAACTACCTGTCGGTGCTGGACGAGGCCGACGCCTGGGTGGCGCGGAACGGCGCGGACCTGCCGCCCGAGCCCGAGGCGCGGGTGATCGGGCCGGACCCGGATTGCGTGCGCGATCCGATCCTGTCGCTCGACCTGAAGGCGGCGGGGATCGGTGCGATCGTCTGGGCGACGGGCTTCACGGTGGATTACGTCTGGCTGAGGATCGACGGCTTCGACGAACGCGGCCGGCCGCGGCACCAGCGCGGTGTCTCGGTCGAGCCGGGGATCTATTTCCTCGGCCTGCCGTGGCAGTCGCGGCGGGGATCGAGCTTCATCTGGGGGGTCTGGCACGACGCGAAGTACATCGCCGACCAGATCGTGATCCAGCGCGGCTATGCGGCCCATGCGCCGCAGGCGACGCGCGCTGCGGCGGCGGGCTGAGGCAGGGGGGAAAGATGGCACATTACCGGCACCGCAAGTTCAACACGAAGGACACCTATCCCGAGCAGAAGCTCGACAACGACCTCGCCCAGGCGGTGGTGACGCAGGGCGGGCGGATCATCTGGCTGCGCGGCCAGTGCCCGCAGGACCTCGACACCGCAAAGGACATCGACAGCCACGACCCGGTGGAGCAGACCCACAAGGTGATGCAGAACATCCGCCAGCTGGTCGAGGAATGCGGCGGGCGGATGGAACATGTGGTGAAGGTGGTGGTCTACATCACCGACGTGCGCCACCGCGAGGCGGTCTACCGCACGATGGGCGAGTACCTGAAGGGGGTGCACCCGGTCTCGACCGGGATCGTGGTGCAGGCGCTCGCCCGGCCGGGCTGGCTGGTGGAGATCGACGCGACGGCGGTGGTGCCGGAGTGAGGGGGGCGTTGCGCGGCGCTCTGGCCTCGGGGGCGCGCGCCCCAGCCGTCCCGCCCGGGGCCCCGGCCCCGGGCAGCGCCCGCCCCGCCGCCAGGCGGGCGCTGCCCTTCGCGCTTCGGGGCGGCAGTGATACGGCAGCAGTTGCACCCGATCGGGGCGAGTCGACGAGGTTCTTGCTGACGGAGAATGCGAATGCGGAGCGGCGTTCGTGCCCTTGGGGCGTAAGGAGGTGAGATGAAGATGCCGGAGGCGGAGCAGATCCTCGCGGACATCGACGATTTCCTCGCCCGGCGGGCGGCCGGCGAACGGCCGCTTAGCGCTGACGACGCATTCGGCGCCATCCTGTCCGACTTGCGCCGTCGCGGTCCGGACTCTGAGGGGCCGCAAGGCGCGCTCCGCTCTGGGGCTATCGAAGATTAAGGAAGACGGATCATGACCTTTTCACTCGTCGCGCGCTGTGCGGAAACGGGCATGTTCGGGGTGGCGGTGGCCTCGTCCTCGCCGGCGGTGGCGGCGCGGTGTGCGCATGCACGCGCGGGGGTGGGGGCGGTGGCGTCGCAGAACGTGACCGACCCGATGCTCGGGGCCCGGGCGCTCGACCTGATGGAAGCGGGGGCGAGTGCGGCGGAGGCGGTGGCGATCATCCGGCGCACGGCGGCCCATCCCGAGTTCCGGCAGGTGCTGGCGGTCGACCGCGACGGCGGTACGGCGGTGCATTCGGGGAACCGGGCGCTGGGCCTCTGGGCCGAGGCGCGGGACCGGGACGTGGCGAGCGGGGGGAACCTGCTCGGGCATGAAGGCGTGCCGCGGGCGATCGTCGACGGGTTCCTCGGCTCCTCGGGGCATCTCGGCGACCGGCTGCTGACCGCGATGCGGGCGGGGCTGGCGGCGGGCGGCGAGGCGGGGCCGATAAGGTCGGCGGGGATGAAGGTGGTGGACCGGCTCGGCTGGCCGGTGGTCGACCTGCGCTGCGACTGGACCGAGGGCGATCCGCTGGCGGCGCTGGAGGCGGCCTGGGCGGTCTACAAGCCGCAGATCGGCGACTACGTGCAGCGCGCGCTCGACCCGACGGCGGCGCCCTCCTACGGCGTGCCGGGCGACGAATAGCGGGGCGGCATGGCCCTGCGCTTCACCCTGCGGCAGCTGGAATACTTCGTCGCCGTCGCCGACGCGGGCTCGATCGTCGGGGCGGCGGGGCGGATGAACGTCTCGGCGCCGTCGGTCTCGGCGGCGATCGCGCAGCTGGAGGCGGAGTTCGGCGTGCAGCTCTTCGTGCGGCGGCATGCGCAGGGGCTGAGCCCGACGCCGGGGGGGCGCGCGTTCCTCGCGCAGGCGCGGGCGGTGCTGGCGGCGGCGGAGGGGTTGACGAGCCTCGCCTCCGACATCGCGGGGCGGGTGCGGGGGCCGCTGGCGGTGGGGTGCCTGCGCACGTTTGCCCAGCTGGTGCTGCCCGATCTGCGCAAGCGGTTCGAGGCGCAGTATCCGGAGGTGCGGGTGCGACAGTACGAGTTCGACCATGCGGCGATCCTCGAGCGGCTGCGGGCAGCGGAGATCGACGTCGGCCTGACCTACGACCTGAGCCTGCCGTCCGACATCGCCTTCGAGCCGCTGGCGGAGCTGCCGCCGCTCGTCATCCTGCCCGCGACGCATCCGCTGGCCGGGCGGCCCGTGCTGGGGCCGGAGGAACTGGTGGAGGAGCCGATGGTGCTGCTCGACCTGCCGTTTTCCTCCGACTACTTCCTGTCGGTCTTCGTCAAGGCGGGGCTGAGGCCGCGGATCGTGGAGCGGACGGGGGACATCAACGTGCTGCGCAGCATGGTGGCGAACGGCTTCGGCTATTCGCTGCTGAACACGCGGAGCCCGAGCGACCTCGCCCCGGACGGCAAGCGGCTGGCCTTCGTGCCGCTGGGGGGCGGGCTGCGGCCGATGGTGATGGGCCTCGCCACCGCGAAGGCGGCGCACCGGAGCGGGGTGGTGCGGGCCTTTGCCGAGCACTGCCGCACGGTGATCCGGGCCGAGGGCGTGCCGGGGCTGCGGCCGCAACCGCGGGCGGAGGGCTGAGCGTCGACACTCGGGAAAAGTGTGTTTGGGAAGGGCCCGCAATGGGTTAGCCTCCGCGATCGGCGTCGTGCCGCGCGCCTCTTGCCGTTCCGTCGGTTGCCCGTCGGGTTGCCGCGAGATGTGCGTGGCGGCCAACGGGGGGTGGAGATGTCGAAGAAGCTGATGATGGCCGCGGCGGCGGCATCGTTCATGGCGTCGGCCGCGCAGGCCGCGTCGATCGACTGGGTGACATGGCTGGGCGCGTCGCCGACGACCGCGATCGGCGCGATCAAGCTCGGCGACGGGTCGGTCGTGCCGGGCGACGGATCGGTGGTGCCGGGGGACGGCTCGGTGAAGTTCGGCGACGGGTCGGTGATTCCGGGGGACGGGTCGGTCATCCCGGGGGACGGGTCCGTGATGCCCGGCGACGGGTCGGTGATCCCGGGGGACGGCTCGGTGGTGCCGGGGCCGAACACCATGGTGGTGACGGCGCTGGCGGGGGACGGTTCGGTACGGACGCTCGCGCCCGGGCCACTGGCGATCTTCCTGCCCGGGCAAGGCGGCCCGGCAATCGCGATGAGCCTGAGCCTCGGCCTGCCGGCGACCGGTGCGTTCCTGTTCCTCGACCTGCCGGGGTTGACCGACGCGCAGTTCGGCGGCGGCAGCGTGAAGGTGCTGGACGATGCCTTCGCGTTCAACCTCGGCGGGGCGAAGATCGCGGGGAGCCTGATGCAGTTTTCCGGCAAGGCGCAGACGCTGGCGTTCCTGCTCGACGGCGACGGATCGGCGGGCGAGGTACGATTCGCGCTGGGCTTCGCGCCGGGCGCGATCGACCTGCCCCAGCCGATCCCGCTGCCGGCGGCGGGCCTTTTGCTGGTCGGCGGGCTGGCCGGGCTCGGGCTGATGCGCCGGCCTGACGGTCGCGGCGGGCCGGATGCGGCCCGCCGGCCCCGCGTCTCAGCCGGTGCGCATCATCATCGCCGGGCCGAGGTAGATGGTGTTCGGATCGGCGATCTGGACCGGCACGGTCTCGGCCATCGGGATGATGATCGGCGAGCAGTAGCCGGTCGGGCCGCACCACACGGTCGGGTCGTAGCCGTCGACCTGGGTGCGGATCGCCGCGCCGCCGGGCAGGGTGGCGATACGGCCCCAGACGCGCAGCATGAAGCCCGTGTACATGTTCGTCGAGATCTGGGTGTAGCTGCCGTCCGGCAGGAAGACGATGTTGACCTGTACCGGCGCGCCCGTCGCCGGATCGGCATAGCTGCCTTGCCAGGCGCCGGCGAGGAAGCCGACGAGATCGACCGCCTGCCCGCCGGGGGGCATCGGCATGGGCTGGGGCACCGGTTGCGGCATGGGCTGGGGGACGGGTTGCGGCATCGGCTGCGGCACGGGCTGCTGCTGCGGGGCCGGCGCGGCCACGGCACCGGTGAACACGTCGCGCAGGAAGGCGACGAGTTCGTGGCACATGGTGACCGAACCCTCGTTCGGGTCGTAATACGCGTTGGCCTCGTTGCATTCGCCGGCGCGCAGCGTCAGGCCGCGGGGCAGGACGAAGCTCGCCTCGAGCATCTCGGCGACGCTCTCGAGGATCTGGCGCTGGCGCAGGTCGGCCTCGAGCTGCTGGCCGAAGGGCGTGGTCGCGGCGCCGTATTCGACGCGCACGCGCTGGGCGTCCGGGACCGGCTCGCCGTCAGGGCGGACATAGGGGGTGAGCAGCCGTTCCCAGGCGGCGTCCTTGGTCTGGTAGTCCTCGGCGCAGCGCGCGATGCGTTCCTCGGGCATGTCGAACTGCATCGCGATCGGGCCGAATTCCTCCGGATTGCTGCCGGCGAAGACGCAGAGGATGTTGTAGAACCGCTTCACGTCGAGGCCGTGTTCGTCCCAGTAGGGTATCTGGGTGAGGTCGCCGCCGAGCTGCTGCACGCGCAGGTTCCAGAGCTCGGAGAAGCCGAGGGCCGCGTCGAGAACGATCTGGTTGAAGGCGAGCCGCTGATCGTCGGGCAGTTCCTCGAGCCCGGCGAAGGCGGTGAGCGTCATGGCGGAGAATTCGTCGACCGCGTCCTCCTCGACGCCGACGATCGGCAGACCGAGTTCGTGGATGAAGGCGTGCCCGATCTCGTGGAACATGATGAAGACGAAGTTTCCGAGCAGGAGTTCGCCGAGGCGGGCCTGGCCCTGGTCCTGCGCCGCGGCGCCCTGGCCGAGCGCGAGGACCGCGAGCGCGGCGGCGACGGCTGAGCGCCGCCACTTGATTTGTCCATTGGCGCGCGGGGCGCTGTAGCGTTTTCAATGGGTTACGGGGCGGCTGTGACACTTGATTTGTCCCGAAACGTGGGTTTCGGGCACGAAATGGTCTCAGAGGCCGCTTAGGCGGCTCTAAAAGACCAATAAAATCAATGGGGGCTATC
>CAZNSP010000053.1:0-16170 GCA_964575795.1 uncultured Rhodobacterales bacterium
AAAAGCGCGGACAAACCAAGTGTCACGCTTAGGACAAATCAAGTGGCAGAATACAACGGCGTTGCGCGCGCGGTGCATGAGATTCGATTCCGGCATGGTGTCCTCCCCTGTCGAGCCGTCCGGCGCCGTACGGGCGTGGCCGAAGGGGCGCCGGAGACTCACCCCACCGTGGCGAGTCTTGGTGCCGGACGGGGCGGGTTTCCTTGATCGGGATCAAGGATGCGAATGTCTGGGGATCAGAGGCCCACGGCGAGCCGGGCGAGGAGGGCGTCGAGCATGGCATCGCAGCGGGCGAGCTGGTCCTCGGTGAGGTATTCGTCGGGCTTGTGGCCCTGGGCCATCGAGCCGGGGCCGCAGACAACCACCGGCAGGCCGAGCCGTTCGGCGAAGAGCCCGCCCTCGGTGCCGAACGCGACCTTGATCGTCCCGTTCGCGCCGGTCAGCGACTGGACGAAGCGCACCGCCTGCGCGGTCGGGGGTGTGGCGAGGCCGGGATAGGCGTTCGTCGTCTCGATCGCGATGGCGGCTTCGGGATGGGTGCGGCGGGCGGCGGCGACGATGGCATCGGCAGCAGTGCGGATGCGGGCGAGGATGGCGTCGGGATCGTCCTCGGCGATGTTGCGCAGCTCGAAATCGAGGGTGGCGCGGTTCGGCACGATGTTGAGTGCGACCCCGCCTTCCATGCGACCGGCGTGCAGCGTCGAATACGGCACGTCGTAATCGCCGTCGCGGGCGCCTTCCGCGGCGAGGCGGTCCTGTTCGGCGCGGATCGCCGCGAGCAGGTCGGCCGCGAGGTGGAGCGCGTTGAGCGCGAGGGGGGCGAGGGCGGAATGGCCCTCGACGCCGCGGCAGGTGGCGCGCAGCGCGGTCTTGCCCTTGTGGCCGGTGGCGACCTGCATCCCCGTCGGCTCGCCCACGATGACGAGCGCCGGGCGCACCGGGGCCTGGGCGAGGAGGTCGATGAGGGAGTGGACGCCGAGGCAGCCGACCTCCTCGTCATGGGAAAGCGCGATGTGGAGGGGGGTGGCGAGGTCCATGCGCGCGGCGCGCAGCATGGCCGAGAGCGCGCAGGCGACGAAGCCCTTCATGTCGGCGGTGCCGCGGCCGTAGAGCCGGCCGCCGTCGCGGGTGAGCGCAAAGGGCGGGCGGGTCCAGGCCTGGCCGTCGACCGGCACGACGTCGGTATGGCCGGAGAGCATGACGCCGGGGCGGCCGGCGGGGCCGACGGCGGCGTGGAGATTGGCCTTGCCGGGCTCGGTGCCCGCGACGATCACGGGCTCGATCCCGGCGCCGCGCAGGAGGTCGGCCGCCCAGTCGATCAGCGGGCGGTTGGGGTCGCGGCTGACCGTGGGGAAGGCGATCAGCCGGTCGAGGAGGGCGAGGCTGTCCATCAGGATGGGCCGCGCCGGGGGGACCGGCGCGTCGAGGAGTCGACATCGTGGTGGCCCGTTTGCCGCGACAGAGCTGCGCGACCTCCCCGACCGTCCCGCCCGGGGCCCCGGCCCCGGGCAGCGCCCGCCCCGCCCCCTGGCGGGCGCTTCACGCCCGCCGGGTCGGGCGCTGCCCTCGGCGCCCGGGAGCAATGCGGGGACAGGACGCTTCGGCGCCGCAGGGTCGGCCGGTCGGGCAGTCTGCGCCTCACTGCATGCTGTCGCGGACCTCGGCGACCTCGTCGGCGGAGAGCTGGCCGCGGGTGACGATCTCGCCGTTCTCGACCTGCCAGAGGCGGAAGGGGCCGGAGATGTCGCCGTATTCGTCGAAGGCGACCGGGCCGATCACGCCCTCGTAGCGGATCGGCTTGCCCTCGGCGATCAGCGCGAGGGCCTTGGCGAATTCCTCGGCCCCGGCGTAGATCGGCTCGCCCTCGGGATCGACGACCTCGCGGATGGCGTCGCGGATCGCCTCGGATTCGGCGGAGCCCGCCTTGGCGATGGCGAGGCCGACGATGGCGGCGGCGTCGTAGGAGCGGTCGGCACCCGGCGCGCTGGGCGCGATGCCGCCGGAGATCGCCTCGTAATTGTCGTAGAAGTAGCGGGTCGAGGCGGTCTCGGTGGTGCCCGAGGAGGTGCCGCGGGCGCCTTCGAGGTACTGCGCGCCGACGGCGGCGATGAAGTCGGTGGAGTTCATGCCGTCGTTGAGGAGCCATGCCTGCGGGCCGCCCTGGCTGACCCAGGCGCGCGCGATGGTGGCGCCGTCGACGGGGTAGCTGATGAGGTAGAGCGCCTCGGGGCTGCCGGAGAGCGCGGCGGTGACCTCGGCGTTGTAGTTCGGCTGGCTCTCGTTATAAGCGGTCACGCCGGTGATCTCGCCGCCGAGCGCCTCGTAGGCGCGGGAGAACTCGCGCATCATGTTCACGCCGAAGTCGTTGTTGACGTGGATGATGGCGAGCTTCGTGAGGCCTGAGTCCATCGCGTATTTCGCCGCGGCGATGCCCTGGAGCGCGTCCGACGTGATGGTGCGGAAGAAGAAGCCGCCGGTCTGGCCGTCGCGGCCGAGCTGGGTCAGCGTCGGCGAGGAGGAGGCGGGCGAGACCTGGACGACGCCGTTCGCGGCGGTGACCGAGGTCAGGATCGGGATCGAGACCGAGGAGATGATCCCGCCGATGATGACCGGCACGCCGCGGATCGAGACGAGCTGGGTCGCCTGATCGACGGCGACGGCGCCCTGGCTCTGGCTGTCGCGGATGTCGGTGGTGAGGGTGCAGCCGGCGGCGCCGCCGGCCTCGTTGAGGTCGCGGAAGGCCATCTCGACGGACTTGGCGCCGGCCTGGCCGAACTGGCCGGCGGGGCCGGTCAGCTCCATCACCACGCCGACGGTGATCTCGCAGTCCTGGGCGGGTGCCGAGAGCGCGGTGGCGGCGAGGAGTGCCGCCGCGAGGGCGGGGGTCCTGAGGAAGGTCATGCTTGGTCCTCCGTGTTGGCCGCGGGCGTTGCCGCGGGGGTGTTTTCGATCCAGGTCTCGTGCAGGTGCCGCCAGACGACGCCTTCGGGCGCGGCGGGGTCGGCGGTGAAGACGGCGGTGGAGCGGCGGAGCGTGCGGCGCTCGCCGATCACCTGCCCCTCGTCATAGGTGACGAGGACGGTGCCGGGGGCGAGGTCCTGCGCCGGGCCCATCTCGATGCTGATGGCGAAACCCTCGGGGCGGGCGGCGCGGGCGGCGCGCAGCATGGCGAGGATCGCGGCGCGGTCCTGCACCGCGCCCTCGGGGCCGATGCGGCGCATGTCGGGGGCGAAAGCGCGGGCGCAGGTGTCGAAGGCGGCCTGATCCGCGCGGCCGGTGAACCAGTCGACGAAGAAGTCGTGGCGGGCGCGGACCTCGGCCTCGACGCGGGAGGCGAGCGGGCTCATGGCGCGGCCTTGTTGAGGTTGTACTTCATGATTGAGCCATGGCGGCCGGTCCGGTCGCGTTCGAGGGTGTAGACGTCGAAGGGGATCGGCGTGGCGCGGGCGAGCACGGTGGCGATTCCGGCCCGGTCGGTCTCGGTCAGGTGCAGTGCGGGGATAGCGAGGTTGCCGGGCAGATGGCTGCGGTTGCGGGCACCGACGATGACGGCGGCGACGCCGGGCCGGTCGAGCACCCAGCGGCTGGCGACGGTGGCGATGTCGGTGCCGTGGCGGGCAGCGACGGCGGCGAGCGCGGCGAGCAGGTCCTGGAAGAGGTCCCAGCCGCCGAATTCGTCGACGATGAGCTTGTACTTCACGAGGCTGCGGTTCTCGAACGGGGGCTGCGGCTCGGGCGCGCCGAGCCAGCGGTCGGAATAGAGCCCGCCGCCGACCGTGCCGTAGCACAGGAGCTGGAAGCCGCAGCGTTCGGCCAGCGTCGCGAGTTCGCGGCCGGGGCGGTCGTCGGTCAGCGAATACTGCACCTGCATCGAGGCGAGGGGCACGCCGGCGTCCAACAGGCGCAGGGTCTGTTCGGTGTCGAAATTGGTGCCGCCGATGTTGGCGATCTTGCCCGCGGCGCGCAGCTCGGTCAGCCAGAGCGCGGTCTCGACATGGCGGTCGGTCGCGTAGTCCCACCAGTGGAACTGCACGAGGTCGAGCCGTTCGGTGCCGAGCCGGGCGAGCGAGGTGTCGATGGCGCGGGCGACGTCGGCCTTCGTGAGGATCGGCAGGGCGGCGAGGTCGGGCACGTACTTGGTGTGGACCCTGATCGCGGCGAGCGCCTCGGCCCCGCGGCGGTCGAGGTATTCGCGGCGGAAGGCGCCGATCAGCTCCTCCACCCCGGTGTAGATGTCGGCGCAGTCGAAGGTGGTGATGCCGGCGTCGGCGAAGGCGATCATGTCCTCGATCGAGGTGGCGCGGTCGATCGCGCCATGGCCGCCGGCGAGCTGCCAGCCGCCCTTGATGACGCGGCTGATGCGGTGGCCGGGGGCGAGTTCGGTGTATTCCATCATGAGAGCGGCACCGCGGTGGTCTCGGCATGGCGGAAGCGGCGCCTGGCGGTCCGGGTGATGCGCAGGCGCGAGGGGCAGTTCGGGTCGGGGCAGGCGACCTCGGCGTCGGTCGACATCCAGTCGTTGGGGTCGGTCATGCGCTGCTTCGCCGCGAGGAGCGGCAGGATGGCGGCGAGGGAATAGATCGAGAAGCCCTGGCCGGGCGGCAGGTGGAGCATCTCGCCGCGCAGTTCGAAATGGTCGCCGGGATTTGCCCCGCACCAGATCTTCGCGCCCTCCGGCGCCACGACCTCCACCCGGAGATCCCAGAGCTCGAAGCCGTCGTCGGCGGGGGTGGTCATGCGGGTTCCTCCTGCGCGTGCCAGACCTCGGGTCCGGAGCGTTCGAGAATGGCGAAGGCGCGGCCGATGTCGGCGCGAAGCTCCGCCGCGGTGCGGTCGGGGTCGCCGGCGCGGGCGGCGGCGAGGATGCCGCGGTGGTGCAGCGTGGCCGAGGCGTCGGTCAGCGGGCTGTGCCTTCGGGCGGCGGCGCGGACGTAAGGCCCCGCCTGCATCCAGAGGCTCTCCACGAAGGGCAGGAGGACCGGCATCGCGGCGCGGCGGTAGATCAGGAAGTGGAAGGCGTGGTTGAGATCGGCGATCGCGCGGGTGTCTGGCGCGGCCTCGTATTCCGTGGTGAGCGCCTCGAGCCGGTCGAAATCGGCGGTGGTCAGATCGTCGACGGCGCGGGCGGCGAGTTCCCCTTCGATGAGCGCGCGGGCGTCGGCGATGTCGCGGGCGCGGGTGGCCGAGAGCGGGGGCACGCGCACGGTGCGGTTCGCCATGGTCTCGAGCGCGCCTTCCGATTCGAGGCGGCCGAGCGCCTCGCGCACGGGCATGGTGCTGACCGACATGCGGTCGGCGAGGTCCTGGATGCGGAATACCGCGCCGGCGTCGAAGGCGCCGCGGATCAGGCCGTCGCGCAGCTGGCGATAGATGCGTTCCTGGATCGTGACGCGGCCGACGGGGGCGAGCCCGGCGAGGCCGTCTGCTGCGTCCTGTCGCGGTGCGTCGTGTTTCATGCGATCCCCGCCCGATCCGGGTTTACTTTAGGCGGGGTCTGTGATCGTTGTAAATGATCTTTGATCACAGATCACGGGACAGACCGGGGCGATGGCGGAGAGCGGGGGCGGGACGGCGCTGGAGGCGCGGGGGCTGACCAAGGCCTTCGGCGGGCTGAAGGTGGTCGACGGCATGTCGCTGACGCTCGGCCTCGGCGCGGTGCTCGGCGTGATCGGGCCGAACGGGGCGGGCAAGACCACGCTCTTCAACCTGCTGGCGGGAACGATCCGGGCGGATGCGGGCACGATCACGCTCGGCGGGCGCGACCTGAGTCAGGCGCCGCCCGAGGCGCGGATCGGCGCGGGGCTGGGGCGGAGCTTCCAGATCCCCCGGCCGTTTCCACGGATGACGGTGCTGGAAAACGTGATGACCGCCGCGCAGGACCAGTCCGGCGAGCGGATCTGGGCGAACCTGCTGGCGCCGCGCCGGGTGGCGGCGGAGGAGCGGGCGCATCTGGCCCGCGCGCGGGAGCTGCTGGAGTTCGTGAGCCTGACGCATCTGGCGGAGGAGCCGGCGGGGGTGCTGTCGGGCGGGCAGCGCAAGCTGCTGGAGCTTGCGCGGGTGCTGATGGCCGGGCCGAAGGTTATCCTGCTGGATGAACCTGCGGCGGGGGTGAACCCCGCGCTTCTCGACCTGATCATCGACCGGATCGCCGCGATCAACGCGCAGGGGATCGGGGTGCTGCTGATCGAGCACAACATGGAGATGATCGCGCGGCTCTGCCCGCGGGTGATCGTGATGGCGGCTGGACGGGCGCTGGCCGAGGGCACGCCGGCCGAGATCGCGCGAAAGCCGGAGGTGATCGAGGTCTATCTGGAGGGGATGCCGGCATGACCGTGCTGGCGGTCGAGGGGCTGGTGGCGGGCTATGACCCGGACCTGCCGATCGTGAAGGGCGCGAGCCTGAGCGTCGCGGCGGGCGAGACGCTGGCGATCCTCGGGCCGAACGGCGCGGGGAAGTCGACGCTGATCAAGGCGGTAATCGGGCTCGTGCCGGTGATGGGCGGGACGGTGCGGCTGGAGGGGGCGGAGATCACCGGCGCCTCGCCGCATGATCTGGTGCGGCGGGGCTTGGGCTTCGTGCCGCAGACCGAGAACATCTTCACGCGGCTCAGCATCCGCGAGAACCTGCTGATCGCGGCGGAGCTTCTGCCGAAGCCCGCGCGGGCGGGGCGGATCGCGGCGATGTTCGACATGTTCCCCGATCTGGCGGCGCGGCCGGGGGTTCTGGCCGGCAGCCTGTCGGGCGGGCAGCGGCAGATGCTGGCGGCGGCGCGCGCGCTTCTGACCGAGCCGCGGGTGCTGATGCTGGACGAGCCCTCGGCGGGGCTGTCGCCCAAGCTGGTGGGGCAGGTCTTCGCGACCCTGCAGAGGATCGCGGCGGCCGGGGTGACGCTGGTGCTGGTCGAGCAGAACGTGCGCGCGGCGCTGGGGATCGCGGGGCGCGCGGTGGTGCTGGTCGACGGGCGGGTGGCCCATGACGGGCCGGCGGCGGAACTGGGCGAGGGGCCGCTTCTGGGCGAGCTCTTCCTCGGGCATCGGAGGGTCGAGGCGTGAACCCGCAGGCGATCATGGACGGGCTGGTGGCGGGGTCGATGATCGGGCTCGGGGCGATCGGGCTGACGCTGACCTATTCGATCCTGCGGTTCGCGAACTTCACCCACGGGGATTTCCTCGCCTGGGGGGCGTATCTGACGCTGACGGTGGCCGGCGTGATCGGGGGGCTGCTGGGAGGTCTGGGCGCGGGCGTGCCGCTCGCGCCGTTCAGCTTCGGCTGGGGCCTGCCGGTCGCGGTGCTGGGCGGTGTCGGGTTGACGGTGCTGCTCGCGCTCGGGCTCGACCGGCTGCTCTTCGGGCGGCTGCGGGCGCGGGGCTCGGACGTGATCATCATCGTGATGGCGAGCTTCGGGGCCTCGATGGCGCTGAGGAGCCTGCTGGAGTTCATCTTCACCGCGCGGCCGGTCTATTTCACGCAGGAGTTGCAGATCGCCCGGCCGCTGGGTTTCGGCCTCAGGGCGACGCCGGACCAGTTGCTGGTGATCGGCCTGACCGCGGTGCTGGTGCTGGCGCTGCACCTGATGGTGACGCGGACCGCGACGGGGCGGGCGATGCGGGCGGTGAGCGAGAACCCGGGGCTCGCCGAGGTCTACGGGCTCGACGTGGCCCGCGTGGTGCGGATCACCTGGGTGATCGGGGCGGGCATGGCCTGCGTCGCGGGGGTGATGGCGGGGCTTCTGGTGCAGATCCGGCCCTACATGGGCTTCGACCTGCTGCTGCCGCTGTTCGCGGCGGCGATCCTCGGGGGGATCGGCTCGATCCCCGGCGCGATGCTCGGCGGGCTGATCATCGGGCTGGCCGAGGCGCTGGCGGTGCAGGTCTTCGGGGCGGAATGGCGGGCGGCGGCGGCCTTCGTGATCCTGGTCATGGTGCTGATGATCCGGCCGGCGGGTCTCTTCGGGCAGCGGGGCTGAGCGTGGAACTGATCTCCTACGGGGCGTTCTTCCTGACCATGGCAATGACCTATGCGATCATCTGCCTCGGGCTGAACGTGCAATGGGGGCAGACGGGGCTCTTCAACGTGGGCATCGCCGCCTTCGTCGGGCTCGGCGCCTATGTCTCGGCGGTGCTGACGACGCCGGAGGTGGCGGACCGGATCGGGGGCTTCGGCCTGCCGATCGCGGTGGGCTGGGCGGGGGCGATGGCGGCGGGGGGGCTGATGGCGTTCCTCGTGGGGCTGCTGACCATCCGGATGCGGGCGGATTACCTCGCCATCACCACCTTCGGGATCGCGGTGGCGCTGCAGCTGGTGTTCCAGAACGCCGATGCGCTGACCGGGGGGGCGTTCGGCATGGGCTTCATCCCGCGGCCCTTCGCCGGGGTGCCGGGGCGGACGCTCGCCTTCAACCTGATCAACCTCGCGCTGACGGCGGCGGTGGTGCTGGTGCTCTACCTGCTGCTCGAGCATCTCTTGCGCAGTCCGTGGGGGCGGGCGCTGCGCGCGGTGCGCGAGGACGAGGTGGCGGCGCAGGCGCTCGGCAAGAACCCGGTGATGCTGCGGATCCAGGCCTTCGCGCTGGGCGGCGCGGTGATGGGGCTCGCCGGCGCGGTGCAGGCGCATTTCATCGGGTTCATCGCGCCGGGCAACTACCTGCCGATGATGACCTTTCAGGTCTGGGCGATGCTGATCGTCGGCGGGTCGGGCAACAACCGGGGTGCGATCCTCGGGGCGGTGCTGGTCTGGGCGATCTGGGCGCTGTCGGGGGCGATCATCGCGGAGGTGTTTCCGCCGGGCGAGCAGGCGCGGGCGGCCTCGCTGCAGATCGTGATCATCGGGGTGATGCTGTGCGCGGTGCTGCAGTGGCGGCCGCAGGGGATTTTGCCGGAGGTGCGGACGGTGTCGCGGCACCTTCGCGGGGGGAGGGAGTGATGCGGCCGGAACGAATGGAGCTGGCGCCGGGACTTGAGATCAGCCGGGTGCTGACCGGGCTCTGGCAGGTGGCGGACCAGGAGAAGGACGCAGGGCCCTTGGAGGTTTCGCGGGCGGCGGATGCGCTGGCGGACTATGCCGCGGCGGGGTTCGACACCTTCGACATGGCCGACCATTACGGCAGCGCCGAACTGATCGCGGGTGAGGTGCTGCGCCGGGGGGTGAAGGCGCGGGCCTTCACCAAGTGGTGCCCGGAGCCGGGGCCGATGACGGCGGAAGCCGTGCGCGCGGGCGTCGACGAGCGGCGGGCGCGGCTGGGGGTGGAGACGGTCGACCTCCTCCAGTTCCACTGGTGGAGCTTCGAGCATTCCGGCTGGCTCGACGCGCTGCACGGGATGGCGCGGCTCCGGGAGGAAGGCGCGATCCGGGCGCTGGGGGTGACGAATTTCGATGCGGCGCATCTGGATCTGGCGCTGGCCGACGGGGTGCCGCTCGTCTCGAACCAGGTGTCGTTCTCGCTGATCGACCGGCGGGCGGCGGGGGCGCTGTCGGGCGTGTGCGCGGCGCGAGGCGTGAAGCTGCTGGCATACGGCACGCTCTGCGGCGGGTTCCTGTCGGAGAAGTGGCTCGGCCGGCCGCGGCCCGAGGCGGTGGGCGACTGGAGCCGGATGAAGTACCTGCGCTTCATCGACGCGGCCGGCGGCTGGGACGCTCTGCAGGCGGTGCTGGCCGCTGCGGACCGGGTGGCGCGGCGGCGCGGGGTGTCGGTTTCCAACGTGGCGACGCGCTGGGTGCTGGATCATCCGGCGGTGGCCGGCGTGATCGTCGGTGCGCGGCTCGGCGAGGCGGAGCACCGGGCGGACAATGCGCGGCTGTTCGCGTTCGCGCTGGACGATGCCGACCGGGCGGAGCTGGCGGCGGGTTTCGCGGCGACGCGGCCGATCCCGGGCGATTGCGGCGACGAGTACCGCAGGCCGCCCTACCTGACCGCCTCGGGCGACCTGAGCCACCATCTCGACGCGCTGCCGCCGGTCTGGGAGCCGGTGGTGGATGGGAACCGCGCGGGGCGGGCGCGGGTCTTCACCGGTTCCGAATGGGAGCCGGTGGCGGGCTATTGCCGGGCGGTGCGCGACGGGCGGCGGATCCTCGTCAGCGGCACGACCGCGACCCATGGCGAGGGCCGGGTGGTGGCGCCGGGGGATGCGGGCGCGCAGGCGACCTATGTGCTGGACAAGATCGCCGCCTCGGTCAGGGCGGTGGGCGGGAGCATGGCGGACGTGGTGCGGACGCGGATGTACCTCGCGGCCGGGGCGGACGTGGAGGCGGCGGCGCGGGCGCATGGCCGGGTGTTCGGGGAGGCGCCGCCCGCGAACACGACCTTCTTCGTCGGCGGGCTGGTCGGGGATTACCTGGTGGAGATCGAGGCGGAGGCGGTGCTGGCGGAGGGGTGAGGGCGAGACCCCCTGCGAGAGAAGCGGAGCAGTGCCGCATCCGTGGCCGATTTGACCGTCGGCAAATCGGCCCGCGCCTGCCTGCCCCCGGCAGGCGCGATTCCGCGCCCGCCAGGCAGGCGCGCGCCGATCACCTGGCGCCGCACTTGGCCCCCTCGCCCTCCGCAGGCTTGCTCCGGGCGACCGGACCGGGCGGATGTCCACCGGACATCCGCTGATCCGGCCCGGAAGGAGCGCCGCGCCCGATCCTGTCAGATCAACCGGCGCGGAGGGCGGTGGCGCGTTCCGGGAACAGGCCGGCGAGGCCCTGTGGTGTCGCGGCGCAGGTGCCGCGTTCGGTGATCAGGGCGGTGACGAGGCGGGCGGGGGTGACGTCGAAGGCGGGGTTGCCGCCGGGGGTTTCCTCGGGGCAGATGCGCACGGCGCCGAGCGTGCCGTCCGCGGCGCGGCCCCAGACATGGGTAACCTCGGCGCCGCTCCGCTCCTCGATCGGGATCTCGCGCAGGCCGTCGGAGACGGTCCAGTCGATGGTCGGCGAGGGGAGTGCCACGTAGAAGGGCACGCCGCAGTCATGCGCGGCGAGGGCCTTGAGATAGGTGCCGATCTTGTTCGCGACGTCGCCGCGGGCGGTGGTGCGGTCGGTGCCGACGATCACCATGTCGACCTGACCGTGCTGCATCAGGTGGCCGCCGGCGTTGTCGACGATCAGGGTGTGCGGGATGCCGGCGGAGGCCATCTCCCACGCGGTGAGCTGGGCGCCCTGGTTGCGGGGGCGGGTCTCGTCCACCCAGACGTGGACGGGGATGCCCTCGGCCACGGCGCGGTAGATCGGGGCGGTGGCGGTGCCCCAGTCGACGGTGGCGAGCCAGCCGGCGTTGCAATGGGTCAGGATGCGGACCGGGCGGCCGGGGTTCCGCTCGGCAAGCGCGCGGATCAGCGGCAGGCCGTGGGCGCCGATCGCGGCGTTGATCGCCACGTCCTCGTCCGCGATCTCGGTGGCGCGGGTGAAGGCGGCCTCGGCGCGGCGGGCGGGGGGCAGGGGGGCGAGCGTCGCGCGCATCGCGTCGAGCGCCCAGCGCAGGTTGACCGCGGTGGGGCGGGTGGCGCCGAGGGTGTCGCAGGCCCGGGCGAGGGCCGTGTCGGAGGGGTCCGCGGCCATGGCGAGTGCGACGCCATGGGCGGCGGTCGCGCCGATCAGGGGCGCGCCGCGCACCCACATGTCGCGGATCGCCTCCGCCGCCGTGTCGAGGCTGGTGAGTTCCACCACGCGGAATTCGTGCGGAAGCCAGCGCTGGTCGATCACGCGCACCGCGCCGCCTTCGTCGCGCCAGATCGAGCGGTAGGGGGTGCCGTTCACCTGCATTGGGGCCTCCTTGGTCGGGACGCGATTGTGGCGCAAACCGGGCCGGGCGCAACCCGGTCAGGTGAAGGGCGCGAGGGCGGAGGCGAGGTTGTCGCCGAGTTCGGGGCAGAGATAGCCGCCCTCCTGCACGATGACGGTGGGCAGGCCGAGCGCGGCGATTTCGGTGGCGATGCGGCCGAAGCCCGGGGTGGTGACGGCGAGGCCGGCGAAGGGGTCGCCCGCGAAGGCGTCGAGGCCGAGGGCGAGGATGAGCAGGTCCGGGGCGAAGGCGTCGATGCGGGTGAGCGCGGTGGCGAGGGCCAGAAGAAAGCCTTCGTCCCCGGTGCCGCGCGGGATCGGCAGGTTCAGGTTGGCGCCGAGCCCGGCGCCCTCGCCGCGTTCGTGCGCATGGCCCCAGAAGAACGGGTAGAAGCGTTCGGGATCGGCGTGGATCGAGACGGTCAGCACGTCGGGGCGGGCGTAGAAGATGCCCTGCGTGCCGTTGCCGTGGTGGAGATCGATGTCGAGGATCGCCGGGCGGCGACCGGACGCGACCGCGCGCTGGGCGGCGATGGCGCTGTTGTTGAGAAAGCAGAAGCCGCCGGCGAGATCGGCGAAGGCATGGTGGCCGGGCGGGCGGGCGAGTGCATAGGCGGCGCGGTCGCCGGCAAGGACCGCATCGGCAGCGGCGACGGCGGTCCGGGCGCTGAGGAGTGCCGCCTCCCAGGTGTGTTCGGAGATCGGGCAGGAGGTGTCGGCCATGTGGTAGCCGGCCTGGCCCACGGCCGAGCGCGGGTAGCTGGCGGGGCCGCGGCCGGGATGGATGTTCGGGATCACCTCCTCCGACGCGCCGGGGATGCGGCGCCAGCGGGGGAAGATGTGGCGGAGGAAGTCGAGGTATTCGGCGGTGTGCACCGCGGCGACGGGGCCGAGGCCGCAGTCGGGCGGGGTCTCGGTGGTCAGCCCGAGGCGGCCGAGGCCGGCGAGGAGCGCGTCGATCCGGGCGGGGACCTCCGGGTTCGGTTGCGGCGCGCCGGAGGAGAGGAAGGCCTTGGGGTCATGGGCGCGCTGGCCGGGGTGGAAGAAGCATTTCATGGCCGGGCCTCCAGCGTGGCATAGTCGGGACCGTCGAGCACCAGCGTGTCGTAGGCGGCGAGGCGGCGGAAGCCGGTGCGGGCGTAGAACCGGGCGGCGGCGGCGTTGCGTCGGGCGACCATCAGCAGGATGTGGTCGGCGCCCCAGCGGTCGCCCTCGGCCCGCACGGCGGCCAGCAGACGCCGGCCGAGGCCGCGGCCGCGCATCGAGGGCGCGAGCCAGAGGTCCTGGACATAGATGCCCGGCGTGCCGCGCTGGGTGGAGAAGGTGGGGAAGAAGACGGCGACGCCGACGACCTCGCCGCCGTCCTCGGCGATAAGGGTGCGGAAGAGCCGGTCCCGGCCGAAGCCGTGGCGGCGGTAGTCCTCGGCGGTCGCGGCATGGTCGGCGCCGTCCTGGGCCGAGAGGGCGGCGAGGCAGCGCAGGATCGCCGGGGCGTCGCGGCGGCGGGCGGGGCGGATGACGGGCTCGGTCACAGCGCGGTCCTGTCGGCCCCCTTGAGCCCGAGCATCGCGCGCGCCTCGGCCGGGGTGGCGAGCGGGCGGCCGAGGGTGTCGAGGAGGGTGCGGAGGCGCAGGACCTGCTCGGCATTGGAGCGGGCGAGGCGGCCGGGGCCGAGGTAGAGGTTGTCCTCGAGCCCGACGCGGGCATGGCCGCCGAGCATGAGAGAGGCGGTCGCCATCTCCATCTGCGAACGGCCGGCGCCGAGCACGGAGAAGAGATAGTCGGCGCCGAAGAGCCGGTCGGCCTTGTCCTTGAGGTAGTGCAGCGCCTGCGGATCGGCCGCCATGCCGCCAAGCACGCCGAAGACGAACTGGATGAAGAAGGGCGGCTCGACGAGGCCGCGGTCGACGAAGTGCCGCAGCATGTCGAGATGGCCGATGTCGTAGCATTCGAATTCGAACCGCGCGCCGCGCTCCTGTCCCAGCACCCGGAGGATGTGGGCGATATCGCGCGGGGTGTTCTTGAAGACGAGGTCGTCGGTGGACTGCAGGAAGGGCAGTTCCCAGTCGTGCTTCCAGTCGCGGGGCTTCGCGGCCATCGGATAGAGGGCGAAGTTCATCGTGCCCATGTTGAGCGAGCACATCTCCGGCTCGGCCCGGAGTGCGCCGGCGAGGCGCTGGTCGAGCGACATCACCGCCGAGCCGCCGGTGGAGAGGTTCAGGATCGCGTCGCAACCCCCCGCGATCACACGGAGAAAGCCCATCCAGTGCTCGACGTCTGCCGAGGGGCGGCCGTTCAGGGGATCCCGGGCATGGAGGTGCAGGATCGCGGCGCCCGCCTCGGCCGCGCCGATCGCCTGGGCGGCGATCTCGGCGCCGGTGACGGGCAGGAAGGGCGACATGGACGGCGTGTGGATCGAGCCGGTGATCGCGCAGGAGACGATGCAGGGTCCTGGATCGCGGGTCACGCGGCGCGCTCCACCGGCAGGTCCGTCTCGGCGGCGAAGGCGTCGAGGGCGGCGGTGAGGAGGTCCATGATCTCCCCGACCTGTTCGGGCGTGGTGATCATCGGTGGGCAGACGAGGATGTGGTCGCCTGCATGACCCCCGCGCGAGCGGCGGGAATAGACGATGAGGCCTCGGGCATAGGCGGCCTCGACGAGCCGGGCGTGGGCGCCGAGCGCCGGGGGCAGGGGTGCCTTGGTCGTGCGGTCGGCGACGAGTTCGAAGGCGAGCAGGAGCCCCTTGCCGCGGACGTCGCCGATGAAGGGGTAGCGGTCCATCAGCGCGGTCAGGCGGGATTTCAGGAGGTCGCCCACGCGCGCGGCGTTGGCGACCATGTCATGGCGCTCGATCTCCTCCAGCACCGCGAGGCCGGCGGCGCAGGCGAGCGGGTTGCCGGCATAGGTGAAGCCGTGCAGGAAGCCGCCGGCGTCGAGCACCGCCTCGACGAGGCGGCGGTGGGCGACCATGGCGCCGAGGGGGGCGTAGCCGGCCCCGAAGCCTTTCGACAGCGCGAGGATGTCGGGGGCGGCCTGCCAGTGGTCGCCGCCGAGGAAGCGGCCGGTGCGCCCGCCGCCCGACATCACCTCGTCGTGGATCAGGAGAAGACCGTAGTCGTCGCAGACGGCGCGCACCGCCTCCATGTAGCCGGCGGGCGGCACGAGCGCGCCGGTGGAGGCGCCGCCGACAGGCTCCACGATGACGGCGAGGACCGACTCGGGGCCCTCGGCTTCGATCCTGGCGCGGAGCTGGTCGGCGTAGTGCCGGCCTGTGGCGGGGTCGGCGGGGTCGAGGCCGTCGAGCCAGGCGTTCGGGGCCGGGACCTTCGGCATCTCGCGCATCATCGGGGCGAAGGGCTCGGTCAGCGGGTCGTAGCCGGTCAGGGCGAGCGCGCCGAGGGTGCAGCCGTGGTAGGAGGGGTAGCGCGAGATCACCTTCCAGCGCGAGGGCTGGCCGGTCGCGACGGCGTACTGCCGGGCGAGCTTGATCGCGCTCTCCACCGCCTCGGAGCCGCCGGAGACGAAGAACACCCGGTCGAGGCCCTCGGGGCAGAGGGCGGCGGTGCGGGCGGCGAGGTTCTCGGCGGCGTCGGTCTCGAAATGGAGGCGGTAGCCGAAGGTGTAACGCTCCATCTGGGCGCGCATGGCGGCGAGGACGGCGGGGTTGCCATGGCCGATGTTGCAGACCATCGCGCCGGAGGAGCCGTCGATGTAGCGCCGACCGTGGACGTCCCACATGTAGATGCCCTCGGCGCGGTCGAGACCGGGGCGGCGGCTGCGGGACTGGTAGAAGAGATGGGAGGGTTGCATGGGGGCCTCGGCGGGATGGATGGCCGAGGCTTAGCGGGTCGCCGGGGGGGAAGGGAAGGGGGAGCGGCGAAGGGTGTTTCGGCAGGGTCACTTCCCCGGCCATGCGAGGTGTGGAGCGCCCTGCGGAAAAGCTTACAGAAACAGGGGCAGCAGCAGGAAGATCGTCGCGGTCAGCGCGCCGTTCAGGCCCATGGCGATGCCGGCGAAGGTGCCGGCCTGCTCGTTGACCTGAAAGGCGCGGGCGGTGCCGATGCCGTGGCTCGCCACGCCGACCGCGAAGCCGCGCGCGGCATAGTCGCGGATGCCGAGCGCGTTCATCAGCGGCGTGACGATCACCGAGCCGGTGATCCCGGTCAGCACCACCACGACGGCGGCGAGCGCGGGGATGCCGCCGAGCGATTCGCTGATCGCCATGGCGATGGGCGCGGTGGTCGACTTGGTGGCGACCGAAGCGAGGATCGTCGGCGGCGCGCCGAACGCCCAGGCGATGGCGACCGCGCTGCCGATGGCGGTGAGCGAGCCCGCGACCAGCGCGGCGAGCATCGGCAGGAGGTTGCGCCGCACCGCGAGCCGGTTGCGCCAGAGCGGCACGGCGAGCGCGACCGT
>CAZNSP010000054.1:0-14412 GCA_964575795.1 uncultured Rhodobacterales bacterium
GTTCCACCTGGCCGTTGGTGCGGTCGATCCTGATCGCGTCATAGAAGGCCGAGCCATCCGGGCTGACCTTGAAGCTGAAATCGTCGTTGCCCAAGAGGCCAATCAACGCCCGCGCCGAAAACCCGGTCTTGAAGGCAAAGGCGGCATCGTTCCCGGCAGCGGCCTTGTTCACCGTGGCTTCGATGCCAGCGCCTGAGTTGTTCAGGAGAACGGCCGGGGTGTTCACCGACAGCCGGTTGTAACTGTCGGCGGTCGCCCCGCCGAGGCCGAGCAGTTGCGCGGTCAGGTTGGCCTGGGGCATGCCGACCTGCGTCACGGCATTGGCGAAGGTGACGGTCGGCGTGTTGATGACTGTCGTCCCGCCCGCCCCGGCGGTGGCCGAGCCGATGTTGACGACCGTCGTCGACCCGGAGGCACCACCCGTGCCGATGTTCACGGTCTTGGTCACGCCCGTGGTCGTGGCGCCGGTGCCCATGCCGTAGGTCGCCGTCGTTGTGGCCGTGCCGATCGAGGCGGTGGCAGCCGACACCGTCACGGTTCCGGACGCCGTCAGCGTGCCGGAGAAGGTCTTGTTGCCGGTGAAGGTCTGCGTGCCTGCAAGGATCGCCAGTTCCGAGGAGGTGTTGGGCAGTGTGAAGCTGCGCGTGGTCCCGGCGCTGATCCCCGCCAGCGAGAAGGTGGCCTTCTTCGTCGGGTCCGCATCGTTCACCAGGCTGAACACCGCATCCGACACGTCGCGCGGCTCGCCCACCACCTCCCAGGCGCTGCCGGTCCAGACGAGGAACAGACCCTCGTCCGCGACCCAGACCAGCCAGCCGATGCGCGGCACCAGCCGGATCCACGCGCCGTCGATCCAGAAGGCGATGTTCAGATCCCATCCCGCCCAGAGGCCCGTTGCGCCGGAGGCCACAATGTGCCTGTTGCCGTCCGCGGGGCTGGCCGGGGGCGTGGTGCGCGTGCGGTCCAGGACCGAGAGCTGCACCATGGCATCGAGCAGGCGCAGGGCCTCGTTGTGGGTGACATGCTTCTGCGCCTGCGCCGCCAGAAGGTAAGGCAGGCCGAGATGGGTTGTGGTGTCGGACATCAGGGTTCCCGTAAGTTGGGATCAGAATTGCAGCGTGACCACGGCGGGCGTGCCGCGGCCGAGGCGGTTCGAGAGCTGGTAGATACGGATTGCCAGCGTCTGCCCCGGCCCCAGCGGAGCACCCCAATCAGTGGTCTGCTGGGCGGCGGTGTAGAGGACGGAGGTCGTGGAGCTGGTCAGGGTGCGCTTGATGGTCGTCCCGTCGAGGATCTGCACATCGTACCTTTCGAAGTCTTCGGCCAATGGCACCTCGACCTGTTCCCAGGCATCGGCGACCAGCGCGCGGGAGCGGCGCGTCCAGCGGATGGTCAGATCGCCAGGGCTGCGGGCCGTTCGCCACGGCTGTTCGATCTGGACCGGGGCGAAGGGGACAAGCCCCCGGCCAGTGGGGGTGAAGCCCAGCGCGGCGTAGCTCGCGTCGCTGACCGCTCGCGCAGCCGGGCCGACCCGCCAGTTCCATGGCAGACCGAGATCGGCCTCGGCGATGGGTAGCGAGGCCAATGTCGTGTCCAGCACAACGACCCGCGCCCCTGCCGGGGCCGGGTTGCCCATCGCATGTTCCGTCCCACGCTGGCCTCGCAGGAGGCGGGTCAGGCGGTAGCGGCCCGGGGCGATGAGTTCAGCCGCGCCTGCTTGGACGATCTCCCAGACACCGGCCGCCGTCTCGACGGCCAGCGCATTGACCCCACCAAAAAGCGCGACGTCCGTCACGCTTTCCAGCGTTCCGGACAGGAGATCGACGACCAGAGCGTTGCCGAGATCGAAGCGCGAGGTCGGACCCGGAAAGAAGTCGAAGGCCAGCGTGCCGATCCGGGCCCGACTGCCGAAAGTGGTCAGGAGGTTGAAGCCATCGGTCGAGGCGCTGCGGAAGACGGCGGTCTCGCCCGGCCAGGGGCTGGCATGGGCGGCGATCAGGGGGCGATGGGCAGGCTGATCTTCGCTGATCTGCGGCAGGTCCAGCATCACCACCTCGGGCGTGCCAAAGACGACCGGGCTCGCAAGTGAGGCCGGGCGCGGATCGCCGGGCGGCAGGTCGTAGGCGGCGCGGTCCTGGCGCACCGCCTCGATGCCCCTTGCCTCGGCATCGGCAACCGAGACGAGGCGGAACTCCACCTCGCGGCCGTCATGTGCCAGTCGGATCACATCGGCCGGATCGAGGGCCAGCTTTGAGGGCGGCAGGCGGAAGGTGGCACTTTCCCGGCCGATCCAGGCCTCCATCAGCGCGCGGCGGCAGCGGCGTTCGGCCTCCTCGGGCGGGATTGCCATGGGGAAGGACTCGGACGCGATGCGCGTCGTGTCGACGGTGATGCGACGGGCTTCGACCAGCGCCGCATCATAGTCCTCATCCGCCCGCGCGACCTGCCACTTCAGGGCCTGCGGCAGTTCGGTCTCCTGCGCGCGGGTCAGTTCCAGCGCCTCGCCTTCGCGGCTGGCGACCAGATCATCCACCGTGAGGGTCAGGCTGGATGCCCGCCCGCGCATGATGAAGCGGATCACGCCCTCCGTCTCGATGGCATCGAAGCCGAAGTGGCGGGCCAGCGTGGAAATCGACGCGCGAGGGCTTTCCAGCGCCCCGATCACATAGCCCTCGACCGCGCCCCAGAGGCCGGTGACGTCGATCAGGCTTTCCGCAAGCCCGGCGCGCAGGCAGAGGTGCCGCACGAGGGCCGCCAGCGACACCGCGCCGAGCCGCCCGGTCAGCCAGTGACCGAGCCGCCAGTTCGGGCCATCCGTCCAGATGCCGGTGAGTTCGGGAAAGAAGGGATAGGGGCGCGCATCCCAGGTCCAGGCGGCGCATTCGGGGACATGAACCATCCGGCCGCCGTAGACGGATGAGGTCGGGTTGTTCGCGCCCTGACCCCACCAGAGATAGCTGGCCTCGAGGTAAGCACGCTGGATCGCGTCATCGCGCCAGCCGCGCGAGAACCAGGGCGTGAAGCTCTCGGACGACTTCGGGTCGAAGAAGACGTTGGGCTGGTTCGTGCCCCGGTCGATGGCCGGGCAGCCCAGTTCCGTGAACCAGACGGGCTTCGATTGCGGCACCCATGCGGTCGGCGTGCCGCTTTCCACCCCGCCCGGCCGGTCGAAATGCGGGTTCGACCACCAGGCGCGCAGATCCTTGTATCGGAACACCCAAGGTTTGCCCGCAGCTCCATCCGTGATGGGCGTCCGCAGTTGAGCCGACCGGTCGGCGGCGCTGGCATAGAACCAGTCGAAACCTTCACCGCCTGTGATGTTCGCCTGCAGGTATCCCCGGTCATGGATCGCGGGCCAGCCTTGCAGGGCGTCGGCGTGGTCGAACCCATCGCGCCAATCCGAGAGCGGCATGTAGTTGTCGATGCCGATGAAATCGATGTTGGCATCCGACCAGAGCGGGTCGAGGTGGAAGAACACGTCCCCCGTGCCATCGCCGGGCTGGTGCCCGAAATACTCCGACCAGTCGGAAGCGTAACCCACCTTTGTGCCCGGCCCGAGGATCGCCTTCACATCCGCGGCCAGTGCCTTGAAGGCGGTCACGGCCGGATAGGCGCTGGCGCTCGACCGGATTGTCGTGAGCCCGCGCATCTCGGTGCCGATCAGGAAGGCATCGACCCCGCCCGCCACGGCGCAGAGATGGGCGTAGTGCAGGATCATCCGCCGCAGGCCCCAATCGCCCGAGAGGCCGGTCCAGTTCACGTTGTCGCCCGACACTGCGAACTGAGCCGGGGTGGCCGCGCCGAAGAAGCTGGAGACCTGCGTCGTAGCGGCGGCGGTCTTGTCCGCGGTCCCCGCAAAGCCTGCCGCCGGGGAACAGGTGATCCGCCCGCGCCAGGGGAAGGTTGGCTGGCCGGGCGTCGCAGCATTCGCACTGTATGGGTTCGGCAAGATGTTGCCGGGCGGCACGTCCATCAGCAGGAAGGGGTAGAAGGTGACGCGCAGGCCGCGCGCCTTCATCTCGCGGATGGCCTGCACCACCGCGAAATCCGCAGGCGTGCCGCCATAGACCGGTCGATCCTCGGCATCTCGGCTGACGAGATGCGCGTTCGCCCGCGCCACGCCGTTGACGGTCCAGACCTTGGGGCTGGTGACCTTGGCCGCCACTTCGACGCCGGGCTTGATCGAGCAGTTGCCCGCGCGCAGGTCATTGCCGAACCAGGCAACGACCAGGCTGACGCTTTCGACGGCCGGGGCCATAGCCTGCAGCCGGTCGAGGGCCACGACGATGTCGGCCTCGTCCGGAAGCGCGTTCAGGTTCTCGGCCGAGGTCGTGCCGCCGGTCGTCTGGCCGAAGACGGTGGTCGTGGCGCCTACGGTCTTGCGGACAGCCTCCGTGGCATAGGTGAACTCGCCCGAAGCGGGGATCATGGTCACGGCCTTGACCAGCCCCTCGGCCGTGTCGGGGTCCGCGAGCGGCCGGAAGACCTCGAAGGACAGCTGCGGCAGGCGGTTGCCGTAGGTGGCAAGCGCCAGTTCCTCGAAGACGACATAGGCCGTGCCGCGGTAGGCGGGGGTGTTGGCCGCGCCCATCTTCGCCGAAATGTACGGGTCCGCGGTCTGGGTCTGGTCGCCTCGATACCAGCGCCAGGTGATCCCGGTCATATCGAGCGGCTTGCCGTCGGCCCAGATGCGGCCGATGCCGGTGATCGGGCCTTCGCACAGGGCGACCGCAAAGCTGGCATAGTAGAGATACTCGGTCGTCTGGACCCGGCCACCGCCGCCGCCCTTGCCGCCGCCCTGCGTCGTGGTCTTCGTCTCCTCGCGGAAATCGGTCGCCCAAATGATGTTGCCGCCGATGCGCATGCGGCCGTAAAGGCGCGGGATGATCGCGCCTTCCGTGGCCGAGGTGATGCGCAGGCTGTCGAGGCGCTGCCCCTCGATCTTCTGGGCAGGCGCCAGCGAGGACACGATCCAGCTGTCGACCACCGATCCGATGGTGGAGCCGATGAAACCGCCGATGGCGGCGCCAGAAAAGCCGAGGATCGCGCCGCCAAAGGCCCCGCCGATGGCGGTGCCGACAGCGCCGAGGACAAGCGTGGCCATTGCGGAAACTCAGGGTTCGAAGGGTTGGGGAGTTAGCGTGCGGGGAACAGGAAGGCGAACGCGATGCGGCGCCGCCATGCAGGTGTCAGCGCTTCCTCGATCACGCCCAGCCGCTCATAGGCGTGCAGGAAGGTGTCGGGGCCGGTCAGGATGCCCACATGCTTGGCGATGGCGCGGGGCATCATGCGGAACAGGATCAGCGCACCGGGCGGGGCGTCGGCGGGTGCGATTTCCGGCATCATCACCCGCGCCCCATCAGCCAGAACCTCGCGGGGGCCGGTCTCGCCCCAGTCGCGGCTGTAGGGCGGGATCGGGAATGGCTCCGGGCCTACGACTTCGCGCCAGACACCGCGCGCGAGGCCGAGACAATCGCAGCCGACCCCGCGCAGGCTGGCCTGGTCGTGATAGGGCGTGCCGAGCCAGGATCGGGCAGCGGTGATGACACGGGCGGGATCGGCGGTCTTCATAGTACCGCCCCCTCGTGGCCGCCGTCCTTGGTGGCGTAGCGCAGGACCGCATCCTGACCCGGGATGTGCGGAAAGCCACGAAAGTTGGCAATATTGGCGAACTTCGTCCCGCAGGTCGCGATCCGCTTGTCGCAGCCTGCACGGATGATGAAGGCATCCGTCGCCATGATCGGGCGCACCGGCGCCTCGAGCAGGGTCAGGATCGCCACCCCGTCGACAAGGTCATGCGACAGCACCTCGACCCGCCGCCCCACATTCGCGCCGGTCGACCATTCGACCAGCCCGAAGGCAAACCAGCCCGTCGCGAAGGCGCCAAGGCCGCTGGCGGTAAAGGCCCGGTCGCGCAGCACATCGATCACTGCGCCAGTCCCCTTGAAGGCCGCGGCCTCAAGGTTGACGCCGCACCGACCGTCGCCCAGCACAGCGTCGCAGCTGGCCTGGAATGTCCGCCCGACCGTCTGGCCGAGGACATGGGCCAGTGACCGCACTTCGGCCACGAAGGCCAGCCGCCCGCGCCTGATCTGTCCGATGGCCCCGCGACGCAGCAGCACGCGCTGCGCCGGGGCCGACCAGTTCACGCGCCAGACCTCTACTGCCGCATTGTCCCAGCGGCCGTCGAGGATATCGGTCTCCGTAATCCGGTCCGACGACAGCACGCCTTGGGCGTCCTGCGCGTCCACCGACAGATCGGATCCCGACCGGACCTCGGAGGCAGTCAGACCACTTTCCGGTTCGAACGCGGTCTCGTCGAACGACAGAGTCCGGTCGTGATCGGTGAAGCCGAAGGTCACGCCATCGGCGCGGGTGATCCGCCAGCACCAGGCCAGCGTCGTCGTGCCTTCGTCGAGATGAGCCTGCAGCGCCGGGTTCAGAGACTTCATGTGCGGATTTCCAGGAGGGGGATCGAGGTGATCGACCCGAGGCGTTCGAGATCGAGGGTGACGTCGAGGGCGTCGGTGTCGAACCGGACGGGGACGTCGAATTCGAACCCGGCGGTGATGGCCACGCCTGCGGCGGGGGCCGTGGTGAAGGTGATGAGGCCGGTGGTCGTGGAGACCGACCAGCCGGAGGCCTGCGGTGTGCCGTTCAGGGCGATGGTCACGGTTCCGGCGACGGGTTTGGCGATGGCCCGCGTCCAGGACTGCGCGCCGGAGGTGTAGCGCTTGGTGAGCTGGAACAGGGTCGCCGCCCCGTTGCCGGTTCCGATCGGTTGATCGGTCGGGCCCGGTGTATGCGATGGCAGGCAGGACTTGAAATCGGCCCAGTCCTTGAAGCGGAAGCCGTGGAGACGGCCGTTCCGGGCCTCGAAGAAGGCGACGACCGCCGCCAGATCGTCGGCGCGGCGGATGCCATAGGCGACGTCATAGCGGCGGCGCGAGTTGGCCCAGCTGGCGTTGCGCTCCTCGGCGCCTGAGGCCAGCTCGACGATCTGGGTGCGCCGTTCGGGGCCGCCGCGCGCCCCGCGGCTGATGTTGTCCGGAAACCGGACCTCGTGGAAGGCCATCAAGTTTCTCCATGGTTCGTGCTCTGGCCCCCGCAACCGGTTCCCACTTGCGGGGTCGCACTCACATCCCCCTCCGACCCAGCGACACGGCGCGTGCGATGTCGCTCGCTACCTGCGTGCGGGACTGGCGGAAGCTCTCTGCGTCGCGGGCGTTGATCGTGACATTGACGGTGGAGGCAACCGACTGGCCGTATCCCGCAACTTCCTTGCGCGAGAGGACGCGCTCCCCACGCTGCAGGATCGCGGGCACCTCGTCGGGCCGCAGACCGGCCCAGCCGCCGTTGTGCATGCGCGGCGCACCGACAAACGCCATGGCCGGGACCATCCGGCCGGGACCGGGGGCGCCGACCATGCCGCCCGCATGCAGGATGTTGGCGAAGATCCCGCCCGCTCCGCCCAGCGCGCCGGAAAGGACATTCGCGATGGGGCCGAGGATGAAGCGCCGGGCCGCGAGCTTGGCGAGATCGGCGATCATCGACGTGACCAGATCGCGGAAGTCGAGCTTGCCGGTCTTCACGAAGTCACCGATGGCGTTCTCGGCCGAGGTGAAGGCCCTGACCAGCGCGCTGCCGATATCGCCACCGATGTCGCGCGCCTTGGCGGCGTAGTCGGCCAAAGCAGCGGTGACCGCAGCCCAACCGGTGGCGGCCTGGTCGGCCCCGTCCGCCGCCGCAGCCCCAGCATCCCGCGCGGCGGCCCCGGCACCTCCGGCAGCTTCGGTGGTCTCACCCAGTTCGTTGTTCAGGGCATCAGCTGAAGCAGCCGCATCTGCCAGCGCGGTCTCGGCTTCGGCCCCCGTGCCGCTCACCGCATCCTTCAGCGCCTGCCAGCTGGCGAGCGGCCGACCGGCGGCGTCAGCCAGCATCCCTGCCGCTTCGCGATAGCCATCTGCCCGGGCGCGGGCGTCGTCTGCCATGGCGCCGAGGCCGAGATCGGGCGGCTCGAGATATGTCCGCGACAGCGCGGCCGAGAAGGCATCCGCCGCCGCAGCCCCTGCGGCCGTTGCCGCGCCTTCGAAGGGATTGCCGATGCGGCCCAGTTCCACCGGATCGAGGATGCCGATTCGCACCCCACCTTCGCCAGTGGCCCATTCCGGCAGGAGGGCCAGCGCGGCATTCAGCGTCTCGATGAAGCTGTTGATGCGGGTGACGACGCCGTTCAGCATCGCCTCGACGCCCGAGATCAGCCCGTTCGCGGCCTGGAAGGCGAAATCGCCGATGGCGCCCGGCAGACTGCCCCAGATCGCTACGGCCACGTCATATGCGCCTTGGAAGATCGCGGCTGTCCGGTCACCGAAGCTGACGACGCCTGCGATGGTGCCTTCCAGCGCCGAGAGGCCAGCTGCCTTTAGCCCCTCCCATCCAGCCGCCATCCGCGCGAGGGCTGCGTCCAGCGACAGGCCGATGCGCGACCACACCTCGCGCGCCAGGTCGCCGAGCAGCCGGAAGGCCTCGCCCACCCCGCCGACCCGGGCGACCAGCTGCGAGAAATGATAGACCAGCTCGCCCGCCCCGACGATGAGCGCGCCGATGCCGGTCCGGATCAGGGCGCCGCGGAGGAACACGAGCGCCGTGGCGAGGCCGCGAACCGACAGGGCCGCCGCCGCCATGCCTGCGACCCAGCGCCCGGCCATGACGGCGGCGAACGTTGCCGCATAGGAGGCGAGACGGCCGAGGTTGCCGATCAGGGTGTCGATGGCCGAGCGCAGGATCCCGCCATCCGAGGCCAGAGCAACGAAGGCATTGGCCAGCGCCTCGATGGTCGGGGCGACAGCCACGGCGATCCGATTGCGCAGGCCATCGAAGACCAGCGACACTGTGCCCAGCGCCAATTGAGTACGGCGCAGGGCTTCCAGCGCATCACCGTCCAGAACCGCACCCAAATCTGAGGCCTGCTCGCCCAACCGAGCCATCTCGGCCCCGCCGTTGCGCAGCAGCGGCAGAAGTCGCGTTGCGTCAGACGCCATGGCCTCGAGATAGAAGGTCATTTCCTGCTGGCTGAGACCGGCGCGTTCGAGGGTGTCGACGTAAAGTTGCAGCGCCTCGGGGCCGGAAAGGCGGGCGAACTGGTCTGCGGTAACGCCCACACGCGGGGCGGCATTCTCGAAGAAGTCCGCCATCGGCCCGCCGCCGGTCTGCAGGAAATCCCCGACCCGGTCGTTCACGTCCTTCAGGATGTCGGCGAGCTTCTCCTGCTCGATGCCGACCGTCCGCGCCACGGCCGACCAGCGCTGCAACGCCTCGGGCGTGGCATTGGCGACCTGCGCAAACTGCCGGATCTGGGCGGCGCTCTCGGCGGTGGAGCGGACGATCAGGCCGAGCGAGGCCGTGGCGGCGGCAGCGGCGGCCCCAAGGGCAAGGCCAGCCCTGCGCGCAAAGGCGGCCAGCCGGGTGTTCGCCAGTTCCATCTCGCGCGACAGACGGCCGAAACCACGGGCACCGGCCTCGCCCACCCCTTCCAGTTCCGCGCGCACGCGCCGCCCGCCCTCCGCCACGAGGCGGACGGAGACCTTCCTCTCAGCCATTGCGGCGTCCTTCCATCCGCTCGTTGAGTTTGCGCACCATCACCGCCTCGATTTCGGGCAGCAGCTCCGCGGCGATCAGGGCGTTGACGCCCAGCGCCCGCGCCAGCGTGAGGGCCGCGCCCATGTCCCATCCGATGACGGCCCCCGGTGCGATGCGCAGCTGACCGCCGAGGCGCTGGGTCAGGTCCCAGACCTGCCAGCCCTCGACCGTCTGCGGCCGGTTCAGTCTTGCGGGGCAGTCGGGGCAGGGGCCTGCGCAGGCCGCGCAGTAGCCGTCGCCCCCGCCGAAGGACCAGTCGGCGAGGGCGCGGAGGCGTTTTTTTCCTGATCCAGCATCAGGCCGCGGGCGACGTATTGCGCCTGGAACGCCTCGAAGACCGGCCAGATGTCCAGCAGGGCGTCGATCCCGGCCGGGCTGACCGGCACGAGGTTGCCAGTCTCGTCCCCGACGCCTTCCCATTCCAGTATCGCGCGGCGGGCGACGGCCTTGGCCATGGCCAGCGCCATGTCCTCATGGCTTGACGCCTCCGACAGGTGGTCGATGGCCGGATCAGCGCGGGCGGAGACCATCAGCGCGGTGGTCAGGGGGGCCACGAGTACGCGCAGGCCGGGCAGCAGGTCCAGCCACTCGGGCCGGTTGGACAGGTTCAGGCGGATCATGATCAGTATCCCGTGACGGTGTTGACGAGGACGGCGGTGCACATGCGGGCGGGGCTGGTGGCTTTGGCGGCCTGCCAGTCGAAGGTCGCCTGGATGCCTTGCGGCCCCGGGATCTCGATCCGCGGGACGGGCAGGTAGACGGCATGGGCGGTGAAGGTGAAGCTGGCATTGGCCCCGAGGCTGTAGGCGAACTCGAGCTCGCAAGGCGTGCCGTCGATGGCTTGTGTCACCAGCGCCGAGTCCGCGAAGCGCACCTCGATCCGGCCGGTCAGTGCGGCCATGCCGGGATCGGCGCCCTCGATCTTGCCGTCGTTGCGGATGGTCTCGATCCGGTCGAGGCCGTTGGCATAGGTGATCTCGGCCGAGACGACATTGCCCAGCGCCGTGCCGTTGCGCTTCACAACCCCGTTGAAATGGCCGAAGCGTTGCAGGCCCAGCGCGGTCGGCGTGCCCGCAGCCGTGGTGGCAGCGATTGCCTCGCCCTGCGCGATCAACCGTGCCGTGGCCGTCAGCAAGCCTGAGCGGCTCATCTGCCAGCTGAGCTGGTCCATCACGCAGCCCGCATACATCGCAAACCGCGGCACCTCGGGCATGGCCACTTCGATGGCCATGGAGGGCAGGGTCCAGTTCCCCGACTGGAAGGTGTGGGTCTTGGGCGTGGTGCCGGTCGTGGTCGGGGATCCGAAAGCCGCCTTCAACCAGAAGCCAAAGGCCTCCACATCGATCGGCACCACCACCTCGCCATCGGCGGTGACCGCGTCCTTGATGGGGGCCAGGGGATCGCGGCCGTAGCCCAGCAGTTCCGAATTCAGCAGGGGCTGTTCCGCGCCGAGCGTGGTGCGGGCAAAGGGCATCAGCCGATAGCCGCTGGCGGGCGGGGTGCCGTAGACGGTTTCGAACGCAAGCGCCATCTGCGCCCGCGCGCCGTGTGCGCGTGCCATGGGGGTCTCCTTGGATGTGGGGTGTCAGGCCAGCGGCCCGGTCGTGGTGTAGTGCAGGACGACGGTGATCACCGCCGCCTTCAGGGCTGCCGCGCCCTCGACGGGCAGATCGACCGGGGCCGGGGCTTCGGGTTCGACCCAGTCACAGAGGCCACCGAGCGTCCGGTCGGCCTCCAGCGCCGCGCCGATGGCGGCGACCAAGTCGTCGAAGGCACTGGCCCGGCCGATGCCCGCCTGGACGACAACCTCCAATTCGGCCCGGTGCTGGTAGTGGTAGCGCAGGGGCGACAGCGTCACCTCCGGCTCGCCCGGCTGACCGTCGCGCAGGATGATCAGCCCAGTTGCCGGGATCCGCTCGGGCAGCACCTCGTCACGCAGGGTGAGGGCGGCAAGCGGTTGCAGCCGCGCGTGAAGCGCGGCGAGGACGATTTCGCGGGTGGTGGGCATTCCTGCTATTTTCTGATCTGGTGTTGACGACGGGGCCGACCTTCGGCTGCATGTCGAAGTTTCAACCGAGGGAGCCGAGATTGCCAAGTCGCGCGTTTACGATCTTCAATAATAGAAAAAGACTCGAAGTTCTAGAAATAGCTCAGGTTTTTCAAGATATTAACAATCGACCGGGGCCGAATACAAAGTATAGTCTTCTAAATGGCGCTCTCGTTCTTCTTGTATCAAGCTGGGAAATATACTGCGAGGAAGTCTGTCGGCAGGCTGCCGAGATCATAAACGGCAGGCCTTCGCTCACATTTGCCAATCTGGACGAAAAGCTGCGCAAAGACCTCATTCAGTATGCGGGAAGCCAATATAAAGGTAATCAGGACCCGCTGCTAGAAAAGGTTGCACTGCTTCCTGACGGTGGATGGAGACAGCTCTTAGTTGATCGACTCGCTGAGTACACACCTGACTTCAATACACCGAAATTCTCGCGGCAGCGCGGCAAAGACCTCAATGGACTATTTCGGCAGGTCTTGGGCATAAAGATTTCAACGGCGCTGGAGGCATTCCTCGAAGATCAAGGTCTTTGCGGTCGACTCGATGCAGTAGTCACATTGCGTGGGGAGATTGCCCATACCGGTGATGCGCAAGCGGGAAATCGGCTGACACCCGCCCTTCTTCGCCAGCATACAGCTTCATTCATCGAGGCCGCTGCAGCGATTGATGTCATTATTCATTCTGAATTCAGAAACAAACTCGGCTTTGCGCCGTGGCAGATCACGCAACCGGTTCGAGAAGCGCTAAGGCAGGTCGCACGCAACAAGCTCTAGCCGAAACTGAAGCGCACGAACTTGGTATGTTTATAGCCACCCCGCCACGATCCGCCCCGGAACGCCGTCGATGGCCCTTTCCGCATCCCGCGCGAGATCCAGTCGCTTCCGCAGTTTAACCTGCGGCACCAAGAGGAAGATCGGCACGGTGGTAAGCCCGCGGCCGGTCTTCGCGCGGGATGCCACGGCGCGTCCCTTGCTGTTCAACCGCCCCTCAGCCACCAGCAGGCTCGGGCCCCGGCGGCGGTAGATGAAGCGCAGCCGCAGTCCCGTGCGACGTTCCCATTCGCCGGGGGTGATCCGGCCGCCGCGGGTGGACTTGCCTGCGGCCGGGGTGGGGATGGCCAGCCAGAACCCGTTGCGCGACCGGATCAGCGGCCCCGTGTCATGCGCGCTGACGATCACTGGCGCGTTCGACCAGACCAGCGCCGCGGCGTTCAGGCTCTCGCCGCCCTTGGGATAGGTGGCGAGCCGGATCGAGTTGCCGAGCCGGGTGCCGAGGCCAGCGCCGGTGATCTGGCTGCGCCAGGCGGATTTCAGGCCCGCGCCCGCCTCGCGCATGGCGGTGGTGACGGCCTTCTCGCCCGCAGCGATTTCCGCCCGCATCATCGCGACGATGTCAGGATCGATGGTGAGCTTCAGTTTCATCGTGTCATGCTGGGCGGAGGTCGAGCGTCCAGATCAGCCGTTCCCGGTCGCGCAGCGGTTCCCCCTGGATGACATGACTGTCGGCGCCGATGACGATCACGTCGCCCGGGTGCGGGGCGGGCAGGTCGACCACGCGCACGTCCACCACCATGGTGTCGCTGACGAACCGGCCCGCGCCGAAGTCGGTCACGCGATCCGGGGCGCGGCGAATGATGCGGATCTGGCGTTCCTCTGAGGTGGTGGCCGAGATCCAGAGGGCCGGGGCCGCCATTGACGCATGGCTGAAGATGCGGTCCATGGCGGCGGCAAAGACGGACATGACGATTGCGGCCCGGCGTCAGTTCGAGGTGTGCAGGCGGATCGCAAGCCGCGGCCGCTTGTTCACCGGCAGGATCGAGGCCTCGGTCATCACGTCGATCCAGCGGCCCTTCTCGTCCAGATGCTGGCGGGCGTAGAGAGGCAGGCCGATGGTGTTGGCGGTTTCCAGGAGGTTCGCGGGGCCGCCATAGGTGGTGAAGGTGTCCATCGTACCCAAAGGGAAGGCGATCCCCTCGTTCGCCGGGACCAGCCGTTCGGTTGCTTTGGTCGAAAGCGTGACGGTGCCGGAGTATTCCTCGAACAGGATTCCGCCGAAGGGGAAGTTGCGGCGGACATCTTCGCGCAGGGGCTGGGCGCCGGTCGAGGCGTAGAACTTGTAGGCTTCCTCGGTCTTGGGATGCGCGATCAGCTTGTCGAAGAACTCGCGGCTGACCAGCGCATGGACCGACGTCATCGCCTCGCCCAGCAGATTGTCTTCGATGGCTCGCAGCACCTCGCGGACCTTGCCCTGCACGTTCGTTCCAGCCGTGCCCAGCACGAAGTCGACGGAGATCTGCGCGAGGCCGAATTCGGTGAAGTAGTTGTAGAGGGTGGTGCCCGCGCCGTCCTTCACGATCCCGCGCAGGGCATTCATCTCCATGTATTCGCGGGTCTGCGCGTGCTTGCGGCGCATGAGGAGCAGCTTGCGGTTCATCACCTCGACCAGCGGATCGGCCGCGTCGAAGGCGCCGCCCAGCGCGGGTCGGCCCTGGATGTCGGCGGGGAGGACCACGTCATCATGTGGGATCCACGGCAGGGCAAAGGACCGCATGGAGCGGCCCTCGCGGGTGCCGACGGTGGCGGGGCCGCCGAGGGGAACGGAGGGCAGGAGGCTGAGGACGCCTTCGTATTGTTCGATGATGACCGAGCGCTGGCTGACGCCTTCAAAGCGGAAGAGGCCGATCTGGGCGAGGCGGGTGTAGAGGTTGGGCAGGATGTTGA
>CAZNSP010000055.1:0-14206 GCA_964575795.1 uncultured Rhodobacterales bacterium
AGTTCCTTGGCCTTGGGCAGCGTCGTCTTGATCTGCTCATGCTCGATCAGGCTCGACGCCATGTTGGCGAACATCGCCTTGCGATGCTCGTGGGTGCGGTTCAGCTTGCGGTAGCCGTGGGCGTGACGCATGGGTCTTCTCCGTCAGTCGTTGTGCTTTGTCAGGCGGTCCTGCGTGGAAACCGCGCTCCTTGGGGCGGGATTGCCCGGTGTCCGGAGGGGCGGCCCCCCGGACGATCGGTTCAGAACTGGTCCTCGTACTTCTTGGCCAGTTCCTCGATGTTGTCCGGCGGCCAGTCGACGATTTCCATCCCGAGATGCAGGCCCATGCCGGTCAGCACTTCCTTGATCTCGTTCAGCGACTTGCGGCCGAAGTTCGGCGTCCGCAGCATCTCGGCCTCGGTCTTCTGGATGAGGTCGCCGATGTAGACGATGTTGTCGTTCTTCAGGCAGTTGGCCGAGCGGACCGAAAGCTCGAGCTCGTCGACCTTCTTGAGCAGGAGCGGGTTGAACTCCAGCTCCTCGTGCTCGTCCGCACGGGTGCCCGCCGACGGCTCCTCGAAGTTCACGAAGACCGAAAGCTGATCCTGGATGATGCGCGCGGCATAGGCGATCGCATCCTCGGGCTTGATCGAGCCGTCCGTCTCGACCTGAAGCGTGAGCTTGTCGTAGTCGAGCACCTGACCCTCGCGGGTCGGCTCGACCTTGTAGCTCACCTTCTTGATCGGCGAGAAGAGCGCGTCGACCGAGATGAGGCCGATCGGAGCGTCTTCGGGACGGTTCTTGTCGGCCTGGACATAGCCCTTCCCGGTCTCGACGGTCAGTTCCATGTGCACCGAGGCGCCGTCGTCGAGATGGCAGATGACGTGGTCGCGGTTCAGGATCGAGATGCCGTTCGATTCGGAGATGTCACCGGCGGTGACGACGCCCGGACCGGTGGCGCGGATTTCCAGCCGCTTCGGTCCCTCGACTTCCATCTTGATTGCCACGCCCTTGAGGTTCAGGACGATGTCGGTCACGTCCTCCCGCACACCGGGCACGGAGGAGAACTCGTGCAGCACGCCGTCGATCTGCACCGAGGTGATCGCGGCGCCCTGAAGCGAGGACAGCAGCACGCGGCGCAGGGCGTTGCCGAGCGTCAGGCCGAAACCCCGCTCCAGCGGTTCAGCGACCGCAGTCGCCATGCGCTGTGGATCGGCACCGGATTTCACTTCGAGCGCCGTCGGCCGGATCAGCTCCTGCCAGTTCTTGTGGATCATCGTCATCTGGTCCTCCATACCTGTCCCCGTCCTGATCCGGCCGGCCGGGAACGCCCGAGGGTCGTCATCTGGTCAGGCAGCCAAAATGCGAAAGGCCCGCCAGCATCGGCGGGCATTTCACCAGGGCTGATCGTTCACACGCGCCGGCGTTTGGGCGGCCGGCAGCCGTTGTGGGCAATTGGCGTGACGTCGCGGATCGCCGTGATCTGGAAGCCGACGGCGGACAGCGCGCGTAGGGCGCTTTCGCGACCCGACCCAGGGCCCTGCACTTCGACCTCCAGGGTCCGCACGCCGTGCTCCTGTGCCTTGCGACCCGCATCCTCGGCGGCCATCTGGGCGGCATAGGGCGTCGACTTGCGCGAACCCTTGAAGCCCATCGTGCCGGCGGAAGACCACGCGATCGCGTTGCCTTGGGCGTCGGCGATCAGGATCTTCGTGTTGTTGAAGCTGGCGTTCACATGCGCGACGCCGGTCGAGATGTTCTTGCGTTCCTTGCGCTTAACGCGCACCTTTTCCCGTGCCATCGGAAGGACCCCTTATTTCTTCTTGCCGGCGATGGCCTTCGCGGGGCCTTTGCGCGTCCGGGCGTTGGTATGCGTACGCTGACCACGCACCGGCAGACCGCGACGGTGGCGCAGGCCGCGATAGCAGCCCAGATCCATCAGCCGCTTGATGTTCATGGAAACCTCGCGGCGAAGGTCGCCCTCGACCGTCAGGTTCCCGTCGATGTATTCGCGGATCCGCAGGACTTCCGCATCGCTCAGGTCGTTCACCCTGCGGTCGTCCTCGATACCGAGCGACTCGCACACCTGCTTGGCCGTCGGCCGGCCGATGCCGGTGATGTAGGTCAGGGCGATCACCACCCTCTTGTTCGTCGGAATGTTAACGCCGGCAATGCGCGCCACGATTCAGCTCCGTTCAGTTTCCGGGTTCGCCCGTGAACCCTCGTTCAACACTCAATGCCCACCGATCCCAGCGGCAGGCTCGCGACACCCATGTCCCTGGGCCAAGCATCCCGCGTCCCCGAGGTGAAATGTAGATGGGAACGACTCCCCTGACAGGAGAGCGCGGAGTATAGGAACCGCGCCCCCAGCGTCAAGAGCGGAAAACCCGAAAATCAAAGCCCGAGTTCCTTTCGGATCGCCTTTTCGACGGACTCGACATCACCGAGACCGTCCACGGTCCGCAGCTTGCCCTTGGCGTGATAGTAGCCGATCAGCGGCGCCGTGTTCCGATAGTAGGCCATCAGCCGGACACGGACCGAGTCCGCGTTGTCGTCGGCCCGGCGCACGAACTCGGTCCCGCCGCAGCGGTCGCATACGCCCGCCCGCGCCGTCGGCCGCGTCTCGTCGTGATAGACCTCGCCACACTTCGCGCAGGAGAACCGGCCGGCGATCCGCTTGACCAGTTCCTCGTCCTCGACGCGCATCTCGATCACGGCGTCGAGCGACTTGCCCTTCTGCGCGAGCAGCGCCTCGAGCGCGTCGGCCTGCGCGAGCGTCCGCGGGAAGCCGTCGAAGATGAGGCCATGCTTTCCGGCATCGCCGTCCAGCTGCTCCGCGATCAGGCCGATGACGATGTCGTCGGTCACCAGATCGCCCCGCGCCATGACCGCGGCGACCTTCCTGCCCATCTCCGTTCCGCTCGTCTTCGCGCCGCGCAGCATGTCGCCGGTCGACAGCTGGACCATGCCTTCGCCTTCGACGAGCAGTCGGGCCTGCGTGCCCTTTCCGGCCCCCGGCGGCCCCAGAAGTATGATGTTCATCGTCTCGGTTTACCCCCCCGTCCCTTGCCGCGAAGCCGCGATTTCTCGATGAGCCCCTCGTACTGGTGCGCCAGCATGTGGGACTGGATCTGGGTGATCGTATCCATCGTCACCGAGACTACGATCAGGAGCGACGTGCCGCCGAAATAGAACGGGACCGAAAGCTCGGCGATCAGCACCTCGGGAAGGAGGCAGACGGCAGCCAGATAGGCCGATCCCACGACGAGGATGCGCGAGACCACGTAGTCGAGATACTCCATCGTCTTCTGACCGGGCCGGACACCGGGGATGAAGCCGCCCTGCTTCTTGAGGTTGTCGGCGACGTCGTCGGATTTGAACGACACGTTCGCTGTGTAGAAATAGGTGAAGAAGACGATCATCGCGCCGAAGGATATCAGGTACAGCGGCTGGCCGCGTCCCATGTAGGCGGCGATGTAGCCCATGATGCCGGTGCCGTCCGTTGCGCCGGAGAAGGTCGTGATCGTCGCGGGCAGCAGAAGGAGGGAAGACGCGAAGATCGCCGGAATCACGCCGGCAGGGTTCACCTTGACCGGCAGATGCGAGCTCTCGCCACCATAGATCTTCATCCCCACCTGGCGCTTGGGATACTGGATGTGGATCTTTCGGAGCGCGCGCTCCATGAAGACAACGAAGGCGATCACGGCCACGGCCATGATCAGGATGCCGACGATGACGGCCGGGCTCAGCGCGCCGGTGCGGCCCTGCGTGAAGAACTGGGCGAGCGCGGCGGGAAGTTCGGCGATGATCCCGACGAAGATGATGAGCGAGATGCCGTTGCCGATGCCGCGCGCGGTGATCTGCTCGCCGAGCCACATCAGGAACATGGTGCCGCCGACCAGAGTGATGACGCAGGAGATGCGGAAGAACCAGCCCGGATCGGTCGCCATGCCTTCGGCTTCCAGCCCGATCGCGAGCCCGTATGCCTGGAAGGTCGCGAGGAAGACCGTGCCGTAGCGGGTGTACTGGTTGATCTTCTTGCGGCCCGCCTCGCCCTCCTTCTTCAGCTGCGCGAGCGAAGGCACCATCGCCGTCAGGAGCTGGACGATGATCGAGGCCGAGATGTAGGGCATGATCCCCAGCGCGAAGATCGCCATTCGGCCGACCGCGCCGCCGGTGAACATGTTCAGCATGCCGCCGATCCCGGCACTCGCCTGCTCGAAGAACATCGCCAGGCGGGCAGCGTCGATGCCGGGAACCGGGATGTAGGTCCCGATCCGGTAGACGATCAGCAGACCGATGGCGAAGAGGATGCGGCTCTGGAGGTCCTTGGCCTTGCCGAAGGTTCCCCAACTGAGGTTCGCGGCCATCTGTTCCGCTGCGGATGCCATTGGTGGCCCTCCCAAAATTTCGCCGCCGGACCCGGATGCCCGGCTGTCCAGCGGCGCGAAACCGTTAATGACTTATGCCGCCGGATGGGCGGCTGCAAGGTTCATTCCGCGGTCGCCGCGGCGGCCTTGCCCGTCAGGCTGACCGAGCCGCCCGCCTTCTCCACGGCCTCCACCGCCGCCTTCGATGCGCCGGTCAGGGTGAGATCGAGCTTGGCGGTCAGCGCGCCCTTGGCGAGCAGCCGGACCCCATCCCGTTTGCGGCGGACGAGGCCGCTCGAGACCAGCGCATCCTCGGTGACCGGGGCCTTCACGTCGATCTTGCCGGCATCGACGAACTTCTGCAGCAGGCCGAGGTTGACGACGGCGAAGGACTTCGGATCGGGCTGGTTGAAGCCGCGCTTCGGCATCCGCCGGTGGAGCGGCATCTGGCCACCCTCGTATCCGTTGATCGCGACGCCCGAGCGGGAGGTCTGGCCCTTGATGCCGCGCCCGCCGGTCTTGCCCTTGCCGGAGCCTGGACCGCGGGCGACGCGCTTGCGGGCCTTGGTCGCACCGGGATTGTCGTGCAGTTCGTTGAGTTTCATGACGCTGTCTCCTTGGGCCGGATACGGGGGCGGAGCGTCACGTGCCCCCGACCACGGCGATGTGAAAGAGAGCCCGGCGGAAAGATCCGCCGGACCCGGGAGCGCGTCAGCCGCGCTCCTCGACGATTTCGACCAGATGCGGCAGCTTCGCCACCATCCCCCGGATCGAGGGCGTGTCGGGCAGCTCGCGCGTCCTGTTCATCTTGTTGAGCCCGAGCCCGATCAGCTGCCGGCGCTGGATGGCGGGCCGGCGGATCGGCGAGCCGATCTGCTTGACGACGATGGTCTTTGCCATGCTTGCCTCCTCAGGCCTCGGCCGCTTCTGCCGGAGCCTCGGCCTTCGGCAGGATGTCGGCCACCTTCTTGCCACGCCGCTGCGCCACCATGCGGGGCGAAGTTTGGCTCTTCAGCCCGTCGATCGTGGCCCGGATCATGTTGTAGGGGTTCTGGCTGCCCAGCGATTTCGACACGACGTCGTGCAGGCCCAGCATCTCGAAGACGGCGCGCATCGGGCCACCGGCGATGATCCCGGTGCCCGCCGGTGCCGCCCGCATCACCACGCGGCCGGCGCCGTGCTGGCCTTCCATGTCGTGGTGAAGCGTGCGTCCCTCGCGCAGGGGCACGCGGATCATCTGCCGCTTCGCCTGCTCGGTCGCCTTGCGGATCGCCTCGGGCACCTCGCGGGCCTTGCCCTTGCCGTAGCCCACGCGCCCCTTCTGGTCTCCAACGACCACGAGCGCCGCGAAGCCGAAGCGCTTGCCGCCCTTCACCGTCTTCGAAACGCGGTTGATCGCAACCAGCCGGTCGGCGAATTCCGGGGTCTCCTCGCGGTCGCGACGATCCCGGCCTCGTTCTTCCCTTGCCATTCCCGTCTCTCCCTCAGAACTTCAGACCGGCCTCGCGCGCCGCGTCGGCGAGCGCCTTGACCTTGCCGTGGAACAGGAAGCCGCCGCGATCGAAGAACACGTCCTCGATGCCCGCGGCCTTGGCGCGCGCGGCGATCTCGGCGCCGACCTTGGCAGCCGCTTCCTTGTTGTTCTTGCCGACGATCCCGAGTGCCGGCTCGAGCGACGACGCCGAGGCGATGGTCCGCCCCTGTGCGTCGTCGATCAGCTGGACCGAGATGTTCTTGTTCGACCGATGAACGCTCAGACGCGGGCGATCGCCCGCCATCTTGCGCAGCTTGTTCCGGACGCGCAGACGGCGCTTCAGGAACAGTTCTCTCTTGCTGTTCGCCATGACCATCCGCTCCTTACTTCTTCTTCCCTTCCTTGCGGAAGATGAACTCGTTCTTGTACCGGATGCCCTTGCCCTTGTAGGGCTCCGGCTTGCGCCATTCGCGGATGTTCGCCGCGACCTGGCCCACGACCTGCTGGTCGATGCCCTCGACCACGATTTCCGTGGGCTTGGGCGTCTGGATGGTGACGCCCGCGGGGATCTCGAAATCCACGTCGTGGCTGTAGCCGAGCGACAGCTTCAGGACCTTGCCCTGAACCGCCGCACGATAGCCGACGCCGGTGATCTCCATCTCGCGCTTGAAGCCCTCGGTCACGCCCGTCACCAGGTTCGCGACCTGGGTCCGCGACATGCCCCACTGCTGGCGCGCCCGCTTGGACGTGCCGCGCGGCTTCACCGTCAGGGTGTTGTCCTCGAAGGCGACCGTGACGTCGTCGGTCGCCGTGAAGCTGCGGGTGCCCTTCGGGCCCTTCACCTCGACGGTCTGCCCGCTGACCGTGGCGGTCACGCCCTTGGGCAGTTCGATCGGCTTCTTTCCAATTCGAGACATGGTGCTCTCCTCAGAACACGGTGCACAGGACTTCGCCACCGACGTTCACGGTGCGGGCCTGTGCATCGGACATGACGCCCTTCGGCGTCGAGACGATCGCGATGCCGAGGCCCTGGCGGACCTGCGGCAGTTCCTTCACGCCGGTGTAGACGCGCCGGCCGGGGGTCGAGACCCGGCGCAGTTCGCGGATGACCGGCTGACCGTCGAAATACTTGAGCGAGATGTCCAGCTCGGGCAGGCCGCGCTCGGACGTCACTTCCTCGTAGCCGCGGATGTAGCCTTCGGCCTTCAGGACATCGAGGACCCACTTGCGGATCTTCGAGGCCGGAGTCCGGACCGTGGACTTGCCGCGCATCGAGGCGTTGCGGATGCGGGTGAGCATATCGCCCAGGGGATCATTCATCGACATATCCGTTTCCCCCTTACCAGCTCGACTTCACCATGCCGGGGATCTGGCCCTTGGAGGCGAGGTCCCTCAGCGCGATGCGCGACATCCGCAGCTTGCGGTAATACGCCCGCGGACGACCGGTGACTTCGCAGCGGTTGTGCAGGCGCGTGGGCGAGGAGTTGCGCGGAAGCTTCGCGAGCTTCAGCCGTGCCTTGAACCGCTCCTCCATCGGGAGGTCGTTGTTCTTGGCGACTTCCTTCAACGCGGCGCGCTTGGCGGCGTACTTCCGTACCAGCGCCTGACGCTTCTTCTCGCGGTTGACCATGCTTACTTTAGCCATTGCTCTCTCTCCCGCGTCACGCCGTGAAAGGCATGTTGAAATGCTTCAACAGTGCCTTGGCTTCCGCGTCGGTCGGCGCGGTGGTGCAGATCACGATGTCCATGCCCCAGACCTGTTCGATCTTGTCGAAGTTGATCTCGGGGAAAACGATGTGCTCCTTCAGGCCGAGCGCATAGTTCCCGCGGCCGTCGAAGCTCTTGGGGTTCACCCCGCGGAAGTCGCGGATGCGCGGCATCGCGATGGTGATCAGCCGGTCGAGGAACTCGTACATGCGGTCCCGCCGCAGGGTCACCTTCACGCCGATCGGCATGTCCTCGCGGACCTTGAAGCCGGCGATCGAGGTCTTCGCCTTGGTGACCACCGGCTTCTGGCCGGCGATCTGGGTCAGGTCGGCCTCGGCCGCACGGATCTTCTTCGAATCCGACACCGCCTCGCCGACGCCCATGTTCAGGACGATCTTGTCGAGGCGCGGGATCTGCATGTCGTTCTTGTAGCCGAACTCTTCCTTGAGCGCGGCGCGGACCTTGCCGGCATAGTGCTGACGCAGCCGGGGCGTATAGTCAGCCATTGATCGCTTCCCCCGATTTCTTGGCGTAGCGCACCTTCTTGTCACCCTCCATGCGGAAGCCCACGCGGGTGGCTTCTCCGGTCTTGGGATCGACGAGGGCGAGGTTCGACAGGTCGATCGGCATTTCCTGCGCGATGCGGCCGCCCTGGCTCGACTGGCTCTGGCGCTGATGGCGGATCGCGATGTTCACGCCGGCGACGACCGCCTTGTTCTCCTTGGGAATGACGCGCGTGATATCGCCCTTCTTTCCCTTGTCCTTGCCGGCGAGCACGATCACGCGGTCGCCCTTGCGCAGTTTCGCGGCCATCACAGCACCTCCGGCGCGAGCGAGATGATCTTCATGAAGTTCTTCGCGCGCAGCTCGCGGACGACCGGCCCGAAGATGCGGGTGCCGATCGGCTCGTTCTGGTTGTTGAGGATCACCGCGGCGTTGCGGTCGAAGCGGATGGCGGTCCCGTCCTCGCGGCGGACCTCCTTGGCGGTGCGCACGACGACGGCCTTGCGCACGTCGCCCTTCTTAACGCGGCCGCGCGGAATGGCTTCCTTCACCGACACCACGATGATGTCGCCGACGGAGGCGTATTTCCGCTTCGAGCCGCCGAGGACCTTGATGCACTGAACCCGGCGGGCGCCGGAATTGTCAGCGACATCCAGATTCGTCTGCATCTGGATCATTGGTATTACTCCCGACCTGCAGGGACGCGCCCTGCGGTTTCGACGATGCTGGGTGGATTACGCCTCGGCGCCTTCCACCAGCACTTCCCAGCGCTTGGTCTTCGAGATCGGCGCGCATTCGCGGATGCGGACGACGTCGCCGACCTTGAACTGATTCTCCGGATCGTGCGCGCGATACTTCTTGGACTTGCGCACGGTCTTCTTCATCACCGGATGGGTGAAGCGCCGCTCCACCAGAACGGTCACGGTCTGCTCGTTCTTGTCACTGGTGACGGTACCCGTCAGGATTCGCTTCGGCATCTCAGGATTCCCCGGCCGCAGCGGCGGCCTTCTCGTTCAGGATGGTCTTCACCCGGGCCGCGTCCCGGCGCACCGCGCTCATGCGCGCCGTGCCTTCCAGCTGGCCGGTCGCCTTCTGGAAGCGGAGATTGAAGGCCTCCTTCTTCAGCTGGACGAGCTGTTCGCGCAGCTGGTCGGGCGTCTTTGCCCGAAGATCGGCCGGTTTCATGGCCCATTCCCTTCATCAGAAGCTATCGGAGCAGGCTCCGACGCTGTTCCAACTAATGCACGGCCCCTGGGGTCGACCCTGGGTCCGTCCCTTACCAGTCTTCGCGCGTGACGAAACGACACTTGATCGGCAGCTTCATGGCCGCCAATCGGAGCGCCTCCTTTGCCACATCTTCGCCGACGCCGTCAATCTCGAACATGATGCGGCCGGGCTTCACCTTCGCGGCCCAGAACTCGACGCCACCCTTGCCCTTGCCCATGCGGACCTCGGTCGGCTTCTTCGACACCGGGACGTCGGGGAACACGCGGATCCAGACCCTTCCCTGGCGCTTCATGTGCCGCGTCAGAGCGCGCCGCGCCGCCTCGATCTGGCGTGCGGTGATGCGCTCGGGCTCGGTCGCCTTCAGACCAAAATTGCCGAAGTTGAGCTCCGAACCGCCCTTGGCTTCGCCATGGATCCGGCCCTTGTGCTGCTTGCGGAACTTCGTTCGCTTCGGTTGTAGCATTGCTCTTCTCCCGGAGGGTCAGGGGCCTCAGCGCGCGCGCTGCGGCCGCATGCCCCCACCTTCCTGCAATTCGGACTGACGGCGGTCCCGCGCCTGCGGGTCGTGCTCGAGGATTTCGCCCTTGAAGATCCAGACCTTGATCCCGATGATCCCGTAGGCGGTCGAGGCCTCGGCCAGGGCGTAATCGATGTCCGCGCGCAGCGTGTGAAGCGGCACCCGGCCCTCGCGATACCACTCGGTCCGGGCGATTTCCGCGCCGCCCAGACGGCCCGCGACGTTCACCCGGATGCCGAGCGCACCCATACGCATCGCGTTCTGCACCGCGCGCTTCATCGCACGACGGAAGGATACGCGCCGCTCGAGCTGCTGGGCGATGTTCTCGGCGACGAGCGCAGCGTCGATCTCCGGCTTGCGGACCTCGACGATGTTCAGGTGCAGCTCCGACTTGGTGAACTGCGACAGCGCCTTGCGCAGCGTCTCGATATCGGCGCCCTTCTTGCCGATGATCACACCTGGACGGGCCGCATGGATCGTGACCCGGCACTTGCGGTGCGGGCGTTCGATCACGACACGGCTGATGCCCGCCTGACCAGCGTGCTTCTTGACGTAGTCACGGATGGCGAGGTCTTCGTGAAGAAGCTGACCATAGTCCTTGCCGTCGGCGAACCAGCGGCTGTCCCAGGTCCGGTTCACCTGCAGGCGCAGGCCGATCGGGTTGATCTTCTGTCCCATTAGGCTTGCTCCTCTGCGTTCACCTGGCGCACCTTGATCGTCAGCTGGCTGAAAGGCTTCAGGATGCGACCGAAGCGGCCCCGCGCGCGCGGACGGCCGCGCTTCAGGACCAGATTCTTGCCGACGTGCGCCTCGGCAACGATCAGGGCGTCGACGTCGAGGCCGTGGTTGTTCTCGGCATTGGCGATCGCCGACTGGAGCGTCTTCTTGACGTCCTCGCTGACCCGCTTCTTCGAGAAGGTCAGGTCGGCCAGCGCCTTGTCGACCGGCTTGTTGCGAATGAGCGCCGCGACGAGGTTGAGCTTCTGCGGGCTGGTCCGGATCATCCGGTTGACGGCCATCGCCTCGTTGTCCGCGACGCGGCGGGGGTTCTTTTCCTTGCCCATGGCTTACTTCCGCTTCGCTTTCTTGTCGGCCGCGTGACCGTAATAGGTGCGCGTCGGGCTGTATTCGCCGAACTTCTGGCCGATCATGTCCTCGGTGACGTTGACGGGGATGTGCTTCTTCCCGTTGTAGACGCCGAAGGTCAGGCCGACGAACTGCGGCAGGATGGTCGACCGGCGCGACCAGATCTTGATGACTTCGTTGCGGCCCGATTCCCGCGACTTCTCGGCCTTCTTCAGGACGTAGGAGTCGACGAAGGGGCCCTTCCAGACTGAGCGTGACATGACGGGCTCCTTACCGCTTGTTCTTCTTCTGGTGACGCGAGCGCAGGATGAACTTCGCCGTCGCCTTGTTCGAACGGGTGCGCGCACCCTTGGTCGGCTTGCCCCAGGGGGTGACCGGATGCCGGCCGCCCGAAGTACGGCCCTCGCCGCCGCCATGCGGGTGGTCGATCGGGTTCATGACGACGCCGCGAACCTTCGGACGCAGACCTTTCAGGCGCATGCGCCCGGCCTTGCCGAAGTTCTGGTTCGAGTTGTCCGGGTTCGACACCGCGCCGACCGTCGCCATGCACTCCTGCCGCACAAGCCGGAGCTCGCCCGACGAGAGGCGGATCTGCGCGTAGCCGCCGTCCCGGCCCACGAACTGGGCATAGGTGCCCGCCGCGCGGGCGATCTGACCACCCTTGCCCGGCTTCATCTCGACGTTGTGCACGATCGTGCCGATCGGCATGCCGGTGAAGGGCATCGCGTTGCCCGGCTTAATGTCCGCCTTCGACGAGGCGACGACCGTATCCCCGGCGGCCAGCCGCTGCGGCGCCAGGATGTAGGCCTGCTCACCATCGGCATAACCGATCAGCGCGATGAAGGCCGTCCGGTTCGGGTCGTATTCCAGCCGGATCACCTTGGCCGGGACATCCAGCTTGTTCCGCCGGAAATCGACAATGCGATAGAGCCGCTTCACCCCGCCGCCGCGGCGGCGCATGGTGATCCGTCCGGTGTTGTTCCGCCCGCCGTTGCCGGTCAGACCCTCGGTGAGGGACTTCACGGGGCGGCCTTTCCACAGCTCGGAACGGTCGATCAGAACCAGCCCGCGCTGGCCCGGCGTCGTCGGCTTGTACGATTTTAACGCCATGTCTTGCTGTCTTCCGTTGCTAGTTGCTCAGAGCCCGGTGGTGACGTCGATGGTGTTGCCTTCCACCAGCGTCACGTAGGCCTTCTTCACGTCGTTCCGGCGGCCGGGACGGCCACGGAACTTCTTAACCTTGCCCTTGGTGATGGTGGTGTTCACCGCCTTCACCTTGACATTGAACAGCTTCTCCACCGCTTCCTTGATCTGCGGCTTCGTCGCGTCCATGTGGACCTCGAATACGACCGCGCCGGCCTCGGAGGCCATGGTCGCCTTCTCGGTGATGATGGGCTTCCGGATCAGGTCGTAGTGCTCGGGTTTGGTGCTCATTTCAGCCGCGCCTCCAGCGCCTCGACACCGGCCTTGGTCAGCACGAGCGTGTCGCGGCGCAGAATGTCGTAGACATTCGCACCGACGCTCGGCAGCACGTCCAGCCCCTCGATGTTCCGCGCCGCACGCGCGAAGTTCTCGTTCACCTCCGGCCCGTCGATCACCAGCGCCCGCTTCCAGCCGAGCGACTTCAGCGCCTGGGCCAGCAGCCTGGTCTTGGCCTCGGGCAGCACCGCCTCGTCCAGAACCACCAGCGCGCCCGAGCCGGCCTTGGCCGACAGCGCGTGCCGCAAACCCAAGGCCCGGAACTTCTTGGTCAGGTCGTGGGCATGGCTACGTGGTGTCGGCCCCTTGTATGTACCACCCTTGCGGAAGATCGGCGCGCCGCGGTCACCATGGCGTGCGCCGCCTGTGCCCTTCTGGCGATAGATCTTCTTGGTCGAGTAGCTGACCTCGGAGCGGCCCTTGACCGAATGCGTGCCGGCCTGGCGCTTCGCCAGCTGCCAGCGCACCATGCGGTGCAGGATGTCCACGCGCGGCTCCAGCCCGAAGATCGCGTCGTCGAGTTCGATCGACCCGGCGCTCGAGGTGTCCAGCTTGATGACGTCGGCCTTCATTTCTCCTCGCCTCCTTCTTCGGGGGCTGCATTGCCTTCGGCCGCAGCGGCCTCGGCCTCGGCGATGGCCGCCTGCTCGGCTTCCTGCGCCGCGCGCAGAGCCTCCGCCTCGGCCGCCGCCGCTTCCTCGGCGGCCTTCGCCGCCGCGGCCGCCGCCGCTTCCGCCGCCGAGCGCAGCGCCGCGGGCAGGATCACGTTCGCAGGCACCGGCTTCTTCACCGCGTCCTTGATGGTGACCCAGCCGCCCTTCGAGCCCGGCACCGCGCCCTTGACCATGATCAGGCCGCGATCGGCATCGGTCCGGACGACCTGCAGGTTCTGCGTGGTCACGCGGACCGCACCCATGTGGCCGGCCATCTTCTTTCCCTTGAAGATCCTTCCCGGATCCTGGCATTGGCCGACCGAGCCGTGGCTGCGGTGGCTGATCGACACGCCGTGGCTGGCGCGCAGACCGCCGAAGTTGTGCCGCTTCATCACGCCGGCGAAGCCCTTGCCGATCGTGGTGCCCGCGATGTCGACGTACTGACCGGCGAAGTAGTGGTCCGCCGTGATCTCCTCGCCGACGCCGATCAGGTTGTCCGGGCTCACCCGGAACTCGGCCAGCTTGCGCTTCGGCGCGACCGAGGCCGTGGCGAAGTGCCCGCGCATGGCCTTGCTGACCCGCTTCGGCTTGGCCTCGCCCGCACCGAGCTGGACGGCGGTGTAGCCGTCCTTGTCAGCGGTGCGCTGGGCGACGACCTGAACGTTTTCCATCTGCAGGACGGTCACCGGCACCTGCCGCCCGTCCTCGAGGAACAGTCGGGTCATGCCCAGCTTCTTTGCTAGAACTCCGGAACGCATCTTCCCGGTCCTCTCAGAGCTTGATTTCGACGTCCACGCCAGCGGCGAGGTCGAGCTTCATCAGCGCGTCCACGGTCTGCGGCGTCGGGTCGACGATATCCAGGAGCCGCTTGTGAGTGCGGATCTCGAACTGCTCGCGGCTCTTCTTGTCTATGTGCGGGCCGCGGAGCACGGTGAACTTCTCGATCTTGTTCGGCAGCGGAATCGGCCCGCGCACCCGCGCACCGGTCCGCTTGGCCGTGCTCACGATCTCGGCCGTGCTCGCGTCGAGCACCCGGTAGTCGAAGGCCTTCAGCCGGATGCGGATATTCTGACCTTGCATTTTGGCGCCTCTCGGGCTGGCAGTTTGAAACAAATTGCGGTCGGAGCCGGACCCCGACCGCGAAAGCTGGGCTCGCCGCTTACTCGATGATCTTGGAGACCACGCCGGCACCGACGGTGCGGCCGCCT
>CAZNSP010000056.1:0-13515 GCA_964575795.1 uncultured Rhodobacterales bacterium
AGTGCTGCCCTCCGAAGGCAGAGGTCACAGGTTCGAATCCTGTCGGGTGCGCCACAAAATCAAAGGCTTAGCAGAAGCGCCGAAAGCCGCCATATCGGCTAGGTAGCACATAGGTAGCAGCTAAGCCGCAAACCGCCCGGTCGAGACAGCTTAGGGCAAACTTGCACGGCCCTCGCCGCCCCATCCGCGCGGGGGAAGATAAACGGAAACGGCCGGGCGCTGGCCCGGCCGCTCGTGTGAAGGCTCGGCCCTCTCAGGGAGGGCGCCACGGTGACGCCTTCGGCTTACCGCAGCCGCTCCAGATCGTCGCAGATCTTCTGCGCCATGCGAACGCACGTTTCGGCAATGCGTTCGATCGCGCTTCCGAAGTCCTCGACGTCAGGGTCGGCATTCTCGCCTCGAGCCATGGTGGAATGGCTGTATGCGAAGTGCAGTTGCCGCATCCCGCTCAGCGTGCTCTTCAGCATGACCGCATCATGGAAGACGCTGGCCAGCGTCTCTTCGGCATTTACTTCGGGAATGGATGGTTCCCCTCTGTTCTGGTTGTCGGGTTCTGGCCGCGTGAGGCTTGAGTCTCGCTCGGCGATGGCCCTCGCGCCGGCGAGCAAATTGCGGGCGAGATGCCCGTCGAGATCGCCGGACCATTGCCCGAAACGGTAGTCCTCCGGGTTGTCGGGGTCGCCGTCGACTTCCAGCGTACCGAACATCTCCAGTGCGACAGCCATCTGTGCCGCGAGGCCCTCGACGCTCGTGGCCACCGTCCGACATGCAGCTTTCAATGCCGCATGTTCAGCCCGTTGCAGCTTCCGGATTTCGGCCTCTTTGGCCCGGCAGTGCAAGGCGTCATTGTAGGCGCGAAAGGCAGTCTGCCACTGCTGCGCAGCGGTGAGGGCGGGATCACTCATGGCGCGGTGCCCCCATCTGCGCGATGTCCTCCAGTTTGTGAAACAGCGCTCGGAGGCTGCGCGCCTGCCGCCGTGCTTCCATTCTTATGGCTTCGATTTCCTGTTCCCCGATTGGCTCAAGGTAGATGGCGCCCAGAATCGTCATGAAGCGCCACGCGGATTCCAGCTCGGCGTCGTCATCAGTGAGCTCCAGGACCGCGCTCTTGACTTCCTTGAGCACGCGGTCGGGCGCTTCGATTGTCGCGATTTCGTCTCTCATGCAATTGCTCCCTTCCAAGGTGTATGATAGAAACTCTATCAACGGCAATCTGAGGGACAATGTCAATAGAAATTCTATCAATCCGGCAGGTGAAGGCCGCCCGCGCCTTGCTCGGATGGTCCGCGCATGATCTGGCGAAAGCCGCCGGCGTCTCCTATCCGACAGTTGCCCGGCTCGAAGCCGGCGACGGGGCGCTGAGGGGGCGGAAGGCAACCGCGGAGGCGATCCGCACCGCCTTGGAGGCCGCGGGCATCCGGTTCATAGCCGAGAACGGCGGCGGGCCGGGGGTCCGTCTGGCGAAGCGGTAGGCGGATCCCAGCGTGGTCGCGTTCTTGCCGCCGCGGCCGGGTCAGTCATCTATCGCTTCGAGCTCCACCCGCAGGCCGCGCACCAGCGCCCACGAGTCCGCCCAGGCATCGTGCGGACCGCACCAGTCGGGAGGCGCGTCCGCTTCGGTGTCGAGCGGCGTTGGCTGGCACGGCAAGAGCCCGAGCACGCGCTGCAAGGCGCTCAACGCGAAGATGTGGCGAAGACAGTCCGCGCAGCGATCGTGGGCGGTCTCCGCGGCGCAGGCCTCGCGGCGATGGCAGGCTTCAAAGGTCGCCCGGGTCGCTATCGCCTCGCGGAAGGCGTCCACGGCCGCGGGCGTGAGCCGGTGCGCGTTGCGTTTGTCGAGTCTTCGCTTCACCGGCATTGGCTGGCCTCCAAAGCTTCGCGGAGCTCCATCAGATCGCCTTCGGGCAGCGCAATCAGCGCAGGCCAGCCGACGAGTTCTCCTAGGCGCTGATCCTCGATGACGGCAGCCGGAGGGCCAGCGTTCAGCCCGCCCGGGCGGATTTCCTGCCAGCGTTGCGCAGCCTCGGGAGTGATGCGCCAGCGGGAAGTTTTGCAGCGGCGGCGTTTGGTCGGCATGTGTCAGCCTCGGTTAGAGGGGAGCGCAGGCGGGCGGCGCTCGCTCGGGATGGTAGCGTCAAGGTCGAGTTCGCGGAGAAGGCGAGCAAATGCGAGACGGCTGTCTCTTTCGATTGCAACGCATGGGTGCGCCTTCAAGCTGCCGTCGCCGGCCTTCATCGTGAGACCGTCGCGACCAATCGCGGCCCGCGCCTCTTGGCAACGGTCGTAGGCTTCTGCGGCCAGCGTCAGAAGTCGAATGTGATGCGGCTCCAGGTCGAAGTCGGCCGTGACAGATCGCCACCAGGTCGCCGACGCTTCCGTCAGATGCGCCGGGGGCTGTGGTCGTTTCGCAGGCATCGGTGGTCCTCCAGAAATTCGAACCGGGGAGACGTCCAAAGAATGCGAGTGGGGGCGCCGGTTTCCAAAAAGGCCCCCCTTTTCGTTCTCGAAGTGCCCCCCCGGGGTCAGGCGGTCCCGGCTGGTGCGACGTGGCGCAGTGCCTCTTTCAGCCGGTCTGCCGGGTCTATCTCGGTCAGCATCCTCGCCCCCTGCCGTGCTGCGAACATGGTCGCGTGTTCATCGCTCATGCCGAGGCGACGGGCGCCGTCGTAGAGCCAGCCCGCAGCATCCTCGGCCAGATCAGCAAGCACGCGGTCGGCCTCGGCGAGTGCAGCGGCGAGGGCCGGGTCGGGTGTGCTCATTGGTTATCCTCCTGTGTGGCGAGCGCGCGTTCCAGCGCCTCAATGCGCTCGGCAAGGCGCCGTGTTTCCCATTCAAGGCAACGGCGGGCGAGGGCTGCCTGTTCCCGTTCTTCGAGGATCAGCGCGCCGATAGCTGCCTCCAATCCCTCAGCATAGCGGCGCCAGCTTCCGCCCCCCGCCGCGGGTCCGGGCGCGGCAGGGGGGCGGGCGTCCTCGCGGGTCCGAAAGGAGGAAACCCCCCGCGAGGTTTCTGGCTGCCACGGCTCACCGGCCGGGCGCGGTCGTGACAGCGCGGCGTCGGCTTTGGCGATCGCTCGCTCGGCCCGGTCGAGCGCGGCGAGGCGTCGGGTTTCGTCGTGATGGTCCATCATGTCGTTCACCATTGTGTGCCCTCGACGTAGGCGACGGCCGCGGCGTGGCGCTTCGCCCAGGCCGTTTCTAGGATCAGGCGCAGCGATACCGCGCCCGTCTGATACATGCTGCGGATCGGGTCGGCGGTGCCGGAGTCAACCAGTGCAAGCGCGGCGTCCGACATGTGGACGGCCGCGTATTTTGAACTTTCGAAGGCAATCCCGCCGGTCCCGATTGCGACGGCCTGCGGAACAACCGCGATCAAACGGTCCTCGGGAACGCCGCCGCTCGCCAGCACAGGAACGGCAAGGCCCGGCGCCTTGATGCCGAGCCGCGCCGCGCGGGCAGGCGACGCGATCAGAACGGCTGAGGCTGCGCCGGAAACGGGCGTCACGGCTGCCATGAGGGCGGCCACGTCCTCGATAACCGAAACCAGATCGCCGCCGGGGAAGCCGCTAACCGGCGTCACGCCGTGCAGCAGGCCCGCCGGTCGGGCGCCGTCGCCGGCCGTGCTGTCGAAAAGCGCGGCGTCCATAGCCCGCGCCGTGGCCTCTCTCAAGAGCAGGTCGAGCGCCTGCGCGGCGTTAGACCGTTTAAGCAATTCTTCGGTCACAACTGTCAGCGCGCAGAGCTTGCGCGGTTCCAGGCGGGCGTCGTCAAACTCGGCCATCGTAACCGGGATCGGGCCGCCTTCTTCGACAAAGTGCGCCGTCGCCCCCGATGCAGAGGGTATGCGAACCGCCCCGGCGCGGTCGAGCTCTGCCTGCACCGCGAGGGCCGACAGCCGCGCCGCAGCGGAAAGGCTCGTGAGGCCGCCAATGAAATCTGCGGCCAATTCCTGCAACAGTTCCGCGCCGCCGCCTTCGTCGGTCGTCGTCAACGGCGATTGTGTCGCGCGAAGGATTGCCTCCGCGCGATGGTCGCCGGGGAACATTTTCCGCAGCATGGTCTCGGTGTCCGGGCCTTCGCGTCGGGCGCGCGCAGTAGCTAGGCCGACGCGGGCGAGGGCGAGGGACGGGCGGTGCAGTCTGGCGCTCGCCAGGAGTTGGGCGCGTGTCGGTGCGGGTGCCATCGTAGGCGTTTCCTTTGTGCACAGTTCAGTTGCAGGAACGATACCGGAACCTTTGCCTGATGCAAAGTTACGCGTAACGCGCATTCACATGATCGGAGACAAAATCTGCCAGAGCCTCCCGTATCGCCGCGGTGTTATCCGCGTCGGTTCTTTGCAGGTGCCCGGTTGCGATGAGCAGATCGACAACGCCGAGTAGGTCAACTGGGATCTGCATGCAGACGATTCCCTGCCGGTATCGCCGGCGATGAAGCCGCATTCTCGCCGCTACGGTCATGGCGCCCCCCGTTCCAGCCGCAGCCAGGGCGGGGGGGCGCCGCGCCAGACGATCACGAGCCAGGGTCGAGCGTTCATCGGACTTCCCCCTTAATCCGCCGATCGTGCCCGAGCTCGATGCAGAGCCGCGCATGGTTCGCCCCGGCCTCTGCTCGCATCTCGGCGCAGCGCTTCCCAATCGCCCGCCCCCGGTCCCTCATCCGCGCCAGCCGCGCCAAGTCTTCCGTCGACTCGACTTCCTCGCGAAGAGCGGCCATCTCGGCTTCGAGCGCTCGTGCTTCCGCCTCAAGCGCGAGCGCCTTCGCCTCCTCTTCCCCGACTGGTAGCTCTGCCTCGGGACGCTCGGCGTCGAGCATCCGGGCCAGGTCGCAGAGCAGTTCGCCGAGCAGGTCAGCCGATCGCTCGCGGCCCTCGCGGTTTGCGGCTTCCAGGGCCGCCAGCTCGTCACACATCCGCTCGCGCACCCGCAGGAAGTGCAGCGCCGCGGCGATCCCGCCCAAATGCGTCACCGTGTCGCTTTTCAGGTCGGACTCGGCGAGCCGCATGTATCGCTGCGCGGTCCGTTTCGGGATGCCCGCCTCGGCGAGGAACGTGAGCCAACCGCCATGCGCCACAAGCCCCTTGGCCTCGACCAGCGCGCGCCCGGCCTCAATCGCCCGTTCCGCCGCCGTGGTGGAAGCGGCCACGGCCTCGCCATGCAAGCGCCTGATCGCCGCGGCGAGGATCGGCACCCTGTTGCTCCTGCCGTTCATCGGTCCAGCTCTGCAATGTGTGGTCGCCGATCAACTCGCACGCCGAATCGGATCGGGACGCCTCGCCGCAGGACAGCGAAGGTGCGCACCGCTCCGCTCCCCTCCATGGTAGATTCTAGATGTGGCACAATAGATGTGACAGGGTCGGGCGGCGAAATGCCCGAAACGGCACAATCATTGTGACAGGGCGGCACAACCATTGTGACAGGCTCGGCGGAAACGGCACAATCATTGTGACAGGGCTGCACAATAGATGTGACAGGGTTTTGTTTTTTTGGCGCGGGCTTGGGACCGGGTGTCACTGGAAAATCATTGCCCGGCGACCACGCAAGATAGCGTTTTCGGGGGCGAGGATCGCCCGGCGTTCCGAGCTCGTCCAAGATCCACGTGGTCGCCTTTCCCACGCCCTCGACGCCTAACCGACCAAGGCTCTTCACCTCGGCGAAGCCCTTGGCCTGAAGGTCGCGGAAGGCCGCCTGCACCGTGTTCCGATGCGCCCCAACTTCCTGCGCAGCAGTGCGCAGGGAGAGGTAGACATCGCCGTTGTTTTCGGGACGGGCGCGCCGCTTCAATGCGATGTAGAGCAGCTTTGCGACGGGGCCGAGAGCCCGCCAGGCCGCGCAATCGAGCATCTGGTGAAGAACCGGCACAAACTGACCGCCGATCCGCGGATTTCCGTTGCGAGCGCGCTTACTCATGTCGCGCCCCCGGAGCAGCAACGTTGGCACGGGTCATGTCCCCGCCCTCCGCTTCGCCGCGTGCAAGCGCCGGTGATGGCGACGGCAGAGCCACCGCACCGCAAGCGGCCGCTCGTGGTCCGCGTGGTGCGCGTCCGCCGGCTCGGCGCCGCATTCCTCGCACGGCTGCGGCGTCAAGAGCCCCCGGCGGATCGCCGAGCGGGTTGCCGCATGTGCCCATTTCTGGACGGGATGCGCCGCAGCCCACGCGCGTTGCGCAGCCCAGAGCGGTTTGCGTTGCACTGGTTTCGTGCTATCGTCTCCGCCAGCTTCCGAGCCAATAGAAGCCGCCTTGCGTAGCGCCCCGGCCTGCCCGCCGGGGCGTTTCCCTTTCGGTGGGGCGCTCATTTGGCGAGCCGTTCGAGCGCATCGGCGAGCGCATCTTGCGCGGCCGCCAGCGGTGCCAGGACAGATGCCGCGCGTTCCGCCGGGAGTTCGGCGCGGGCGCGTGCCTCGGCCGCCGAGACGAACCTTGAGGCAGCGGTGACGGCCTCGCACGGCCCTTCGCGTCGCGCGGTCATGCTGCGGCCTCGGCGTTCTGCGCCCGACCCTCGGCCGCGGAGGTTCGCGGTTCGCTCGTTCGGCTGCGCGCCCATTCAAGGGCGTCGGTGAGGTCGTAGAAGGCGCGACCGTTGAAGATCACGTAGCGCGGCCCGCCGCCGCGGCAGGCCATTGTCGCCAGGGTGGCGGGCGCGATCGGGAAGCCTTGCGCGGTCAGGGCCGCGGCGACTTCCCGGCGAGAAAGGCGAGGGTTCGACATCGTGTCACCTAAAGTTGCGGCCACTTGCGGCCAATAGGTGACAGATTACCCGCGGAGATTCGGGCGGGTCTAAGCGCGTTTAATGCCGCTTCCGACGCGCATTTTCCGCGCTAATTGGCCGGGTCTGTTTGGCAACGCTTGCCTTGATGCCGAGCGCCGCGTTGACCGCCGAGAGAAACGCGGGCCACGGTCCGCTAACGGCCCCGGTTTCCGGGCCGGTCGATACGGTCGCGGACCGCCGGGTCACGTGCTCGAAAACATCGGCCGCGGCGCGGGTGGCCTCTTTGGCCTCCACCTTCGGCGGGCGCCCCCTCGCGGCCTCGCCCTCGACTTCCGACCGCGCCGCATGGGCGGCCTCGCGAAGCTCGCGGGCGCGCGACGCCCACGTGAAGGGGTCAATTCCCTCGGCGACAAGTGCGTCAATCGCAGGCCGGTGCATGGCCTCGATCTGCCGCGCCAGCGCGTCGGCCAGATCATGCAGCCGCTTAAGGTCAGCCTCGGCCGCCTTCTGCCCGGCCGGCTGGTTTCGCGGCAATAGTTCAGCGTCACGGCCGAGGCTGGCCGAGGCGAAGATGCGGCGCGCCAGCGCCTCGGCCTCGCCCTCGGCAATCTCGCCGCCGCCTGGCAATCCGCGAATGGCCGCCATCAAGGCGAGGCCGATCGGCGTCTCCGCGAAGTCGCAAGGCCAGCCGTCCGCGCCGGTCCATTCGCCCGTCACGTCCGCCGCTCCGCGATCTGCACCACGACGGCGGACGGCGCGGCCTCGCCCATGGCCTCGGCGATAGCATCGGCCACGCGGTCGGCCGCCGCCAACAGCACCGCGTCGGCGGAATGCACATAGCGCGCGGTCACGCTTGCCGCGCGATGCCCGAGCAAGGCCGCGACCGTCAACTCGCTCGCGCCGCCGTCCGCGGCCATCGACGCGAAGGAATGCCGCAGCGTGTGCGCCGTCACGTCGGCGGGAAGCCCGGCCGCCTTCACCACCTTTGCGAGGAATCCCGGCAAGCCGGTCATTACGGTCTTGCCGCGGCTCGGCGGAAAAACCAGATCGTCCGCGCCGGCCCTCGGCTGCGCCGTGATCACGTCGCAGGCGCGCCGGGAAAGCGCCCGTGTGCTCGCGCCTGTCTTTGTGTCCGCGAGGCGCGCTGTCCGGGTGGCAAGGTCAACGTCGCGCCAGCGCAGCGCCAGCGCCTCGCCCCGCCGCCATCCGGTCAGGGCAAGAAAGCGAATGCAAGCGAGGGCGGGCGGCCAGATCTCTCCGCGCGCGGGCCTCCCCTCGCTTGCCGGCGTCACATGCTCCAGTCGCCGCAGCGCCTGGCCGAGAGCGGCGTATTCCTCAACCGACAGCCGCCGCTCGCGCTTGCCGTCCGCGTAGCGCGTTACGCCCCGCACCGGGTTGTCGGGCCGCAGCCCTTGCTTGACCGCGAAAGCGAAGATCGCGCCCAGAAGCCCGACCGTCCGGGTCGCGCCCCCCTTCCCTGCCCTGACATTCGAGACGGCGCGCGGCCTCCCGAGCTTGACGCGCTGGTGCGTCCTGCCCTCGGCGATCGCGTGCATGGCCTTCTCAACGTCGCGCGCAGTGACGGCGGCCACTTTCGCCGAGCCGAGCAGCGGCCGAATATGGCAGTCGATCCGCGAGCGGTCGGTTTCGACCGTCGCGGGTTTCTTGGCCGCGCCGCGCCGGGTCAGCAGCCGCCCCGCCTCGGCCTCTTTCATGTAGAGGCTGCACAGATCGTTGACGGTCGGCGCCGCGCGTCTTTCGCGCTTCGCGGCAGCCGGGTCCGCGCCCTTCGCCACCTCGCCGAGAATGCGGCGAGCTTCGTCCCGCGCCGTTTCGGGGGTCCAGGGCGCGCCGTGGCGGCCGATCGTCACCTTGCGCTGCCGCCCCTCGGCAGTTCGGAAAAAGACGATGTAGGCCACGGCCTCGCCGCTTTGCCGCCGCGCGCCGAAGCCCGCAACCGTGCTGTCCCAAAGCGTCGAATTGGGCTGCAGCCCCTCGACGGCCCTGACCCCGATCCGCTGCCGCTTGCTCGCCACCTTCCGCCCTCGCGATCTGCTACCTAACGGCCTGCTAGGTAGCACATAGGTAGCAGATTTCCGCAAACGGGCGCAAGCATGGGCAGACGTGAACAACGAATAATTGCACAATTCCGGCGGTTTGCGCAAAGGCTGGCAAACGTCAGGTAGCGGGAAAAACGGCCATGTCTTGCCCTCCGAAGGCAGAGGTCACAGGTTCGAATCCTGTCGGGTGCGCCACCTCCCCCTGTATAGCCGATAACGCTTCGTTAAGAAATACAAGGGTTTGCGGGCGGTTTTCCCGTGTAGCGCGAGCCGTTGCGGTCGAGGTGCTACCGGGTCTGCTACACGGGGTGCTACGCAGAGAGCGGATTACGCGCGTTAACGCTGCGCCCCCAGAAAGACGGCGAGCTTGCCGATCGTCTGTCTCGCCTGCTCGTCATACTCTCGGGCCCGGCGCGCTGACCGGGCCTGGTCCGACCTTGCCGCGCCGGAAAGCAGCTCAACCAGCGGCTTGGCGAGCCAGCCGCAGGCGAGACAGGTAGCCTCCTCTTCGAGCGGCTCATGCATCTCGTAGCGATCGAGCACCGGATCACGCTTGACAGAGACGGCCCGGACCAGGTCGTCGGAGCCGCAGCGTTCGCAGAAGTGTCCGACCGGGTTGAGACAGGTCGGCGCTGGTGCTGTGGCCGCGAGAGCGACCTGGGCGACGCGACGTGCGGAGATGAAGAGCGGCGCCTCTTCCAGGTCCTTGCGTCCGCACGAGCAATTCGGCGGGGAGCCTTCGAGAACCTCGACCAGGGCGAGGCGCTGCCTTGCAATGTCCCAGCGGGCGAGGCCGGGCCAGAACACGGACTCGTGGTCGTATTCGGGGCAGACCAGAGTGTCCTGGACGATATACGGCCCGCGCGCCGCGGCGACTATGCGGCCGGCGATGCGGGCGATTTCAACGGTGTGGTCGATCATGGGCGAAACCTCACAATCCCAACGAGCGCGGCGCGAATCTTGTCGCGGAAGTCGTGGGCGCGCAGGTCTTCTGTCGGCTGCGAGCCCCACGAGGAAATCTCGAACGGGCCGGCGATAGCGTGGTTGCCTGCAGCATCGCCCTGGAGGAGAACGACGGCCCACCCGCTGGACTCGAACACGGTGCCGGCGGTCTCGCTGCGGATATTTGTCCCTGCCGGCAGTCGGTCCATGAGAGCGAGAGTCTGGTGAGCCGTCAGCATCGGCATGATCTCGTCCGGCAGTCGCAGCGGCTTCCGTCCAAGGGCGGCTTCGCGCCAGGCGCAGAGCGTCCGGGGTGTCGCTCCGCCGAGCATCGCTCGCAGCTCGCGGTCGGTGAGACCCCACAGGCGCGAGATCCTTAGGACGGCTCGCATCACCGAGCCGCTGAATTGGGGGTTCAGTTCTTAGGCCTTTCTGTCTGTCTTTCCTGTCCAGGAGAAAGACAGACAGAGGGGCCGGCTTAGGCTGCTTCGCGCTGCGCCCAGCGGCGCTTGTTGTTCTCTCGGCGGGCAGCATCGAGCCGCGGCTTGCTTGTCGGCGTGTTCAGGTTTTCACGCTGCGATCCCCATCGGAGGTTCTCGGGGCGGTTGTCGATGCTGTCGTCGTTGAGATGCATGACTACCGCGCCGGGGAAAGGCTTCGGGCCGTGAAACGCGAGACAGACGAGCGTCGCGACATACAGGTTGCCGGGCCACCCGCGCCACCGGACGTAGCGGCGTGCGTAGCGCTTGCCGCCGCTGACCCTCATGGACGTGATGCTGCCGAGCGTCGGCTTCGACCGCCCGCCCTGGGGTGACAGTCCTTCATTGCAGACGCGGTGAACGCGTCCGAGGTTCGATGCAATGATACCGGGGTGAGATGGAACCGGTAGCCAGATCTCGTCGGACATGTGAGCCTCCCTTTTCCAGGGAGGTGTGGCCCGGATCGCAGGGCCGCTCGCTGCCGGCGCCAACCAGAAAGAGTGAGCGGACGACTGGTCGGTTAGATCGGCGGCGCGAACCCGGATCCTGGGTCGCGGTCGATGCCGACCCGATCCTCGATCGCCGCGGCCACACGCCACCAGAGCGCCCGCTCGTCCTCGTCGAGCGACATGTCGCGTCCTCGATCCCGTGCTGCGTGCCATGCGCTGCGCCCTGGCATTTCTTGAAGCATTGCCTCCGCGTCGCGCCTGACGGCACGGCGTCGTTCGATCCACCCGAACATGGAAAAACCCTCCCGATCCCCGATCGGAAGGGTCCGTTGTTCTCGCTTCGCCGGCAACCTTCGCGAACGAAGTAGTTGAATCAGAAGGAGATCTGGTCCTCGAGCATGTCGGCGGCAGCGGCGGAGGTCTGCTGTGCCGATGCGCCGTTCTGCCTCGGGCCGAGGGTGAGCTCGCTGACGCGCACCTCGATCGCAGTCCGCGCCGCTCCCTGCTTGTCCTGCCATTCACGCGTCGAGAGCTCGCCGGCGACGACGACGAAAGAGCCCTTCGAGAGCATCGGCGCGAGCGTCGCCGCACGCTTGCCCCAGATGGACCAGGCGATCCAGGTCGTGGTCTTCTTGTCCCCGACGCCGGCGCTGACGGGGAGGCGGAACGAGAGCAGCTCGGTGCCGCCGACGTTCTTGAGCTCGGGATCTGCGCCGAGCCGGCGGGACCTCGGCGAGCTTGGCGCGGTCGTGTTGCACCTCGACGAGCGGCACCCACACTTGCATCACCTCGTCCCGATCAGGGAGCGGCAGGACAGGCCCGGGGTTGCCGATCTCTCGTTCTGGCGGGTCGCCGCAGGCGAGCAGCGCGTCCGGGAGGAGGCCCGGGCCGAGGGCCGGCCGCACCTCGGGCGCGACATCATGGCGGCGACGAGGGCGGAGAGGAAGGCGCTCGCCCAGGACTACCAGGCGGTGGTGGGCGCCCGGTTCGGGCACACGCTCACCAGCGACGAACCCCGCAAGCGCAGGAAGCGGCGGGACCATCTCGCCATCGAGAAAGAGAGACAGAGGGCCGACCAGGCCGAGGCGGAGCTCCGGGCGATGCGTCAGCGGCTCGATGCCGCCGAGGCCGAGGTCGCAACGCTTCGCGAGCGGGTCGCGGCCCTCACCGTGCAGCCGCGCCCGATAGTCCGCGTCCGCGTTCGACCGGCGCTCGCGTCGCAGCTCCGTCTCGACGACACGCGCAGTGCGCGTCTCGTGCGCCGCGACCAGGCCGGGGAACCGGGCGGCGCGCTCGACGCCTCGCCGCAGGGTCGCGTTGTGGCGTTCGACCTCGGTCTGGGCGCGCTGCCTGGCTTCGGCGAGGAGTGCGTCATCGGCCTGGACGGGCGAGCGAGAGGCAGCAGGGATCGGCACGGTCTCCGGCGCAGGCGTCAGGGTGCCCGGGTCTGGTCGGCTCCAGAAGCGGGGTCGGCCGTGCCGAAGGGCGTGCCGGAAGTCGCGTTCGAGGGAGCGCTCCTGGCTCGGTAGACGGTCAAGCCACCGGTCGGCGTCTCGGAGCCGGGCGATGAAGCGGAACATGGTGGGTCTCCCTCAGTCTGTCTTCAGGAGATAGGTCCAGGCGAGGACCCCAGCGACCGGCACCCACGCGTTCTCACTCTCTACCCACAACCGATCACCAGAGCCCTCCGGAAGGGGCCCTGTGATGGTGTGGGTCAGCCTGCCAGGCCCGACCTCCTTTCCAGGAGGAGCCGACATGCTCGAACGGGAGATCCAGAAGGAAGGCGAGCTCGCGCTTAAGGCCGCCTTCGGCCACGACGTCCACCTCTGGATGGCGGACACCGGCGGCTACGTCCCTTGGGGCAAGGTCCGGGCGTCGATCGCGCGCATCGCCCAAGCGCCAGCGCGCTGGCGCATCGTCCTGTCCGCGCTACACCCGACCCGGGTTGGCGTGGTCGGTGGAGCGGACACGCAGGGGTGCCTCCGGCGTCGATGGATCGGCATCGAGTGGATACGTGGAGGCGGACCTCCTCTGCACCGCGCCGATACGCCGACTGTGGAGCGGCGTGCCGATTGACCCCACATAAGCGTCCAACCATGACCCCGTCTCCAGGTCAATTTCCCTCAACAAAACAAGTAATTCGTAACCGCCATAGGGGCTCATGGTTGGGAGCCGAAAGGGGTCATTTTGTGGTGCCGATCCACAGGCGGTGCCGCGATGAGGCTGCTGACACCCGCCGAGATCCTCCAGTTCACCCTCAACGGCAGGCAATCCGCCGGCGCTCTCGAACGCCGGGATCCGCTGCCTGATCACTGGCCGGTCGTCCGCCTGATCGCGCCTACGCTCGGCTGCGCATGGCTCGCGTCGGAGATTCACGACCGGCGCAAGCTCTAAGGCCTGTCGTATTGGGGCAGCACCGGGCACCTCGTCACCTTCGATCTTTGGGAGATCGAAGCGCTCGGCGGACTGGTCCAGCGCGACGCCGACTTCCGGGCAGTCGGCCCGCTCTCACACTACGCCAGGGAGGCCCGCGGATGCTGACGGCTCACCAGACTCTCGCTCTCATGGACCGACTGCCGGCAGGGACAAATATCCGCAGCGAGACCGCCGGCACCGTGTTCGAGTCCAGCGGGTGGGCCGTCGTTCTCCTCCAGGGCGATGCTGCAGGCAACCACGCTATCGCCGGCCCGTTCGAGATTTCCTCGTGGGGCTCGCAGCCGACAGAAGACCTGCGCGCCCACGACTTCCGCGACAAGATTCGCGCCGCGCTCGTTGGGATTGTGAGGTTTCGCCCATGATCGACCACACCGTTGAAATCGCCCGCATGGTCGTGTCTCGGAACTGGTGGAAATTCGATGGCGGCGTAATCTCCGGGTGAAC
>CAZNSP010000057.1:0-12490 GCA_964575795.1 uncultured Rhodobacterales bacterium
ACCTGGCTCCTGGAGATGCCCGACATCCCCATCGTCCTGACCAGATCGTCGACCGAGCGGGTGGAGATGCCCTGGACATAGGCCTCTTGGATCACCGCGGTCAGTGCCTTCTCGGCCATCCGGCGTGGCTCGAGGCGTCGCGCGGGAACTGATGGCGCTCATCGCCCGGCGCGGGAAGCCCGGCCTGATCGTCAGCGACCACGGCCCTGAGTTCGCTGGTCGACTGCTCGACCAATGGGCTTGCCTGAACAAGGTGGAGCTGGACTTCTCCCGGCCGGGAAAGCCCACGGACAATGCTTCATCGAGTCGTTCAACAGCCAGCTCCGCGAGGAATGCCGGAACGCCTCATGGTTCCTGTCCATGGCTGATGCCCGCCAACGGATCACCGAGTGGATGATCGATTACAGCGAAGACCGGCCGCATTCGGCGCTCGGAAACTCGACGCCGAGCGCCTTTGCGGCGCAACTGAAATCAGCCCGGAAGGTCGCATGATGCCCGGACCAATGACAGGGTGAACACCGCCGCAGCGGAAAACTCCAGCTTCAAACGGTCCAGGTTCCGGGGATCAGATCACCACGATCCAAGGCGAACCTCCGCCCGACCGTTTCCGTCCAGCCCGCCGCAAACGCACGTCTTCCCCGATCAAGTTCGGGGTGACGTGATGGACGAGGTGATGAGTGAGGCGCAAGCAGCTGAGATGATATTCAGATCCGAGAGCTGGCTCCGGCATCGTCGCCTCGACAAGTCCATTCCAGTCTCAGATAAGCTCCCTTGGTCGGAGTTCGGTGGCAAGGTTCTTTACCTCCGGTCAACAGTGATCCAGTATCTCCATGGACGGCAAGTAAAAGCTAACCCTGGGGTGGACGAATGCGCGTCGTTGAAAGCGTCGCAGGTTGGGATCGATTCAAGATTTACAGAGACGACCGCTACGACCCGCCGAAATACGTCGTCCGCTGGTGGGACCCAGAGCTTAAAAGGCAGCTGCCCCGCGCACTTGAGGCTCGCGATCTTGTCTCAGCCCGTGAAGAAGCCTTGCGCGTCGTCGCGGAAGTGATTTCACCTGTCGCGTACGTTCACGACCGCAAGGATCCGACGTTTGGTGAAATTTGGCCGGCATGGGAGTCATTCCGTGCCGAAGAGACAACCATTGCGCGGCAGGTACTTCTCAGGAGCCGGTGGGCGAACTACTACCGCGACCGGCTCGGATCGTGTCGCTGCTCGGTGATCGAAGATGAGCTGAAAAAGATGAGGGATGAACTCCTCAAGCACGGGCGTCCGTGGAAGGAGGGCGTCAAGACCTCGAAGGGCAAACTGCACCCGAACACCATTGACGAGATCGTCAATACCCCACGCCGCGCAGTCAATCGTGCGATCAAGAAAAAGCTGGTGACCGATGTTTCCGAGATCGACATCATCCGCGTGACGGGGTTCCAAGCTCCGAAGGACCGTGCTCCGAAAGGGCGTTACCTCGACCTGTCAGAAATCGGCCGGATGATCGATGCGGCCGGGAACAATCTCGACGAACTCCTGATCGAGTGCGGTTGCGCTTCGCGGATCGGAGCCATCACCGACCTCACCGTCGACCAGGTCTTCCTCCGTGCCGGCATCATCGATCTTCTTCCGCCGGGTGCCACGCAAACCAGCAAGGGCCGGCCCCTCGCTCCGATTTCGGGGCCGATGTGGTGGGCATTGCGGGAACGGCTGGCGCGCCATGTCGCCGACCCGCATGTGATCCTTTACCGCAGTGAGGCCGTTACGAAGAGGACGCGCTCCCAGACCATGCGTCGGATCAGGTGCCGGGCCGGCCTCGACAACGCAGAAAAGGTGACCTGGTACTCGATCAGGCATACGCTCGGCGACTTCCTCCATGGCCGTGTCAGCGGCTTGGCACGATCGATGATGCTCGGGCATCTGGAGCTCTTCGACGAGAAGGAGAAGCGCAAGCTGCTCGACCCTCGTTCGCCGACATCAGAGATCTATCGTCGAGAGAAACTCGCGCCGCTCTACGAGATTGCCGAGGTGCTCAATCGTGAATGGTGGCCGGAGATCCAGAAGCACTGCAAAACGGACCTGCGTCTCGGTGAGGCAGATTCGCAGCAGATTCGTCTCGTGTATGTTTCCGAGCTAAAACAGGGCGATACCCGCAGATGAGAGCCACGTGCACGACGTGCTGATCACCCGAGAGAGTCCGAACTATCGTATTGGATAACATGGGTTCCTCCCATCCTGGGTCCACCCCCGCCGCTGCGCCCGGCGGCGAGGCCGCGTGAAATCGTCGCCGGAGGCTCAGCCTCCGGCGCCCCCTTCGATCCGCGCAAACAGCCGCGTCCAGGTTTCGAACCGCTCCGCCGGAACCGCGGCGGGGCCGACGTCGAGCAGGCGGGCCCGCGCGCGCAGGGCGAGCTGCATCCTGAAGGCGGGATCGAGTGCGACACCTTCCGCAGCGGCCCAGTCCTCCACCTCGGTCAGCAGGGGTGCGCCCGAGCGCGCGCGGTCGGCGAACAGCCGCTCGGGCCGGCGTTCCACACGGTCCACGAGCGGGGCGATCAGCTCGATGCCGCAGAGGTCCTCGACCCCCGCGCCCTCGATGCCGGTGAGCGCGTCGAGGCGGATCACCTCTCCGGCGTGGGCGGCTTCGGCGAGTATCGCGGCCTGCTCGCGGCCGGCGGGCGAGCCGTCCAGGATCACCGGCGGCACGCCTGTCTCCTCGCCGGCGAGCATCTCCGCCATGACCTGCATGACGCGCGGACCGGCGGCCGGAGCGAAGACGATCTCCCGCCGGGGGCGCAGGCGGCCCGCGGCGACGAGCAGCGTCTTCATGGTCGAAAGGTAGATCTGCTCGATGCGGCCGCCGACAAGGACGGGGCGCGCTCCGCCGAGCATCGCATCGGCCACCGACAGCCCGAGCGCGGCGTTGACCGCAAAGCCCGCCCCGCGCTGGCTGTCGGATCCTTCCGCGGCCCTCAGGTCGCCGCTGACCCGGGTCGAGCCGTCCCGCTCGATGAAGATCTTGCGCGCGCGCTCGAGCCGGTCCGCGTCGACGAGAAAGGGCGAGTGGGTGGTATAGAGGATCTGGTTGGTCGCCGCGAGCCCGTCGAAGAAGGCCGAGAGGTCGCGCTGCGCCAGCGGGTGCAGCGAGTGACCGGGCTCGTCGAGCAGCAGCACGGCGTTGCGATGCGCGCCGCCGCTCTCGTGCAGGAAGACGAGGAAGAAGCTCAGGAACCACTGCAGCCCGGTCGAGCGGTTTTCGAGCTCGACCTCCAGTGGGCGGCGGGCATCGGCGACCCATATGCGGAAGTGGTTGCCGTCCGCCTCGAACCGGAAACGGTAGTCGCCCTGCTTCCACCAGTCTGCGAAGCGCTCGGTCAGCTTGGTGCCGGCCGATTGCAGCAGGATCGAGCGGGTCCGCTTGGCCAGGGCGATCTCGGCCAGCATCTCGGCGTCGGGCTGCAGGTCCTCGCCGCGCGCGCGGCTCAGGAGGCTGCGCATCAGGCCGACCTTTCCCTCCTCGGCGATCAGGCGGGCCTCGGCAGCCTCGCGGATGTCGCGGAAGTCGCGGCCGAGCTGCAGGATCTCGTCGGCCTGCAACCCGACGAAGCCGAAGAGCACGCGCAGGGTGCGGGCCTTGGCCGCCTCCTTGGTGCCGAGATCGCCGCGGGTCATGTTCTCGACCACGTGGGGCAGGTAGATCTCGGAGTCGAGATTGCCGTAGTTCGAGTAGTAGACGAAGCGCGGCAGACGGTCGATCACCGCGGTCTGCACCGCCTCGATCTGTCCGGGATCGGGGGCGAGGATCTCGGCCATGCGTTCGCCGATTTCCCGCTGCAGCGCGCGGAGCTGGGCCACGGTGACCGACGTGGCCGGCGGATCGGCGGGGATCAGGGCCGCCACGCGGTTGCGCAGGCGGATCATGTCGTTGCCCGAGAGCGGCGCCTCGCCGTCGAGCTCGGCCAGCATGGCGTCGAGCGCCTCCAGCGCCGCAGCCTGCAGGTCGGACTGCGACAACGGGGCAACCGACTCGCCGATCGTGCGCCGCGACTCGCGGACCCGGTCGGCGACGGCTGCGCGTTCGGCACGGGTCCGGCGCAGGTGCAGCGGAAAGCTGACGGTATAGCGTCCGTCGTAGCAGCGCCCGACGCTGACCACGGCGGCGGCCTCGAGCGGAATCTTCGCCAGTTCGGCGAGCACGGCCGCCTCTGGCCCGGTCTCGAACTCGGCCGTGACGAACTGGAAGTTGCCCGGTGCCTCGCGGATCGCGCCGAACAGCGCCTTGGGGAAGTCGGAGGTCGGATCGATCGCACCGTCCCCGGCGGGGTTCAGCTTCCACAGCGGCAGGAGAAGGTTGGTCTTGCCGGATTCGTTGACCCCGATCAGCGCGGTGACCCGGTCCAGATCGAGCCAGCCGCTGTCGGTCACCGAGCGGTAGTTGGTCACGCGATATCGGCGCAGGGTGAAGCCGGCCTGCGCAGGGCCCTTCCTGCCGGGGGTCGGCGTTGCAGGGATGACCACCGGGGCCGCCGCCGTGATCGTTCTGTCCTGATGCATGTCGCTCTCCTGTGGTTCAGCGGCCGGACACGGGCAGGCCCGGACCGGGAACGCGGTTGAGGTCTTCGTACGGCGGGAGGTCCGCCTGGATTTCTGTGGTCACGCGGCCGGCCGCGTCGCCGACCGAGCGCGGCGCCACGGTCTCGACGATGAAGACCAGCGCGATGAGCCCGGCGATCGCGGTCTGCCCCAGCCGCCAGCGGGCCCCGTGCTCGGCCAGCGCGGCCGGCACCCGCCGGCCGAGCCGGGCCAGCGCCCGCCTCTTGCGCGCGGCCAGCGCGCCGGCCCGATCCCCGGCCAGCACGAACGGATGTGCGAGCCGGCGCAGGAAGACCTGCGGGCCGATGGCCAGCGCATGGGCGCGGATCAGCGCCGCAAGCGCGAGCGCCGCACCGAGGACCAGCGGCAGCGGATCGGAGGGCCCGGCCGCGAGGATCGGGGCCGCCAGCGCGCCGGCGACCGCGGGCCAGGCGAACGGCAGCGCCGCGGATCCGGCCAGCAGACCGAGCGCGGCCAGCGCCAGCCCGTCGGGCGTGGCAGCCGCCGGAGCGGGCGGCGCGGCGCGCCACAGCGTCACCGCGAAACGTGCCATCAGCACGGTCGTGGCCAGCCCCGAGAGGGTGAGCGCCACCGTCAGCCAGGGCAGCCACGCGGTCGAGCCGGCGGCGAAGGCGGTCTTCAGCGCCTCCTTGCCCAGCGCGCCGGAGGTCGCGGGCAGCCCCGCGAGGACCAGCGCGGGAACGGCGAGCGCGGCGAGGACCAGCGCCCGGCCCGTGAGCGTCGTCTGCGTGCCGAAGAGCCCGACGCCGAGAAAGAGCGCGCCCTTGGCCAGCGCATGGTGCGCGGCGAAGAAGACGAGTACCGGCAGGAGGGCGGGCCAGGCCTCAGGCGCGATCATCCCGGCGCCGAGCCCGAGCGTCACGATACCCATCTGGCTGACGCTCGAGAAGCCGAGCACCGCCTTGGGGCTGGTCTGGCCGAGGCCGAGGATGACGCCGGCGAAGACCGTGACCAGCCCCGCGGCCATCAGCACCGTGCCGTGGTCCGGCAGCGCCTGCTCGCCGAGCGGCAGGATCGAGAGCATCCCGAAGAGCCCCGCCTTGATCATCGCCCCCGACAGCACCGCGCTGGCCGGGACCGGGGCTGCGCCATGCGCGGGCGGCAGCCAGAAATGCAGCGGCATGACGCCGAGCTTTACCGCGAAACCGGCGATCAGCAGCGCCGCCCCGACAGCCGGCAGCGGGGTCGTCCGCAGGTCGGCGAGCAGCGGCGATCCAGCCTCGGCCACGGCCAGCGCAAGCCCGGCGAAGAGCGCGAGTTCCCCCGCGATCACGAAGCCGATGTAAAGCCGGCCGGCACCGAAAGCCGAGGGCGTGCGCGCATGCACGACGAGCCCGTAGGAGGCGAAGCTCATCAGCGCGAAGAAGGCATAGAAGCTGAACGCGTCCTGCGCGAGAATCAGTCCCAGATTGCCCGCCATCGCTAGAAGGAAGAATACGGCGAAGCCGCCGGCTCGCGGATCGCCGCGCAGCCATTCGCGCGCTGCTGCCCCGCCCGCGACCCACAGGAGCGCGGTGAAGACGAGGAACAGCCGCGACACCGGGTCGAGCCCGAAATCGGCGCCGAGGATCAGCCAGGCCCCGCTTGCCGTCAGCGGTGCCGGCGCGAGCAGGGCCAGCGCCAGCGCCGGCAGCGGCATCAACGGGATCAGCCGCCAGACCAGCGGGCGGGCAATCGGCAGCGCGAGGAGAATTGCGAAAAGCATGGGCAGGACGATCGTGAACAGGATGGGAAAGGGTGTCACTGAACCTCCTACTGGTATTCGATGGCGACGATGAGACGGGTCCACTCCAGCGGACTGAACGGCGCATTGGCCAGCCCGCCGGCGATCAGCACCAGGGCTGCGGTGACCATGGGCGGGGCGGACAGCATCCAGCCGATGCGCGGGCGCGCGACGCCGTGCCGGGGCTCTGCGGCCGGGTCGGCAAACCAGGCCCGGTGCAGCATCGGCAGGAAATAGGCCGCGTTGAGCAGGCTCGAGCCGAGCAGGAGCGCGATGACCCAGCCCTGCCCCGCCTCCACGCCGCCGGCGGCGAGGTACCACTTGCTGACGAAGCCCGCGAGCGGCGGCAGCCCGATCATGCCGAGCGCGGCAAGGGTGAAGGCGGCCATCGTGCCCGGCATGGCACGGCCCACGCCGTTCATCTGGCTGACCTTCTTGACCCCCAGCCCCTCTGCCAGGTTTCCTGCGGCCATGAACATGGTGATCTTCATCAGGCCCTGATGGATCAGGTGCGCGAGCGCCCCGATCGCGGCCATGGGGCTGGCGAGCGCCACACCCAGCGTGATGTAGCTGACCTGGCTGACGGTCGACCAGGCGAGCCGGCGCTTGATGTCGTCCTGCGCGAGCGCCCGCAGCGAGCCGTAGAGGATGGTCGCGGCGGCGACGGCGGCGAGCGGCGCGGTGAGGCCGAGCGCCTGCGCGGTATCGATGCCGTAGACCTCGTAGACGACGCGCATGATGCCGAAGGCACCCGCCTTCACCACGGCGACGGCGTGCAGCAGCGCCGATACCGGGGCGGGTGCCACCATGGCGATCGGCAGCCAGGCGTGGAACGGCACGAGCGCCGCCTTCACGCCGAGCCCCGCGATGAGCACGAGGAACAGGAGCTGCGCCGCCAGCGGGGCGACCGCCGCCGCCTCGGCCATGATGCCGCCTGCGGCGAAGTCGGTGCTGCCGGCGAGCACCCAGAGCCCGAGCGTGCCCAGCAGCAGGGCGAGCCCGCCGCCCAGGGTGTAGATGAGGTAGATGCGCCCCGCACGCAGCGCCTCGGCGGTGCCGCGATGCACCACCAGCGGATAGGTCGCGAGCGTCAGCAACTCGTAGAAGATCAGGAAGGTGAACAGGTTGCCCGCCATGGCGACGCCCACGGTCGCCGCGACGCAGAGGCTGAAGAAGCCGAAGAAGCGGGCGCGGTGGGGGCCCTTCTCCAGATAGCCCACCGAATACACCGTGGTGATCAGCCACAAGACCGCCGAGAGCGCGATGAAGAGGATCGCGAGCGGGTCGGCCTGCAGCTTGAACTCCAGCCCCGGCAGGACGGTGAAGCGCAGATCGTAGAACACGCCCTGGCTGACCTTCCAGCTCAGCCAGGCGACGAGCGCGACCTTGAGGCCGGCGGCGCCGAGGTTGACGCCGGTGCGCAGCGCGGCGCTGCGCTCGGGCAGCGCGAACAGCAGCGGCGCCACGCCGAGCGAGGTCAGCAGGATGAAGAGCGGCAGAAGCGGCGCGTTGGTCATGGCGTTGCTCCGAACGGATGGCCGATGTCCATGAGGGCGAGGATCGGGGCGGCGAACAGGCCCAGGGCGAGCGCCGAGAGCGCCAGGGTCAGCGGCGCCGCGTCGGCCAGCGCCCAGCCCTGGTGCTCGCCCACCGGCGCGCGCAGCCGGTCGAAGCGCAGGAAGCCGACCAGCACCCGGCTGAAATAGGCCACGCTGAACAGCGTGCCGATCATGGCGACCGCGACCCACGGCCAATAGCCGGCCGAAAGCGCCCCCTCCATCAGCAGCCACTTGCCAGCGAAGCCGAGGCTCGGTGGCAGGCCGATCAGGCTGATCGCCGCGGCGGCGAAGGTGAACTGCGCCAGGGTCGGACGTATCGGGCTGCGGTCCAGATCGGCAATCCGGTCGTGGCCGACCTCGACCTTGATCCGGCCGGCGGCGAGGAACATCGCCGCCTTCGCCACCGCATGGGCCACCATCAGGATCACGGCGGCCTTCCACGCCTCTGCGACGCCCGCGGCGCCGGAGGCCGCGAAGGCCATGAAGATCAGGCCGATCTGCGCGACCGTCGACCAGGCGACGAGCAGCTTCAGCCGGTCGGCCCGAAGCGCCTGGATCGACCCCCAGAGGATCGCGCCGGCGCCGAGACTGCCGATGAGCGCGACCATCAGTTCGGAGGGCGGCAGCATGACCTGCGCGAGGCGCAGCACGATGTAGAGCGAAACCTTGACCACCAGACCCGACAACAGTGCGCTGGCCGGTGCGGTGGCGTTGGCATGCGCCTGCGGTAGCCAGGCATGCAGCGGGAAGAGCGCGGTCTTCAGCGCCATGCCGGCGAACATCAGCGCGAGCGCGGCGATCAGCGCGGGCGAGGCCTCGGCCTCGACCAGACCCGCAAAGTCGAGCCGGCCGAGTTCCAGATAGACGAAGGCGACGCCGAGCAGGAAGAGCAGGGCCCCGAGCATGCTCGCGAACATGTACTCGAGCCCCGCCCGCACGGCCTCGACGCGGCCGCTCAGCACCGTGAGCCCGACGGCGGCGAGCGCGATCACCTCGAGCATCACGTAGAGGTTGAAGACGTCGGTCGAGAGATAGGCGCCGTTCAGCCCGGTCAGCAGCAGCAGCCAAAGCGGCCAGAAATAGCGGCGCATCCGCTCGTGCGCGCGGGCGGCGGCCAGGCTGTCGAGCGCCCCGAGGCTGACGAAGAGCCCGACCCCCGCGGTCATCGCCAGCAGGAGCACGCTCAGGCCGTCGGCCCGCAGGTCGATCCCGAGCGGCGCACCCCAGTTGCCGAGCCGGGTCGTCACCGGCCCCTCGGCCAGCACCTGAAGGGTCAGCGCGACGACGGCCAGCGCGGTCAGCCCGACCTTGACGAGCCCGAGTGCCGGCGCATGGCGCGGCATGGCGAAGGCGAGGATCGCGCCGGCCAGCGGGGCGAGGACGGCAACGATCAGGCCGTCGATCGGAAGGAACTCACTCATCGGGTCGGGTTTCCAGCGTGTGAAGGCGGCGGATCAGCGCGAGGGCGACGGCGGTGGCGCTGATCATCACGACGATGCCGGTGATCACCAGCGCATGCGGCACCGGGTCGGCCATGGCGGGCGGGGACCGCCAGGCGGCGACGACCAGCAGGAAGCCCGCGCCCACCGAGCAGAGCATCAGCGCCAGCACCCGGCGCAGCGGCTCGACGACGACCAGTGCGCCGAAGAGACCGATGGCGAAGACGGCGAGGCCGGTGACGCCGAAGATCAGGCCAGTGGTCATGCGCGATCCTCCGCGACGCGGATCGCCTCGGGTTCGCGGCCGTGGAAGAGCGCGGCGAGCGTGACGGCAATCGAGATCGTCACCATGCCCTCGATCAGCAGGATCAGGGCCTTGGCGTGGTCGGTGGGGTATTCGAAGGGCATCCGTCCGCCGGCGGTGACCAGCAGCGCCACCGCGGCGAAGGTGGCCGTGCCGAGGACGAAGCCGAGGCGCGCCACCGGCCTGTGGGCGGGCAGCGGCCGGTAGACGCGGGTCAGCAGCAGCAGCAGCCCGACCGCGGCCAGCACCGCGCCGCCCTGGAAGGCGCCGCCGGGCGCCTGCGCGCCGATCCAGAGCAGATACGCCCCGATGACGACGATCGCGGGCAGCGCGAGCCGCGCGAAGCCGGCATAGATTTCGCCCAGAACCGGCGCCGGAGCCTCGGAGATCCCGCGCTCCACCGCCCAGACCGTGACGACCGCGGCGAGAAGCACCACCACCTCCATCAGCGTGTCGTAGGCGCGGAAGTTCAGCAGCACCGCGGTGACCGGGTGCTCGACGCCGCTCGTGGCCATGTTCTGCATCACCGGAGCGGTCAGGCCCGGGCCCTGCAGCGGCGTGGCGAGGAAGGCGGAGGTCAACCCCGCGAGCACCAGCGCGCAGAGGCCGAGGTTGGCCCAGATCACACCCGCGGGCAGCCCGACCTGCACGGGCCGGCTGTCGCGGACGTGGTGCAACGTCGTCAGCAGCAGCGCGCCGGTCAGTCCGGTGCCGATGGCCGCCTCGGCGAGCGCGACGTCGGGGGCCGACAGGCGCACCCAGGCCAGCGCGCTCATCAGTCCGAAGACGATGAAGAGCACGATCATCGCGAACCGGTCGCGCACCGCGAGCGTCGCGGCGGCCAGCGCCACGATGGCGAGGCCGAGCAGCGCATCGAAGATCAGGAGCGGCTCGGCCATGTCAGCGCGCCTCCGTCGCGGAGGTGGCGCCGCGCCGGACGTGACGGGCGATCAGATGGCCGCAGACCGCGCTCGACACGGCGACGAAGAACCAGATCAGCATGATCCGGGCAACCTGACCGGTCGACTCGGCCAGCAGCGCCGCACCGAGGCAGGTCAGGCCGAGGCCGAGCCCGTCGGCCTTGGTCAGCGCATGCAGCCGGCAGAGCGTGTCGGGAAAGCGCAGGAGCCCGATGGTGCCGGCCAGGAAGAAGCCGGCGCCGAGCGCGATCAGGGCAGTGGCGATGATTTCCAGGGCCATCAGCGGCGTTCCTTGGTTGCGAGCACGACGAAGCAGACGAGCGTGACCGCGGCCAGCACGGCGAAGACCAGCGCGACGTCGAGCAGGGCGGACATGTCCATCACCGACGCGAGGATCAGCAGAAGCGCGACCGCTGTGGTTCCGAAGAGCTGCGCCGCCAGCATCCGCTCGGCCGGCTCGGGTCCGAGAACCACGCGCACGAGGCCGCCGAGAATGGACAGGAGCAGCACGATCATGATCACCGAGAGCGCGAAGGTCATGCCCCGCCCTCCCGTCCCGGCGCTTCGGGCGCCGGCAGCGCGAAGAGCGCCGCGATGCGGGCCTCGAGCGCTCCGACCTCGGCATCGAGGTCGGCGCGGGTGTCGAGCATGTGCAGCACCAGCCTATCGCCGTCGATCTCGGCGGTCAGCGTGCCCGGCAGCAGCGTGATCGCATTGGCGAAGACGAGACGCGGCGCGCCCGCCGGCAGCGCCGTGCGCCAGGTCCGGCAGCCGGGCCGGATCGGCAGGTGCCAGGACAGGGCACGGCGCGCCACGTCGACCGCCCCGCGCACCGACTGCGCGGCGAACCACAGCACGAAGCGCAGTGCTCCGAGCGGCGCGATGCGCCAGCGCGGCGCCGGGGCGAAGACGAAGATCAGCGCGCCGGCGACCAGCACGGCCGGCGCGCCGATCACCCAGCTCTCGACGGCGCCGCCGGTCAGCACGGCCCAGAGGCCGGCCAGCACGCCGAGGCCGAGCGCCGCGCGGTCGAACCGGCTGCGCGGCGCGGCGGCGGCGGCCGGCGCCTCGGGCCGCGGGGGCGCGACGGCATCGTCGGCGCGCGTCGCGGGGACGCCGGCTCGCCGCACGGCCGGAACGCGCTCGGGCGCGACCGACCGCACGGCCGAGACGCCTGCACCGGCGGGTTCGCGCATGTCGCGCGCAGGCAGCGTCGGGCTCAGGCGCAGGCTCGTGCGCATCGTTCTCTCCGTCGGCAGCGGGGATCCGTTCCGGGGCCGGGGCGGGCTGCGGGCGGGCTGCCCTCCGCACCGCGCTCCTCTGTCCTGGCCGTCGCCACCCGAAGCGAGACGCTGCCGGGCGGATTTGCCGGAAAGAACGCGCGGTCCGCGGGGTTAATCCCGGAAATCGACCGGATCGAGCGGCACGGACCGCTGCGGATCACGCCCGTGTGACGGGGGATTATCTGGCCCGCCCCGGCGTTCTTTCCGTGGCAACGCAAGGAGGATGCCATGAGCATGACAGTGACCGAAACGTCGCGCGGCAGGACATCGCTGACGCTGACGCGCAGCCTGCGCCGAGACGGCGTGCTCGGCCTCTTGGGCCGGCTGCGCAGCCGCGACGCCGAAGCCTACGAAGCCTGGCTCGAGGAGCGCGACATGACCGCCATCACGTCGCGGCTGATGCGGCTGTCGGAGCGGCAGCTCAACCGCATCGGCATGAGCCGCCGGACGCTGGCCATGGACGTCGACGATCTGGCCGAGCGCACGCGGCGCGAGCGGCTGATCGCCCGCGAAGTGCTCGAGATTGTCTACGAGGCGGAGCGGCCGCGTGCCATCGCGGCCGAATAGGCCCGCGGCTCCCGTCCGAACGGCAAGATCCGGGTCCCTCGGCAGGCTGTGTGGAAACATGATCGAGGCTCCGGCTATCCGGGGCCTCTT
>CAZNSP010000058.1:0-11473 GCA_964575795.1 uncultured Rhodobacterales bacterium
ATGGTCGAGCCTTGCGATTCTGGCTGGCATGGAAGGGCGCCAGGACGCACTGCTGACCAGTGTCGACATGCCGTATCCAAAGATGAACAACGAGGCATTCGTCGGGATTGCCGTGCTGGATCGCCTGAAGCCAAACTGGAGTCTGATCCGCGAACCGGACCGACGGGGACTGTCGAAAGCCATCGCGCGTCATCCCGAGGGGATCGACCTCTGTCACTACGATTCGGACAAGTCGTGGTGGGGTCGGCGATATGCCTACCCGATGCTCTGGAAAGCTCTCCGTCCGGGCGGCGTGTTCATCTCCGACGACATTCAGGACAACATGGCCTTTGCGGAGTTCGTGAAGGAAGTTGGGGCTCCGTTCGCGGTTACCGAGTACGAGGGCAAGTACGTCGGTATCGCGCGTAAACCGGAACCCGCCGGATGACCGCAAGACCCGGCGTTCTCTACATCTCCTACGACGGCATGCTCGAGCCGCTCGGCCAGAGCCAGGTGCTGTCCTATCTGGAGCGGCTCTCGGCCTCGTGGCCGATCCATCTCGTGTCGTTCGAGAAGCCGGGCGATCGGGCAGACCCGGGTCGCATGGCCGCCGTGCGGGAGCGGACGCGGGCGGCGGGGATCGACTGGCACCCTCTCGCCTATCATCGGACGCCTTCGGCGCCCGCCACGGCCTATGACATCGCCGTCGGCACCGCCATGGCGCTGCGGATCGCGCGGCGGCACCAGATCGGCATCGTTCACGCGCGATCCTATGTGCCGGCCACGATGGCGCTGGGGGTGAAGCGCGGCACCGGTGCGCGCTTTCTCTTCGACATGCGGGGTTTCTGGGCGGACGAGCGCGTCGACGGCGGGCTCTGGCCGCGGGAGGGGCGGCTCTATCGGGCGGCGAAGGCGATGGAGCGGCGGTTCCTGCTCGCCGCGGACCATGTTGTGACGCTGACCCGGGCCTCGGTGCGCGAGATCGAGCGGTTCGACTATCTCGCCGGACGCGTGCCGCCGATCACCGTGATCCCGACCTGCGCCGACCTCGAGCGGTTCCGCCCGCGGCCGGCCGATCCGGACCGGCCGTTCACCTTCGGATATGTCGGTTCGGTGGGGACGTGGTACCTGTTCGACGAGACGCTCGCCTTATTCAACGTCCTGCGCCGGCGCAGGCCCGATGCGAGGCTGCTCGTGGTCAACAGGCACGAGCACGAGGCGATCCGCGCGGCGGCGGGGCGCGCGGGCATCCTGGAGGATCGGCTGGAGCTCCTGGCCGCCGAGCACGCGCAGGTGCCGGAGCAGATCGCGCGGATGCATGTGGCCGCTGCCGTCATCAAGCCGTGCTATTCGAAGATCGCCAGTGCTGCCACGAAGCTTGCCGAATATCTCGGCTGCGGCGTTCCCTGCGTCGGAAACACGGGTGTCGGCGACATGGAGGAGGTGCTGGAGGGTCATCGGGTGGGCGTGGCGCTGCACGGCTTCTCCGAAGGCGAGCTAGAGGCGGGGGCGGAACGCCTGCTCGCGCTGCTCGCCGATCCGGAGACGCCGCAGCGGTGCGTGGACACGGCGCGGGAGCTGTTCTCGCTCGGGGCAGGCGTGGAAGGCTACGATCGGATTTACCGCACGCTTGCAGATCGGCCGGTTCGCATTGCTGCATAAGCCGGTTCCCGTCGCAATCCCTGAGGTCATGGACCCGCGTCGTCCAGCCTCGTATTCGGTAGACGCGCGCGGCACGGACCGCGTGTTCAGGGGGGCGGCATTCGTCCGCTATGGGGACAAGGCCGCCGCGACTCGCCAGCGACTGCTGCAGTATCGCGACTGGTTTGCCCTCGAAGGGATCGAGATGGCCGTTCATCCGCTCCTTTCGAACGACGATCTGCAGAACCTATACGAAAACAGGGGCCGTTCCGCGCGAGGTGTCGTCGGCTCCTACGTGACCCGGTTGAGGCAGTTTCTCGGTCACGGTCAGGTGGATTTTCTGTGGGTCTATGGGGAGCTTTTCCCCTATCTGCCCGGTTGGGCCGAGAGTGCAGCCAAGCGTGCCGGTCGACCGATCATCTACGATATGGATGATGCCTTCTTTCACCAGTACGACAGCCATCCCAAGGCCATCGTGCGCGGACTGCTGGGCCGCAAGCTCGTGCCGCTGTTGAAGGGAGCGGACCTCGCGATCTGCGGGAATGCCTATCTGCGGGATTATGCCGCCCGTTACTGCCGCAGGACCGAGATCGTGCCGACTGTCGTCGACACTTCGGTGTACCTGCCGTCCGATCGGAAGGAGGAAGGCGGGCGCGTGACCGTGGGCTGGATCGGGTCGCCTTCGACCTGGGCCTACGTCCTGCCGCTGGTTCCGCTGCTCGGGAGCGTGGCCGAGGAGAACGGCCTCGGAGTTCTGGTCGTCGGCGCGGGACCGCAGAAGACTGCGCCGCAAGGCTTCGATTTCCGCGACTGGAGCGAAAAGGACGAGATCGCGCTGATCCAGGCCATGGACATCGGGATCATGCCCCTGCCTGATGAGCCCTGGGCCAGAGGCAAGTGCGGCTACAAGCTCATCCAGTATATGGCATGTGGCCTGCCGGTCGTGGCCTCGCCAGTGGGGGTGAACGCCGAGATCGTGGAGCATGGCGTGAACGGGTTTCTCGCGACCACCGAGCAGGAGTGGGCTGAGGCGATCCGGCAACTGGCCGCCGATCCGCAGCTGCGGGCGAGGATGGGTGCCGAGGGGCGAAGGAAGGTCGAGCGGGAGTATTCGCTGCAGGTTCACGGACCGAGGCTCGCCCGAATGATCCGCGAGGTCGTCGAGAATGCCCGGAGCTGATCTCTTGCCGAGCGGTTTCCCATGTGCGGGATAGTCGGGGCGTGGCGCCCGGGCGGGTGGCGCGAAGCCGAGGCGATCGAGGTCGTGACGGGAATGGCGGACACGATCCGCCACCGTGGGCCCGATGCCGGGGCGATCTGGGTCGACGCGGAGGCGGGCATCGGGCTCGGACACCGCCGGTTGTCCATCCTCGACCTCTCGCCGGCCGGCGCACAGCCGATGACCTCGCCCTCCGGGCGATACGTGATCGTCTTCAACGGCGAGATTTACAATCACCTCGATCTGCGCAGACAACTGGAAGCCGAAGGGGCAGCGCCGCCCTGGCGGGGGCATTCCGATACCGAGACGCTGCTTGCGGCGATCGAGGGCTGGGGGCTCGATGCGACGCTGGCGCAGGTCGCGGGGATGTTCGCATTCGCGCTCTGGGACCGCCGCGAGCGGCACCTCGTCCTCGCGCGCGACCGTCTCGGCGAGAAGCCGCTCTACTACGGCCGGTGTGGCGGTGCGCTCGTCTTCGCCTCGGAGCTCAAGGCGCTTCGTGCCTGGCCGGGGTTCGACGACACTCTCGATCAGGCGGCCCTGGCGGGGTTCTTGCAGAATGGCTATGTGCCCGAGCCCGCCTCCATCTATGCCGCCATTCGGAAGGTGCCCGCGGGCTGCACGGTCCGTCATGCGAACCCCGACGACCAGCCGGCCCCACGGGCATACTGGTATCTGGAGGAGGTGATCCGGGCCGGGTCGGAGCGCAGGCTGCAAGGCGACTACGAGGTCCTCTGCGACACGGTCGAGGCCGCCATGATGGAGGTCGTCCGGTCGCAGATGCTGAGCGACGTACCGTTGGGGTGTTTTCTTTCTGGTGGGATCGATTCCTCGCTGGTGGCCGCTCTGATGCAGCGGGTGAGCGACCAGCAGGTGCGCACATTCTCGATCGGCTTTGAGTCGAAGCGGTTCGACGAGGCGGGCCATGCCCGCCGGGTTGCCGAACACCTGGGCACGCGCCACACCGAATTCATCGTGACCGAGGCCGAGGCGTTGGAGGTCATTCCCGACCTGCCGCGCATTTACGACGAACCGTTTGCCGATTCCTCGCAGATTCCGACCGTCCTTCTGGCGCGACTGGCGCGTCAGGATGTGACCGTGGCGCTTACCGGGGATGGCGGGGACGAGATCTTCGGCGGGTACAACCGGCATGTCCTTCTGCCAGCAGTCTGGCGCATGCTGCGGCCTCTGCCGTCCGCCGCCCGCCGTACGATGGGGCGCGCGCTTGCCTCGCTTCATGGAGCCGGGACATCCGAGTATGCGGCTTTGCACCGGATCGGCGGGAAACTGGGCCTGCCGCTGACGACTTTCGACAAGATCGGACAGATCGGCGCGGCGATCGGGGATGCCGGCGATTATGCGGCGTTCTATCGCGCCATCGCCTGCGTGTTTCCCGAAGGTGCGGAGCCCCTGCGTGTCAGGACAAGCGATCGGAGCGCCGGTCCTCGCATGCCGCAGGATGCGAACCTGGCGGACTGGACGATGGCGACCGATACGCTCACCTACCTGCCCGGGGACATTCTGACGAAGGTGGACCGGGCGGCCATGAGCGCCTCGCTCGAGACGCGGACGCCGTACCTCGACCGGCGGATCGTCGAACTGGCCTGGGCGCTGCCCCGCTCCGCCAGGATCCGGGGGCGGACCGGCAAACGGGTCCTGCGCGATGTCCTCCATCGCCATGTCCCGAAAGAACTCGTCGATCGGCCCAAGCAAGGGTTCTCGGTGCCCCTCGATCGATGGCTGCGGGGCGAGCTTCGCGACTGGGCCGAGGCGCTGATGATCCCTGAACGGCTGGAAGCCAGCGGAATGCTCGAGGCTGCACCGATACGGCGCATGTGGGAGGCGCATCTCGCCGGGACCGAGAACGCCGGCTCGAGGCTCTGGGCGATCCTGATGCTCCAGGCATGGCTCACCGAACAGTCGGCAGCCGCGCAGCCCGAGGTTCCCCGCGCGGCCCTCCGCGCTTGATCTACGTCGCCGTCTACGCTGTGCTGTTGCTGGCCGGCGGCCTGTCCGTCGGCAAACGGCAGGTCCGTCGATTGCTTTATTTTGCGGCGCTTGCCGGCCTGTTCGTCTTCGTTGCCTTCCGTTACGAGGTCGGCTGCGACTGGACGGGCTATCTCAGCATCTATGCGATTCAGGGCGTCTCCACGATGGGGGAGGCGCTGCAGAAGCGCGAGCCGCTGTTCTGGGCTGCCAACGCGCTCCTGCATCTGTGGCAGCTCGACTATCCGTACATCAATGTCATTGCCGCGGCCGTCTACTTCCTCGGCTACCACAGCCTGGCCCGACGGCAGCCGGACCCGCTCGGCTTCCTGATCCTGTCGTTTCCGCTTCTGATCATGCATCTGGCGATGTCGGGTATCCGGCAGGCCATGGCGGTGGGCATCCTTTGCGTTGCCTTCAATGCGTTCTCGGATCGCAGGCTCGTCGCCTATGTGCTGTTGGTGTTTCTGGCGAGCGGTTTTCACACAAGCGCGATGATCTTCCTCGCATTCGCGCCCTTCGTGCATGGGGGCGTTTCCCGCCGCAGTCTCATGCTCGGCAGCGCGATCGCCCTGCCCGGAGTGCTGTTCCTGGCCTCGGGCGAGGAATTTGCCGTGTATTACACGCGCTACGTGAACTCAGGCGTCGATGCCTTCGGTGCTCCGTTCCGCGCGGGGCTCGTCTCCCTGGTCGGACTGGTGTTCTTCATGTTCCTGCGGGAACGCTGGCGGCGGGACTGGCCGCGGGACTACAATCTGGTCTACCTCCAGGCCGGAGCGATGATTGCGGTCTTTCCGATGGTCTTCGTGTCTTCGGTAATTGCCGACCGTGTGGGTTATTACCTGATGCCGTTGCAGCTCGTCATTCTCGCGAGGCTGGCATATCTGATGCGCGACCGGTTGATCCCGGCCGCTCCCTATGGCGCGGGGGCGGCCGTACTGATTGTGTGGACGGCCCTCTCGTCACTTTTCGAGCTCTGTTACCTCCCCTACGGCACTTGGCTGTTCGGCTGAGAGGCGGGGACTGCGTCGGTGAACGCAGTCCCACTTTTTTGGCATGGCGAATGCCTCAGGGAGTGATCGCTCCGAAGGTTTTCCATGTGCCCGGTGTACCCGTCGCGGTGCAGATCCAGCCGGCGAAGCCGCCCGCCGCGGGACTGACGTTCCACACGATGTCCCCGCGCGCCCACGCGCCGCTTGTCGGTGCTGCGGTGCCGTTCGTCTGGCGGCGGATGTTGGCGCCCGATCCGAGGCCCAGTCTCGGCGTGTGGAACAGATGTGGGACGGCTGCACCGGTTCCGGCCTGCACTGCCGTCGAGGCCCCGGTGATGCCGAATGCAACCGTGCTTCCACCGTTGTTGTAATCCCAACGGAAGTCCACGCCGTCTGAAGCGCGGAAGCGATACGTTCCCCCGCCCGTCAGGTTCGATGCGCCGAAAATGTTGTTGCTATTTCCGCCGATGAAGGCGTTGACGAGTGTCTCTCTCTGCTCCTGGGTCTCGTCATCGCCGGGGATACCGCTGGTGGTGAACTGTGCTGCCGTAACGGAGTTGCCGGCGGTCGCCCGGATCGAGCCACCGACCTTGTATCCCGAGCCTTGAATGCCGCCAATGACCTGTGCCCGAGGCCCGGCCACGGCCTGCCCCTGGAGCCGCTCGGTGTAGACATAAAGCAGAAGATGCGCCGCGTTCGCGCCATTCACATTGAAGGCGCCCCCGTGAAAGTACGTCCCGACCGGCTGACCCGATTGCCACGTGGGCTGGCGGGTGCCGCCGAAGCCCGAGGCCGGCTCATGCGCCGGAACCCACACGGCGGAATTGGTGCCAGGCTCCGTGTCCACGAGCTGCTGTTCCGTCGCAGCGTTGTTGGCGACCCAATAGGTTCCCCCGAAAGACACTCGGCAGCCAGTATTGTTCGGATTACCCCACGGTGCGCCGCCATCGCCATTCGCGGATATGTGGTGCCCGATGTGGGTGTTACCGAGGAAGCTCTGATCCCAGAGCCCCCAGCGCCCGCATGTCACTGCGTCAAGAAACCGGAAGGTGCAGGCGTTGACATCGTAACCCCGGAAATAGAATCCTGTCCCGCCGCACGCGGTGGCGAAACAGTTGTCCATCTGCGACATCGAAGCTTCACCGTAGTAGCCCGGATTGCTGACCTTAGTGGACGTATCCGCGTAGATCATCACGCCGCAGCCGGCCCAGTTCCGGAAGGTCAAGCCCTTCGCATAGATACGAGCCTGAGCGTACATTCCGTGCGGGCCGCTCCAGATGGTTCGCTGCTCGGTCGTGAGCGCCGAGTTCATCGCGGTGCCGTTCAGGGCGAAGTCCTCGAACCAACTGCTATCCGCGCGGCCCGCCGGGTCCGGGGCGTCCAGTTCCGAACGGGCCACCTCGACCACCCGCACGCCGCCCGCCGTCTGGTAATCGAACGGCGTCGCATCGGAGGCGACCACTTGGAACAACTGGTTTGTGGCGGTGACGACGAACCACGACCCAACGGCATAGCTCGAATACGTGCTGGCGTTCGCTTCCATCGCCGCGAGATTAGCGAAGGTGAACAGCACCCGCCCCGCATAGGTATCGGGCCGGTTTACCCAGATACCCTTGACCATGGTCGGCCAGCGGATTGTGGTCATGGCCGCCGAATTGGCGCTGCCACCGCCCCATCCGCGCAGATGAACGCGCTTCTTCAGGTGCAGCGTCTTGGAGCAGTAGTAAGTGCCGACGCCCAGGTCGATGCGCGCGAACTCGCCGCCGTTCGTCTTGTAGATCGCCGTCAACAGGGCGTCGTAGATGTCGGTCGCGTTGTCCGGCACGGCGCCGAATGCCTGAAGCGGGTAGAAGCCGTCCGGGCCGGGCTGGACGTAGAGCTTCACCCCGCCCGCCGTGGTGAGGTGATGCTCGGTCGCGGCCGGAGGGGCGACCTTGTACCGGAAACCGCGGTCTTCCTCGCGGATCACGCTGCCCGCGGGATAGGCATCCGGCCCGCGGCGATCAGCCAGCAGGGCAGCCAAGCTGGGCGCGGCGAATCCGCTCGTACGGGCCTCGAAGAACTCCAGGTTCCTGTCGTGCTCGGCGGCCGTCAGCGGCGCGCCCTTGGTCGAGCGTTTGATCAGGCTCATGCGAAAACTCCTTCTTCAAAGATCCCGGTCACGAACACGGTCGGAGACGGGTCGGATGTGACGGTGGCGGCGGCGCTTTCGAGGGTATCCGTACCGAGCGAATTGCCTGCCGTCACGCGGACGGTGAGGGTGCCGACGGCGGTGGCGCCGTAGGTGGGGGCGGTGGCGCCGGCGATCGCGATCCCGCCGAGCAGCCACTGGTAGCCGAAGATCGGGCTGGGGTTGCCGTTCGCGGTGGCGGTGGCGGTGAACGTTGTCCCGGCCGGACCACTCGTCGGAGAAATCGTGACGGAGGTGAGCACGGGAGGCGCGAGCGCGGCGAGCACGGTCACGGGACCGGCCTCGGTGCTGGCTTCACCCTCGGAGTTCCGCGCGGTGATGCGCAGGCCGAGCGTGCCGGCAATGTCGGCCGCAAGGCTCGGGCTCGTGGCGCCGGTGATCGGTGCGCCGTCCAGCGTCCACTGGTAGCTCAGGACCGGATCGGGGTTGCCGGTGGCCACGGCCGTTGCGGTGAAGATATCGCCGACGCGGCCCTCCGCCGGATCGATCCGCGCCTCGACGATGCTCGGCCTAGCCAGCGCGGCGGCAACCGTGACCGCGGGACTTTCGCGCGTATCGGAGCCCTCCGAGTTCGTGGCCGTGACGCGCACCGAAAGTGCACCCTCGGCCGCAGGCACGAAGGTCGCCGCCTCGGCGCCTTCGACCGGCACACCGTCCATCAACCACTGGAAGGCAAGCAACGGCGCCGGGTTTCCGGTGGCGGTGACGGTGGCGAGGAAGGTATCGCCCACGCGTCCTGCTGATGGCTGGATCGTGGCGTCCGTGATCGTGGGCGCGACCAGCGCCGGCTCGACCTCGACCGCGCCGCTCTCGCGGATGTCCTCGCCTTCGGAGTTCGTCGCGATGACCCGTACGAAGAGGGTACCGGACTCGGTCGCGGTGTAGCTGGCGCCGGTGGCGCCCTCGATGACCTGGTCCTCGAGCACCCAGACGTAGTGCAGTTCCGGCGTCGGATTGCCGATTGCCGTCGAGGCGATGGTGAAGGTGTCCCCGACGCGGCCGATGTTTGGCAGAATGTCCGCCGACTTGACCCTGGGCGCGGCCAGCGCCGGCTCGACGGGGGTCGGGGTGCTGAGGGCGCTGCTGGTCCCTTGCGTGTTCGATGCGGTTACCAGCACGGTGAGGGCGCCGGCGGCGGCCGGAACGAAGGATGGCTCCGTCGCGCCCTCGACCGCCGCGCCGTCCAGCAGCCACTGGTAGGAGAGGGTGGGCGATGGGTTGCCGGCGGCGTCGACGGCGACGGTGAACCGGTCGCTGACCCTTCCGGATTCCGGAGTGACCAGGACGCCGGTGATCTCAGGGGCGCTCAGCACACTTCCGACGATCGCCGCCGCGGTCTCGAGGCTGTCCGCTCCTGCGGGGCTGGTGGCTGTGACCCGGACGGAGAGACTGCCCTCGGCGGCCGAGACGAGCTCCGTGCCGGTCGCACCTGCGATCGGCTGCCCGTTCAACAGCCACTGATAGACGAGCGTGGGCGCCGGCATGCCGGTGGCGTTCGCGGAGACGGTGAAGATGTCGCCGACGCGGCCCGTCTCGGGAGAGATCGACGCCGCCATCAGGCGGGGCGCTTCGAGAGCGGGTTCGAGAAGCACCGGGGCGCTTTCGCGCAGGGCCTCGCCCTGTGAGTTCCTGGCCGTGACCCGCAGGCTCAAGGCGCCGGTCGCCGCGGGAACGAAGCTCGGTCCGATCGCGCCTTCGAGAGCGATACCGTCGAGCAGCCACTGGAACGCGACCTCGGGCGCCGGCTCGCCCATCACCTCCGCCACGCCGGTGAAGGCATTGCCCACCCGGCCGGTGGACGGTGCGATCGTGATGTTGGCGATCGTCGGAGCGGCAAGCGCCGCCGCCACGGTCACCGGAGCGGCCTCAAGCGTGTCGGATCCCGCCGCATTACTGGCGGTGACCTGCACCGAAAGGCTGCCAGTCAGGGCGGGAACGAAGGTGTTTCCGGTGGCCCCGCCGATAGCGACACCTTCGATCCGCCACTGGTAGCTCAGTTCGGGAGCCGGCTCCCCGATCGCGGTGACCGCGACGCTGAAGCTGTCGCCGACGCGCCCGGCTCCCGGCGCGATCGTGGCCGCCGTGATCTGCGGGGCGAGGAGGGCGGCTGACACCGAGACTGCGACGCTGATCCGGCTGTCGGTACCCGCGCCGTTCGTCGCGGTGACCCGCACGCTCAGGGCGCCCTCGGCAACAGCTCTGAAGTCCGGAGCGGTTGCGCCATCGATCGCGACACCGTCCAGCATCCACTGATAGCCGAGCGCAAGGGGTGGGGTGCCCTCCGCCTCGACGATCACGCTGAAGCTCTCACCGACGCGACCTGCCTCTGGCGCGACACGCAGTGCGGTGATCGAAGGAGCAGTCGCCGCCGGTTCCACCGCGACCGGAGCGCTCTCGACGCTGTTGGACCCCTCTGAGCTCCGGGCGGTGACGCGCACGCTCAGTTTGCCCCTCGCGACGGCGATGTAGTTCGCCTCGGTCGCGCCGCCGATCGCGACGCCGTCGAGCGCCCATTGATAGCTCAGCGTCGGCGCCGGCACGCCGGTCGCCTCGGCGACCGCAGTGAAGACGTCCTCGACCGCGCCGGTCTCGGGGGAGATGCGCGCCTCGGTAATCGCGGGCGCCGCAAGCGCGGGGCTCACCGAGACCGGTGCGCTCTCCCGCGTATCGGTGCCCTGGTTGTTGGTCGCTGTGACGAGCACGGTCAGTGCGCCCGCAGCGGAGGCGATGAGGCTCGACCCGGTTGCGCCGGCGATCGCCACGCCGTCGAGGCGCCACTGATAGGTGATCCGCAAAGATGGAAAGCCACTGGCGGTGACCGAGGCGGTGAAGATGGTCCCTCCGGGACCCGAGGCCGGCGTCACCGACACGTTCGAAATGACGGGTGCTGATTTCTTGGACATTCCACAATTCTTCCTGGGGCGCCGTCGGTCCGCCGCCCGGTTTCGGTTCAATGAGGGCGGGTCGGGACCGCCGCGAAGGGCGGGAGCCGTCGTGGTCGGGCGGCGATTGCCCGCGGCCGGATCGCGCACGACACGCCCCCGCTGCGCGCGGCGGATGTGTCGGCGTCGGCAAGGGCCTTGGAACGGAAAAGGCGCATGCGGTTTCCGGGCGCTGGGCGTTCAGACCCGCCGCCGTCCTGCGGAAACTCGACAGATCACTGGAAAACCGACGCGGTAGCTGGTCTGCTCGCGATTTGTGGGCGAAGGCGATGGAGAATTTTGTTCGACGGCGCGGCAATCCATGTCGCCATCGAGGCAGTCTTCTATCGCAGGTAGAGTAGAAATGAAACTTCGCGAGTATTAACGTGCGCAGGTGTCGCTCCTGCCGCAACACCGCACGGCGACGCCGGGGACCGTTGCGACGGAGCGGATGCTGTTCCGGACCCGCGCCCGGCGCTCAGTCCCAGAGGGTCGTGCCCCGTTTGGTGGTGTAGCTGACGGGTAGCCCCGCCGCCCGCCCGCG
>CAZNSP010000059.1:0-10841 GCA_964575795.1 uncultured Rhodobacterales bacterium
AGATGTAGGTGTTGCGGACCATGAACTCCTTGAGGATGTCGTTCTGGATGGTCCCCGACAGCTGGGCGCGCGGCACGCCCTGTTCTTCGCCCGCGACGATGAACGAGGCGAGCACCGGGATCACCGCGCCGTTCATGGTCATCGAGACGCTGATCTTTTCCAGCGGGATGCCGTCGAACAGGATCTTCATGTCCTCGACGGAATCGATCGCGACACCCGCCTTGCCCACGTCGCCCACCACCCGCGGATGGTCGCTGTCATAGCCGCGGTGCGTGGCGAGGTCGAAGGCCACGCTCACCCCCTGCTGCCCGGCGGCCAGCGCCTTGCGGTAGAAGGCGTTCGATTCCTCCGCCGTCGAGAAGCCCGCGTACTGCCGGATCGTCCAGGGGCGTCCGGCATACATCGTCGCCCGCGGTCCCCGGGTGAACGGGGCGAGCCCGGGCAGGCCGTCGAGATGGCCGAGCCCCGCCAGATCCTCGGAGGTATAGAGCGGCCGCACCGGGATTCCCTCAGGCGTGTTCCAGGTCAGGACCTCCGGGTCACGGCCCTTCAGCTCGCGCCGCGCAAGCTCGCGCCAGCGTTCCATTTCGGTCGCGCTCATGGCCGCCCCTCCGGTCTCCGTGGCATCTCCGAGGAGAAAATGCCGCATTTGCCCTCGCATCCCGCGCCGATCTGCTTATCTTCGCTGGCAAAAGGAGGGGTCATGCAGCGCATCGCTTCACTCGTTCTCTGTGGGTGCGCCCTCCTGCCGATGGCCGCCCTCGCCCAGGGCACCGGCGGGACGATCCCTGCCGTCCAGGCGCTGTCGGCGGAGGAGGAGGCCACGCAGCCCACGCTGGAGGAACTGATCTGGATCGCCCGGCCGCTGGTGATCTTCGCCGACTCGCCCAACGACCCGCGGTTCCGCCAGCAGCTCGACATGCTCGCCGAACGCGAAGCGGAACTTCTCGACCGCGACGTGGTGATCCTGACCGACACCGACCCGGCGGCCCGCGGACCGCTGCGGATCGAGTTGCGGCCGCGCGACTTCGGGCTGGTGCTGATCGACCGCGACGGCAGCGTGGTGCAGCGCCGGCCGAGCCCGACCACCGCACGCGAGATCATCAACCTGATCGACCGGCTGCCCTCGCGGCGCCAGGAGATCGGCTCGCAGAGGCCGTAGCCGGCGCCCATCACTCGAACTCCATGATCACGTCGTCGACGCCGAGGCTGTCGCCGGGCTTGGCGTTGATCTTCACGACGCGCGCCTTGCGCTCGGCGCGCAGCACGTTCTCCATCTTCATCGCTTCGACCATGCAGAGCGCCTGACCGTCGAAGACCTCGTCGCCCACGCTCACGTCGATGCGCACGATCAGCCCCGGCATCGGGCAGAGCAGCAGCTTCGAGGTATCCGGCGGCGCCTTCTCCGGCAGCCGCTTGGCGAGTTCCGCCAGCGCCGGCGACATCACCGTGACCTTCAGGTCGGCCCCGCGGACCCGCACCCGGTATCCCGCGGTGATCCGCCCGACCTTCATCACCAGAAGGTCGCCGTCGACCTCCAGCCGCGCGAGTGGCTGGCCCGGGGTCCAGTCCGAGACCACGCGCATCGTCTGGCCGTCCGCGAAGCGCACCGTCGCCCCACCGCGGTCCGCGTCGAGCGTGACCGGGAACGAACTGCCCTGCAGCGTCACCACCCAGTCCGTGCCGACCCGCCGCTCGTGGTTGTCCATCCGCCCCGAGATGCGCGCGCGCCGGATCTCGGCCACCCGGTGCATCGCCGCCGCCGCCGCCGCGATCCGCCGCAGGATCGGCTCGGGAAGGGTCACGCCCTGGAAGCCCTCGGGATATTCCTCGGCGATGAAGGCGGTGGTGATCTCGCCCGAGACGAAGCGCGGGTGGTCCATCACCGCGGAGAGGAACGGCAGGTTGTGGCCGATCCCTTCCACCTCGAAGCTGTCGAGCGCCCCGCGCATCACCTCGATCGCGGCACCCCGATCCGGCGCCCAGCTGCAGAGCTTGGCGATCATCGGGTCATAGTACATCGAGATCTCGCCGCCCTCGAAGACGCCGGTGTCGTTGCGCACCGCGTGCTTGTCCGAGCGTTCCTCGGCGGGCGGGCGATAGCGGCTCAGCCGCCCGATCGAGGGCAGGAAGTTGCGATAGGGATCCTCGGCATAGAGCCGGCTCTCGATCGCCCAGCCGTTCAGCTTCACGTCGTCCTGCCCGAAGGCGAGCTTCTCACCCGCCGCCACCCGGATCATCTGCTCCACGAGGTCGATGCCGGTGATCAGCTCGGTGACCGGATGCTCGACCTGCAGCCGGGTGTTCATCTCGAGGAAGTAGAAGTTCCGCGCCCCGTCGACGATGAACTCGACCGTGCCGGCCGAGCAGTAGTCGACGGCCTTCGCCAGCGAAACCGCCTGCTCGCCCATCGCGCGCCGCGTCCCGGCATCGAGAAACGGCGAGGGCGCCTCCTCGATGACCTTCTGGTTGCGGCGCTGGATCGAGCATTCCCGCTCGCCGAGGTAGATGCAGTTGCCGTGCTTGTCGCCGAGGACCTGGATCTCGATGTGGCGCGGCTGGGTCACGAACTTCTCGATGAAGATCCGGTCGTCGCCGAAGGACGAGGCCGCCTCGGAACGCGAGCGTTCGAAGCCCTCCGCCGCCTCGACGTCGTCCCAGGCGATGCGCATGCCCTTGCCGCCGCCGCCCGCGCTCGCCTTGATCATCACCGGATAGCCGATCTGCCGGGCGATGTGCACCGCATGCTCGCCGTCGTCGATCAGTCCCATGAAGCCCGGCACCGTCGAGACGCCTGCCTTGGCCGCCAGCTTCTTGGAGGTGATCTTGTCGCCCATCGCCTCGATCGCGCCGACCGGCGGGCCGATGAAGGCGATGCCCGCCGCCTCGAGCGCCCGGGCGAAATCCGCGCGTTCGCTCAGGAAGCCATATCCCGGATGCACCGCCTCGGCCCCGGTCGCCCGGATCGCGTCGAGGATCTTCTCGATCACGATGTAGGACTGGTTCACCGGCGGCGGCCCGAGGTGCCAGGCCTCGTCCGCCATCCTGACATGCAGCGCATGGGCATCCGCGTCCGAGAACACCGCCACCGTGCGGATGCCCATGCGGCGCGCCGTCTTGATGACGCGACAGGCGATCTCGCCCCGGTTGGCGATCAGGATCTTGCCGAACATGGAGCCTCCCCGACTGCGGCACGACGCATCGCGGCCGGCGAGGCCGATGCTACCAGTTTGCGACGGGCGTCCGGTCCGTCGCCTTGCGAAAGATCAGATGCGCGGTGGGCGCCCGCCGGGCGGCTACCGGCGGATCGCCCCGATCCCGCCGCCGACGATGGCGCCGACCACGGGTTCGTCCGCGATGACCTCGCCGGCAACCGCGCCGGCGGCCGCACCGGTGACAACCCGCTGGGTGCGGGTCTCGCCACAGGCTGCGAGCAGCGAGACGGCGAGAAGGGAAGTGACGACGGCAGCGATACGCATGCGGCAACTCCGACGGTCTGGGCGGGGAACCCGCCCCGCGCGGTCCCGAGAGCGTAGCACGCGCTCGCGGTGCGATCTATCGGCCGCCGGCGGAAGCGGTCAGAACCCGCGCCGCCACCAGGGCGTGCCGAGGTTGATGTCGTCGGGATTGGTGACCGCGCCCGCGACCCCGCCGACCGCGGCGCCCACCAGCGGATTGGCCCCGACGACCAGCGCCCCGGCCGCGCCGATGCCCCCGCCCGAGAGCGTGCGATCCGCGGTGGAAGTGCCGCAGGCGCCAAGCGCCACGGCCGATAGAATGACGACGATCCTGCCGCGCAGCATGTCCGGTCTCCTGCTCGATCCGTGCCGCTCTGCCGGCGGCCTCCGGTCGCAGGGTACGGCCAAAGCCCGCTGGAGGCCAGCCGCACGGCGGATATCCGCCCATGGTGCCGGTCAGTCATCCTCGAAGACCTCCGGAAACGTGCGGCGGGCGCGCTCGACGTCGATGCGCAGGAGCGCCGCGTAGTCGGCCGGATCGAAGGGATCCTCCGCCGGCACCACCTCGCGCCCGAAGAGCCAGCCGAGCCGTCCCGCGTCGAGGTTGCCGCGCTCGAACGGCTCCGCGCCGAAATGCTCCCAGAGCGCGGCGAGAAACGCCGCATCCGCGGCCCGGTCGTCCGCCCGGCGGTCGGCGAACCGCTCGCGCGCCCGGATCGGCGTCGCGCCCTTTGCGTTCGCCCGCCGGATCACGAACTGGTGGTCCGATCCGGGCATCCGCCCGGGAAAGCCGCGATGCTTCAGCATGGGCGGCACCCCGCCCCGGGGCGCCCTAGTCGCCTTCCTCGCCGAGGTTCATCACCGCCACCCCCATCGAGATCGCCCCGAAGGTCAGCGAGGTCTGGAAAAACAGCACGAAGGTCGCGAGCCCGCTGTGATCCTTTTCGAGCAGCGTGCCGATCCCGAACAGGTCGAGCCAGATCATCACCAGAAGAAGGCTGCTGCCGATCACCATGCCGTTCAGCGCATGGCTGAGCATGAAACGAACGAGCTTCGGAAGCGAGAACCACAGGCGCCGGAACATGGCGGCCCTCCCATACAGGATGGGCCAAAGATAATGCCGTCCCGCCGCGATGTCCAACCACGCCCCGCACCTTGCCGGCCCTCACAGCGGAATGTTGTCGTGCTTCTTCCACGGATTGCTCAGCTTCTTGCCCCGCAGGCTGGCAAAGGCCCGCGCCACCCGGCGCCGCGTGGAATGCGGCATGATGACCTCGTCGATGAAGCCGCGCTCGGCCGAGACGAAGGGATTGGCGAAGCGCGCCTCGTAGTCCCGGGTGCGCGCGGCCGTCTTCTCGGCGTCGCCCAGTTCCGAGCGGTATAGGATCTCGACCGCACCCTTCGCGCCCATGACCGCCACCTCCGCGGTGGGCCAGGCATAGTTGAAATCGCCCCGCAGATGCTTCGACGCCATCACCACATAGGCGCCGCCATAGGCCTTGCGGGTGATCACCGTGACCTTCGGCACCGTCGCCTCGCCATACGCGAAGAGGAGCTTCGAGCCGTGCTTGATGATGCCGGCGTATTCCTGGCCCGTGCCCGGCAGGAAGCCCGGCACGTCGACGAAGGTCAGGATCGGGATCTCGAAGGCGTCGCAGAACCGCACGAACCGCGCGGCCTTCCGGCTCGAGTCGATGTCGAGACAACCGGCCAGCACCATCGGCTGGTTCGCCACCACGCCCACGGTGGAGCCTTCCAGCCGGATGAAGCCGGTGATGATGTTCCGCGCGAAATCCGCCTGGATCTCGAAGAAGTCGCCCTCGTCCGCGACCTTCAGGATCAACTCCTTCATGTCGTAGGGCGTGTTGGCATTGGCCGGCACCAGCGTGTCGAGGCTCGGCTCGATCCGGGCCGGGTCGTCGAAGAACGGCCGCACCGGGGGCTTGCCGCGGTTCGACAGCGGCAGGAAGTCCACCAGCCGCCGCACCTCCATCAGCGCGACGAGGTCGTTCTCGAACGCCCCGTCCGCGACCGAGGACTTCGAGGTATGGGTGCGCGCGCCCCCCAGTTCCTCGGCGGTGACGATCTCGTTCGTGACCGTCTTCACCACGTCCGGGCCGGTCACGAACATGTAGGAACTGTCGCGCACCATGAAGATGAAATCGGTCATCGCCGGACTGTAGACCGCGCCGCCCGCGCAGGGTCCCATGATCAGGCTGATCTGCGGCACCACGCCCGAGGCCAAGATGTTGCGCTGGAACACCTCGGCATAGCCGGCGAGGCTCGCCACGCCTTCCTGGATGCGTGCGCCGCCCGAATCGTTGATGCCGATCACCGGCGCGCCGTTCTGCACGGCCATGTCCATGATCTTGCAGATCTTCTGCGCGTGCGTCTCGGACAGCGACCCGCCGAAGACCGTGAAGTCCTGGCTGAAGACATAGACCTGCCGGCCGTTGATCGTGCCCCAGCCGGTCACCACGCCGTCGCCGGGATACTTCGTCTCCTCCATGCCGAAGTCGATGCAGCGGTGGGTGACGAAGAGGTCGAATTCCTCGAAGCTGCCCTCGTCGAGCAGCGCCTCGACCCGCTCGCGCGCGGTCAGCTTGCCCTTGGCGTGCTGCGCCGCGATGCGCCTTGCGCCGCCGCCGAGCCTCGCCTCGGCGCGACGGTCTTCGAGCTTGTCGAGAATGTCCTTCACCGCGGCCCCCCCTGACGGTCGTTTTGGCGACCATACGCGCACGGGCCCGCTCGCCTCAAGCGCGCATCGGCGGATTTGCAAAACACATTGCAAAGTCTGGCGGCAAAATGCAAAGTTGCGAAGTCATGGCCCAGCCCCCGAAGCTCTATGCCGGCGTGAAACTGCGCGAGGTCCGCCGCCGGCTCGGGCTGACCCAGGCCGACTATGCCGCAAAGCTCGGCGTCTCGCTCAGCTATCTCAACCAGATGGAGAACAACCACCGTCCGGTCCCGGCGCGCGTCGTGCTCGCGCTCGCGCAGCAGTTCGGCCTCGACGTGGCCGAGCTCGCCTCCGGCTCGACCGAGCGCATGGTCGCCGACATGCGCGAGGCGCTGGCCGACCCGGTCTTCGGCGAGGCGCCGCCGCTCGGCGACATCCAGCTCGTCGCCTCGAACGCCCCGAACCTCGCCCGCGCCTTCCTGACCCTCCACCGCGCCCTGCGCCAGACCCAGGAGCGCCTCGCGCAACTCAACGAGGCGCTCGGCCGCGAGGACAGCGCGCTGGCCCCGTTGCCCTGGGAGGAGGTGCGCGACTTCTTCCACTACTGCGACAACCACATCGACCCGATCGACCGCGCCGCCGAGCATTTCGCCGCCCAGCTTGCGCCCGGCGACCGCCGCGCCGCCCTCGCCGCGTGGTTGGAGGCGCGTCACGGCATCACCGTCGCCCTCGCGTCTGACGGATCACTGCGCCGGTACGACCCCGCCGCGCGCCGCCTGACCCTCGCCGCCGCCGCTGGCAGCGCCACCCAGGCGTTCCAGACACTGCACCAGATCGCGCTGATCGAGCACGACGACCTGCTGGAGGCCACGCTCGATCTCGCCCGCTTCCGCACCGACGCGGCCCGCGCCATCTGCAAGACGGGCCTCGCCAACTACTTCGCCGGCGCCGCCCTCCTGCCCTACGGCCGGTTCCTCGCCCGCGCGCAGGAGTTGCGCCACGACCTCGAGGCCCTCGCGCTCGAATTCGACGCCTCGATCGAGCAGGTGGCCCAGCGCCTCTCGACGATGCAGCGCACCGGCGCCAAGGGCGTCCCGTTCTTCTTCTTCCGCGTCGACCGGGCCGGGACCATCACCAAGCGGCATTCCGCGACGCGGCTCCAGTTCGCCCGGTTCGGCGGCGCCTGCCCGCTCTGGAACGTCCATGCCGCCTTCGAGACCCCGGGCACCTTCCTGCGCCAGCTGGCCGAGACCCCGGACGGCGCGCGCTATCTCTGTCTCGCCCGCGACGTCTCGAAGCCCGGCGGCAGCTTCCGCGCCCCGGTCCGCCGCTATGCGATCGGCCTCGGTTGCGAGATCGCGCACGCCCCGAGCCTCGTCTATGCCGACGATCTCGACCTGCGCAACGCCGCCGCCTACCAGCCGATCGGCATCTCCTGCCGGATCTGCGAGCGGAGCGCCTGCCCGCAGCGGGCCGTGCCGCCGATGGAGCGCCCGCTCAGCGTCGACCCGAACGAACGCGGCCTCCTGCCCTACGTGATCCGCTGAACCTCAGCCCTGTATCCGCAGGACCCGGCGCAGGATCTTGCCCGAGGGCGATTTCGGGATCGCCTCGACGATGGCGAGGTCGCGGATCTGCTTGTAGCTCGCCACATGACCGCCGAGGAACGCCTGCAGCTCGCCGAGTTCCGGCGCGGCGCCCGGCGCCGGCACCACGAAGGCCTTCGGCACCTCGCCCGCCTCCTCGTCCGGAATGCCGACGACGGCCACGTCCGAGACCCCGGGATGGGTGACGAGCAGCGCCTCGAGCTCCGCCGGCGGCACCTGAAAGCCCCGCACCTTGATCAGTTCCTTCACCCGGTCGACGATGAAGAGATACCCGTCCGCGTCGATACGGGCGAGATCGCCGGTGCGCAGCCAGCCGTCCGGGGTCAGCGTCGCCGCCGTCGCGTCGGGCCGGCCGAGATAGCCCGCCATCACCTGCGGCCCCCGCACCCAGAGCTCGCCCTCCTCGCCCGGCGGGCGGTCCGTGCCGGTCTCGGGATCGACGATCCGGCATTCGGTGTTCGGCACGGCGAGGCCCGAGGCCCCGGGCCGGTCGCGACCCGGCGGGGTGAAGTGGCTGACCGGGCTCATCTCGGTCATGCCGTAGCCCTGGATGGTCTGCACCCCGATCCGGCGCGCGCAGGCCGCGGCGAGGTCTGCCCCCAGCGGCGCCGCGCCCGACAGCACGAATGCGAGCGAGGACAGGTCGCGCCCCTCCACGGCCGGATGCTTGGCGAGGGCGAGGATCACCGGCGGCGCGACGTAGAGATGCCGGATGCGATGGGCCTCGATCAGCCGCAGCGCGCCCTCGATGTCGAAGCGCGGCATGGTCACCTGGAGCCCGCCGCGCGCGAGATAGAGGTTCAGCTGCACGACGAGGCCGTAGATGTGGAAATAGGGCAGGAAGGCCAGCGTGCTGTCCCCCGGCCGGACCCCCATCGTCTCGCCGAGCTGCGTCACGTTGGCGACGAGGTTTCGATGGGTCAGCATCACGCCCTTCGGCAGGCCCGTGGTGCCCGAGGAATAGGGCAGCGCGACGACATGCGCCGCCGGGTCGACCGGCACCTGCGCGGTCAGCGCCTCGCCCATCAGCGCGTCGAGCGGCGTCGCGCCCTCCGCCGACCCGATCACCGCGATCTCGCGCACGCCGGACCCCTCGGCGCCCGCCCGGGCGGTCTCCAGCATCGGCGGCACCGTGACGAGCAGGCAGGCGCCCGAGTCGCGCAGCTGCTGCCCCACCTCCTCGGCGGTGTAGGTCGGGTTGAGGGTAGTGACCGTGACCCCGGCCCAGGCGGCGCCGTGAAACACCACGGCGTATTCCGGCAGGTTCGGCGCCATGATGGCGACCACCGATCCCGGCCCGATGCCGCGCGCGCGCAGCCCGCCCGCCAGCCGCTCGATGCCTTCGCGCAGCTCCCGCCCGGTCAGCGCCCGCCCGGTCGACCCCTCGATCAGGACCGGCGCGTCCGCGCGCGCCGCGGCGCCGCGCAGAACCAGCTCGGTGATCGTGCAGTCCTCGATCGCCACGTCGCTCAAGGCACTTCTGTGGATAGCCATCAAACCCTCCTGCGGGGCCTGTCCCGGCCCCTGCGGGCAGACTAGCAGCGGCCCGTTCCGCGGTATAGCAGCCGCGCGCTCAGGCGGCCGGCGCCGGCGGCCGGTAGCGGCATTCGGCGAGCGTCGTGCGGTCGAGCTCGGCCAGGAACGCCTCGCGCGCTCGGGCGAGCCTAGGCTTCAGCCCGCAGGCCGGCAGGAGCACGCAGTCGCTCCCCTCCGGCCGGAAGCAGTCGACCAGCGCCTGCCCCTCCTCGAGCGCCCGCACCACGGCGCCGAGCGTCACCTCCGCCGGATCCCGCGCCAGCCGGAACCCGCCCCCCGTCCCGCGCTGGGTCACGATGAACCCCGCCCGGCCCAGCGCCAGCACCACCTTGGTCAGGTGGTGGCGCGAGATGTCGAATTCCCGCGCGATCTCGGCTGTCGTGAAGCTGCGCCCCGGCTCGCCCGCCAGCCGCATCAGTGTGCGCAGGCCGTAATCGGTAAAGGACGTCAGGCGCACGCTGCCTCCGCTTTCCGGTCGAATGCCCTTGAACTCCTAGCGAAAGCGAATATGCAATGTAAATACTGTTTTGCCGAGTCGGACCCGCCCGGGACACCGATTCCCTCAGGAAGACAGGACAAAGGCGATGCGACTCGCCCCCGGCCCCGACGGTTTCACCATCGACGCCACCGATCTCGGCGCCCTGCTCGACTTGGCCCCCGCCGAGGTGCGCGCGCAGATGCGCTCCGGCGCGATCACGACCCGGTTCGAACGCGGCGAAGACGCGGACGCCGGCTGCTTCCGCCTCACATTCCAGCACGGGCCGAGGCGTGTGCAGCTCATCGTCGACGCCGAGGGCAGCGTGCTCCGGCGCACGACGATCAACAGCGCCCGACCGCCTGCCGCCGCGGAACGGAGCCCGGAATGACCGACGCCGAAGACGCATCTGCCTCGTCCCCCTGCGACCTCGCCAAGGTCGACCCGCTCTGGTCCGGCCTGCCGCCGGCCCCGGGCGAGGTCGCGGCGTGGCGGCGCGCCCTGCGCCCGCGCCTGATCGACGAGCGCCGCGCCCGCGACCCCGCGCTCCGCCGCGAGGAGGACCGCAGGATCGCCGCGCGGCTCGACCAGCTGATCGGCGATCCCGCCGGCCGCGTCGTCAGCCTCTACTGGCCGTTCCGGGCCGAGCCCGACCTGCGCGGCTGGGCCGCCGGCCTGCGCGCCCGCGGCGTCACGCTCGCGCTGCCTATGGTCGTCGAACGCGCCCGCCCGCTCGCCTTCCGTATCTGGATGCCCGGCGATGCGCTGGTGCCCGGCATCTGGAACATCCCCGTGCCGGCGGAGGACCGTCGCGTCACGCCGGACGTCGTGATCGCCCCGGTGGTCGGCTTCGATCCCCGCTGCTTCCGCCTCGGCTATGGCGGCGGCTATTTCGACCGCACCCTCGCCGTCCTGCCCGGCCCCTGGCGGGCCTTCGGTGTCGGCTATGGCTTTCAGCGGCTTCCCTCCATCCACCCGCAACCCCACGACATCCCGCTCCACGCCATCGTGACGCCCGATGCCCTCCACCTCCCGGAGCCGGCAGCCTAATGCGTCAGTCAAGCGGCCATTTTGAAGTTTTCGCGGAA
>CAZNSP010000060.1:0-10366 GCA_964575795.1 uncultured Rhodobacterales bacterium
CGTTCCCGTGGCGGCCATCCTATCAGATTTGCCCGGCTTTCCACACAGCCTGCTACGGAGCCGCCATCGCATGAGCGAAAGTGCGAAAGAGTCTGGACGCTACCGGGAAAAGTTCGCGCGGCGTTGACAGACGCGGGCCCAATGCAGGCTTTCCCACCCCGTCGCGCCCGCCGGGAGGCGGCTTGCGCGCGCCTGCACCTCGGCGACCAGATCAAGCCCGTCCCGCAACCGCCAAGCCGCCTGCACGCCCGGGGCACGCGGTACCAGGACGCCGTCAGCGACCAGCGCTTCGAACGAGTTCTGGTGCGCCCCCATCGCCCGCCGCAGCGTCAGGGAGCCGATCAGCGTGGGGATTTCGGCAAGCAGTTCGGCATATGGCGCCGCCGCGAAGGTCTTGCGCGCCGCCGGGCGCGGGTCATCGGCGGCGATCGCGCCGGCCTCGATCAGCAATTGCTCCATCGGGGCAGTGCCGATCCCCGCCTCCTGCGCCGCCGTCAGCACGGAGTTCAGGCGCCGTTCTCCAACCACCTCGCACAGCAGGTCGGTGCCGGGCGCGATCGGCCAGATCGCGAGGATCCGGTCGCGCAGGAGCTTCCGAAAGGGCGCTGTGTATCGGCTCTTTGGAATGCCCCCTTTAGGCGCCCAACCGTGACCCCATCCTTCGCCGCCTAAGTATCTGTTGTCGGTGGCGAAATTTGGGAGATGCTGGGGTCAAGGTTCGGCGCCTACGGAGGGTCATCGGGCGCGCCGATCCACACAATGACGACAGAATGGAGGCGGCGCTCGACGACGACTTCGCAGATCAGCGTCTCCCCGGCCGAGGCTTCCAGGGCGGCTGGGTCCAGCCCGAGGAAACGCCTGAACTGGGCGACCATGTCCCGGGCGGGCGCTACAGGTGCGGTCCGCAATGTCGTCGCAGGCGCGAGAGATAGGAAAACAAGGTCTCCCAGGGGTCTGGAGGTGGATTGGTTACGGGCTGCACTATCGATTGGCACGCCGTCTGCGATGTTGACGCGACGGCATGGTATCGATAACAATACCGACGTGGAGAGGGAGGTCAACCGAATGTTACGCGCTGCGCGGCTATTCTGGCGGGGCATCGATGTCCTGATGGCCGTGCTTCTGTTCGCCATGATCGTCCTCGTCTTCACCAACGTCGTGATGCGCTACGGATTCTCTTCGGGCATCCGGGTATCGGTCGAGCTGGCGCGCATGTGGTTCGTCTGGGTCGTGATGCTGGGCGCCGCTGTGACGCTGCGGCGGGGCGAGCATCTCGCGCTGTCGGAATTCTCCGAATCCCTGTTCCCGAATGCGGTGCCGTGGCTCAGGCGGATCTGCTGGCTGGTGGTGCTGGTTTCCGTGGTCATGCTGTTCCTCGGGTCCTGGCGCCAGACGCTCGCCAACTGGAACAACATCTCGCCGTTGACCGGACTGCCCTCGGGGCTGTTCTACCTTGCCGGTGTCGTCTCGACCGTCATGATGGGTGTCATCGGCGTCATCAGGCTGTTCGATCCGATGGGGCTGAACCACCTGCTCGATGTCGACGAAGTCGAGACATGACCCTCGTCCTTTTCATCGCCACCCTCTTCGTCGGCATCCTGGCGGGCCTGCCGGTGGCGTTCTCGCTGCTTCTGGCGGCCATGGCGCTGATGCTGCAGATGGACATGTTCCGCTCCGACATCATCGCGCAGGCGCTGATCAACGGGGTGGACAGCTTTCCGCTTCTGGCGATCCCGTTCTTCCTCGTGGCAGGCGAGGTCATGTCGCGCGGCGGGCTGTCGAAGCGGATCGTGAAACTGGCGATGACGCTGGTCGGACACCGCCGCGGCGGACTGGGATATGTGGCGATCCTGACCGCTATCGTTCTGGCGGGGCTTTCGGGCTCGGCGGTGGCGGATGCGGCGGCGCTCGTCTCGATCCTCTATCCCATGATGAAACAGGCCGGCTACCCCGAGGGACGCAGCCTCGGCCTGCTCGCCTCGGGAGGGATCATCGCGCCCATCATCCCGCCCTCGCTGCCGCTGATCCTCGTCGGCGTGGCCGGCAACATCTCGATCGCCAAGCTCTTCATGGCCGGGATATTTCCGGGCCTTGTCATGGGCCTGACGCTGATGTTCGTCTGGTCGCTGCTTGTCCGCGGCGAGGATCTCGAGACCCTGCCGAAGGCCTCGCGCGCCGAACGCATCGGCGCGCTGAAGGAAGGCGTCTGGGCGCTGATGCTGCCGGTGATCATCATCGGCGGCATCCGCACGGGCGCCTTCACCCCGACCGAGGCCGCGGTGGTCGCCGCGGTCTATGCGATCGTGATTTCGACGCTGGTCTATCGCGAACTCGGCCTGCGCGACCTCTTCGAGACGCTGGTCGCCGCGGCCCGCACCACGGCGATGGTGATGTTCCTCGTCGGCGCGGCGATGGTGGCGGCGTGGCTGATCACCGTGGCGCAACTGCCGCAGCAGGTAGCTGCCTTCCTAGGTCCACTGATCGAGAGTCCGAGGCTTTTGATGCTGTGCATCGTGCTGTTGGTCCTCGCCGTGGGCATGGTGATGGACCTCGCGCCGACCGTCCTGATCCTGGTTCCGCTTCTCATGCCGTTGGTCACTCTGGCGGGGATCGACCCGGTCTATTTCGGGCTGGTCTTCATCCTCACTTGCTCGATCGGCCTCCTGACACCGCCGGTCGGAACGGTGCTGAACGTCGTCTGCGGCGTGGGGCGAGTTCCGCTGAGCCAGGCCGTGCGCGGTGCGGCACCGTTCATGCTGGCCTATGTCGTGCTGCTCGGACTCTTCGTCGCCTTTCCGCAGATCATCATCGTCCCCGCCCGCATCCTGGGCGGATAATGCCACAAGGGAGGAAACTGCAATGAAATCGTTGAAGATACTCGGGCTCGCGTCGGCCCTTGCGCTGGCCGCGCTCTCGGTCCAGGCGCAGACGCTCCGCTTCGCCCATCCGGTTCCGGAAACCGACGTCCAGCACACCATGGCGGTGTTCTTCAAGGAACAGGTCGAGGCGCGCACGAACGGCGAGGTCACTGTCGACATCTTCCCGCAGGGCCAGCTCGGCAACGACAGCGCCATGATCGACGGCGCCCGGTCGGGGATCATCGACATCGTGCTGGTCGGTCTGAACAACTTCACCGGCCTCGTCCCCGTGGCCGGGGTGTTCGAGCTTCCCTTCATGTTCCCGGACCGCGATCTGGCTTATGCCGCGCTCGACGGCGAGGTGGGCCAGTCGATCGCCGCCCGGTTCACCGAGCATGGGCTGACCGTCCTCGGCTTTCCGGAGAACGGCTACCGCCACATGACCAACAACCGCGGCCCGATCCGCGTGCCGGGCGACCTGGCTGGTATCAACATGCGCACCAACAACTCGCTCGCGCTGAACGACATGTTCGCGCTGCTCGGTGCGAATCCCGTCCAGCTGCCCGTGGCCGAGCTCTATACCGCGCTCGAGACCGGCGTCGTCGATGCCCAGGATCATCCGATCGGCGTCGTGCTGTCCTTCAAGTATGACGAGGTACAGAACTACCTGACCCTGACCCGGCATGCCTATTCGGCGCTCGGCCTGATGATGAACGCGGACAGCTTCGGCCGCCTCAGCCCCGAGAACCAGGCCACCCTGCGCGAGGTCGCTGCAGAGGCCGTCGCCATGCAGCGCCAGATGGCCGCCGAGCGCGAGGCCGGCATGATCGAGGAGCTGGTTGGCCGCGGCATGGAACTCAACACCGACGTCGACGCCGCCGCCTTCCAGGAGGCTGTGACGCCAGTCTGGGATGCCTTCATCGCCTCCAATGGCGATGCCGAGGTCAAGGCAATCATGGCGGCGCAGCAGTAAGCGCGCGCTCGATTGACGGACTGGCGGGGGCGACCCCGCCGGTTACATGTCCGTTCGCCGCGCGACGGCGTGATCGCCGCCTGCGGGCGGCGCTTGCGCCTCTGCCGGCAACGTCCCCCAAGATCCAGCCATCGCAGGAAAGCATCCGCATGTTCGTGCGCTGCGCGTTCTTCCAGGGTCGGGTGAAACCGGGCCTCCAGTCCGCCTTCGACGGCCATGTCGAGGCCCATCTCCATGCGCTGTGGACGCGCTTTCCGCATGTGGAGGAGGTGCGCCTGCTGCGCGAGGTCGAGACCGACAGCCCCGAGGCGCATTTCGCCCTGATCATCATGCTGCGCTTCCCCTCGCGCGAGGCGATCGCCGAGGCGCTGGACTCGGAGGTCCGCCATGCCAGCCGCGTGGCGTCCAGACCGCTGTTCGAAATGTTCGACGGGCAGGTGTTCCATACCGTATTCAGGGCCGAGGAGCTGCCGCTGCAGGCCGGCGACCCGTTTCCGCGGCCCTGACGCCGCCGAACCCTTCAGAATGGAGCGAGAACGACCATGACGACCCCGAAGAACGTGCTGATCACCGGCGCCAGCCGCGGGATCGGTCGGGCCTGCGCGCTGGCCTTCTTGGATGCCGGGCACAACGTCATCCTGGCGGCGCGCGATGCCGGGCGGCTGGCCGGACTGGCCGCAACCGCTCCCGATCGTGCGCTTGCCTTCGCCTGCGACGTCAGCTTGCCCGAGCAGGTCGACGCGCTCTTCGCCGCAATCGGGGAGCGGTTCGGCCGGCTCGACGTGGTGTTCAACAACGCCGGGATCAGCCTGCCAGCGACGGAGATCGCCGACATTTCGTGGGAGGACTGGCGCAGGGTCGTGTCGGTCAACTTGGACGGGGCCTTCCTGATCGCCCGCGGGGCCTTCGCCATGATGCGCGCGCAGAACCCGAAAGGCGGGCGGATCATCAACAACGGCTCGATTTCGGCCCATGTCCCGCGCATCGGCTCGGTGCCCTACACGACGACCAAGACCGCGATCACCGGCCTGACCCGCACCCTCTCGCTCGACGGGCGCAAGCACGACATCGCCTGCGGCCAGATCGACATCGGCAATGCCGCCTCCGACATGACGGATGCCATGACGAGGGGCGTCCCTCAGGCGGACGGCAGCCTCCGGCCCGAGCCGGTCATGGACGTGCGCCATGTGGCCGATGCGGTGCTGCACATGGCCTCGCTGCCGCTGGAGGCGAATGTCCAGTTCATGACCGTGATGGCCACGAAGATGCCCTTCATCGGCCGCGGCTGACGGCGCGTCAGACGGAGGATTCGCGCACGAGGAGCTGCGGCGTGATCAGGTGGCGGACGGGGCCGATCTCGGGGTTTTCCTGAAGCCGGCACAGAAGTTCGGCCGCGATGGCCCCGATCCGGGCCGGGCTCGGGTCGATCGTGGTGATCGAGGGAACGCAGATCGCCCCGACCTCGTAGTTCCCGAAGCCCGCTATGGAAATCTGCCCGGGGACGGCGATGTTCCGCCGCTGGCAAGCCGTCAACGCGCCGAAGGCCGACAGGTCCGACACGCAGATCACCGCCTCGGTGTCGGGCATGGTGTCGAGCAGATGGTGCATGGCTTCGGCGCCCTTGAGCATCGAGATCGGCGGCGCTCCGGCCGCGATCAGGCGGCTGTCATCCAGCCCGTGCGCCCGCATCGCCGCGATGAACCCCGCGCGCCGGTCGGTCCCGCGCGTGTCGCGGTCGGCATCCCCGCCGATGAAGGCGATCCGGGTCAGTCCGCGCCCGACTAGGTGATCGACCAGTCCGTGTATCGCCGCTGCGTTGGAGAAGCCCACCACATGCCCGATAGGGGCCTCGGGCAGGTCCCAGGTCTCGATCACCGGCACGCCCGCGCTCAGCAGCCGCTGCCGCGTCCGGTCGGTGTGCCGCCCGCCGGTGACCACGATAGCCTGGGGCCTGCGTCTGAGCAGCTCCTCGATCAGACGCTCTTCCTCGTGAATGTCGTAGTTCGTGTAGCCCAGAAGAATGGTCAGCCCGCGCGGCTTCAGCCCCTCGACCATCGCGCCGACCGTATCGGCGAAGTTTGCATTGGCGATGGAGGGTATCGTCACCGCGACGAAGTCGGTGCGTTGCGAGCGCAGGCTCGAGGCGGTGCTGTTGAACACGTAACCAAGTTCTTCCGCTGCCGCCAGGATTCGCGCGCGCGTCTCGGGCTGGACCAGACCGCCCTTCTTGAATGCCCGGCTGACGGTCATCGGTGAGACGCCGGCCTTGCGGGCGATGTCGCTCATCGTGGGTCCGGAGCGATCCATGCGGATGTCTCCTTGCTGTTTGCCAGGTTGAGGGGGCCGACCGATCAGCGCCGGCCCGCCCCCGTGAAATACTCCATCACCGCCGCCTGATCCTCGCCCCCCAGTCCGGCGGCGGTCAGCATCCTGTGGATCTCGGCGCAAAGCGCGGTCAGCGGCATCGAGGTGTGGCTCAGCCGTGCCAGGTCCAGCGCGCCGTTCAGGTCCTTGACCATGTTGTCGATGCGCCCCGTCGGGCGATAGTCGCGGGCGGCGAACCGGGGCATGTATTCCTGCAGGAGCGCGGAATCCGCCCGGCCGCCGCGCAGTGCCTGCGGAATCCGGCTGGAATCGACGCCCGCGGCCTCTGCCAGCGCGGTCGCCTCGGCCACGGCGAGAAAGTCCAGTCCGCACAGGACCTGGTTGATGAGCTTGGTGGTCTGGCCCGCACCCGCCGGACCCATGTGGGTCTGGTTCGACGCGACCCGCGCCAGCACCGCCTGCGCGCGCGCCACATCCGCCGGCGCGCCGCCCTGCATCAGCGTCAACTCGCCCGTCGCCGCCTTCGGGATGCCCCCGGACAGCGGGCTGTCCACCCATGCGAGACCGGCCGCTGCGGCGCGTTCGGCCAGCGCGCGCGTCCCGACCGTGTCGATCGATGACATGTCGATGACCAGCGTGCCGGGGGACGCCCCCTCGACCACGCCAGAGGGGCCGAACACCGCCCGCTCGACGATCCGGGCCGAGTTCAGGCTGAGGATCACCACCCCGGCCGCCGCCGTCGCCTCGGCTGCCGTTCCGCCAGCCGTCGCCCCCAGCGCCGTCAGCGCCTCGACCCGCGCCGGATCGAGGTCGAGGACCGCGAGCTCCGTGCCCGTCTGGAGAAGCCGGCGCCCGATGGCCCCGCCCATTGCCCCCGCACCGATCAGCGTGACCCTCTCGGTCATGAATTCTTCCCCCTAGAGGCAGGCCGTGATCCCGCCGTCCACGTAGAGCGTGTGTCCGTTGACGAAACTTGCCGCCTCGGACGCCAGAAAGACACAGGCACCCTGCAGTTCCTCGACCCGTCCCCAGCGGCGGGCCGGGGTGCGGCCGGTCAGCCACGCATTGAAGGTCGGATCGGCCACCAGCGCGGCATTGAGCGGCGTGTCGAAATAGCCCGGCGCAATGGCGTTGCAGTTCAGCCCCAGCGGTCCCCAGTCGGTCGCCATGCCCTTGGTCAGGTTCGCCACCGCGCCTTTGGTCGCCGTGTAGGGCGCTATCCCCGGCCGGGCCAGCAGCGTCTGGACGCTGGCGATGTTCACTATCCGCCCGTGACCGCGTTTGATCATGTGCCGCGCCACGGCCTGGCCGACGTGAAAGACGCTGGCGATGTTGGTCTGCAGCAGTTTCTCGAACATCTCCGCCGGGAAATCCTGCAGCGGCGCGCGATGCTGCATCCCGGCATTGTTCACCAGAATGTCGATCGCCCCGACTTCCGCCTCGAACCCGTCGATGGCGCGGCGCACGCCGTCATGGTCCGTCACGTCGAAGGCGAGCGTCCGCGCGCCGGGGATCTGCGTCGCCGCGGTCTCCAGCTTGTCCGGATCGCGACCATTCAGCACGATCTCGGCGCCTGCCGCGGCCAGCCCCTGGGCCAGCGCAAAGCCTATGCCCTGGCTCGATCCGGTGACCAGCGCCCTGCGCCCGGTCAGATCGAAAAGAGGATTTCCCATGCAGCGCTCCCGGCTGATTTTTCTGGACAGTGACCGCGTCACCTGATTTGTGTTATCGTTATCATAATCTGTCAACGTCTCACATCAAGCACGGTCGTCACATGTCGAAGCCCCACCTTCTGCAGATGGGCAAGCTGCCCGAATGGGACGAGGGCCCCCTCGCCGATACCTTCGTGGTGCACCGGTTGTTCGAAACACCGGACAGCGCAGCCTTCCTCGCGGAAGTCGGCCCCTCGATCCGTGGTATCGCCACCCGCGGCGATCTGGGCGCGGATGCCGCGGTGATCGCCGCCTGTCCCGCGCTCGAGATCGTCTCGGTCTATGGCGTGGGCTATGATGCGGTCGATCTCGACGCCTGCCTTGCGCGGGGCATCCGGGTCACGAACACGCCCGATGTTCTGACCGACGACTGCGCCGACCTCGCGGTCGGAATGTGGCTCGCGCTGTCGCGCGGGATGGTCGAGGCGGAACGCTACGCCCGCTCGGGCGACTGGGCGGCGAGGGGAGGGTATCCGCTTCAGCACCGGGCCAGCGGCAAGCGGGCAGGCGTCCTCGGGCTCGGCCGGATCGGTCAGGCCGTCGCGCAGCGGCTGGCGGGTTTCGGGATGGAGATCGCCTACAGCGCCCGCAGCCCGCGTCCCGGCCTGCCGGGCTGGCAATACATCCCCGACGCCCATGCCCTGGCCGAATGGTCGGACGTGCTCTTCGTCACGCTCGCCGCCACCGACGAGACACGGCACATCGTGGATGGGGGAGTGATCGCGGCACTGGGACCCGAAGGGCTTCTGGTCAACATCTCGCGCGCCCGGAACATCGACGAGGAAGCGCTGCTGGACGCGCTCGAAGCCCGCAGCCTGCGCGGCGCGGCTCTCGACGTGTTCGAGGGCGAGCCCCGACTGAACCCGCGCTTCACCAGGCTGGACAATGTGCTGCTGCAACCTCACCACGCAAGCGGCACCTACGAGACCCGGCGCGCGATGGGCCAGCTCATGCGCGACAACCTGACCGCGCATTTCGCGGGCTGGCCCCTGCCGACGCCGGTGATCTGATGCGGGCCCTCGTCATCCACGCCGCGCGGGACCTGCGGCTTGAGGATCGCGCGCCCGAGCCGCTCGGACGCGGCCAGCTGCGCCTGCGGCTGGCAACCGGGGGCATCTGCGGTTCGGACCTGCATTATTTCAACCACGGCGGCTTCGGCGCGGTGCGCCTGCGCGAACCGATGATCCTCGGCCACGAGGTCTCCGCCCATGTGATCGAACTGGGCGAGGGAGTGACGGGATTCGCCCTCGGTCAGCTCGTTGCCGTCTCTCCCAGCCGCCCCTGCCACGCTTGCAGCTACTGCCGGGAGGGGCTGGCGAACCACTGCATGAACATGCGCTTCTACGGCTCAGCCATGCCCTTTCCCCATGTGCAGGGCGCCTTCCGCGAAGAACTCGTGGCCGACGCTGGCCAATGCGCCGATGCGACAGGGTTGCCCCCGGCAGAGGCCGCGATGGCCGAGCCCTTGGCCGTCACCCTGCACGCCACCGCGCGCGCCGGGCAGATGATGGGCAAGCGCGTCCTCGTCACCGGTTGCGGCCCCATCGGCGTCCTGTCCATCCTGAGCGCCCGCCGCGCCGGCGCGGCCGAGATCGTGTCCACCGACCTGTCGGACTTCGCACTCGACCTGGCCCGCGCCTGCGGGGCGGACCGCACGATCAACATGCAGCGCGATCCCGAGGCCCTAGCCGATTACGCCGCCGGAAAGGGTCATTTCGACGTACTCTACGAATGCACCGGGAACGAAAAGGCACTCGCCGGAGGCATCGCCGCGCTGCGTCCGCGCGGGGTGATCCTGCAACTGGGCCTCGGCGGCGACATGTCCCTGCCGATGATGGCGATCACGGCAAAGGAGCTGGACCTGCGTGGCTCGTTCCGTTTTCACCCGGAGTTCGCGACCGGCGTGGAAATGATGCGCAAGGGCCTGATCGACGTGAAGCCGCTGCTCACCCAGACCCTTCCGCTGGACCGGGCAGAAGATGCCTTCCGCCTCGCCGCGGACCGGAGCCGGGCAATGAAGGTGCAAATACGCTTCGCGGACGACTGACCATCGTGTTTGCAGAAAAGGTTCCGGGCCGCACCCGGGCATGTTCGCGTTCGCGACAACGGTCCAGGTCGGCATCTGGCGCACCGGCTTCCCGCGAGAGTCATTCAGCGCGCTGTGGGATGCTGCAAGTGCTTAGGCATCTTCGCGCCGCGCATCACGCGGGGCAAGGAATCGAGCGCTGTCCGGCGCCTCGGCAAGGATCCAGAACGGAAGCCCGCAGTCATCGAAGGCGACCGACCTGAAGCGAGGCGCATCGACGAGTATGGACAAGGCGACGCAGCCGGTCGAGGTCCAGCTCCAGATAACGACCTCTGCTGACATGACTCTTCCGGAGATGCTCAAACTTGTTGCCGAGCAACGGGGGGAGATCCGGGACATCGCGAAATTTGATGAAGACTAGCAGGCTGCTGAAAAAGTCCTCGCATTGAGCGGTTTGGCGTGATTCACCCTC
>CAZNSP010000061.1:0-10205 GCA_964575795.1 uncultured Rhodobacterales bacterium
GGGCGGGGGTTTGGGGGGTGGGGGGCCGGGGGGCCGGCCCGGGGCGGCGGGGGGCCGCCGCGGGGGCGGGGGGGGGTTCCGGGGGTTCGGGCGGGGTCGGGGATTCGGGTGCCGTCGCCTGCGGCTCGGGCGGGGCGGCGGTGCGCGCCAGCGCGGCCTCGGCGCGGGCGAGGCGGGTCTCGAGCGTCCGGATGCGCCGCGCGAGGTGGAGGAGCACGAACGGGCCCGCGAGGACGGCCACGAGGAGCGCGAGGCCGATCAGTCCGAAGGTCAGTCCGAGGAGTTCCATCACGCCGCCCGGGGTCCGCGCCATGGGCCCGCCGCGATCCGCGCCCGGCGGGGCCGTGGGGTCCGAGACTAGGGGCGGGCTGCGTGGAAATCCACCGGCATCGCGCGGCGGGCCGCCTGCGCCCGGTCGGGCCGGCCGCGGCGCTTGCGCCGGCGGGCCGGGCGGGCCTAGGGTCGGGGGACAATCCGGGAGGGGACGATGGGCGGACAGGTACGGTGGGGAATCCTCGGGGCGGCGAAGATCGCGCGGGAGTGGCTGGCGCCGGCGATCCACCTGAGCGCGCGCGGGACGGTCGCGGCGGTGGCGAGCCGGGATGCGTCCCGGGCCGCGGCGCTGGCCGAGCCCTATGGCGCGCGGGTGATCGCGGGCTACGAGGCGCTGCTGGAGGATCCGGGAATCGACGCGGTCTACATCCCGCTGCCGAACGACCAGCACGTGGAATGGACGGCGAAATGCCTCGCGGCGGGCAAGCACGTGCTGTGCGAGAAGCCGATCGCGCTCGAAGCCGGGGAGATCGACGGGCTGATCCGGCTGCGCGACGAGACCGGGCTGGTCGCGGCGGAGGCCTTCATGGTGGTGCATCATCCGCAGTGGCTGCGGGTGCGCGAAGTGCTGGCCGCGGGGGCGGTCGGGCGGCTGCGGCACGTGCAGGGGGCGTTCAGCTTCTTCAACGACGATCCGGCGAACATCCGCAACATGCCGGAGCTGGGCGGCGGGGCGCTGCGCGACATCGGGGTCTATCCGAGCGTCACGACCCGTTTCGTCACTGGGGCCGAGCCGGAGCATGTGCGGGCCGAGATCGACTGGGACAGGGGGATCGACGCGACCGCGCGGGTCTGGGCGGCGTTCCCGGAGTTCACCATGGACTTCTACGTCTCGATGCGGATGGCGCCGCGGCAGGCGATGACCTTTCACGGCGATGCCGGCTGGCTGACGGTCGAGGCGCCGTTCAACGCCGGGGCCTATGGCGACGAGGTGATCGAGCTGCGCAGTGCCGATGGGCGGATCACGCGGGAGCGGTTTCCGCGGGCCGACCAGTACCGGGCGCAGATCGACGCCTTCAACGCGAGCGTGCTGGACGGGGCGGAGTTCGCCTGTCCGCTGGAGTTCTCGCGCGGGAACCAGCGGATGATCGACATGATCTACGCGGCGGCAAGCTGAGCCGGGCGGGGTGGGGCCGCCCGTTGGCGGCCGGAAGGTGCGCGCGGTGCGCGCGAGTCCTTTTGCTGGCGCGGGCGTGTTCGCCCGCGCGCGACTGCCCGATAGGGTTTCTGCCAGTATGAAAGCCGGAAGGGGTCCGCGGTGGAGGGATGCGGGCTTCACCGGGGCTTAACCGAGATCGAATTCGCCGGGCTGTCGGGGCGGTGAACTTCAGATTGGAGCAAGTATCGGGATGCAGTATGATGCCCGATGCTTGCCGGAGGGCGGGTGTCGTGTCGGGGGATGCGGGACCGGGGGGGTCGATATGCGGATTTTGCGTGGTGGAGCGTTCGTGCTGGCCTGTGCGCTGATGGTTTCGGGCTGCATGATGGTCGAGGAGGAGGTGGCCGCGGTCGCGCCGCCGGAGCCGGCGCCGGTCGATGCGGCGTTCTATGCGGCGCGTTCGGACGGGCGGTTCGACGTGCCGGCGATCCCGGTGGACAAGTTCCATCCCGCGCTCCTGCGCAACCGGGTGGCCTACGAGACCACCGAGGTTCCGGGCACGATCGTCATCGATACCAAGGGGCCGTTCCTCTACCTCGTCGAGGAGGACGGCATGGCGCTGCGCTACGGCATCGCGGTCGGGCGCGAGGGCTTCGGCTGGACCGGGACGGGCTGGATCGCGCGGACCGCGCGCTGGCCGGGCTGGACGCCGCCGCCGGAGATGATCCGGCGCGACCCTTCGCTCGAGAAGTGGCGCGAGGGCATGCCGGGCGGGCCGCGCAACCCGCTGGGGGCACGGGCGCTCTACATCTATTTCGGCGACAACGACTCGGGCTATCGCATCCACGGCACGAACGAGCCGTTCAGCATCGGGCGGGCGGCGTCCTCGGGCTGTTTCCGGATGCTGAACCAGGACGTGATGGACCTCTACGAGCGGGTCGGGCGCGGCGCGAAGGTCGTGGTCATCTGAGACTGGCCGGCGGGAGTGGGACGGGGGCGCGCCGCAGGGCGCGCCCTTATTGCCGTCGTGGTTCGTCCGTTCGGGGCGGGGCCTGCGATTCTGCGGTGCGGCCTTGCGAAAAATAAATGAACGACAGTTCAATTTTTCATTTTTCCCTGCGAACGATTGTTGCTAGACTGATTTCCACGGTCGGCGAGACCGGAGCCGGAGCGGTGCCGCAAGAGCATCGACGGCAGGGGCAGGGCGGTGGCCCTGCAGGGAGGATGGGTCGATGGTCGAATCGATTCTGGCCGCGGATGCGGACAGCTTTCCCAAGCTTCTGGCGCGGAACGCGCAGCGGTTCGGCACGCGCCCGGCCTATCGCGAGAAGGAATACGGCATCTGGCAGAGCTGGACCTGGGCCGAGGCCGAGGGCGAGATCCTCGCGCTGGCGGCCGGGCTCGCCGAGCTGGGGCTGGCGCCGGGCGACCATCTGGCGATCATCGGGCGCAACCGGCCCTATCTCTACTGGGCGATGGTGGCGGCGCAGTGCTGTGGCGCGGTGCCGGTGCCGCTCTACCAGGACGCGGTGGCCGAGGAGATGGCCTATGTGCTGGAGCATTGCGGCGCGCGCTTCGTGGTAGCGGGCGACCAGGAGCAGGTCGACAAGGTGCTGGAGATCCAGGACCGGCTGCCGGTGCTGGAGCGGATGATCTATCTCGATCCGCGGGGCATGCGGAAATACGACCACTCCCACCTGCACCGCTATGACGAGGTGCAGGCGCTCGGCCGCGCGGCGGGCGACACGGCGCAGGCGCTGATCCGGGCGCGGATCGCGGCGCAGGGCGCGGAGGACACCTGCGTGATGCTCTACACCTCCGGCACCACCGGGCGGCCGAAGGGCGTGGTGCTGTCGAACGCCAACATCATCGCCACCGCGAAGGCGAGCTGCGCGTTCGACCGGCTGCGCGAATCCGACAGCGTGCTCGCCTATCTGCCGATGGCCTGGGTGGGCGACTTCATCTTCTCGATGGGGCAGGCCTACTGGTCGGGATTCTGCGTGAACTGCCCGGAGAGCCCCTCGACGATGCAGGCCGACCTGCGCGAGATCGGGCCGACCTATTTCTTCGCGCCGCCGCGGTTCTTCGAGGGGCTGCTGACCAACGTGATGATCCGGATGGAGGACGCGGGCCGCGTGAAGCGCGCGCTGTTCCGGCATTTCATGGATCATGCGCGCAGGGTCGGGCCGGCGATCCTCGACGGCAGGCCGGTCGGGACGGGCGACCGGTTGCGCTATGCGCTGGGTCGGCTTCTGGTCTACGGGCCGCTCAAGAACACGCTGGGGCTGAGCCGGATGCGGGTGGGGTACACCGCGGGCGAGGCGATCGGGCCGGAGATCTTCGAGTTCTACCGCTCGCTCGGCATCAACCTCAAGCAGCTCTACGGCCAGACCGAGGCGAGCGTCTTCATCACCCAGCAGCCGGACGGCGAGGTGCGGGCGGACACGGTCGGGGTGCCCAGCCCGGGCGTGGAGATCCGGATCGCTGAGAACGGCGAGGTCTTCTACCGCTCGCCCGGGACCTTCGTGGAGTACTACAAGAACCCCGAGAGCACGCGCGACACCAAGGATCCCGAGGGCTGGGTGGCGACCGGGGATGCGGGCTTCATCGAGGAAGGCACCGGGCACCTGCGGATCATCGACCGGGCGAAGGACGTGGGCAAGATGGCCGACGGGCATCTGTTCGCGCCGAAATACGTCGAGAACAAGCTGAAGTTCTATCCCAACATCCTGGAGGCGGTGGTCTTCGGCAGCGGGCGGAAGATGTGCTGCGCCTTCGTCAACATCGACCTGACCGCGGTCGGCAACTGGGCGGAGCGCAACAACATCGCCTATGCGAGCTATCAGGAGCTGGCCGGGCATCCGCGGGTCTACGCGATGATCCAGGGCCATGTGGAGGAGGTGAACCGCAGCCTCGCCGCCGACCCGATGCTCGCGGGTTGCCAGGTTCACCGGTTCCTGATCCTGCACAAGGAGCTCGATGCCGACGACGGCGAGCTGACGCGGACGCGCAAGGTGCGGCGGCGGATCATCGAGGAGAAGTACGCCGACCTGATCGCCGCGCTCTACGACGGGTCGAAGTCGGTCTATACCGAGACCGAGGTCACCTACGAGGATGGGCGCAAGGGCCGGATCCGGGCGACGCTGGAGATCCGCGATGCGGCGGTGGTGGCAACCGAGGCTCGGAGGGCGGCGGCGTGAGCGCGGCGGCGGGGACGCTGACCGCCGACGGGCGCAGGATCGGCGGCGTGCTGATGGAGATGCGCAACATCACGCTGCGCTTCGGCGGCGTGACCGCGATCCGGGACATCAGCTTCGACATCCGCGAGGGCGAGATCCGGGCGATCATCGGGCCGAACGGCGCGGGCAAGTCCTCGATGCTGAACGTGATCAACGGCTTCTACCACCCGCAGGAGGGCGAGATCTGGTTCCGCGGCGAGAAGCGCGGGCCGATGCGGCCGCACGCGATCGCGCATCAGGGGATCGCGCGGACCTTCCAGAACATCGCGCTCTTCAAGGGCATGTCGACGCTCGACAACATCATGACCGGGCGCTTCACCCACATGAAGCGGAACATGTTCTGGCAGGCGCTGTGGAAGGGGCCGGCGGAGAAGGAGGAGATCGAGAACCGCGAGATCGTGGAGAAGATCATCGACTTCCTGGAAATCCAGGCGATCCGCAAGACGCCGGTCGGGCGGCTGCCCTACGGGCTGCAGAAGCGGGTGGAGCTGGGCCGGGCGCTGGCGGCGGAACCGAAGCTCCTGCTGCTCGACGAGCCGATGGCGGGGATGAACGTCGAGGAGAAGGAGGACATGAGCCGCTTCATCCTCGACGTGAACGACGAGTTCGGGACCACGATCGCGCTGATCGAGCACGACATGGGCGTGGTGATGGACATCTCGGACCGTGTGGTGGTGCTCGATTACGGGCGCAAGATCGGGGACGGCACGCCGGACGAGGTGCGCAGCAACCCAGATGTCATCGACGCCTATCTGGGCGTGAGCCACTGAGGGGACGGGGATGCCGGTCGGACTTCTGAACCTGATCGAGGTGGTGCTGAACGGGCTGATGGTCGGCGTGCTCTATGCGCTGGTGGCGCTCGGCTTCGTGCTGATCTTCAAGGCGAGCGGCATCTTCAACTATGCGCAAGGCGTGCTCGCGCTCTTCGCGGCGCTGACGCTCGTGGGGCTGCAGACCGGGCAGGTGCCGTTCGCGCATCTGATCAACGCGACCTTCGGGACGAGCCTGCACCATTTCGGCTGGACGCTGCCCTCGGTGGTGGCGCTGGTGCTGACCGGGCTCGTGATGGTGCTGCTCGCGTTCCTGGTCGAGCGGTACCTGCTGCGGCACCTGGTGAACCAGGAGCCGATCATCCTGTTCATGGCGACGATCGGGCTGGCCTATTTCCTCGAAGGGCTCGGCGACCTGATGTGGGGCGCGGACGTGAAGGCGGTCGAGGTCGGGCTGCCGAAGGGCGGGAGCCTGTGGTTCGAGGAGCTTACCGCGGGCTGGGCGGCGGCGGATTCGGGCTACTGGGGCATGTATATCGACAAGCTCGACATCGTGGCCGCGGTGGTGGCGACGGTGCTGGTGATCACGCTGACGCTGTTCTCGCAGTACACCAAGACCGGGCGCGCGCTGCGGGCGGTCGCGGACGATCATCAGGCGGCGCTGTCGGTGGGGATAAGCTTGCGCGCGATCTGGGTGATCACCTGGTCGATCGCGGGCCTCGTCGCGCTGGTCGCGGGGGTGATGTGGGGGGCGAAGACCGGGGTGCAGTTCTCGCTGAGCCTGATCGCGCTGAAGGCGCTGCCGGTGCTGATCCTCGGCGGGTTCACCTCGATCCCCGGGGCGATCGTGGGCGGGCTGATCATCGGGGTGGGCGAGAAGCTGTTCGAGTTCTCGATCGGGCCGATGATCGGTGGGGCGACGGAGAACTGGTTCGCCTATGTGCTGGCGCTCGTCTTCCTGATGTTCCGGCCGCAGGGCCTGTTCGGCGAGCGGATCATCGAGAGGGTGTGATGGCGCACAGGAGCCGACTGGCCGGACTGATCATCGACTGCCGGACCGACGACCTCGACGGCGCGGCGGCCTTCTGGGCCGCCGTGCTGGGCGGGGGCAGCCAGCTGCCGGAGGGCGAGACCTACATGCAGCTCGACGATCAGGCAGGTCTGCATGTCGAGGTGCAGAAGGTCGATCACGAGAGCCGGGTGCATCTCGACATCGAGGCCGACGACATTCCGGCCGAAGTGGCCCGGCTGGAAAAGCTGGGCGCGAAGAAGGTCGCCGAGATCCGCACCTGGGTGGTGATGGAAGCGCCGACCGGGCACCGGTTCTGCGTGATCCGGGCGCAGACGGCGGATTTCGAGGCGAAGGCGCACACGTGGGAGGACACCGATGCTCTATCGTGAGGCGGGGGACTTCAAGACCAGCTATGCGGCGGATGCGCAGACCTTTCCGATCCGCTTCGACCGCAACGCCTTCTACCTGCTGGTGGCGGTGGCGCTGCTGGCGGTGCCGTTCTTCATCACCAACTACTGGTCGAACGCGATCCTGATCCCGTTCCTGGTCTGGTCGATCGCGGCCATGGGGCTGAACATCCTGACCGGTTACTGCGGGCAGGTCAGCCTCGGGACCGGCGGGTTCATGGCGGTGGGCGCGTTCTCGGCCTTCAAGCTGATGACGGCGTTTCCCGAGGTCAACATCGTCTTCGTGGTGCTGTTCGGCGGGCTGATGACGGCCATGGTCGGCGTGGCCTTCGGCCTGCCGAGCCTGAGGATCAAGGGCTTCTACCTGGCTGTGGCGACGCTCGCCGCGCAGTTCTTCCTGGTGTGGCTCTTCAACAAGGTGCCGTGGTTCTTCAACTACTCCGCCACGGGCCAGATCACCGCGCCGGTGCGCACGGTCTTCGGCTATGCGGTGACCGGGGCGGCGGCGACGCCGGCGGCGAAGTACCTCTTCTGCCTCGGCTTCGTGATCGTGCTGGCGCTCATCGCCAAGAACCTCGCGCGCGGGCGGATCGGGCGGAGCTGGATGGCGATCCGCGACATGGACATCGCGGCCGAGATCATCGGGGTCAACCCGCTGATGGCGAAGCTGTCGGCCTTCGCGGTCAGCTCGTTCTTCATCGGGGTGGCGGGCGCGCTCTATTTCACGGTCTATTTCGGGGCGGTCGAGGTGACCGACGCCTTCGGCATCCGGGTGTCGTTCCTCGTGCTCTTCATGATCATCATCGGCGGGCTCGGCAGCGTGCTCGGCTCGTTCCTCGGCGCGGGCTTCATGGTGCTGATGCCGATCCTCCTGAAGAACATCATGGTGGGCGGTTTCGGCTGGCCGACCGACCTCGCCGCGCATGTCGAGCTGATGCTGGTGGGGCTCCTGATCATGTTCTTCCTGATCGTCGAGCCGCACGGGCTGGCGCAGCTGTGGAAGCTGACCAAGGAGAAGCTGAGACTATGGCCGTTCCCGCACTGAGGGTGCGGCCGCAGAAGGCCCCGGCAAGGGGATTACCGACCAAGGGAGGCTGACGAATGAGACTGACCAGACTTGCTACGCTGGCCGTGCTGGCGCTCGGGGCGGCGGCACCGGCGCTCGCCGAGCTGAATTTCCCGTCGCTGTCCTACCGGACCGGGCCCTATGCCGCGGGCGGGGCCCCGTTCGCGGATGGGTATGCCGACTATTTCACGCTGCTGAACGAGCGCGACGGCGGCATCGGCGGCGTGCGCGCGGTGGTCCCGGAATGCGAGACCGCCTATGACACGACCCGCGGCGTGGAATGCTACGAGCAGGTCCGCAACACCAATCCGCTGGTGCTGCAGCCCCTGTCCACCGGCATCACCTACCAGCTGATCCCGCGCGTGACGGAGGACCGGATCCCGCTCCACACCATGGGCTATGGCCGGACCTCGGCGGCGGACGGGCGCACATTCGAATGGGTGTTCAACTATCCCGGGACGTACTGGGACGCCGCCTCGATCATCATCAAGTACCTGCTGGACGAGAACGGCGGCAGCCTCGAGGGCAAGAACATCTCGCTCATCTACCACAACTCGGCCTACGGGCGTGAGCCGATCCGCACGCTGGAAGTGCTGTCCGAAAAGCACGGGTTCAACTTCAACACCATCGCGGTCGACCATCCCGGGCAGGAGCAGCGGTCGCAGTGGCTGGATATCCGGCGGCAGCGGCCGGACTACGTGCTGATGTGGGGCTGGGGCGTGATGAACCAGGTCGCGGTGACCGAGGCCGCGAACATCGGCTTCCCGATGGAGAACTTCATCGGCGTCTGGTGGTCGGGGGCCGAGCCTGACGTGCTGCCGGCCGGTGCCGGGGCGCATGGCTACAAGGCCATCAACTTCACCGGGGTGGGGATGGATTTCCCCTTCTACGACGAGTTGCGCCAGTACGTGCTGGACGCCGGCAAGGGCGTGGGCGACCCGAACGTGGTCGGCACGGTCCAGTACAACCGCGGCATCTATGCGGCGATGCTGGCCGCGGAGGCGGCACGCAAGGCGCAGGAGATCCACGGCACGCCCGACATCACCCCGGCGATGATGCGCGACGGCATGGAGGCGCTGGTCATCGACGCGGCGCGGCTGGAGGAGCTGGGCATGACCGGCTTCGGCCCCGAGATCGTCGTGACCTGCGACAACCACCGGGGCCCGGGGGTCGGGCTGATGACCCAGTGGGACGCGAATGCGCGGACCTGGGTGCAGCTGACCGACTTCATCGCCTCGGACGAGGAGGTGATCCTGCCGCTGATCGCGGCGGATGCCGAGGCGTTCCGGGCCGAGAGCGGCGTGGAGCTGCGCGACTGCCCGGCGAGCTGAAACGCGAAACCCGCCCCCGGGCCGCAGGGTCCGGGGGCAGACCAAGGCTGGAGCCCGAGATGCCGGACACTGCCCCCGCGGCCGAGACACTGCTCGAGGTCAACAACATCGAGGTGATCTACAACCACGTGATCCTGGTGCTGAAGGGCGTGTCCCTGAGCGTGCCGAAGGGCGGGATCACGGCGCTGCTCGGCGGAAACGGCGCGGGCAAGACCACGACGCTGAAGGCGATCTCGAACCTGCTGCATTCGGAGCGCGGCGAGATCACCAAGGGGCGCATCCTCTATCGCGGCGACAACGTCGGCAACCTGAGCCCGGCCGATCTGGTGAAGAAGGGCGTGATCCAGGTGATGGAGGGGCGGCACTGCTTCGAGCACCTGACCGTCGAGGAGAACCTGATGACCGGCGCCTATACAAGGCGCGACGGGGCGGCGGCGGTCGCGCAGGATCTCGAGAAGGTCTATGCCTATTTCCCGCGGCTGAAGGAGCGGCGGCGGAGCCAGGCGGGCTATACGAGCGGCGGCGAGCAGCAGATGACGGCGATCGGCCGGGCGCTGATGGCGCGGCCCGAGACAATCCTGCTCGACGAGCCGTCGATGGGGCTGGCGCCGCAGCTCGTGGAGGAGATCTTCGAGATTGTCCGCAGCCTCAACGAGAAGGAGGGCGTGAGCTTCCTTCTGGCCGAGCAGAACACCAACGTGGCGCTGCGCTTCGCGCATTACGGCTATATCCTCGAATCGGGCCGGGTGGTGATGGACGGGCCGGCGGCGGAGCTGCGCGAGAACCCGGACGTGAAGGAATTCTACCTCGGCATGTCCGAGGAGGGGCGGAAGTCGTTCCGCAACGTGCGCAGCTATCGCCGGCGGAAGCGCTGGCTGAGCTGACCGGCCCCTCGGCAGGCTGTGTGGAAAGCCGGGCAAATCTGATAGGATGGCCGCCACGGGAACG
>CAZNSP010000062.1:0-10059 GCA_964575795.1 uncultured Rhodobacterales bacterium
CCGGATCCTCACCCCGCCAGAGCAGCGGGCAACGACCTTTTTCAGCAGCCTGTTAGGTGACCGCTTCCATCGGGCGGCCGGGTTTCTCCCCTGGAGCCTGCGCAAGCGCCTGAGCAACCTGCGCAAGCCGGTCAGTCTGGACGCGAAGCGCCGCTTCCTGTTCGCGGAGGCCCGCATGTCCCAGCGCATGGCCTTCTTCCAGGCCGTCACGCTGCCTTCCCTCGCCCATCAGGCCGACCGTGACTTCACCCACGTCGTCTTCCATTCCCCCGACCTGCCCGAACCCTGGCTTTCCCGCCTTCACGGACTGGCTGCGGCGAACGGCCTCGTGCTCATCCCTGTCGGGCCGTCCGACAGCATCGCCGAGCCGGCGCGCCGCTTCGTCGAGGCGGACCTGGCTGAACGTCCCGCCGATCGGATCGCCACGCTGCGCCTTGACGATGACGACGCCCTGTGCCGCGACTTCGTGGCACTCGTCCGGCACTACGCCGAGATGACCGACGGTGAACTCGTGATCTCGTTCCCCGCCGGATACAATATCGTGTTTCCGGCATCCGGGCGCCCACGGGTGACGCCAGAATTCTCGCTCTTCAATGCATTCGGTCTCGCACTGGCCGCTCCGGCCGCGCCGCCGGTCCGCACGATCTGGGACTGCGGAAGGCACAAGAAGATCGCGCAAAGCTTTCGCACCCTGATCCTGCCCGACACGCGAGCCTATGTCTGCACCTCGCATGTCCACAACGATTCCAATCGCTTCTCCAACAAGCTTCGCAACCGCGACTCCCTGCCGGACATCGCCGCGACCCTGCGCGAGCAGTTCGGCCTCGACGATCCCCGGCTCTGACCGCGCGGGACGACCCCGCATCCCCTCAACGCGCGTCGCCCGCCGGAAAAAGGACGCGCCGCGGGGCGCCCGCTCCTTCTGCGCGGTGGGTGACCGTCAGCCGCCCTGATTCTGGTTCTGGTTCTGGTTCTGCCCCTGGTTCGGGTTCTGCCCCTGGTGCTGGAACGGGGGAACCGGCGGCACGACCGGATCTTCCCCGTCGTCGCCGTCGCCGTCCCCGTCGGCGGGATCCGTGCCGTCCGACGCCGCGGCCGCCGCGTCCGTTTCGCTGTCCGCCGTCCCGGTCGACATCTCGGAACAGCCGGCCAGCACCGCCAGGAGGACACCCCCAAGCGCAATCGTCTTCAGAGCCATTCGTGACTCCTTCGGTTGCGTGAAAACTTGCGGGGCCGGTTCAGGCGCGCGCACCCGCGGCATCGCGCACCCAGTCGACGATGCGCGCCGACTGCATCGCGCCCGCCTGCCGCGCCACCTCGCGCCCGCCACGCCAGAGGATCAGCGCCGGGATGCCGCGGATGCCGCGCGCGGCACTGGCCTCGGGATGCGCCTCGGTGTCGAGCTTGGCGAAGCGCGCCTGCCCTTTGAGCGCCCGCGCGGCCTCGGCGAACTGCGGCGCCATCATCCGGCAGGGCCCGCACCACGCCGCCCAGAAATCCACGACGAGCGGCAACTCGTCGACCCGCGTGGCCTTCTCCAGCGTCGCCGCGTCGAGCTCGGCCACCCGCCCGTCGGCCAGCGCCGCCCCGCAGACCCCGCATTTCGGCCCCGCGCCCAGCTTGTTGCCCGGCACCCGGTTCACCGCCCCGCAGGCGAGACAGGTCAGTTTCATCGCGCATCCCCGCACACACATTCCATCACGGGAATGTATGAACCAGCCGCCGCCGCGGCAAGCCCCTCACTCCCGCGGCAGCCGCAGGAACGGCATCAGCCGGCCCATGTCCGGCCCCGCGTCCCGCCCGGTCAGCCAGCGGCGCAGCGGCCGGAACAGCGCCCCGCCCTTCCGCCCCGTCGCCGCCTTCACCGCCGCGGTCCAGGCGCTCCAGGTGCCTTCGTCCCAGGGCGGCGGCGGCAGCATCGCCGCGGCCTCCGCCACGAAGTCCCGGTCCTCCTCCGCCACGACCGGCACGGCGCCGTCGCGGGCGATCGCCCACCATTCCGCGATCTCGGCCCTTGTCGCCACGTTCTCCCGCACCGCGGCCCAGAACGCCTCCGGCCGGTCCACCCCCAGCGCCGCGAGCTCTCCGGCCACCGCGGGATAATCCAGCCCGTGCAGCACCTTGGCCGACAATGCTCGCAGCTCCTCGGGATCGAACCGCACCGGCGCCGCCCCGAACCGCGCCAGGTCGAAGCCCGCGACCAGCTCCGCATGCATGACCCGCGGCTCCACCGGGTCCGCGGACCCCAGCCGCGCCATCAGCGACAGGAGCGCCATCGGCTCCACGCCCGCCTCGCGCAGCTCCGCCAGCGACAGCGCCCCAAGCCGCTTCGACAGCGCCTCGCCCCCGGGGCCCGTCAGCAGCGAATGATGCGCAAAGCGCGGCGCGCCCGCCCCCAGCGCCGCCATGATCTGCACCTGCACCGCGGTATTGGTCACGTGGTCCGCGCCGCGCACCACGTCGGTCACGCCCATCTCCACGTCGTCGACCACGCTCGCCAGCGTGTAGAGCACCTGCCCGTCGCCGCGGATCAGCACCGGGTCCGACAGGCTCGCCGCGTCGATCGACACCGGGCCGAGGATGCCGTCCTCCCAGCCGACCCGGGCTTCCTCCAGCAGGAACCGCCAGTACCCCGGACGATCCGCCCGCAGCGCCTCCCGCGCCTCCGGCGCCAGCTTCAGCGCCGCGCGGTCGTAGACCGGCGGCCGCCCCTCCGCCATCTGCCGCCGCCGGCGCAACTCCAGTTCCTCGGCCGTCTCGAACGCCTCGTAGAGCCGCCCCGCCCCGCGCAGCCGCTCCGCCGCCGCGTGATAGCGGTCGAGCCGGTCCGACTGCCGCTCCAGCCGGTCCCAGTGCAGGCCCAGCCATTCGAGGTCCCGCCGGATCGCATCCGCGAATTCCGGCTTCGACCGCTCCGCGTCAGTGTCGTCGAGCCGCAGGATGAACGTGCCCCCCGCCTTGCGGGCGATCAGCCAGTTCATCAGCGCGGTGCGCAGGTTGCCGACATGCAGCAGGCCGGTCGGCGAGGGGGCGAAACGGGTGACGGTCATCGGCGGTCCATTCTCGGGCGCATCCGGTCGGCGCGCGCCTCTCTACCCCGCCCGGGTCCCGGATATAAGGGCTTTCCCGCGCGCCACGCCCGGGCTACCACCCGGCCATGGACCACCTGCCGCCCTCGCTCGCCGATTTCGAACGCCTCGCCGAGGCGGCCTTCCTGTCGCTGCCCGACTTCGTGCGCAGCGCCTGCGCCGGCCTCGCGATCCGCGTCGAGGACTTCGCCCCCGACGCCATCCTGCAGGAGATGGAGATCGACGACCCCTTCGAGCTGACCGGCCTCTACGAGGGCATCGCGCTGACCGAGCGGTCGGTCTTCGACCAGCCGATGGCCCCCGACGTGGTCTGGCTCTATCGCCGCCCGATCCTCGAGGAATGGATCGAGCGGGGCGAGGTCGACCTCGGCCATCTGGTCAAGCACGTGCTGGTCCACGAACTCGCGCACCACCTCGGCTGGTCCGACGACGACATCATGGCGATCGACGACTGGCGGATCTGAGCCATGGACCCCGACGACCTTCTCGAAGTCACCACGACCTGCCCCGACCGGGGGAGCGCCGAGGCGATCGCCGCGGCGCTGGTCGCGGACCGTCTGGCCGCCTGCGTTCACATCGAACCGGAGATCGAGAGCCGCTACCGCTGGCGCGGCCGGGTCGAGACCGCGCGCGAGATCCCGCTCCTCATCAAGACCCGCGCCGGGCTCTTCGAGGCGGTCGCGGCAGTGATCCGCGCGCGCCACCCCTACGAGACCCCGGCGATCCTCGGCAAGCCGCTGCCCCTCGCCTCCGGCGACTACCGCGCCTGGGTCCTCGCCGAAACCCGCCCGGCCCCGGCCGCCCCGCAACAACCAGACTGACCCGCCGCGCAGCCACGCGCAGGACCATCCCCCCGCCGCGCTCGTCCCCGACCGCGCGGGCATCCGGGGCCAGCAGGCCACGGCGGCGGAGCCCGCCGCCGCCGCCCCGGCCTCAGTCGTTGAGCACGAAGGTCACCTTCATGTTGACCCGGTACTCGTCGATCCTGCCGTCCCGCACCGTGACCTTCTGGTCCTGCACCCAGGCGCCCTCGACGTTCTTCAGCGTCTTGACCGCCCGGGCGATCCCCTGCTCCAGCGCATCCTCGAAGCTCTTCTTCGACGAGGACGTGATCTCCGTGACGCGTGCGACGGACATGGGCTTTCCCTCCCGTTGATGGTTCGGAGGCCCCCATCCTACCCTTTTCCGGCCCGCGGGCATAGCCGCGCCGCGGCTCAGGTCGGATCCCGCCAGCGGTTCACCAGCGGATAGCGCCGGTCGAGCCAGAAGGCCTTGCTGGTCAGCCGCGCGCCCGGCGCCGACTGGAACCGCTTCCATTCCGAGCCGTAGACCAGCGCCTCGACCCGCTTCACCACCGCCCGGTCGAAGCCCGCCGCCACCACCTCGGCCACCGACTGGTCGCCCTCGATCAGCCGCTGGAGGATCGCGTCGAGCACCGGATAGGGCGGCAGGCTGTCCTCGTCGCGCTGGTCGGGGCGCAGCTCGGCCGAGGGCGGCTTCTCGATCACCCGCGCCGGGATCACCGTGCCCGCCGGCCCCTTCATCCAGTCGCGGTGATGGGCGTTGCGCCAGCGGCAGGCATCGAAGACCCGGGTCTTGTAGAGGTCCTTCACCGGGTTGTAGCCGCCCGCCATGTCGCCGTAGATCGTGGCATAACCCACCGCCACCTCGGACTTGTTGCCGGTGGTCAGCAGCATCTCGCCGAACTTGTTCGACAGCGCCATCAGCATCAGCCCGCGCAGGCGGGACTGCACGTTCTCCTCGGTCACGTCCGGCGCCCGCCCCTCGAAGAGCGGCGCCAGCGTCGCCATCACCGCCGCGCGCGCCGGCTCGATTTCCAGCCGGTCGAGCCGGCAGCCGAGCGCCGCCGCCACCGCCGCGGCATCCTCGAGGCTCTCCGCCGAGGTATATTCCGAGGGCAGCATCACGCAGCGCACCGCCTCCGGCCCCAGCGCATCCGCCGCGATCGCCGCGACGAGCGCGCTGTCGACGCCCCCCGAGAGGCCGAGCAGCACCCGCCCGATCCCCGACTTGCCGCAATAGTCGCGCAGCCCCTCGACCATCGCCCGGTATTCCTGCTCGGCCGGTTCGGGATGCGGCGCGCGCCCGGCCACCACCGCCCGCCAGCCCTCCGGCCCCGCCTCGAAATCCACATGCGCCACCGCCTCGTCGAAGACCGGCAGCTGCACGGCCAGCCCGCCGCCGGGGTTCAGCACGAAGGACCCGCCGTCGAAGATCTGGTCGTCCTGCCCGCCCACCATGTTGAGGTAGACGAGCGGCAGCCCGGTCTCGACCACCCGCGCCACCATGTGGTTCATCCGCACGTCGAACTTGCCCCGGCGATAGGGCGAGCCGTTCGGCACCATCAGGATGTCCGCCCCGCTCTCGGCCATGGTCTCGGCCACGTCCGGGTACCACGCGTCCTCGCAGATCGGCGTGCCCATGCGCAGCGGCCCCACCGAGAAGGGCCCCGCGATCGGACCGGGCCGGAAGAGGCGCAGCTCGTCGAAGACGTTGTAGTTCGGCAGGTGATGCTTGCGCGCGATCCCGGTCACCTGCCCGCCCTGCAGGATGGCATAGACGTTGTAGACCGCACCGCCCTCCGCCCACGGGAGCCCGATGCCGAGCGGCGGCCCCTCGGCCAGATCCGCCGCCAGCCGCTCCAGATGCAGCCGGGCGTCGGCCACGAAGGCCGGCTTCAGCACCAGGTCCTGCGGCTGGTAGCCGGTCAGGAACATCTCGGGCAGCGCCACGAAATCCGCGCCCGCCGCCCGGCCCTCGCGATGCGCCACCACCGCCTTCGCGCAGTTCCCCTCCATGTCGCCGAGCACGGGGTTGAGCTGCGCGAGCGTCAGCCGAAACCTGCCGGGCATGCCCGCCTCCCCCAACCGATGCGTCCCCCGCGGGCATACACAGCCGCGCGGGGCCGTGACAAGGCCGACGGGGCCGCAGGGGGCACACATGACCACCCTCGCCTTCCGGGCCGGATCAGCGAACGTCCAGTGGACGTTCGCCCGGCCCGGTCGCCCGCAGCAAGCCTGCGGAGGGCGAGGGTGGCAGGTGCTGCGCCGGGTAATCGGCGCGCGCCTGCCTGGGCGGGCGCGGAATCGCGCCTGCCGAGGGGCAGGCAGGCGCGGGCCGATTTGCCGACGGTCAAATCGGCCGGGGATGCGTCGCTGCGCCGCTTGACCTGACCTGACGCGCCCCCCGCCGCGCAACCCTCCGCCAACCACCCGCCCGCCGGTCAGAAAGGGATTGTCCGCCCCGCACCCGCCCCGTAAGTTCGGCCGCGTTAACCAACCCCTGCCCTATCCAGACCCCGAGGCGCCCGCGCCGGGAGGACGACACCACATGAGCCGCGCCCGTATCCTCACAGCCGGACTGGCGATCGCCGGCCTCGCCGCCGCCGCCACGGCGGTCATCGGCGACGAGGTCCTGACCAAGCAGTACGAGAACGGCGGCATCTACGAGGGCACCTTCCAGGACGGCCGCCAGCACGGCCGCGGCACCTACCGCCTGCCCTCGGGCTACGAATACACCGGCGACTGGGTCGAGGGCCGGATCGAGGGCCAGGGCGTCGCGCGCTTCCCGAACGGCTCGGTCTACGAGGGCGCCTTCGTCGACGGCCAGCCCGAGGGACAGGGCCGCATCGTCTTCGCCGACGGCGGCACCTACGAGGGCGAATGGCGCGCGGGCCGGATCAACGGCACCGGCGTCGCGGTCTATGCGAACGGCCTGCGCTACGAGGGCACCTTCCTCGACGCCGCCCATGACGGCCAGGGCGTGATCACCGGCCCCGACGGCTACCGCTACGAGGGCGGCTGGGTCGCCGGCCGCAAGGAAGGCACGGGCCGCATCACCTATCCCGACGGCACGGTCTACGAGGGCACGCTCCGCGCCGACCAGCCCGAGGGCGAGGGCACGCTGACCGCGCCCTCCGGGCTCAGCTACACCGGCGGCTGGCAGGCGGGCCAGCTCCACGGCACGGGCGTGCTCGTCCAGCCGAACGGCGACCGCTACGAGGGCGCGTTCGCCGACGGCAAGCGCCAGGGCCGCGGCATCGCCACCTATTCGAACGGCGACGTCTACGAAGGCGACTTCGTCGCCGACCAGCGGCACGGCCAGGGCCGGCTGACCGCAGCCAGCGGCTTCGTCTACGAGGGCGGCTGGGTCGACGGCCGCATCGAGGGCGAGGGCCGCGCCGAATACGCCGACGGCTCGGTCTACGAGGGCGGCTTCCGCGACGGCCGCGCCCACGGCACCGGCAGGATCACCTATGCCGACGGCTCGAGCTACGAGGGCGGCTGGGTCGACGGCGTGATCGAGGGCGAGGGCACCGCGGTCTATGCCAACGGCCTGACCTATACCGGCAGCTTCCGCGCCGCGCGCAACCACGGCACCGGCACCCTCGTCTCCGAGACCGGCTACCGCTACGAGGGCGAATGGCAGGACGGCCTGCGCCACGGCAGGGGCGTCGCCACCTATGCCGACGGCACGGTCTACGACGGCGAATTCGCCGCCGGCCAGCGGTCGGGCGCGGGCACGATGACCATGCCGGACGGCTTCGTCGTCACCGGCCAGTGGCGCGACGGCTTCCTCGAGGGCGAGGGCCGGGCGGAATACCCGAACGGCGACGTCTACGAGGGCGCGTTCCGCGCCGGCGAGCGCGAGGGCGAAGGCAAAATGACCTTCGCCGACGGCGCGGTGATCGAGGGCTTCTGGCTCGCCGGCCAGCCGGTCTCCGAGGACGACTACCGCGCCGGCCGCGCCGGTTCCGGCGGCGGCGCCGCCATGCCCGCCCAGCCGGCCGCGCCCGCCGAGCCTGCACCCGCGCCAGAGGCCGCGCCCGAAACCGCACCCGGGAACTGAGCCGTGGGCGCGCGCCACGGCCCCGCCCCGGCGGCCCGCCATCCGCGCCGCGCCGCCGGTCCGCGCCGCATTCCGGAGCCGCGGCCATGAACGCCCCCGACAAGCCCGCCGCCCCGGGCCTGCGCCAGGACCCGCACCGCCCCCCGCGCCCGCGCGAGAAGGTGCTCGAGATCGCCATCGGGCGCGAATTGCGCGAGCTGCGCCGCCGCCGCGGCCTGACCGTCGCCGATCTCGCCGCCGCCACCGGCCTCTCGATCGGCATGCTGTCCAAGACCGAGAACGGCCTCGCCTCGCCCTCGCTCAAGACGCTGCAGACGCTCGCCGCCGCGCTCTCCGTCCCGCTCACCGCCTTCTTCCGCCGCTTCGAGGAAACGCGCGGCGCCTCCTTCGTGAAGGCGGGCGAGGGCCTCGCCATCGAACGCGCCGGCACCCGCGCCGGCCACCAGTACAGCCTGCTCGGCCATGTGGACGAGAACTCCTCCGGCGTGACCGTCGAGCCCTACCTCATCACGCTGACCGCCGAATCGGACGTCTTCCCCACGTTCCAGCACGGCGGAATGGAATTCCTCTTCATGCTGGAGGGCGAGGTCGTCTACCGCCACGGGCCCAACACCTACCGCCTCTGCCCCGGCGACAGCCTGTTCTTCGACGCCGACGCCCCCCACGGCCCCGAGGAACTCGTCCGCCTGCCGGCGCGCTACCTCTCGATCATCTCCTACCGCCAGTCGGGCGAGGGCTGAGCCGAAGCGCTGCCTCGAGATCGCCCGTGCCCATACCGCGACGCGCGAGGGTTTCAACATGCACCTCCCCGACCGGGAGAGCGTGCCGGGACGGATGGGAGAGGCCGCGGTCGCCATCCGGCCGCCTCCTGCCCGTGCACGCGGCCTGGCTGCTCGACCGGGGCGCCGAGAGCGCCCGGCTCCACGCGATCCGCCCACTCCGGACCTCGTCCCCCTGCCTGGCCCGCCCGCCGACCCGCCCCGCGCCCCCGCAATGCCGACGCTTTCCGGATCAGCGAACGTCCAGTGGACATTCGCCCGGCACGGTCGCCCGGAGCCCATGGCGGAGGGCGCTGGGGGAGAGCGCCGCGCTGGTAATCGGCGCGCGCCTGCCTGGGCGGGCGCGGAATCGCGCCTGCCGTCACGACGGAGGCGTGCCTCCGTCACGACGGGCAGGCAGGCGCAGGCCGATCCGCCGACGGTCAGATCGGCCGGGACTGCGGCTGCGCCGCGACAGAACACCCCCACCGCAAGAGAACGACACCCGCCACGACAACCCTCCGCCGCACCCGTCTGCGACCACCCTTCCGAACCCGCCCCCCGGGCCGGATCAGCGAACGTCCAGTGGACGTTCGCCCGGCACGTTCGCCCGGAGCCCATGGCGGAGGGCGAGTGCCACAGGCGCCGCGCCGGCATTCGGCCCGCGCCTGCCGAGGGGCAGGCAGGCGCGGGCCGATTTGCCGAGGGTCAAATCGGCCGGGACTGCGGCACAGCTGCGCCGTCACTGCCGAAACTACCCGGTCCCGGGCCTGACGTCTCGGCCCGCCGGTCTTTGTCCCCTGAGAGAAACGTCCGATACGCCCGCCCGGTCGTGTTGCGGACGGGCAGAAAATTGGCCTAACCTCGAGTTTTGACGCGGTAATCTATAGAATGTGAGGAAATCATGACGGACTTCTCGGAAAAGAGCGACGCGCAGATCGAGCAGTGGATCAAGAACCACGAAGCCAAGAATGCGACCAACCATTCATTATATCACGAGTTGCTTGCCGAAAGAGCCCGTCGAGGGGAGGCTCGCAGCAACCTTATGATTGATCGGTCGCTCGAAGCGCTGAAAAAGGCCGCGATTGATGGCAGATGCATTTCATACGGCGAGCTTGCAAAGGCAAGTGGCGTAGAATGGAGCAAGGCAGGGCATCGCATGAACGGCCCAGGAGGCCATCTGGATCAATTGCTTGACGTCTGTCATTTGCGTGGCCTGCCACTACTCACTGCAATTTGTGTCAACAAATCCAATGTCGAAAAGGGCGAGCTTGATCCAGGTGCTCTAAGAGCGTGTTTGAGAAGGGGGTTCCCGGGGTGACTCGGGTGTGATTCATGGGGTG
>CAZNSP010000063.1:0-9939 GCA_964575795.1 uncultured Rhodobacterales bacterium
GGCTACGCGCGCGGCCATAGCCTGCTTCAGTGCTTCATTCCCAACATGCTATGGCCCGGAGTTCGTGGCGACGGCGGTGAGAAAATGGATCGCCGCCGCCGGCGCGAAGACCGCGTACATCGAGCCCGGCAGCCCTTGGGAGAACGGCTACTGCGAAAGCTTCAACGCGAAACTCCGCGACGAGCTTCTGAACGGCGAGATCTTCTACACACTCGCCGAGGCGAAGGTCGTGATCGAGGGCTGGCGGTCCCACTACAATACGAAACGCCCGCACTCATCGCTTGGCTACAGGCCGCCAGCCCCGGAGGTCGTGCAGTGGCCGGCTCCGCCATCCGGCGCAGCTACGCCGGCCACCCCAGCCGTAGCGCAAAGACCCGTTATGCACTAAGACTGAAACCGGACCACCCGATTGGGGCAGGCCACGGAGATCCGACCAGAAAAAGGGAGTGGCTGTCGGCTCATTTCAGCTCGAAGGCATCTTCACGTCGGCCGTCAAATCGAAGAGTACACGTCCATGAAACTCTACGACGAACTTGCCGACTGGTGGCCCCTCATGTCGCCGCCCGAGGAATACGAGGCCGAGGCCGGTCCTGTCGCCAGCCTGTTGTCAGCGAACAACACCAAGGATCGCCCGCGGCTTCTGGAACTGGGCGTGGGCGGCGGGCATCTGGCATCGCATCTGAAGGCGCGGTTCGACATGACGCTGGTGGACCTCTCGCCGCGCATGCTGGAGCAGAGCCGCCGCCTGAACCCGGAATGCCGACACCTGACCGGCGACATGCGTAGCCTGCGGCTGGAGGAGCGCTTCGACGCGGTGCTGGTCTTCGACGCGATCAGCCACATGGCAAGCGAGGCCGACCTGCTGGCGACGATGCGCACGGCGCGAGCCCATCTGGAGTCGGGCGGCGTCGCCCTGTTCTGCCCGGACTGGACGGTGGAGGGCTTCACGCCCGACACCTCGATGGGTGGTATCGACGGCGCTGCGCGCGGGATGCGCTATCTGGAATGGACGCAACCCGTGATCCGTGGGACCACCTACGAGAGCGACCTCGTCTATCTGCTGCGCGAAGCCGATGGCACCCGGCGCGCGGTTCACGACCGGATGGTGCTGGGCATCTTCCCGCGCGAAACCTGGACGCGGCTGCTGACCGAGGCGGGTTTCGGACAGGTCGTGATGGCCGCGCAGTCCGGGCGCGACGTTTTCCAGGCCATCGCGGCCTGAGACACGCCAACCCCGCCCGGCGACCGGCGTTGCCAGCCTCGTCCCGCGCGTCCTAACCTGCAGGCAACTGCACGGAGGGGGCCGTGGCTCCGGGAAAGGATGCATCGACTGCCGACAGGGCGGCGCTGCTGGCACGGCGCGGCGTCAATGGCGGTGACGTCTGGGCCACGGCCGATGGCCGGTGGAGTGTCGGCACGCCGTTCTCGACGCTCGCCTGCGGCCTCATGCTGGCCGAACTCGGGCTCGATCCCTCGGACCCCGTGGCTGGGGGCATCGCCGGGACGCTGCTGGCCTGCCAGACCGGGGACGGCCGGATCCGGCCCGGCCCGCATCTGTCCGTGCAGCCCTGCCACACGGCCGAGGCGGCGCGCCTGCTCTGCCGGCTCGGTCTGGCCGATGACGCGCGCCTCGACCCGACCTTCGATCACCTGCTCACCACGCAGGCCGCCGATGGCGGCTGGCGCTGCAAGGTGCTGAAGTTCGGCGCCGGTCCCGAAACCGACGCCTCGAACCCCGGCACCACGCTGGCCGCGCTTGATGTCCTGCGGTTCAGGACGCCGCTGGTCGCGTCGCCCGAGGCCGAACGCGCCGTCGACACCCTACTCGACCACTGGAAGGTGCGCCGTCCCCTCGGGCCCTGCCGCTACGGGATCGGGTCGCGGTTCATGCAGGTCGAATTCCCGATGGTCCGCTACAACCTGTTCCTCTATGTCTACGTCCTGTCCTTCTATCCGCGCGCACGCAGACATGCGGCCTTCGGCGAGGCCCTGGCCACCCTGCAGGGAAAGCTCGTGGATGGGCAGGTGGTCGTCGAACACGGCAAGCCCGCGCTGAAGGACTTGTCGCTGTGCCGGCCGGGCACCCCCAACCCATGGGCGACGCGCCGCTATGCCGAGATCGTCAGCAATCTGGAGCGGTAGATGCCCGGTCAGTCGAACACCCGCCCCGGCTGCTCGTCCCACGGCAGCGACGCCACGAAGCCCAGGTCGCAGATGCTGATCGTCGAGGGCTCGCGGTGGACGACCAGCCGCTCGAGCACCTCGGGCGTGATCCTGGCCGAACAGGTATTGACACCCCGACCGCCTGAGCCGGGTATACGGCGTGCAGGTCGCGGTCGAGTGGACCGAAACCGGCCGCGCCGTCTGCGCCCCGTCCCTCGCCAACCCCGCCCCTGCAAGGAGAGCCTCATGAAACTCAGTGCCCGCAACCAGATTTCCGGCACCGTCATCGGCATCGACAAGGGCGTGACCACGACCATCGTGCGCCTCGACTGCAACGGGACCACGATCACCGCCTCGATCACCAATGCCGCCGCCGAGGACCTGGGCCTGGCCGTCGGCAAGCCCGCGACCGCGATCATCAAGGCCTCGGACGTGATGATCGGGGTCTGAGGCCATGACCGACACCCATCCGGCCGCGATCTTCGAGGCGATTCGCGACGTTGCCGATCCCGACTACATCGCCATCGCCGACGGCGGCGATCTCCTGTCCTTCGCCCGGGTCGGGCTGGAGGCGGGTACCTATCTCGATGCCGGTGCCTTCGGCTGCCTCGGCGTCGGGGCGCCCTATGCCGTCGCCGCCGCGCTCGCCTTCCCGGACCGGCAGGTCATCCCGATCACCGGGGACGGCGCCTTCGGGCTCAACGCGATGGAGATCGACAGTGCCGCGCGGCATTGCGCGCGCTGCGTGTTCATCGTGTCCAACAACGCCGCCGGGAACATCGAGCGCTACGACCAGGAGGAGAACTACGGCGGCCGCTTCGCCGGCACCGTGCTGCGCCACTCCGACTATGCCGGCATGGCGCGCGCCCTCGGGCTCCACGGTGAGCGTGTCGAGGACCCGGCTGATCTCACCGGCGCCCTCCGCCGCGCACTCGACAACGCGCCCGCGCTGATCGACGTGGTGACGAGCCAGACGGCCGTCTCGTCCGATGCGCGCAAGGGGCTCGGCTTCGTACCGGACTACCAGCCGCTCACTGCCTGGGACGACGCCGAACGCCGGCGCCGGGGCCTGCTTTGAACCGGGACCCGCGCCCCGCCGCAGGCGGCCCGCTCGGCTTCGCACTCCCGCCCGAGCTCGAGGATCTGCGCCAGCGGGTGCGCGCCTTCGTGGATGCGCACATCCTGCCGGTGGAAGCCGATCGCGGCGCCTGGGACGCACACGACAACATCCGCCTCGAGGCCCTCGCGCCGCTGCGCGCCGAGGCGAAGGCGGCGGGCCTCTGGGCGCCGCAGGTGCCCCGGGCGCTCGACGGCATGGGGCTCCCGGTCGTCGGCCGCGCGGTCATGTACGAGGAGGCGAACCGCTCGATCTTCGGGCCCGTCGTCTTCAACTGCGCCGCGCCCGACGACGGCAACATGGACGTGCTCGCCCGCCTCGCCACCCCCGACCAGCAGCGCACATGGCTTGCCCCGATCGTCGACGGCTCGGTCCGGTCGGCCTTCGTGATGACCGAACCCGCGCCGGGCGGCGGCTCGGACCCGGGCATGATCCGCACGCGCGCGGAGCGCCATGGCGATGCATGGCGGATCACCGGGCACAAGTGGTTCATCACCGGGGCCGACGAGGCCGCGCATTTCATCCTGATCGCCCGCACCGATCCGAACCCGGAAGAAAAGCGCAAGCACCTGACCGCCTTCCTCTTCCACCGCGACCAGCCGGGCTGGGAAATCGTGCGCCGCATCCCGATCATGGGTCCCGAGGAGCACGGCGGCCATTGCGAGCTGCGCTTCGACGGTCTCGAGATACCCGACACGAACCGGCTCCTGAGCGTCGGCGACGGGCTGAAGGTCACGCAGGTCCGGCTCGGCACTGCGCGGCTGACCCATTGCATGCGATGGCTCGGCCTCTGCAAGCGCGCCATGGCGATCGCCCAGGACTACATCGACGAGCGGACGGGCTTCGGCATCCGGCTTGCCGAACGGGAGTCGGTGAAGCTCATGCTCGGCCGGATCGCTCACGACATCCAGATCGGGCGACTCCTGACAATGCACGCCGCCTGGAAGCTCGACCAGGGCGACTTCGCCCGGAAGGAGGTTTCCATGGCGAAAATCCACGTTGCCGACACTCTGCATGCGGCGGCGGACACCGCCATCCAGCTCTGTGGCGCAAGAGGTTACTCGCGGGACACGATCCTGGAATGGATCTATCGATACGCGCGTCAGGCGCGTCTGGTCGACGGCGCGTCGGAGGTTCACCGCATGGTGCTCGCGGACGCCTATGCGCGGGAACGTGACGACTTCTGGCGGTGGGGCGCATGAACGTCTTCATCGGAAACGCCGCGCTCGAGGCCTGGCTCCGGACCGTCCTGAAGGCGGACGATGTGACGGTCGAGCGCGCCGACAAGCTTTCGGGCGGCGCGATCCAGGAAAGCTGGAGCCTCGACGTCCGCGCCGACGGGACGGTGCACGCGCTCGTGCTGCGCCGGGACTCGGAGGGAACGATCGACTCGAGCCGGACCCGCAAGGAGGAACACGCCCTCGTCTCGGCGGCCTGGGCAGCAGGTGTCGCCGTTCCGCGGCCCGTCGCCTTCTGCGAGGACGAGACCGTTACGGGACGCGCCTTCGCCCTCGTCGAGCGGGTCAAGGGCATCGGCTATGGCCCGAAGATCGTCCGCGAGGTCGGGCTCGGCGGGGACCGCGCGGTGCTCGGACGGGAGATCGGCCGGCAGCTCGCCCGCATCCACGCGATCGAACCCGACGCCGCGCTGGCAGCGATCCTCGGACCGAAGCCTTCCGATCCGGCCGTGGCCGAGGTGGCGCTCATGCGTGAGCGTCTGGACGCCATGGGCGCCGTCCGGCCCGGCCTCGAATGGGCGCTGCGGGAGGCCGAGCGCACCGCGCCGCGGCCCGGCGAGGTCGTCCTCACCCATCAGGACTTCCGCACCGGCAACATCCTCGTCGACGAGGCGGGGCTGACCGCCATCCTCGACTGGGAGTTTGCGGCCTGGTCGGACCCGATGGCCGATCTCGGCTGGTTCTGCGCCGAGTGCTGGCGCTTCTCCCGGCCCGATCTCGAGGCCGGTGGTCTCTGCGACCGGGCGCCCTTCTACGAGGGTTACTCCGAGGTGAGCGGCCGCACCATCGATCCCGAGCGGGTGCGCTGGTGGGAGCTGATGGCGCACATCCGCTGGGCGGTGATCGCGCTCCAGCAGGGAACGCGGCGGTCCAGTGGCGCCGAGGCGCTGAACCTCGCCCTGACCGCCCGCATCGCCGACCCGGTCGAGCTTGCGGCGCTTCGCATGACAGCCCCGGCGAGGATACCGGCATGATGGACGATCCGCTCGCACTCCTCGACGACGCCGAAGGTGTTCTGCGCGCCGCCGCATCGTCGCTCTCGGGCGAAGGCCGCTACGCGGTGCTTCTCTCCGCCAACGCCGTCGCCACCGCGCGCCGGGGCATCGCGATGCACGACCGCTCGGAGGCCGCCCGCGCCGCCATCATCGCCGAGGTCTCCGCCATTCGGACCGGCGCCCACGACGACGACACGGCGCTTTACGAACGGCTCGTCGCGCACGCCGCAATCCGCGCCTGGATCGCCGATCCGGGCTCGCTTACCCCCGCCGAGCGCGACGCCTACATCGTCGGGGAACGGCCGTGAACGCCGCCGACCTCGGAGCGCGCTTCTCGCTCGCCGGCCGGACGGCGCTCGTCACCGGCGCCTCGGGCACGCTCGGCGCGCGCTTCGCCGAAGTTCTGACCGAGGCGGGCGCCGCCGTCGCGCTCGCCGCCCGCCGCGCCGGCCCCATGCAGGCACTGCGCGAGCGTCTCGAGCAGCGGGGCTGCCGTGCCGCCGTCGTCACCATGGACGTCACGGACGCCGCCTCGGTTAACGACGCCTTCGCCGCAGCCGAGGCCGCGCTCGGACCCGTCGACGTCGTGATAAACAACAGCGGCGTCGCCGAACCCGTGGCCTCGCTCGACCAGTCCGACGAGGATTGGCACCGGGTCTTCGCCGTCAATCTCGACGGAGCGCGGCGCGTCTCGGTCGCCGCCGTCCGTCGCCTCGTCGCGCTCGGTCGCCCGGGGGCGATCGTCAACGTCGCCTCGATCCTCGGACTGCGGCAGGGCGTGGGCGTCACCGCCTACGCCGCCTCGAAGGCGGCGCTCGTGCAGATGACCCGCCAGCACGCCCTCGAATGGGCGCGCCACGGCATCCGCGTCAACGCGCTCGCGCCGGGTTACATCGAGACCGACCTCAACCGCGACTTCTTCGCGACCGAGGCCGGCAAGGCGCAGATCCGCCGGATCACCCAGCGCCGTCTCGGCCGCCCCGAGGAGCTCGACTGCAGCCTGCTCCTGCTCGCCTCGGAGGCGGGCTCGTTCATCACCGGCTCGGTGCTCGTCGTCGACGGCGGCCACCTCGTCTCGCCGCTCTGAGGAGGCCAGGGGGCTCAAGCCGGACGGGTCGGGCGAGGCGCTCGGCCTCTGGAACGACACGGTCGACGAGACCCTGATGGCGCGCAGCGGCGGCGGTGTTCCGCGGGATCGGCACCGGAAATCGTCGATGACAAAAGGGCTTGGCGGCGCTAGCCTTGCGGCAGCGAGCGCGGGTCCGGACCCGTGCCTCTGGAGCAGCCTGATGTCCGATGAGCCGGTGACATCCGGACGGGATGGATCGCAAGGAGCACGGCCGGCCTGGCTGCGGCTGCCGGCAGGCATCTGGGCGCTCGGGTTCGTCTCCATGCTGATGGACATTTCGTCCGAGATGATCCACGCGCTTCTGCCCGTCTATCTGGTCGTCGGCCTCGGGGCGACGGCGCTGACCGTCGGCATCATCGAGGGGATTGCCGAAGCGACGGCTGCGATCACCAAGGTGTTTTCCGGCGCGCTCAGCGACCGGATCGGAAAGCGCAAGGGGCTGGCGGCGCTGGGATACGGGCTCGCCGCCTTCACCAAGCCGATCTTTCCGCTTGCGCCGTCCGTCGGCTGGCTGGTCGCCGCACGATTCATCGACCGGATCGGCAAGGGCATCCGCGGCGCGCCGCGCGATGCGCTGGTCGCCGACATCGCGCCCGCGCAGCTGCGCGGTGCGGCCTTCGGGCTGCGGCAGGCGCTCGACACCGTTGGTGCAATTCTCGGGCCGCTTCTGGCCATCGCCCTGATGTGGACCTTCGCCGACGATTTCGCCGCGGTCTTCTGGGTGGCCGTGATCCCGGCTTTCGGCGCGCTGGCGCTGATCCTGTTCCTTGTGCACGAACCCGAGCGCCCCGAGGGACTGCGCCGCGTGCGCAATCCCCTGTCGCGGACCGAACTGCGCCTGCTCGGTGGCCTCTACTGGGGTGTGGTCGCGGTGGCGGCGGCCTTCACCCTCGCCCGGTTCAGCGAGGCGTTCCTGATCCTGCGGGCCGAGGGCGCCGGGCTGCCGCTGACGCTGGTGCCCCTGGTTCTGGTGGCCATGAACGTCGTCTATGCGCTCTCCGCCTATCCGGTTGGCGCGCTGTCGGACCGTGCGCCGCGCGGCGTGATCCTCGGTGTCGGGCTGGTGGTGCTGGTCGCGGCCGATCTCTGGCTGGCGCTGTCGAACGGGCTCTGGGGGATCGGGGCGGGTGTGCTGCTGTGGGGGCTGCACATGGGCATCACGCAGGGCCTTCTGTCGGCTCTGGTGGCCGACGCCGTTCCGGCCGAGCTGCGCGGCACCGCCTTCGGGGTCTTCAACCTCGTCTCGGGGGTCGCGATGCTTTTGACCAGCGTCGTCGCCGGGGCGCTTTGGGAGTTCGTCGGGCCACAGGCGACGTTCCTGGCCGGAGCCGCGTTCGCCGGCCTCGCAATGCTTGGCGTCCTGCCTCTCGACCGGGCGCTGAAGCGCCGGAAATCGTCAGAGCAGCCACAGGCATGAGTGCAGGCAAGGTGTGCGGTTCCGCTGTCAGTCGAACACCCGCGCGGGCTGCTCGACCCACGGCAGGGCCGCCACGGCGCAGAGATCGGCGATGCTGATCGTGCTCGGCTCGCGGTGGGCGACCAGCCGCTCCGGCACCTCGGGCGCGAGCCACGCGAGGCGCAGGGGGCGGCTGGCGTGGCGGTCGGAGAGGCCCTCGCCGGCGGCGAGATCCTCGAGGAGACGATCGGGCTCGAACCCGCCCGCTGGACCCGCGGCGACCAGATGTCCGTCCCGGCATACCTCGAGGCGAACGGCTGGGAGCGGTACCGGCGGCGCGACGAGGGCGGGCGCGAGGCGCCGCGCGAGTGGCGGTATCGGAAAGGTGCACAGGCTGGGGATGAGGCGGCAGTCAGCCCAGAGCCGTCGGTCGACGCACGGAATACAGCGATGCTGAATGCCCCAAAGACGTTGTTCGACGATGGGCGCAGAATTCCGATCCGAGAACTGCGCGACGGCGATCGGGCGATGGTTTCGACATGATCCGATGAGATAGACATCCGCTGCGACGGTTGCCAGCAGGACTGCATTATCCCACGATGTCGGTTGATATCATCCGATCCAGGGATCCTTGCTGACTTCGTCTCTGCCGCCAGCCCTGAACGCGAGAAGACCCGGTAATGCCCAGCACCCGTTCTCTTGTGATCGTAGCCCTGGCCGTCGTTGTCGGGGTGGTCGGCTTCCTGTTCTGGCGGGACCATGGGACGGATGCGATTCCAGAAGGCTTTGCGCGCGGCAACGGGCGGATCGAGGCGGTCGAGATCGACGTTGCCTCGAAATACCCGGGGCGGATCGACGCAGTTCTGGTCCGCGAGGGCGAACTGGTCGAGGCCGGCCAACCTCTGGTGCAACTGGACGTTCGCCAGATCAGGGCCGCTCGCAATCAGGCCGAAGCCGAATTGCAGCGTGCCGAGATCTCGGTGGAGATCGCGCGCCTGCTGATCGAACAGCGCCGGTCCGAGGCGCGCGGCGCCGAGGCCGTCCTCGCACAGCGTCAGGCCGCCGATGAGGTGGCGCAGCGCCAGTTGACCCGCTCCTCGTCGCTGGCCGAAAGCTCCGTCGCATCGGAACGCACGCTGGAGATCGACCGCTCGAACGCGCTCGGGGCGACGGCGGCGGTCGCCTCGGCCGAAGCCGTGCTGGCAGCGGCGCAGGCGGGCGTGGCCGCGGCCGAAGCCTCGGTCATCGGGGCAGAGTCGGCAGTGGCCGCCGCGAAGGCCGCGATCGAGGCGATCGATGTGCAGATCGAGGACAGCACCCTGAAAGCCCCTCGCAAGGGCCGCGTCCAGTATATCGTGACGCGTGAGGGCGAAGTGGTCGCCGCCGGCGGGCGGGTCGTGAACATGGTCGACCTGAACGAGGTCTACATGACCTTCTTCCTGCAGACCGCAGACGCAGGCGGAGCAGGTCTTGGCACCGAGGTGCGGCTGCTGCTCGATGCCGCCCCCGACATCGCGATACCGGCCAGCATCTCGTTCGTCTCGGACGTGGCGCAGTTCACGCCCAAGACGGTGGAAACCGAGGCGGAACGCGAAAAGCTGATGTTCCGCGTCCGGGCCCGCATCGCGCCGGAATTGCTGGCCAAATACCTCGATCACATCAAGACCGGCCTGCCCGGGGTCGCCTGGGTGCGGCTTGATCCGGCTGCCCCCTGGCCCGAAGCCGCCGGGAGCCGGGTGCTGGAATGACCGCCCCGCCGGTGGTGCGGACGCAAGGGCTGGGGCTGCGCTAGGGCAAGGTCACGGCGCTCGACGACGTGACGCTCGATCTGCCGGCGGGCTGCGTTGTCGGGCTCATCGGCCCGGACGGGGTGGGCAAGTCCAGCCTTCTGGCGCTGATCG
>CAZNSP010000064.1:0-9581 GCA_964575795.1 uncultured Rhodobacterales bacterium
CGTTCCCGTGGCGGCCATCCTATCAGATTTGCCCGGCTTTCCACACAGCCTGCCGCGGCGCCCCCTTTCCGTCCGGACCAACCGGCCCTCAGTGCACCTTCGCGGGCCGCGCCCCGGCCTCGGCCCCGGTGCGGATCTCGAGCCCGTCCTCGCCCGCCGTCACCTTCACCGTCTCGCCGTCGAGGATCGCGCCCGAGAGCAGCCGCTCCGCCAGCTTGTCCTGCAAGGCCTTCTGGATTACCCGCTTCAGCGGCCGCGCGCCGTAGACCGGGTCGTAGCCCCGGTCGGCGAGCCAGGTCCGCGCGCCCTCGTCCACCTCGAGCGTGATGTTCCGCGGCGCGAGCCGCCGGCTCAGGATGCCGAGCTGGATCGTCACGATCCCGTCCATGTTCGCGCGGGTCAGCCGGTCGAACACCACGATCTCGTCGAGCCGGTTCAGGAACTCGGGCCGGAAATGCGCCCGCACCGCGGCCATCACCTGGTCGCGCGCCCCCTCCGCCGAGGCCCCCTCGGGCAGGAGCGACAGCGCCTGGCTCCCGAGGTTCGAGGTCAGCACGATCAGCGTGTTCTTGAAGTCGACCACATGGCCCTGCCCGTCGGTCAGCCGCCCGTCGTCGAGCACCTGCAGGAGCACGTTGAAGACGTCGGGATGCGCCTTCTCGACCTCGTCGAACAGCAGCACCTGGTAGGGCCGCCGCCGAACGGCTTCGGTCAGCACGCCGCCCTCGTCATAACCGACATAGCCCGGAGGCGCGCCGATCAGCCGCGCGACCGCGTGCTTCTCCATGAACTCGCTCATGTCGATGCGCACCATCGCCTGGTCGTCGTCGAACAGGAACTCGGCCAGCGCCTTCGTCAGCTCCGTCTTGCCGACGCCGGTCGGGCCGAGGAACAGGAAGCTGCCCAGCGGCCGGTTCGGGTCGTTCAGCCCCGCCCGCGCCCGGCGCACCGCGTTCGAGACCGCGGTCACCGCCTCGCGCTGGCCGATGACGCGCTTGCCCAGCGCCTCCTCCATGCGCAGGAGCTTGTCGCGCTCGCCCTCCAGCATCCGGTCCACCGGGATGCCGGTCCAGCGCTCGACGATCTGCGCCACGTGCTCGGGCGTCACCGCCTCCTCGACCATCACGTCGCCGCCCGCGGCCTCGGCCTCGGCCAGCCGCTTCTCCAGCTGCGGGATGATGCCGTACTGGATCTCGCCCGCCCGGGCGAAGTTGCCGACGCGCGTCGCGTTCTGAAGCTCGTTCCGCGCCTGGTCGAGCTGTTCCTTGATCTCGGCCGCGCCCTTCAGCTTGTCGCGCTCCGCCTGCCAGCGGGCGGTCATCTCGGCCGAGCGGTCCTGCAGCGCCGACAGCTCCTTCAGGAGCTTCGCCAGGCGGTCCTGGCTCGCCGCGTCGGTCTCCTTCTTCAGCGCCTCGGCCTCGATCTGCTTCTGCAGGATCTCGCGGTCGAGCGCGTCGAGCTCCTCGGGCTTGGAATCCACCTCCATGCGCAGCCGGCTCGCCGCCTCGTCCATCAGGTCGATCGCCTTGTCCGGCAGGAAACGGTCGGCGATGTAGCGGTGGGAGAGCGTCGCCGCCGCGACCAGCGCCGAGTCCATGATGCGCACCCCGTGGTGCACCTCGTACTTCTCCTTGATGCCGCGCAGGATGCTGATGGTGTCCTCGACGCTCGGCTCGCTCACGAAGACCGGCTGGAACCGCCGGGCGAGTGCTGCGTCCTTCTCCACATGCTTGCGGTATTCGTCGAGCGTGGTCGCGCCCACGCAGTGCAGCTCGCCCCGCGCCAGCGCCGGCTTCAGCAGGTTCGAGGCGTCCATCGCCCCCTCCGCCTTGCCCGCGCCGACCAGCGTGTGCATCTCGTCTATGAAGAGGATCACCTCGCCCGCCGCGGCCTGCACCTCGGTCAGGACCGCCTTCAGCCGCTCCTCGAACTCGCCCCGGTACTTCGCCCCGGCGATCAGAGCGCCCATGTCGAGCGCCAGCAGCTTCTTGTCCGCGATCGATTCCGGCACGTCGCCGTTGACGATGCGGAGCGCAAGGCCCTCGGCGATCGCCGTCTTGCCGACGCCGGGATCACCGATCAGCACCGGGTTGTTCTTGGTCCGGCGGCTGAGGACCTGCATCGTCCGCCGGATCTCGTCGTCGCGGCCGATGATCGGGTCTATCTTGCCCTCGCGCGCCGCCTCGGTCAGGTCGCGGGCATATTTCTTCAAGGCGTCATAGCCCTGCTCGGCGCTCGCGGTATCCGCGGTGCGTCCCTTGCGCAGGTCGTTGATCGCCGCGTTCAGCCCCTGCGCCGTCACACCCGCCGCCTTCAGCGCGTCGTTCGCGCCGGACTTGGTCACGGCAAGCGCGGTCAGCAGCCGCTCCACCGTCACGAAGCTGTCCTTCGCCTGCGTGGCGAGCTTCTCGGCCTCCGCCAGCACCTTCGCGGTCTGGGTGTCGAGATAGACCTGCCCGCCCTCGACCTGCGGCTGCTTCGCCAGCGCCGCCTCGACATGGGTCCGCGCGACCCGGGCATCGCCGCCCGCCCGCTGGATCAGGTTCGACGCCATGCCCTGGTCGTCGTCGAGCAGCGCCTTCAGCAGGTGCTCGGGCAGCACGCGCTGGTGATTCTCGCGCACCGCGATGGTCTGCGCCGCCTGGACGAATCCCCGCGCACGCTCCGAGAACTTCTCGAAATTCATCACCTACTCCTCAAGCATCCGGTGCGGCACCCGTCACGGCGCGCCGACCCCGGCCCCGGCAAGCGGACCGCCCACCATGGCACGGCCCATCCATCCGGATATGGTGGGCAATATCAGGCCACTCAAGGGGGGCGGTCGGGGGGGGCGGTCGGGGGGGGCGGTCGGGGGCCGCCGGTTGACAGGACCGCCCCCGGCGGGCACTGCCGCAGGAACCCGAAGCCAAGGACCGAGCCGATGACCCGGACCCGCCCGCTCGACCCCGCCCCGCAGGCCGACGACCGCCTGATCGTCGGGCTCGACCTGCCGAACGCCCTTGCCGGAATGGAACTCGTCCGCACGCTGGGCGAGGACGTCTCGTTCTACAAGATCGGCCTCGGGATGCTCACCGGCGGCGGGCTCGCCCTCGCGATCGAGCTCAAGGACATGGGCAAGCGTGTCTTCCTCGACATGAAGCTCTTCGACATTTCCGCGACCGTCACCGCCGCGGTCCGGGGCCTCGCGGCCTTCGGGCTCGACTTCCTCACCGTGCACGGCGACCCGCACGTGGTGCGCGCCGCGGTGGAAGGCCGCGGCACGGCGCCCACCCGCATCCTCGCCGTCACCATCCTCACCTCGCTCGACCGCGCCGATCTCGACGCCGCCCTGATCGCGCCCGGCCGGATCGAGGATCTGGTGGTGGAACGCGCGAACCGCGCCTTCGAAGCCGGCGCGGACGGCGTGATCGCGAGCCCGCACGAGGCCGCCGCGATCCGTGCCCTGCCCTCGGCCCGGGGCAAGCTCATCGTCACCCCCGGCATCCGCCCCGCGGGCAGCGCCCCCGGCGACCAGAAGCGAATCGCCACCCCCGCCGACGCGCTGCGGGCCGGCGCCGACCACCTCGTCGTCGCCCGCCCGATCTGGGCGGCAGATGACCCCCGCGCCGCGGCCCGGGCGATCCTGCGGGAGATGGCGGCGGGCTGAGCGGTCAGCCCGGAATTCGTAGCACTCAAATAACACCCAAATAGCACCCGAATATCACCCCGGGATCCCGCGCCCCGCCGATGCCGCTTGCCCGGTACGGGTCGGCCTGCGAAACTGGCCCGTGCCCACCACCGCCGCCCTCTGTCGCGACTGCCTGACCCGGTTTCCCGCCGGCCGGCGCTGCCCGTCCTGCGGCAGCCCGCGGATCCTGCAACATCCTGAAATCGATACGCTTTCCATCGCCCATCTCGACTGCGACGCCTTCTACGCCTCGGTGGAAAAGCGCGACGACCCCAGCTTGCGCGACCGCCCGGTGATCGTCGGCGGCGGCCGGCGCGGGGTGGTGACGACCGCCTGCTACATCGCCCGCATCGACGGCGTCCGCTCCGCCATGCCCATGTTCAAGGCCCTGAAGCTCTGCCCACAAGCCGTGGTGGTGAAACCCCGGATGGACCACTACGTATCGGTGTCGCGCCAGATCCGCGCCCTGATGCTGGACCTCACCCCGCTGGTCGAACCGCTCTCCCTCGACGAGGCCTTCCTCGACCTCTCCGGCACCGAACGCCTCCACCACGCCCCGCCCGCGACCCTCATGGCCCGCCTGCAGAACCGCATCGAATCGGAGGTCGGCATCACCGTCTCGGTCGGCCTCTCGCACAACAAGTTCCTGGCGAAGATCGCCTCCGACCTCGACAAGCCGCGCGGTTTCGCCCTGATCGGCCAGACGGAAACCGTTGATTTCCTGAGCGAAAAGCCGGTGTCGCTGATCTGGGGCGTCGGACGGGCCGCCGCCGACACGCTTGCCCGCGACGGCATCCGCACCATCGCCGACCTGCGCCGCGCCGACCGCAAGGCGCTCGTCGCCCGCTACGGATCCATGGGCGACCGGCTCTGGCACCTCGCGCAGGGGATCGACACCCGGCCCGTCTCGCCGCACCGCGCGCCGAAGTCGATCTCGACCGAGACCACCTTCGACACCGACATCGCCGACCCCGAGGCGCTCGCGAAGATCCTCTGGCGCCTCGGCGAGCGCGTCTCCGCCCGCGCCAAGGCCGCCGGCCTCGGCGGCGCCACCGTCACGCTCAAGCTCAAGCGCGCCGACTTCGCCATCCTGACCCGCCGGCACACGCTATCCGAGCCGACCCAGATGGCCGACCGGCTGTACCGCGCAGCATTGCCCATGCTGCACCGCGACATGGGCAAGGCACCCTTCCGGCTGATCGGAATCGGCCTGTCGGACCTGGTCGACGCCGCCCAGGCCGATCCCAGCACCGACCTGCTCGACCCGTCCGAGGCCCGGCGACTGGCCGCGGAGCGCACCGCCGACCGGATTCGCGCCCGATTTGGCGCGGATTCGATCAAGATCGGCCGCTCTCTGCGCTGATCTGTCGCGCAACTGCGGCATTCCGGCGCTTTTTTGTGCAGGATCCGAAATATTGCACGGGGCGAGCGGTTTTTTGCGCGAAGGTCGTTGACTATGCTGCAGCGCGGCATAAACTCGGTCTCGTGATGCGTTGCATCATACACGCCCTACGGGCGTTTCCTCCCTAGACTTGGGCCGTGCCTCGTGCACGGCCCCTTTTTTTGGGGATGGTTTATTCGGCCGCCATTGGCAGCCGCGCGTCGCCGAGGCGCGTCAGTTCCGCCACCGCCCGCCCGACGCGGTCGCGGATTTCCTCGAACGCCGGACCCTTCTCGATCCGCGCCTCGTCCATGTAGAGCGACCGGTCGATCTCGATCTGCAGCGCATGGACCCGGGCATGGGGCCGGCCATAATGCTGGGTGATGTAGCCCCCGGCGAAGGGCGCGTTCCGCGCCACCGCGAATCCCTCCGCGCGAAAGATCTCCGCCACCGCGTCGATCACCCAGCGGTCGCAGGCCGCACCGAACCGGTCGCCCAGCACCACGTCCGGCCGCCGGCCCCAGACCGCCGGCGCCGAGACCAGCGCATCATGCGGCATGGAATGGCAGTCGAAGAGGAGCGCGAGGCCGAACGCCGCCCGGCTCTGCTCCACCAGCGCCGCGAGCCGCGCGTGATACGGCTGGTAGTAGACGGCGAGGCGGCGCTGCGCCTCGGCGAGCGGCAGCTTGCCGTCGATGATCGGCCGCCCCTCGGCCACCACCCGCGGAATGACGCCCAGCCCCGCCGCGATCCGCGGGTTCATGAGCCGCCGCGAGGCCCCGGCGATCAGCGCGGGGTCGAGCTCGTCCTGCGCCCGGTTCAGATCGACGCAGGCCCGCGGCACCCGCGCCGACAGGAGCGGCGCCCCATGCTCCGGCGCCGCGCCGAACAGCTCGTCCACGAAGGCATCCTCGGACGAGCGCAGGTGCAGAAGGTCGAGCCGGCTCAGCTCGAGCAGCGCCCGCGGATAATCCGCCCCGCTGTGCGGCGAGCTGAACACCGCGCAGGACGTCCGCGCCTGCGGCAACTGCAGATCGTAGACCGGTTCGGTCATGCCAGCCCCCGATGAACTGCCGCGCACTATAGAGCAGCCCGGCGTCTCCGCAAAAGGTCTTGAACCCGCCGCCGCCTGCCCTTATAGACGCAGCGTCGGAGCGGTTGCCGCGCGCAGCCGCCCAACGGGCGTATAGCTCAGCGGGAGAGCACTTCGTTGACATCGAAGGGGTCACTGGTTCAATCCCAGTTACGCCCACCATTTTCCCCTCCGGGGGCCGTTTGAAACCTGAGGCGCAGGCCGGGCCGCGCGCCGCGAGACAAGGAGAGAGGCCATGAAGGTCGTGAATTCGCTTCGCTCCCTCAAGCAGCGTCACCGCGACTGCCGTGTGGTGCGCCGCAAGGGGCGGGTCTATGTGATCAACAAGACCCAGCGCCGTTTCAAGGCGCGCCAGGGCTGAACCGCCCCGGCACCGGATCTGAAGGGACCGCGCTTCGGCGCGGTTTTTTCTTGCCTCAGCGCAGGCCGAGCGAGGCGACGATCAGCGCCCGCATCATCTCCTGGCTGACATAGCCGGTCACCTCCAGCCCCTGCCGCGACTGGAACTGCCGGATCGCCCGCCTCGCGTCCTCGTCGAACTGGCCGTCGACCCGGCCCGGGTCGTAGCCGATGGCGGCGAGCTGCCCCTCGATCAGCGACCGGCTGGCCGCGTTCAGACCCAGCGCCTCCTCCGCGGCGCGTGCCGCCCGCTCCGCCTCCTCGCGCTCCGGCGCGCCGGTCAGCTCGTCGATGCGTTCCTCGGCCTGATCCGCGAAGGCCCCCTGCGGATACCGGGCAAGATAGGCGCGGTAGGCATCCACCGTGTCCGCCCGCCGCATCTCGTCCCAGTAGACCCGGTCCTCCGCTGCCGCCGCCTCGCGGTCCGCCTGCTCGAGCCGGTCGAGTGCCGTCCGCGCCTCGGCGGCATAGATGCCGTCCGGGTAGCGCGAGAGATAGGCGCGCAGGTCCGCGCTGCGCCCGTTCGCCCCGGTCGCCTGCCAGAAGGCGGCATCGGCGGCCTCCTCCTCGCGCCGCTTGCGCTCGGCCTCCGCGGCCAGTTCCCCCTCGCGCGTCGCCGCCTGCGCCGCCAGCCGGTCGAGCTGTGGCGCATCGAGGAACCCGCTCGGCTCGAATCCGGCTGTCCGCTGCCAGGCCGCGATCGCCGCCCTTGTGCCGGGACCGAAGATGCCGTCGATGCCCCGCGTGTTCTGCCCCAGCACCGTCAACTGCTGCTGGATGCGCCGCCGGGTCGCCTGGTCGAGCGCCAGCGCCTGCTCGGCCGCCTCCGCCGGATCGACCGCCGCCGCCTGCCGCGCCGCGATCAGGCGCCGGGCCTCCTCCGCATGGCGCCCCCGCGGATAGGCGGCGAGATAGGCCTCGAGCCGCTCCACCGTGTTCGCGCGCCGCGCCTCGAGCCAGAGCGCGGTTTCCGCGTCCCCTTCGGTCCGCGCCATGGCGAGCCCCGCATCGGGCGAGAGGAAGCCCGTGACCGCGATCCCCGCGGGCACCTCCTCCAGCGCCTCGGCCAGCGTGGCCCCCTCGACCAGCACGGCGCCGGTCAGAACATCGACCAGCGGCACGACCGGCCCGGAGACCAGCGCCACACCCTGCGGCGCCGTCAGCTCACCGATTCCGGGCGCAAGCGGCAGCGTCCCCTCCGACCCGTCGAAACCCGCATCGTCGGTGCCGATCGCCACCAGCGACCGCCCCGGCACCTGCGCCGCCAGATCGAGGAGCAGGCTCAGGTCGAGCGCGCCGAACGCCGCATCGACCCGCCCGGGCGCCGCCATTTCCACCGGCACCGCCCAGGCCCGCTCGCCCTCGTGCAGCGTGTGGCCGGCATAGAAGATCACCAGCCGCTCTGCCTCTCCGATCCGCTCGGCGAACCCCGCGACGACCGGTGCGAGGTCCTCCATCCGCGCATCGCGCGCCTCATAGACCTCATAGCCCCGGGCGTTCAGCGCATCGGCGAGAAAGCCCGCCGCCGCGGCATCCTCGCCCCGATCCGCCGCCGTCTCGTATGCGGAATTGACGATCACCAGCGCCAGATCCGCCGCCGCCGCCGGCACCATCCAGAGCGCCGCCGAGCCGAGAAGCGCCACCTTCACACCACGCAGAATCATCCTCCGCCTCCCTGCTTGCGGGTCAACCATCTGCCGGCATAACGCATCAGGGGCCGGGGACGTTCCAGTCAGGCCGTCAGCCGTAGCTGCGCCGGTCGTCGATGACCTTGCCGTCGCGCGGCAGGCTGCCCGGCGGATGGAGTTCGACCGTGCCCTTGAGCTTCAGCACCTCCTGCACGCTCGCGGCGATGGCGGCGGCATCCCCGCCGTCCGCCTCGACCTGCACGGCCATCGCGTCCTGCTCGCCCTCGCGCGTCACCACCACCCGCGCCCGCATGACTTCCGGATGCCGGGCGACCAGCGCCGCCACCTGCTCGGGCCGCACGAACATGCCCTTCACCTTCGTCGTCTGGTCGGCCCGGCCCATCCAGCCCCGGATCCGCATGTTCGTCCGCCCGCAGGGACTGACCCCCGGCAGCACCGCGCTCAGGTCCCCGGTGGCGAAGCGGACCAGCGGATAGTCCGGGTTGAACGTGGTCACCACCACCTCGCCGACCTCGCCCTCGGGCACCGGGTCGCCGGTCCCCGGCGTCACGATCTCCACGATCACCCCCTCGTCGACGATCATCCCCTCGCCGCCCGCGCTCTCGTAGGCGATCAGTCCCAGATCGGCGGTCGCATAGCACTGGTGGCAGGCGATGCCGCGGTCCGCGTACTCCTGCCGCAGCGACGGGAACAGCGCACCGCCCGACACCGCCGCCTTCGCGAACCGCAACGCCAGGCCCATCTCGTCGGCCTTGTCGAGGATCACCTTCAGGTAATCCGGCGTCCCGGCATAGGTGGTCGAGCCCACGTCCTGCGCCGCCTGCGCCTGCAGCTCCGTCTGCCCGGTGCCCGCCGGAAGAACCGTCGCCCCCACCGCCGCCGCGGCGCTCTCGAACATCATGCCGGCAGGCGTCAGGTGATAGGAGAAGCAGTTCTGCACCACGTCGCCGCGCCCGATCCCGCAGGCATGCAGGAACCGCCCCAGCCGCCACCAGTCCCGCGCCCGGCTCCCCGGCTCGTAGATCGGCCCCGGGCTCTGGAACACGTGGTCCATCCCGGCGACCCCGCGCAGGGTGAAGCCGCCGAAGGGGGGTGCCGCCTTCTGCGCCTCGCCCAGCCCCGCCTTGCGCAGCACCGGCAGCCGCGCCAGCGCCGCAAGGTCCGTCACCGCCGCCGGATCGACGCCCGCCAGATGCGCCGCCAAGCCCGGCGCCGCCATCGCCCGGGCGATCTGCGCCGGCAACTCCCGCGCCAGATCGGCCGCCCGCGCCTCGGCCGAACGCGTCTCCCGCGCATCGTATTGCGTCATCGCCCCCTCCCGATAGATTGCCGCCCCGCGGCAGGCTGTGTGGAAACATGATCGAGGCTCCGGCTATCCGGGGCCTCTTCTTC
>CAZNSP010000065.1:0-9255 GCA_964575795.1 uncultured Rhodobacterales bacterium
TTCACCTGATCGGTCTTCAGCCCGCCGAACTCCTTGCGCCAACGATGGTAGGTGAGCCGACGCAGCAGTCGCTGGAGAACTCGATCGCGAACCCAGAACACGGCACGGCGCCGTGTGAAGTACTCCGTCAGCTTGGACTCGATCCCGACTACGTGTCGGGGAGCCGAGAGCACGACATCGAGATTCGGCGCCCGTCCGCCGCGCAGGCCGGTTGGGTGTGTATCGGCTCTTTGGAAAGCCCCCTTTAGGCGCCCAACCGTGACCCCATCCTTCGCCGCCTAAGTATCTGTTGTCGGTGGCGAAACTTGGGAGATGCTCGGGTCAAGGTTCGGCGCCTACGGAGGGTCATCGGGCGCGCCGATCCACAGCTTCCGGTGGAGATAGCGGGTGTCGATCGCCCGGGCGCCGGCCACTTGACACAAGCTGCTTTTGCTCGACGAAGGCAGACGGACTTGCTGCCGCGCATGTTTCCCTCCACCTCGCAGTCATGCTCTCGCAGGCAAATTCGGTCAGGCCACACCCGCCGTCGCAAGCGCCGGAGCCTTGGCTGAACTCGCATGGTATGCGGGAAGGCCTCGCGGTAGTCTCGGGACCGCGGCGATGAGCGATCTCGTGTAGGGATGCCGAGGATTCTCCAGAACCTCCTGGCGATATCCTGCCTCGACGATCCGCCCGCGGTGCATCACCGCTACGCGGTGGCTGACTCGTTCAATGACCGCGACGTCGTGGCTAATGAAGAGGAACGAAAGCACCAGCGTGCGCTGCAGCTCGGCCATCAGGTCGGTTACCTGCTTGGCGATCGAGACGTCGAGCGCGGCAACCGGTTCGTCAGCGATGATCAGCCGTGGCTCCACCGACAGCGCGCGCGCGATGCAGAGCCGCTGACGCTGGCCCCCTGAGAACTGGTGCGGGAAGCGGTCGAGATGGTCCGGTCCGAGGCTGACCCGCTCGAGCTGAGTCACGGCCAGCGCCCGACGCGCATCGCGGTCCGCGGCGAGGCCGTGAATGGCGGCGGGCTCGCTGACCAGTTCCCATGCCGGCAGCCGCGGGTTCAGCGCCGCGAACGGGTCCTGGAAGATCATCTGGACCGCGCGGCGCATGGCGAAGAGGCGACGCGCGGGCAGGGTCGTGACGTCCTGCCCTTCAACCTCGATACTGCCTGAGTGCACCGGTACCAGCCGCAGAATCGAGCGGGCGAGCGTGGACTTGCCGCAGCCCGATTCGCCCACGAGCCCCAGCGTCTCGCCGGCGCCGATCTCGAGCGAGACTCCGTCCACTGCACGATGCTCCTGAGCGGGGGCGAACGGATGCGGCCGGCGGCCGCGGTAGACGGTGACGAGGTCCCGCACGCGCAGTACTGGCGCCGGATCCGCCAGCGCCGCCGGTCCGCCCGAGCCGAGCCGCGGTGCGGCGGCCATCAGCGTACGGGTATAGGGATGGCGCGGCGCGGCGAAGAGGCGGGCCGTCGGCGCCTCCTCGACCTTCGCGCCGCGGCGCAGGACGACGACCCGGTCGGCGATCTCGCCGACCACCGCCATGTCGTGGGTGATGAACAGCACCGCCATGCCCATCTCGGCCTGGAGATCCCGGATCAGGCGCAGGATGCTGCCCTGGGTGGTCACGTCGAGCGCGGTGGTCGGCTCGTCCGCGATGAGAAGGCCTGGCCGGCAGGCGAGCGCCATGGCGATCATGACTCGCTGGCGCAGCCCACCGGACAGCTCGTGCGGGTACTGCGCGAGGCGCCGGGCCGCGTCGGGGATGCGCACCCGGTCGAGCGCCTCGAGCGCGCGGGCGCGCGCGCCCGGCGCGTCGAGCGGCTCGTGCAGGCGGATGGTCTCGGTGATCTGCCGCCCGATGGTCATCACCGGGTTCAGCGAGGTCATCGGCTCCTGGAAGATCATGGCGATGCGCCGGCCGCGGATCGCCTGCATCGCCCGGTCGCCGAGGCGCGCGAGGTCGATCTCGTCAGGGTCGTTGAGAAGGATCCGTCCGTCCGCGATCCGGCCGCCCTCGCGCTCTATCAGCCGCAGAATCGCGAGCGCCGTCGCCGACTTGCCCGAGCCGCTCTCCCCGACCAGCGCGAGGGTCTCGCCCCGGCCCACGGCGAAGTCGAGGCCGTCGACAGCCACGATAGCGCCGAAGGCGAGGCGCAGGCCCTCGACCCGCAGGAGTGGCCGGGCGGCGCTCACTCTGCCGCCTCCAGCCGCCGGCCGAGCGACAGGAGCGAGGGAACCCAGCGCTCCGCGCGCGGCGCGAGCGTGGTCTCGAGCGGATCCGCGCCCATGACCTGCCAGTGCAGCGTCTCGCCGAGCGTCACCACGCTCCAGCTCGCGGCGGGCTCGCCCGCGGTGGTGAAGGTCTCGGTCAGCGACTGTTGCGTGAGATAGGGGATGCCGTCGACCTGCGCGACGGTGTTCCAGTGCACATGGCCCGACAGGCAGGCGACCGGGACTCGCGCCCGGGCGAGCGCCGTGCGCACCCGCGGCGCCTCGGGATAGGCCGCGCTTTCCGGGTGGCGCTCGAAATAGTAGTTGCCCGCCTGGCTGGCCGGCGAGACCGGCACGTGGCTCACGATCATAAGCGGCCGCGTCGCCTCGCGCGCGGTCCTTTCAAGCCAGAGGAAGTCGGTCTCGGGCAAGACGAAACCGCGGCGGGCAGGCCCGCGGTGAATGAAGGGATCCGCGCGCCATACGACGAGGTCCCAAGCGCCGAGCGGCACCACAGCGCTGCCGGGGGTCGAGCCAAGGATCGCCGCGTTCTCTCCTGCGGTCAGGTTGTCGCGGTCGTGGTTGCCGTCGACATGGTGCCGCGGCATCTCCAGCCGCTCGAAGACAGTCGCCACCTCGGCGGCGAGCGCCCGGTCGGCGTCGGGATCGACGTCGGAGATCCGGTCACCGAGGTCGATCACGGCATCGACCTTCTGGGCGTTGGCGAAGGCCACGAAGTCACGCAGGAGGCCGAGGGCCGAACTGCCGCGCTTGGTATAGGTGTCCGCCCCGTGATGAATGTCGGCGACGACCGCCAGACGGATACTCATGCTGGTTTCTCCGGTGATCGAGGGGCACCGCCTCGGGTCGAGGCGGCGCGGGGTTGCAGGGCCCGGGCCGTCGGGCTCGGGCGGATGCTGGCGCTCAGTTGGTGGCCGTGGTCGAGATCCGGCCCGCGCGGAAATCGAGCACGTAGGGGATGTGCGTCGGCAGCGGGCGCCAGTCGATGTCGGCGCGCATGCCCCAAGCCTCGTAGGGCCGGTAGAGCGGCAGCACCGGCGGGTTCTCCTTGATCCGTTCCATCAGCTCGGCATAGGCCGCGCGCCGGTCCTCCGGCGCCTGCGAGAAGCGGAAGCGGTCCCAGATCTCCGCATAGGCCTCGTCGGTGTTGAAGCGGCCCTCGGTCTCGCCAGGTCCGCCCGGCGCCCACATCACGCCGAACGAGCCGAACGGGTCGGCGAAGTACATCGGGTTCGACCAGGTGCGCGCCATCATGTTCGGATCGGCGCCAGTCCAACTCGCGGTCGGGTTGATCTCGCCGTTCACGCCGACGGCCGCCCACATCTCCATGATCGCCTGCGCGGCGAGCACGTCGTTGGTGTAGTAGGACGGCGAATGCACGTCATAGCGGATCGTCGCGCCGTCGTAGCCCGCCTCCTGCAGGAGCGCGCGCGCCCGCTCGGGGTCGTATTCGAAGGTGGTCAGCTCCGGCATGTGGAGGTCCCCGAACTCCTCCATCGTGTGCGACGCGGGCACATGGGCCCGGCCAAGCCAGAGCGCCTCGTTGAGGAGATCGCGGTCGATCGCGAGGCTCAGCGCCTGCCGGATCCGCGGATCCGTCATCTGCGGGTGGTTGGCGTTGAAGATCACCACGTGGAAGAGGGGCGTGACCGAGCCCGCGGTCTTGAAGTTCGGGTCGGAGTCGACGAGCTCCAGCTGGTCGGGCGCGAGGTTGGTGATCAGGTCGACCTCGCCGGAGCGCAGCGCCGTAATGCGGCTGACCGTCTCGGGGATGCGCGTCACGGTGACCCGTTCGAAGGGTGCAGCCTCACCCCAGAAGTCCTCGTGCCGTTCGTAGACGATCCGCTCGCCCGGGATGAACTCGGCAACGCGGTAGGGGCCCGTGCCGACCGGGGCGAGCCCGAAGGTCTCGTAGTCGGAGACCTCGTCGACCTCCGGATGTCCCGAGAGGCCCATCAGGTAGGCCTTGGGCACGATCATGGTCTGCTGCATGGAAAGGAGCGTCTCCATCAGCGGCTCGGGCCGCGCGGTGTAGACGCGCACCTTGCCGTCGGCGGTGGCCTCTGCCCGGGTGAAGTTGCCCAGCCGGTCGCGCTTGCGCACGAGGTAGGGCGGGTAGGTCGGCGAGAACATCCGGTTGAGCGAGAAGACGACGTCCTCGGCCGTCATCTCCGATCCGTCATGGAAGCGCACGCCCTCGCGCAGTGTGAACTCGATCATCTGCGGCGTGACGACCTCCCAGCTCTCCGCGAGGGCGGGCACGAAGTCGCCGCTGCCGATGTGATCGCGGTCGATCAGGGTGTCGAAGGCATTGTAGTAGAACTGCGAACCCACGTTGGAATGGTCCTGACCGGGGTCGAGATAGACCGACATGTTCTGTGCGCCGACGCGGAGTTCCTGCGCGAGCGCGGGTGTGGCCGCAAGCAGCGCGGCGAGGGCGACGGAGGCGAGGCAGGTTTTCATCACTTCTTCTCCTGGTTGCATTTGTTGGCACTTCGGCCTTCGTTCTTGCGTCACCGCCGGCGCAGCCGGACGTCGAACCGGTCCCTCAGGAAATCCCCGAGGAGCTGGACGACCAGCGTGACGAGAAGGATGAGGACGGCGGGCACGATCACGAGCCAGGGCGCCGTCGGCATGTAGTCCCGCCCCTGGCCCACCATCGCGCCCAGCGTCGCGGTCGGCGGACGTACACCGAGGCCGAGGAATGACAGCGTCGACTCGAGCAGGACGATGTTCGCGAACGACAGCGCGAAGATCACCACGAGCGGCGAGATCAGGTTTGGCATCAGGTGCCGCGCCGCGATCCGCCATCCCGAGGCGCCCGCCGCACGCGCCGCCTCGATGAAGGGCGCGTCCCGCAGGCGCATGACCTCGCCGCGCACGATGCGGGTGAAGGTTTCCCAGCCCGCGATGCCGAGGACGGCGATCAGCACGAAGATGTCGCCGCCGAAGAGCGCCACGGCGAGGAGCGCGATCAGCGTGAAGGGCACCGCGATCTGGATGTCGACCAGCCCCATCACGAGGTCGTCGACGACCCCGCCGGCCACCCCAGCGAGAAGCCCGAGAAGGACGCCGATCATCATGCCGATCGTGGCTCCCGCCAGCGCGATGAGGATCGTCGTCCGCAGGGCGTGAAGCCCGCGTGACAGGATGTCCCGGCCGAGCTCGTCGGTGCCGAGCCAGTAGCCCGGCACCGCGCGATCGAAGCCGAGCGGCGGTCGGAGCCGCGCGAGCAGGCTCTGCGCGTTGGGATCGTGCGGGGCGAGGACCGGCGCGAGCAGGGCCGCGGCCAGGAAAACGAGGCCGAGGACCATCGCGGACCGTACCATCGGTCCCGCGTCGCGCCAGATGGCTGGCACGCGGGCGCGGTCGGGGGGCGAGAAGGTCGTGCTCATGCCGGCCGCGCCCCGAGCCGCACCCGCGGATCGGCCCAAGCATAGGCGATGTCCGTCAGGGTGTTGATGACGACGACCGCGCAGGCGACGGCGAGCACCCCGAACTGGAGCACGGGGTAGTCGCGCCGGATCGCGGAGCGTACCAGCAGCTCTCCGATGCCGCGCCACGAGAAGACGCTCTCGATAACGACCGCGCCCGAGGACGCGAGCCCCGTGACCATCAGCCCCAGCACCGAGAGCACCGTGATTGCGGTGTTGCGGAGCGCGTGGTCGAGGATCACCCGCCGCTCCGGCAAGCCCTTGGCCCGGGCGGTGCGCAGGTAGTCCTGCCCAAGCACGTCGAGCATGGCGTTGCGCGTGTAGCGGATGAGCCCGGCGATGTAGAAGAGCGCGAGCGTCGTGACGGGCATGATAAAATGCGCCCATGTCCCGTTGCCCGCCGAGGGCAGGACCTGCAGCCAGTAGGAGAAGACGAGCAGCATCAGCGTCGCGAGCACGAAGTTCGGCGTCGCATAGCCGAGGAAGGCAACGGTCATCACCGCATCGGCTGAAGCCCGCTCGCGCCGGATGGCTGCGTAGATCCCGGCTGGCACGGCGACCGCGATCGTCAGAAGGACGGCGCAGCCAACGAGCTGCGTCGTCGGCCAGACCCGCTCCCAGAAGATCTCGGTCACCGGACGTCGTTCGATGAAGGAAAGGCCGAACTGCCCCTCGGCGATGCCGCGCAGGAAGCGCCAGTACTGGGTGAGAATGTCCTGGTTGAGGCCGTAGTAGACGATCAGGTCCTGCCGGCTCTGGGCGTCCAGCGCCTCGCCGGCGATGAAGTCGATCGCATCCCCCGAGAGCCGGGTCGCAAAGAAGACGACCGTCGCGATCAGGAAGAGCGTGACCGCGGTCTTCACCAGCGTGCGCAGGAGGAAGCTCAGCATCTCCCACTCCCGAGCACCGAGACGACGCCGGCATTGGCCGGCACGGGCGCGAAGGCGATCCCGGCCCGCCGCGCGCCCTCTCCGTCGGTCGCCGGGTTGTCGCCGATCATCAGGACGTCGCCTGCCGCGACGTTCGCCCGCGCGAGCGCGCGTTCGAACAGCACCGGCCCCGGTTTGCCGATCAGCCGGTAGGCCTGCCCCGGCAGCACCGCGAGGACGGCGGCGAGCAGCGCGCCGGTCTCGGGTACGGGGCGGGCGTCTGGCCCGGGATGGGCGCCGTCCGCATTCGTCACCACGAGCTCGGCACCGGCGGCGAGCTGCGCCACCACGCGTGCGAGGGCCGCGTAGTCGAAGGCGGTGTCGCGCCCGAGCACGACCACCTCGGGCGTCTCCTCGTCCGGACGCAGCCCCAGGACCCGGGCGCGCGCCCTGACCGGCGCCCCGACGTGGAGGGCGACGCGCGCCCCGGGACGCTCGACCGCGACCCAGTCGACAGCGGTCGTCCCGGCAAGAACGATGCGTTCGGCGGGCACGTCCAGCCCCGCGTCGGCCAAGCGCTCGGCCAGAGTGGATTCCGTGTCGGTGGAGTTGTTCGAGACGATCCGGAGCCGCGAACCCGCCGCCGCGACGAGCCGCCGCGCGCCCGGCAGGATGAGATCGCCGCTGATCAGGCAACCGTCGAGGTCGCAGAAGATCGCGCGCCAGCGCCCGTCGAGGGCGTCCAAGACCGGGACGGGCGGCTGCGAGGGGGCGAGGGCTTGGGTTCGGCTGGGCAAGGTGCGGATCTCCGTCGGTTTGCCGCCTCCTTGCACGCGCTCTGAGACATGGATGTTACAATTCAAAGTTAAGCTTTGAGGCGCTCAAACCATCCCTTGGAGGCAAGACGGATGTCCCTGTCCCATGCCAATCGCCGCGCGCTGCACGCGGTGATCGCCGCCGGCTCCTTCGCGGCCGCGGCGCGCGCAATCGGCGTGTCTCAGCCCGCAATCGCGCAGCAGATCCGGGACCTCGAGCGGCGCTGCGGCTCCCCGCTCTTCGAGCGGCATGCGGGCCGGCTGCGCCCCACCCCGCTCTGTACCGAGATCTCCGACCTCACCGAGCAGATGGAGGAGCTCGAATCGCAGGCCGCGCGGCTGATGACGCGACGCCGCTCGGTCCGCGACGGTGAGCTGCGCGTGGGTCTCGGCAACTCGATGCCCGGGATGGCGCTGCTCGCGGCCTTTCAGAAGCGCTTTCCGGACGTCTCGCTCGCCGTGGTCACGGGCGACCACGCCCAGATCACGCGCGCAGTGCTCGAGCGGCGCATCGACGTCGGCGTCCTGCCGAACGTGCCGAACGACAGCCGCCTCGTCCGCGAGGTCATCGTCGAGCAGGAAGTCGTCGCGATCGCGCATCCCGATCATCCCGCGGCGCGGGCCGAGGTGATCGACTGCGCCACGCTGGCGCGGCTACCCCTGATCTTCCGCAGCCGTGGGTCCTCGACCCAGGCGGTCGTCGACCGCGCCTTCCGCCGCGCCGGCCTTTCGCCGCACGCCCGCCTCGTCCTCGACTCGCGCGACGGGGTATACGAGGCCGTGGCGAACGGGCTCGGCATCGGCTTCATGTGGCGCTACGGAACCGGGCGGACCGACTCGATCCGCCGCATCACGATCAACGACATCGGTCCGGCCTACCCGGAGGCCGCCTTCCGGCTGAACGAGCCGGTGGGACCGCTCGTGGAAGCCCTCTTCGGACAGGCTGCGGCCTTCCGTGAGGAGCTGCGCCGGACAGTGAACCAAACGTGACCCGTTTGAGAACCACGGCGCGAGCGGTCTGATCCTACCCGCCTCGAGCCAGGTGTCCTGGCCACATGAATGGCAACGCAGAGCACGTGATGGCCGACCTCGGCCAGCACCGCCCTCGCCGGCGCCGCCTCGGCGCAGTCGATCATCCTCGCCCACGGCGAGAACCCCGGGAACCCGCGCTATCTTGCGGCGGAGCGTTTCGCCGAGCTGGTGGCCGGGTGCTCGGAGATGACCGTCCAGGTCGCGCCGTCGGCCACGATGGGTGATGATGTCGAGATGCTGACCTCGGCGACGGCGGGCGTCATCAACATCACCGCGAACAGCCAGGGCGCGCTGTCGCAGATCGTGCCGGAGATCGGGCTGATCGGGTTGCCGAACTGATCGAAGCGTTGAGCCAGGCCGAGAGGGAGGGCCGGCTGGCGGAGAAGATCCGCTTCCATACCCGCGCCTCGCTCCTGATCGTCGAAGAGATCGGCTACCTGCCAATCACCCCAAGAGGGGCCAACCTCTTCTTCCAGCTCGTAAACGCGCGCTACGAAAAGGGCGCCATGATCCTCACCTCCAATCGCGGCTTCGCGGAATGGGGCGAGGTCTTCGGCGATCCCGTGGTGGCCACGGCTCTTCTCGACCGCCTGCTCCACCATGCCGTGGTCGTCCAGATCGAGCGAGCGAGCTACCGGCTACGCCGCCACGCCGATCTCATCCCCGAGCATGTGCGGGCCAACGCCCCGATCGCTCCACCCCCGCCCCCGAAGCGTCGCGGGCGTCCGCCGAAAAACAGAAACGGAGTGGCCGATCACTCAACCCGGCTGATCGCCGGACCCGAACAAGTGGGGAATTTTACTTCGGCACTTCTGGGAAAAGGATAACGTACAGGATCTTTCGCACATTGCCGCGCGAGGCGGCTCCTTTCAGGATA
>CAZNSP010000066.1:0-8905 GCA_964575795.1 uncultured Rhodobacterales bacterium
AGCGCCAACAGAGCGGCCAAAAATCATCCGAAATCCCGGTAATCGGAGGTCTCCATGTCCTTCCGCCCGCCGTCCTGCAACGCAAGGCCGTGGTCTATGTCCGGCAGTCGACCCAGGCCCAGGTCGAGCACCACACGGAGAGCCGACGTCGTCAGTACGAACTGGTCGAGGTCGCCCGGCGCCGCGGGTTCAGGACCGTCGAGGTCATCGACGATGACCTCGGCCGTTCGGCGAGCGGCATGGTCGCCCGCCTCGGCTTCGAGAAGCTCGTCGCCGCCTTGTGTGCAGGCGAGATCGGCGCGGTGCTGTGCTTTGACGCCTCGCGGCTCGCCCGGAACGGCCGGGACTGGCACCACCTGCTCGAGCTTTGCGGCCTGGTTGAAGCACGGGTGATCGACCTCGACGGTGTCTATGATCCCTGTCGCCCGAACGACCGGCTTCTTCTGGGCATGAAGGGCAGCATCAGCGAGTTCGAACTTGGCGTCATCCGCGCACGCATGGTTGACGCGGCCCGGGCCAAGGCGCGCCGCGGCGAACTGCGGATCAGCGTGCCGATAGGCTATGTCTGGCACCGCGACATGGGGCTCGGCTTCGATCCCGACATCCGGCTGCGACAGGTGATCCGGCTGGTATTCGAGCGGTTCCACCAACTGAACAGTGCCCGGCAGACGCACCTGTCGCTGGCGGCGGAGGGCGTGTTCTTCCCGCGTCCGTCTGATGGGAAGCGCCTCACGTCCTTCGACTGGCGGCAGATCCGCTATCGCAACGTCATCGGCCTCCTGAAGAGCCCTTTCTACGCAGGAGCTTATGCGTACGGCAAAAGCGAGAAGCGGGTCGAGCTGGTCGACGGGCGGGCGCGCAAGTCCTACGGTCACGGCAAGCCGCCCGAAGCCTGGGACGTGCTGATCCAAGATCATCATGAAGGCTACATCGACTGGACGGAGTACGAGCGGAACCAGACCCTGCTTGCCGCCAATGCCTACGGTCGGGCTGGCGGAAACAAATCCGGCCGTGGCGGCCGTGCCCTGCTGGCGGGCATGCTCACCTGCGGGCGCTGCGGCCGAGGACTGGCGGTGGCCTATACGGGCGCGGCTCCTGGACGTCCCACCTATCGCTGTGACCGGCCGAACCTCATGCTTGGCCTGCCCCGCTGTCTTGGCTTCGGCGGATCCCGTGTAGACGCCGCGATCGCATCGGAGATACTGCGGGCGGTCGAGCCTATGGCCATCGAGGCGGCACTGGAGGCCGAGCGGATGCACAGGGAGGGAGAGGCTGAGCGGCGGCGTGTGGCCGAACTCGACCTGCGGCAGGCCGAGTACGACGCCTCGCTTGCCGAACGCCGCTATGCCGCCTGCGACCCGGAGAACCGTCTCATCGCTGCGCAGCTCGAGAAGCACTGGGAAGCCGCGCTGCGCCGCGTGGAGGCTTGCCGGTCGCGCGTTATGGCGGTGGACACCCCCGATCCTGCGATGCCGATGCCCGACTTCGCAGGATTGGCGACCGACCTCGGTGCCGCCTGGTCGGCGCCGGGTGTCACGACGCGAAGCCGCCAGCACCTGATCCGAACGCTGGTCGCGGGCATCATCGCCGATGTAGACGACGCAACACGCGAGGTGATCTTGACGATCCACTGGCGCGGCGGCCAGCACTCGCAACTGCGCGTCCGGAAGCCGCGAACCGGAGAGCATGGTTGCCAGACTCCCGAGCAGGCTCTTGCGGTGATGGAACGGATGGCGACGCGGTTCTCTGACGCCGCCATTGCGGCCACCTTGAACCGGATGGGGGTGCGTACTGGCCAGGAGAAGACCTGGACGGCACACCGTGTCGCCTCCATCCGCAGGGTCCGCGGCATCCATGCCTTCCGATCGGCCGAGAAGGACGGCATCTGGCTCACCATGCGCGAGGCCGCAGCGAAGCTCGACGTGACCAGCCACGTCGTGCGACGGATGATTCAGGACGGGATCCTGCCCGCCGAACAGGTCGTTCCCGGTGCACCGTGGCAGATCCGGGCCTCCGATCTTGAATCTGACCACATCTTGGAGCTCCTCAAGCGGAAGGGGCGTCCGTGTCACGGAGATGACCAGATGCAAATGCGAATGTTTCCAGACATTTGAAGAAGAGGGGCATAATGACTCAGTACTCGCGATGGCGCGCATGCCGCGTTCGGCGGCGTTGTTGTCGAGTTCCAGGATGCCTTGGTCGAGGTAGGGACGCAGGCGCTCCATGCGGGTGAGGGCGTAGCGGGTGGCGGCCGCGAGCGGGGATTTGCCCGAGATCGTGGTGAGTTGCATGGCCAGCCAGCGTTCCAGATCGTCGAAGACCGGGGCCGCGTGTGCCTTGCGAAGTTCGACCCGGACATCCGGTGGTGACCCTCGGGCCTCCTTCTCGACGGCATAGAGTTGCGCGATCCGGGTGATGGCCTCTTCGGCGACGGGTTCTGAGCAATGCGGGCTGGTATCAGACCGTCAGCCAGCGCCGGACCTCGGCCTCCTGCATCTCCGCCCGCGTGCCCGCCAGCACGATGCGCCCCCGGTCCATCACAGCGTAGCGGTCGGCGAGATCGCGGGCGAAGTCGAAATACTGCTCCACCAGCAGGATCGCCATCTCGCCCGACCGGCGCAGATAGTCGATCGCCCGTCCGATGTCCTTGATGATCGAGGGCTGGATGCCCTCCGTCGGCTCGTCGAGCACCAGGAGCTTCGGCCGCATCACCATCGCCCGACCGATGGCGAGCTGCTGCTGCTGCCCGCCCGACAGGTCGCCGCCGCGCCGGCCCATCATGTCGCGCAGCACAGGGAAGAGGTTGAAGACGTCGTCGGGTATCCCGCGCGCCCCGCGCGGCAGCACGGCGAAGCCGGTCTCGAGGTTCTCCCGCACCGTCAGGAGCGGAAAGATCTCGCGCCCCTGCGGCACCGAGGCGATGCCCATGCGCGCCCGCCCGTCCGCCCGCACCCGGTTCAGGTCCTGCCCGGCCCAGCGGATCTCACCCGACCGCACCGGATGCCGTCCGACGATCGCCCGCAGGAGCGAGGTCTTGCCCACCCCGTTCCGGCCCAGCAGGCAGGTCACCTCGCCCGGCCGCGCCTCGAGCGACACGTCGCGCAGCGCCTGCGCCGCGCCGTAGAAGAGATCGACGTTCTCGACCTGCAGCATGGCACTACCTTCCCAGATAGACCTCGATGACCTCGGGATTGGCGCTGACCTGGTCGAGGCTGCCCTCGGCCAACACCGCGCCGCGGTGCAGCACCGTGACCTTGCAGCCGAGCGCCCGCACGAACTCCATGTCGTGCTCGACCACCACCACCGAATGCTGCCCGGCGATGTCGCGCAGAAGCTCCGCCGTGCGCATCGTCTCGGCGTCGGTCATCCCCGCCGCCGGCTCGTCGACCAGCAGGAGCTGCGGGTCCTGCGCCAGCAGCATGCCGATCTCCAGCCATTGCTTCTGCCCGTGGCTCAGGTTCGCGGCCAGCTCGGCCCGAGCCTCGCGCAGCCGCACCAGCTCCAGAAGCTCGTCGATCCGCGCCGCCTCCGCCGCGCTGCGCCGGTGGAACAGCGTCGCCCAGACGCTGCGGTCCGCGACCAGCGCCAGCGCGATGTTGTCCTCGACCGTATGCGTCTCGAAGACCGTCGGCTTCTGGAACTTCCGCCCGATGCCGAGCCGGGCCGAACCCGCCTCGTCCACCCTGGTCAGGTCGGTGTCCAAGCCCCAGATCACCTCACCCGAATCCGGCCGGGTCTTGCCGGTGACGATGTCCATCATCGTGGTCTTGCCCGCGCCGTTCGGCCCCACGACCGCGCGCAGCTCGCCCCTCTCGACCACGAAGGACAGCCCGTCGATCGCCTTGAACCCGTCGAAGCTCTTGTGCACGTCGTTGAGGTAGAGCTGGGTCTCGCGCATCGTTCAGGCCTCCACCGGTCCGCCCGGCCGCACCGGCGCGCGCGGTTCGCCCCGTGCCGGCGCCCCGCGCTCCGGCTCGGGCGGCAGGTCCGCCTCCGGCGCACCCGCCGGCGGCTGCGGCCGGCGCGGCGCGGGCCTCAGCCGCGCGAGCGCGCCCTCGATCACCCCCAGCACGCCCTTCGGCAGGAAGATCGTCACCAGGATGAACATGGCCCCCAGCACGAACAGCCAGGCGTCGGGCCAGGCCGCGGTCAGCCAGGACTTCGCCGCCGCGACGATGACCGCGCCGAGCGCCGCGCCGACCAGCGTGCCACGCCCGCCGAGCGCCACCCAGATCACGATCTCGATCGAATTCGCCGGGCTGAACTCGCCCGGGTTGATGATCCCCACCTGCGGCACGTAGAGCGCCCCGGCGAGCCCCGCAAGCATCGCCGAGACCACGAAGACGAAGAGCTTGTAGCCCTCGACCCGGTAGCCGAGGAACCGCGTCCGGCTCTCGGCGTCGCGCACGCCGACCAGAACCTTGCCGAGCTTCGAGATGGTGATCGCCCGCCCGAGCAGCAGCCCGAAGGCGAGCGCGAGGCAGCTCGCCACGAACAGCCCCACCCGTGTGGTGTCGGCCGAAAGGCTGAACCCCAGCACGTCGCGGAAGTCGGTCAGCCCGTTGTTCCCGCCGAAGCCCATCTCGTTGCGGAAGAAGGCGAGCATCAGCGCATAGGTCAGCGCCTGGGTGATGATCGACAGATAGACGCCGGTCACGCGGCTGCGGAACGCGAACCAGCCGAATACGAAGGCGAGCAGGCCCGGCACGAACAGCGCCATCAGGCAGGCGAACCAGAACATGTCGAAGCCCCACCAGTACCAGGGCAGCTCGGTATAGCTCAGGAACACCATGAAATCCGGCAGCACCGGGTTGGCATAGACCCCCCGGTCCCCGATCTCGCGCATCAGGTGCATGCCCATGGCATAGCCGCCGAGCGCGAAGAACGCGCCGTGTCCGAGGCTCAGGATGCCCGCATAGCCCCAGACGAGGTCGAGCGCGACCGCGAGCAGCGCGTAGCACAGGTATTTGCCGAGGAGCGCCACGATGTGGCTCGGCACGTGCACACCCGATCCCGGCTGTGCCACCAGGTTGCCGAGCGGCACCAGCACTGTCACGGCGAACAGAACCGCCAGCGCCACGCCCATCCTGAGGTCGATCAGCCGCGCCATCTCAGGCCTCCGCCGCCCGGCCGCGCTGCGGGAAGAGGCCCCGCGGCCGTTTCTGGATGAAGAGGATGATCGCGACGAGGATCAGGATCTTGCCGAGCACCGCCCCGGTGAAGGGCTCGAGATACTTGTTGGCGATCCCGAGGCTGAAGGCCGCCGCCAGCGTGCCCCACAGGTTCCCCGCGCCGCCGAAGACCACCACGAGGAAGCTGTCGATGATGTAGCCTTGGCCCAGGTTCGGCGAGACGTTGTCGATCTGGCTGAGTGCGACCCCGGCCAGCCCCGCGATCCCCGCCCCGAGCCCGAAGGTCATCGCGTCGACCCGTCCGGTGCGTATGCCCATGTTCGCCGCCATTGCCCGGTTCTGCGTCACTGCCCGCATCTGCAGCCCCAGCATGGTGCTGCGCAGGATCGCGAGTAATCCGAGGAACACCACCAGCGCGAAGATCACGATGTAGAACCTGTTCCAGGTGATGGTCAGCTCGCCGATCTGGAACGCCCCCGACATCCAGGACGGGTTGCCCACCTCGCGGTTCGTCGGCCCGAAGATCGTGCGCACCGCCTGCTGCAGGATCAGGCTGACCCCCCAGGTGGCGAGCAGCGTCTCGAGCGCGCGGCCGTAGAGATGCCGCACGATCCCCCGCTCGATCGCCACCCCGATCGCGCCGGCGATCAGGAAGGCGAGCGGCGCCGCGATCAGGAGCGACCAGTCGAAGAGGCCGGGGTAGGAGGTGCGGATCACCTGCTGGACCACGAAGGTCGTGTAGGCGCCGATCATGATCAGCTCGCCATGCGCCATGTTGATCACCCCCATCACCCCGAAGGTGATGGCGAGCCCCACCGCGGCGAGCAGCAGCACCGAGCCGAGCGAGATCCCGAACCAGACGTTCTGCGCATGGCTCCACATCCGCTGCCGCGCCTCGATCGCCGCCACCGCCTCGGCCGCCGCCGCGGCAATCTCGGGCTCCGCACTGTTCCTGAGCGGTGTCAGCGCCCTGAGCGCCTCGCGCGAGGCCCGGGTCGCGACCACGCCGATCGCCTCGACCCGCTCGGCGACCGGCGCATCGGTGGCGAGCAGCGTCACCGCCCGCGCCTGTTCCAGCGCCCGGCGCACCGCGTCGTCTTCCTCCTCGGCGATCACCGCCTCCAGCGCCGCCAGCTGTTCCGGATCGGGCGCGCCGAAGGCCGCATTCGCCGCGGCGAGCCGGCGGCCCGGGTCGGGATGCTGCAGCGTCAGCACCCCCATCGCCGCGCGGATAGCCCGGCGCAGGCCGTTGTTAACCCTGATCGCCTCGGTCGAGCGCGCCGCCACGGGCCCCAGCGCCTCGCCGGTCAGCGCGTCGAAGCCTTCGGCCCGCGATCCCCGCCCGGTCACCCGGATGATCGCGCCGTCGCTCACCCGCTGGTGCAGCTCACCCTCGCCGAGCGCCTCCAGCACCGCCGCCGCCCGCTCGTCGCCGGTGGCGGCGATCTGGCCGACCACCGCGGCGCGGGCGTTGAAATTCCCCTCGGGCAGACGCGCCATCAGCTCCTCCAGCGTCTGCGCCCATCCGGCGGGCGCCAGCAGCAGGAACGTCACCAGGAGCGGGATCAGACGGCGCATCGGCGGCCCTTCCATGCAGGGGGCGCGGACGGTTCCCCGCCCGCGCCCCGGTCAGATCAGTTGGTGGCGCCGCCGCACTGGCCGGTGGCGACGTTGAAGTTCCCGCAGGACATCGGCGCCCGCCAGTTGGCGATCAGGTCCGCCGATTCCGGCAGGTGGTCCGACCATTCGTCGCCGAGCACCAGCCCGCTCGTTTCCCAGACCACCTCGAACTGCCCGTCGTCCTGGATCTCGCCCACGAAGACCGGCTTTGTGATGTGGTGGTTGGAGCCCATCGAGCTGATGCCGCCCGTCAGGTTCGGCACCGCGACGCCGATCATCGCGTCGATCACCGCGTCGGTGTCGGTGGTGCCGGCCGCCTCGACCGCCTTCACCCACATGTTGAAGCCGATGTAATGCGCCTCCATCGGGTCGTTGGTCACCCGGTCCTCGCTGCCGATGAACGCGTGCCACTTGGCGATGAACTCCTCGTTCTCCGGCGTGTCGATCGACATGAAGTAGTTCCAGGCCGCCAGGTGCCCGACCAGCGGCGCGGTATCGAGGCCGGCCAGCTCCTCCTCGCCGACCGAGAAGGCGACGACGGGGATGTCCTCGGCCGAGATGCCCTGGTTGCCGAGCTCGATGTAGAACGGCACGTTCGCGTCGCCGTTGATCGTCGAGACCACCGCCGCCTTCTTGCCGGCCGACCCGAAGGCCTTGATCTCGCTGACGATCGTCTGCCAGTCGGAATGCCCGAACGGGGTGTAGTTGATGATGATGTCCTCGTCCGCCACGCCCTTCGACTTCAGGTAGGCCTCGAGGATCTGGTTCGTGGTGCGCGGATAGACGTAGTCGGTGCCGGCGAGGTACCAGCGCTCGACGCCTTCCTCCTCCATCAGGTAGTCGACCGCCGGGATCGCCTGCTGGTTAGGCGCGGCGCCGGTGTAGAAGACGTTGCGCTGGCTTTCCTGCCCCTCGTACTGGACGGGATAGAACAGGATCGAGTTCAGCTCCTCGAAGACGGGCAGCACCGACTTGCGGCTGACGCTCGTCCAGCAGCCGAAGACCACGTCCACGCCCTGCCCGGCGATCAGCTCGCGGGCGAGCTCGGCGAACATCGGCCAGTCCGAGGCCGGGTCGACCACCACCGCCTCAAGCTGCCGGCCCAGCACGCCGCCCTTGGCGTTCTGGTCCTCGATCAGCATCAGCATCACGTCCTTGAGCGTCGTCTCCGAGATCGCCATCGTGCCCGAAAGCGAGTGCAGGATGCCGACCTTGATCGTCTCCTCCTGCGCCCAGGCCCCGCCCGCCAGCCCCGTGGCGAGCGCGGTGCCGAGGATCAAGTTCCTTCTGAATGTCATGTCGCTGTCCTTTGCCATGTCCCTGACCGGGGCAGGCCCGCGTCTGCCGGGCCGTTCCGGAATCGCCCGGCGTCGCAAGGCTGCCCGCCCCCCGGGGGGTCGTCAAAACGAAATGACTAAAATATGACGCCATGCGAGAATCTGATGAAAAAACGCACAAGATTGAGCCTCGCCGCGAGAGACGCGGCGGTTTTTTCAGCAGCAATGAATCGCCGCCGGTGCCTCAGGGGCCGACTCAGGCCGATGTCAGAGCGATATGCGGTTCAGGACGAGGAAGATCGCAGACGACAGCAGCGCGGCGGCGGGAACGGTCACCACCCAGGCGGCGATGATCGTGGTGAAATGCGCCCGCCGCACCAGCTTGCGCCGCCGCCGCTTCTCGGGAGCCTGCACCTTGACCGGCTTCTCCGGCACGGCCCCGGCCGGTGCCGCCGCGGCCAGCGCCCGCGCCGCGCGCTTGCGCCGCTCGGTGTCCCATTCGCGGAAGAACCCCACGCCGAAGACCGCGCCCACCGCGATATGGGTCGAGCTAACCGGCAGGCCGAGCCAGGAGGCCACGATCACCGTCACCGCCGCCGACAGCGCCACGCAATAGGCCCGCATCGGGTTCAGCTTGGTGAGCTCGGCGCCAACCAGCCGGATCAGCTTCGGCCCGAACAGCATCAGGCCGAAGGCGATTCCGAAACCGCCGATCGCCATGACCCACGCCGGGATCGCCACCTGCCCCGAGACCTCGCCCCGCGCCACGGTATCCGCAATGGCGGACAGCGGCCCGATCGCATTGGCCACGTCGTTCGCCCCATGGACGAAGTCCCACCCCGCGCCGCGGTTGCGGCAGCCGGTGCGGATGCGGGT
>CAZNSP010000067.1:0-8606 GCA_964575795.1 uncultured Rhodobacterales bacterium
TCCCCACGCCCGCAGCGCGCCACCAGGGAATTTCCACAGCATTCGCGACACGACCGCGCATTCCCGATCGGCTTCACTGCGCTCGGCACATCTATCACGGAAGCCAAGGGATAAGTGCGTCCGGGGAAGGGGAAACTCTGAACCTCTGCGGATTTGTGCAACAGAGGCAGAACCGTTGAAACCTCAAACCAGCGCCGTGCGCAATATCGCCCGCGGCAGGCGACCACCCTGCCTTACCCATGATGGTCGCGGACCCTCGGCTGATCGGTCGGAGCCTCGTGGCCGAAGCGCAGCAGCAGTCGGAACCGGCGAAGGACAGGGCCGCGCGTTCCGGTCGCGTCCGGTGGCAGTTCTGCCCGCGGCAGGCGGTCGTGCGTGGCGGGCTCGATGCAGAACAGACCGCCGTCGGGCGCAGGTCTGCGGTGGAATTGCAGCCAGGGCAATGCCTCGGCCAGGGCCTCAAGCCGGAACAGCACCCGGGCGGCACCGACCCGGCGGGCGACCTGCACCACCGTCCCCTCCGGTACGGCCGGCTCGCAAGTGGTGGCGGGAACCGAACCGGGCAGGTCGGGGCGCGGCTGTCCGGCGACGGTGATCGCGGTGTCGGGGCCGATCAGCGGCGGACCGAGATTGACGTGATAGAGGGCCATCACCCGGTCCCCGTCGGCGGGAGAGCGCAGCGCGACCTCGTCGTGGATGGCGATTTCGGCGCGGTCTGCCGGGATGGTGATGCGGCGCAGGAGCGTCCAGGATGCGCCGCCGGCAACACCATGGGCGACCCGCGCCCGGATCTCAGCGCTGCCGTCCGGCCCGACGCAGGCGGCCTCGACCTGCGCCTTGCGCAACGACATCGACCCGTGGAGCGGATAGCGCCTGCCCCCATGCGCCTCGGGCTGGCGGATGTGATCGAAGCCGCAGGTGCACATCAACCCGCCGAGCGCCTGATCCATCTCGCCGGGGGCGGCAGGAGGCAGGCCGTTCGGCCCGACCCAGGCGAAGGGCACGCCGTTCAGCCGCACCTGCCCCGGATCGAGGCAGCGGTCGGGCAGAAGATCGACGGTCAGCCCGGCGGCATTCGCGACCTCGATCAGCCGCGATCCGTCGGCGGGGCCGCCATCGAGGCGCAGGTGGCGCAGCGCCGCCGGCTCACGCATCGCCGATCCGCGCGCCGGTCTCGGGATCGAACAGAAGCCAGTGCCCCTCGCGCGGGAAGACGTGCAGGCGCTGGCCGGGCGCGACGGTCTCGGCAAGCCCGGTCTCGTCGCGCAGGTCCAGCCGGATGGTCAGCCGCCCGACCGGGGCGGTCCCGGTCAGGAAGGCGTCCTGCCCGGTGAACTCGACCGCCTGCACCTCGAAGGGCCAGCGGTCGAGCGCGGCCTCGGCGGCCACCGCGACATGCTCGGGCCGGATGCCGAGGTCCACCAGCCGCGCCGCCGCCGGGGCCGCCGCCCCGGGCAGCGCCAGCCCCTCGAAGGCCGCCCCGCCGCCCTGCCCCGCCGCCAGCGTCCCGCGCAGGATGTTAATCTCGGGCGAGCCGATGAAGCCCGCGACGAAGCGGTTGCGCGGCGCGCGGTAGATCTCGCGCGGGGTGCCGATCTGCTGGATCCGGCCGCGGTCGAGCAGCACCACGCGGTCGGCCATGGTCATCGCCTCGATCTGGTCATGGGTGACGAAGACCGAGGTCGCGCCCAGCTGGTCGTGCAGCGCCCGCAGTTCCAGCCGCGTCGCCGCGCGCAGCTTGGCGTCGAGGTTCGACAGCGGCTCGTCGAACAGGAACACCCGCGGCTGGCGCACGATCGCCCGGCCCATGGCGACGCGCTGGCGCTGCCCGCCCGAAAGCTGCCCCGGCCGGCGCTGCGCATAGTCCTGCAACCCCAGCATCTTCAGCGCGCCTTGCAGGCGGCGGTCGATCTCGGCGGGGTCCGCGCCGCGCATCCGCAGCGCGAAGGTCATGTTCTCGGCCACGTTCATGTGCGGATAGAGCGCGTAGGACTGGAACACCATCGCCATGTCGCGCTCGCCCGGCGCCACGTCGGTCACGTCATCGCCATCGACCAGCACCCGGCCTGCGTCGATTTCCTCGAGCCCGGCGATGATGCGCAGAAGCGTGGACTTGCCGCTGCCCGAGGGGCCGACCAGCGCAATGAACTCGCCCTCGCGGATCTCGAGGTCCAGCGGGGGGATCACCTCGACCTGGCCGAAGCTCTTGCGGACGCCCTGAAGGATGACTGTGGCCATGGGGAAACTCCCTTCGGGGGCGGCACTATTTCACCGCGCCGGCCAGCAGCCCACGAACGATGAAACGCTGTCCGACGAGGATCAGCACGAGTGCGGGGACGATCGAGAGCAGCGTTCCCGCCGCCATCTCGCCGTAGCGGATGTCGTATTCCTGCGCGAAGGTCGAGATCGCGACCGGCGCGGTCATGGTCCGCGGCGAGGTCAGCGCCAGCGCGATGGCGAAATCGCTCCAGGAAAAGATGAAGATCAGCGCGGTCGCCGCGATCATCCCGCCGCGCACCAGCGGGAAGGCGATGCGCCAGAAGGTCTGGCCATGGGTGCAGCCATCCATCCGCGCCGCCTGGAACAGCTCGTTCGGCAGCGCGGACATGAAGCTCAGCATCAAGAACAGCCCCAGCGGCAGGTTGTGCACGACATGGGTCAGGATCACCGCGAGATAGGTGCCGTGCAGCCCCGCCTGCGCCCACATCACATACCACGAGCCGACGAAGGTCAGCGTCGGCAGCATCTGGAACAGGATCGCCCAACCCAGCACCGCCCAGCGGATCCAGCCCGGCACGCGCAGCCGGTCGAGCGTGAAGGCCGCCATGGTGGCGATGACGATGACGATCGCGGTCGAGACCACCGCCACCACCGCGCTGTTCCACAGGTTCCACAGGAAATGCGACTGGCGCGAGAACAAGAGTTCCCGGAAGTTGTCGAGCGTCGGCGTCGCCAGCACCTGTCCGGTGATGATGGCGATCTTGTACTTGAAGGCGTTCGACAGCACCCAGAGCGTGGGCAGCACGATCAGTGCCGCATAGGACCACACAAGGGCGCTGGCGCCGATCCGGCCTGCGTGTCTGCGCAGTCTCATGCCGCATCCCTCCGCCGCCGCGCGAGCAGCCCCCGCGCCAGGATCACCAGAAGCGCAACCGCAAACAGCGTCACCACCGACATGGCCGAGCCGTAGCCCACCTGATCCTGGCGGAAGAAGGTGCGGTAGATCGAGAAGTTGATGACCTCGGTCGAGGTGCCGGGTCCGCCCGAGGTCAGCAGATAGACCTCGTCGAAGACCTTGAACGACAGGATTATGCGAAACAGCGCGGTGATCGCGATGGTCGGCATCATCAGCGGCAGGATGATGTGGCGCACCTCCTGCCAGAGGCCGCGCACGTCCATCCGCGCGGCCTCGAGCACCTCGCCGTCCAGCGCCTCGAGCCCCGCCAGCATCAGCAGGAAGACGAAGGGCGTCCAGTGCCAGACATCGACGAACATCACCGCCGCCAGCGCCACATCGGGGTTGCCCAGCCAGTCCACCGCCGGCAGGCCGAGCACGGACAGCACCGCATTGGCCAGCCCGAACTCGCGCCCCAGGATCAGCCGCCACATGGTGCCGATGACGATCGGCGGGATCACGATCGGCAGAAGGAAGATGCCGGTCAGCACCGTGCGCCCGGCCGTGCCCGCGCGGTTCACCGCCAGCGCCATGGCAAAACCCAGCACCATCTGGCAGACCACCACGGTCACGGCGAAGATCACCGTGTTGCGCACCCCGGCCCAATAGACCGTCTCCTGCGTGAACAGCCGGCGGTAGTTGTCGAGGCCGAGATAGTGGAACTGCGCCGCCCCCTCGCTCCACTTCACGTCGAAGAGGCTGAGCCCCAGCAGGTTCAGCACCGGAAATCCCGAAAGCAGCACGAAGAAGGCCGCCACCGGCCCGAGCGACAGCCAGAGCCAGCGGCGATCCGCCGCGCGCCCGCGCCCCGCCCCAGTCTGCGCCCCAGTCTGCGCCCGTGCCATCGCCCTGCCTTCGGGATTTCCGCGCCGCCCGCACCCGATCAGAGATCGGGGCCGCGGGTGACCTTGTAACCGCTGCGTTCGAGGATCGCAGCCAGATCCGCCGCCGCCGCGTTCAGCGCCGCCGCGGGCGCAAGCTCGCCGATCACCGCCCGGTTCAGGTGCAGCGCCATCGCGTCCGAAGCCTCGGCCGCGGCGGCGAAGGGCAGGCCCATCACCGCGTGCGAAGCGTTCTGCGAATAGGCGTCGATGAAGCGGAAGGCCTCGTCCGAGCCGAGGTCGGATGAGGCGAGATCGCCGCGCACCGGCACCCCGCCGGCCCTGACATACTCGATCTGCACCTCGCGCGACTGGAACCAGTCGAGGAAGGCCAGCGCCGCCTGCTGCCGTTCGGGCGGCACGTTCTTCGGGATACCCGTGACCCAGTGCCCGGCCGAGGACGCCACCGTCCCGTTCGGGCCGGCCGGAAGCAGCGCCGCCGACATCTTGCCCACCACCAGCGAATCGTTGGGATTCTCCAGCGATCCCCAGGCGGCGATCACCGCGATCGCCTGCGCCGCGCGGCCCGCCGACAGAAGCTGGATCAGCTCGCCCTGGGCGATGGCGCCGGGGTTCGGCGGGGCGGAATCGGGGCCCGCCAGCGCCAGATAGGTCTCGAGCGCCGCAAGGCCGGCGGCGCTGTTCAGCGTGACCTCCGCCTCGCCCGCGCCGGTGATGCGGAAGAAGGCGCCATCCTGGCTGAACAGATAGGGGGTGAAGTTGTAGACGATCGAATCGCGCGCCGCCCGCGGCACGAAGCCGTAGAGGTCGGTCTTCTCGGTGATGGTGCGGGCATTGGCCAGAAGCTCGGGCCAGGTCGTCGGCACCGCGAGGCCGAGCTCGTCGTAGACTTCCTGGTTGTAATACAGGACCTGGACGTTGCCGTTGACCGGCACCCCCATCAGCGCGCCACCCTCGGCGAATGAGCCCGTGGCGGCATCCCAGTTGGTGGTCATGCCGTAGGTCAGCACCCCGTCCTGCAAGGCGTAGCCCGGCCGGAGCGTGTCGAGCGGGGCAAGAAAGCCGCCGGCGTAGATCTCGGCCAGCCACAGCGAGTTGATGTTGACCAGGTCATAGGTCCCGCTGCTGCCGCGGACCGAGTTGCGGATCTTCTCCAGAAGCCCGCCGAAGGGCGTCACGTCGAGGGTCACGACATTGCCCGTCTCCGCCTCGTAGCGATCGACCATCGCCACGAAGGCATTGAGCCAGGGCGACTGGTTGATCGCCATGGTGATGTCAGGCTGGTCCTTGGCGGCAGCGGCACCGCCGACCAGGGCAAGCGCCGCCGCGCCGGTCTTCAGGAACTTCAACATCTTGCCTCTCCTCCCCTGGTTCTGGTGTCAGTCTTGCCCTTGCGGGGCCTCCAGCCCCATCCAGGCGAAATATTCGGGCGGCGCGTCATGCGCGCGCAGTATGCGCTGGATCTCGGCCGAAAGCCGGGCCTCCACTGCCGCATCCCGGATCGGGTGCAACTGATGCGGATCGGTCGCGTTGTGATAGACCGCCGATTCGAAGGCGGCGAACTTCGTCCCGTCCAGCCCCGGCGGGCGGCGCGCCTCGTTCAGGGCATCGTAGCGGATCAGCCTCTGGCCCTTGGTGAAGTCGAAGGGGCCGGCCATCCGGCCGGTGGCCAGCTCCTTCAGCGTGAAGAAGCCGGTCATGTGGGTGGGGATCAGCGTGTATTCCCCAAGCCGCTCGTCGAAGAGGTCTGCGGGATAGCGGAAGTAGCTGTAGTCGCCGTCGGTGACACCGACCGGCCCGCCGAACATCCCGAAGGCCAGCGCCGACGGCCCCTCGGCGCCTTCGATCAGGGGCAGGATTGACCGGCCCGTGACCTCGGCCGGGACAGGCTGGCCGAAGATCTCCAGGAAGGTCGGCATCAGGTCGGTGGTCTGGGTCAGCGCCGCCACCCGCTGCCCGGCCCGCCCGGCATGGCCGGGGTGGTGCAGGATCAGCGGGATATGCGAGATCTCCTCGTAATAGGGCGTCAGGTTCTTGCCCCACCAGTCGTGCTCGGCCAGCAGGAAGCCGTGATCGGTGGTCAGCACCAGGCAGGTATCGCGCCACAGGTCGTGTTCGTCGAAACGGTCCAGCAGCTTGCCGAACCAGGCGTCGCACATCGCCACCAGCGCGGCGTAATTGGCGCGGATCTCGGCGATCTCCTCGGGGCTTTCCTTCACGGGGGCGTATTTCGGCCAGTCGAGGATCGGGCCGTTGTAGCCGGTGCGGTAGGGCTCGCGGTATTTCTCGGGCGCGAAGAAGGGTTCGTGCGGGTCGAAACATTCCAGTTGCAGGAACCAGTTGTCGGCGTCCCGGTTGTCCTCGAGGAAGGCGAAGGCGCGGGCAAAGCAGGCGGGGCCGGGGAAATCCTCCTCCGCCCGGATCTTCTCGCGGTTGATCTGGTGCTGGCGGCGCTTGGGTTCGGTCGGCACGTTGTAGTGCTTGTCCGAATACATCGCCTTGAAGCGGTCGAGCGGCGGCTCGACCATGGCGATCCAGGGGTCGTATTCCTGCCCGCGGATGAACTCCCAGGTCTTGTAGCGGCTGTGATAGGTCGCGCCGCCGTCCTCGAAATAGTGGAAATGGTCCGAGATCAGGTGGCTGTGCACGCCGGCCTGGCGCAGCATGTCGGGCATCGAATTGTCGAAGGGCTCGAGCGGGCCCCAGGACCGGTGCATGAAGTTCAGCCGCCCGGTGTGCATGTCGCGCCGGGCCGGCATGCAGGGCAGCGAGCCGACGTAGTGGTTGTCGAAGGTCACCGCGCGGGCGGCGAAGCGGTCGAAGTTCGGCGTGGCGATGCCCCTGCCGCCATAGCAGCCGAGCGCATGGCGGTTGAGCGAATCGAACAGGACAAAGACCGCGCGCATCGGATTTGGTGCCTTTCGGGTAGCCTCGGTCCGTCATGCTAGACACCCCCGGCCGCAAAGGGTAATGCTGTTTTGGATCAGCGATATGAACGGAAGTTATCGCAATGGATCAGGTCTGGCGCCTCAGGCACTTTCTGGCCGCTGCCGAACTGGGCAGTTTGCAGGCTGCCGCGCGGCAGCTGAACACCAGCCAGCCCGCGCTGACCAAGTCGCTGCGCGAACTGGAAAACTTCCTGGGGTCGGCGCTGTTCGAACGATCCTCGCGCGGGGTGGTGCTGACCCAGGCCGGACGGGTGCTGCTGTCCCGGGCGCGCGAGATCGAGGCGCAGTGGGACGGCGCGCTGATCGACCTGAACGCCACGCGCGACGGCGCGCGCGGCGAGTTGCACATCGGCGTGGGGCCGACCTACGAGGCCGCCTTCATGCCGCGCGTCCTGTCCATCCTGTCCGGCGAATTTCCCAACCTGCGCCTGACGGTGCGCACCGGTGTCGGTTCGGTCCTGCTGCCGAAGCTGGTTCTGGGCGAGATCGGGCTCTACATCGGCGGGCTGCGGAGCGCGACGGACAAGCCGCTGGAAAACCTGGCGGAAATCCCGCTCTACGAACAGCTCAACCGGATCGTCGCCGCCGCGGACGATCCGCTGGCCGCCTGCCCGCAGGTGCCGGTCGCCGAGCTGGCGGGCCGAGCCTGGGTTCAGTTGAGCTACGACACGATGGCCCTCGATCATCTCGACCGCATGTTCGCCGCAGCGGGCGTCGCCCCGCCGCGGAGCACTGTGGCCACGCACTCGCTGTCGCTGGCACTGGATCTGGTCCGGAACGAGGGCTTCCTGACCAGCCTGCCGGAACCGCTCCTGCACCCGCGCCTCGCCTCGGGTCTGAGCGCGCTGCCGGTGGCCGGATACCACTGGTCGATCATGACAGGGATCACCTACCGCAATTCGATCCGGACCACGCGTCCGTTCCTGCGGCTTGCCCAGATCCTGGGCGAGGCCGTGCGGGAATTCGGTCCGTCGGGAGAGGCCCGTTGATATCCGCACCCGCGACTGCCGGCCTCGCCACCGTTCCGCACGAGCGATCGGGTCGGATTGTGCGCTGCGAGAACGACCTGGTCTGGGGGGGGCGACTTCCGGGTGGGATATGATGGTCACGGACCCGTGACAAGCTCCATAGGGTAGAGAGGGTTGTGTTTGAGGCGCATCCGCTCCGCCACTTGCCTTCGCGAAAGCGTTCTCCCTATCCTGCTGCGGCCGGATTTTTCCGTTGTATTCAAGGGTTATGCGGGAGGGGCTGATCACCGGGGTCGGCGCCAGGCAGCCCGGAAGTGGTCTCTCGGGATCGATATTCTCCGGACCTGTTGCCTGCACCAATTCAGTGAAGTCTTGACAAGCACTTGATAAAGCTTCGCTTTATCAGGCGTCCCGCTGAGCACTTCGATTTCAGGGGCGCATCGCCGGAAGGAACAGAGATCGAACTTCACTTCGCGGTTGTTCTCACCGATTTGGCAGCAGTTCTCCCTGCTCGGGCGCGGCTTCTCCTGACGAGAACAGCGAGTCAATGATAGCTTTTGGCACGCGGCGACGCTCCATGATGGAGCGCAACCGACTGAAAAATCGAGGATCCTCGACGGGTCGTGCCCCGTTTGGTGGTGTAGCTGACGGGTAGCCCCGCCGCCCGCCCGCG
>CAZNSP010000068.1:0-7903 GCA_964575795.1 uncultured Rhodobacterales bacterium
GCGGCCATCCTATCAGATTTGCCCGGCTTTCCACACAGCCTGCTATAGGGCGGCCTTCGTGGCAACAATTCTCGTGATGTATCGTATCCTGCGCCGCATCCTCGCGGGCCGCAGCGGTGAAATCGAAGCGACCGAAACCCCATGACCCTTCTCGTGGTCGGCGGCCTTTGGCTGCTGCTCGTCCTGGTCGGCATTCCGATCGGCATCGCCATGATCTTCGTCTCCATCGGCTACTTCTGGTACATGGACCGGGGGATGTTCCTCGCCGTGCAGCGGATGGTGGACGGGCTCGACAGCTTTCCGCTGCTTGCGGTGCCGCTGTTCATCCTCGCGGCCGCGATCCTCAACAGCGCGGGCATCACCCATCACCTGTTCGGCTTTGCCCGCGCCCTGGTCGGCCATGTTCGCGGGGGGCTGGGGCATGTGAACGTGCTCGCCTCGCTGTTCTTCTCCGGCATGTCCGGCTCGGCGCTGGCCGATGCGGGCGGGCTGGGCAAGATGGAGATCGAGGCGATGCGCCGCGCGGGCTATGATGACGACTTCGCGGGCTCCATCACGGCGGCGTCCTCGCTCATCGGCCCGCTGGTTCCGCCCTCCATCACCATGGTCCTCTATGGGGTCATCGCCAACGTCTCCATCGGGCAGCTGTTCCTGGGCGGGGTCATTCCAGGGGTGCTGTGCGCGCTGGCGCTGATGGTGATGGTCTACATCATCGCCTCGCGGCGGAACTATCCTCCCGAACCGCGCCCGAGCCTGGCCCAGATCGCGCGGCTGTTCTGACGCTCGCTGCCGGCCCTGCTGACGCCCATGGTCATCATCGGCGGCATCTTCTCGGGTTATTTCTCGCCGACCGAGGCGGCCGCCGTCACCGTCCTCTATGCGATCATGATCGACCTGATCTTCTATCGGGAACTGACCTGGCGGCGGCTGTGGGACGCGGTTTACGAGACCTCGGTCGTCTCGGCCTCGATCGCGACCATCGTCGCGGGGGTTTCGCTGTTCAGCTTCATCTTCGCGCGTGAACAGGCGCCCCAGCAAGTCGCGCGGATGTTCCTCGCCATTGCCGACTCGCCACTGATGTTCCTGATCGCGGTGAACCTGATGATCTTCGTTCTGGGCTGCTTCATCGAGGCCCTGGTGATCCTGCTGGTCATCATTCCGATCCTCGTGCCGATCGCGGCGGGGTTCGGCATCGACCCGGTGCATTTCGGGACCATCGTGATCCTCAACCTGATGATCTCGATCATGACGCCGCCCATGGGCATGGCCCTGTTCGTGGTAAGCCAGGTGGGCAACATCCCCTATCAGCGACTGGCCTGGGCGATCCTGCCGTGGCTGATCCCGCCGCTGGTGGTGCTGGTCCTGGTCTGCGTCTTTCCGGTGCTGGCCACCGGCCTGCCGAGCCTGATGCGATGAGCGATCCGCTGTCCCGAATGCGGGGCGGGCTGGTGGTCTCGTGCCAGCCCGTGACGGGCGGACTGCTCGAGTATCCGGAGATCGTCGCGGCAATGGCCGCCGCGGCGATCGCACGCGGCGCCGCGGGCATCCGGATCGAGGGGGTGGAGTACCTGCGCGCGACCCGTGCGGCCACCACCGCCCCGATCATCGGCCTCATGAAACGCGACCTCGCGGACAGCCCGGTGCGCATCACCCCGTTCGTGGAGGATGTCCAGGCCCTCGCGACAGCGGGCGCCGACATCGTCGCGGGCGATGCAACCGCGCGGCCACGGCAGGTCGCGCTGGCCGATCTCGCAGGCGCGATCAGGGCGGCAGATCTGATCGGCATGGCGGACGGCGCATCGGCGTGGCCGCCCGCGCGGGTGCGGGCTGGGCGCGGGCCATCGTGACCGCCTCCGCGACCGCGACCGCCGGGCTGATCGCGGACCTGACGGCGTTTCTCGGCATCGACGGTGTGGCCCTCGGCGGCAGCATCGGGCTGTCGGAGGGGTATCTCGACCATGTGCGCGCGGCACTCGCGCACGAACCCGCCCTTTTTCGGGTGCCGGCCGGGACGGCCGCGCTCGGCGCGGACGCGCCGCTGCTGGGCGCCCTGATGCACGACCGGGACGGAGACCTTTCGTGAAGCACATCATCCTGCCTGACGCCGCAGCCGCGGCGGACCGGGTCGCGGAACTGATCGCCGACCTGATCCGGTAGCGGCCCGACGCGGTGCTGGGCCTCGTGACCGGCGGCACCATGCAGCCCGCCTATGCGGCGCTGGTGCGCCGGCACCGCGCGGGAACCCTGAGCCTCACGCGGACGCGGAGCTTCAACCTGGACGAATACCACTGGAAGCGGGGCCGGCGATGATCGGGCCCCTAGTCAGCCTCGTCCTAGGATCGCGCTGGGCGCGCCAGGCTGCCCTATGGGCGGCCTCCCCCAGGCGCGATCCTGCTCTTCCCGACCAACCTGCGCCGCACCGGTGAGCGCACCGGCCGTCTCGCCGAACGCCTGGGAACCATGGAGCGCACCAATGCCATACAACGCCGCATGCTCAAGGCTGCGGCCGATCGCACTCGCGATCGCTCTGACCTCGCTCAGCGCCCGCGCGACGGGCGGCTCTGATCCGGGGAGGGTTCCCGTGTGCCCGCCTGAGGTGGAGCATGATCAGACGTTCAGGAAGCGGGCTGCGGCGGAGTTGGAACTGCTGCCGGAGCGGTCCGCGATCGAGGCGATGCTGGCTGATTATGCAGTGCTGCGGGTCCAGTTGGCGGCACCATAGATTTGATTGTTTTGAATCCGCGCGAGCGCGCAAGTGAGGGAGTGCGTGTTCATCGCCCGCCTCAATTCAATGTCAGGAAGACGATACCCGAGCAACGGTTCGCGTCCCTTGGCTTTCTGCGCCGCGGCGTGTAGGTGACCGGCAGTCAATCTGGACCCGGGCGCAATTCCCGGGTGGCTCTTCCGGCCGCCGATCCGCCGGACAACGCACAAGACAAAAGACTTCCCGGGCTGCTGGTCCCTGGCCATGCGGGCGGGAACGGGACATGAATGATTTCTATTGACGCTTATCGCCGGCAATGGACCGGCAACATCCGAGGTGACCTGCTGTCGGGGCTGGTTGTGGCGCTGGCCCTCATCCCCGAGGCGATCGCCTTCTCCATCATCGCCGGGGTCGACCCCAAGGTGGGGCTTTACGCCAGCTTCTCGATCGCGGTGATCACCGCGATCACGGGCGGCAGGCCTGGCATGATCTCGGCCGCGACCGCCGCGACCGCCGTGCTGATGATCACTCTGGTGCGCGATCACGGGCTGGAATACCTGCTCGCGGCAACCGTTCTGGCGGGGCTCCTCCAGATAGGCGCCGGGCTGACGGGCCTGAGCTTCGTCATGCGCTATGTGTCGAAATCGGTGATGACCGGCTTCGTCAATGCGCTGGCGATCCTGATCTTCGTCGCGCAGCTGCCCGAGCTTGAACCGCGCAGCGTCACCTGGATCACCTATGTGATGGTCGCGGGCGGGCTGGCGATCATCTACCTGTTTCCGCGCCTGACCAAGGCCGTTCCCTCGCCGCTGGTCACGATCATCGTACTGACTGCGCTTGCCTGGGCGCTGGGGCTGGATGTGCGCACGGTGGGCGACATGGGCGCGCTGCCGGACACATTGCCGGTATTCCTGATCCCCCAGATCCCGCTGACCGTGGAGACGCTGCTGATCATCCTGCCCTATTCGACCGCGATCGCCGTCGTGGGGCTGCTGGAAAGCCTGATGACGCAGAACATCGTCGATGACCTGACCGACACCAGCTCGGACCGCAACCAGGAATGTGTGGGCCAGGGCATTGCCAACACCGCAACGGGCTTCATCGGCGGCATGGCGGGCTGTGCCATGATCGGCCAGTCCATCATCAACGTGAAATCCGGCGGGCGGGGGCGGCTGTCGTCATTTGTCGCTGGTGTGTTTCTGCTGATCCTCGTCGTCGGCTTGGGCGATCTTGTCAGCATCATTCCCATGCCGGCGCTGGTGGCGATCATGATCATGGTCAGCATCGGCACCTTCTCCTGGTCGTCGATCGCCAACCTGCGCACGCATCCGCGCTCGAGTTCGGTGGTGATGATCGCGACGGTGGCAACCGTCGTCTATACCCACAACTTAGCCATCGGCGTTCTGGTAGGCGTGCTTCTGTCCGGCATCTTCTTCGCCGGCAAGATCGCGCAGCTTTTCCGCGTCACCACCGAGATCAGCCCGGACGGGCGCGTGCGCACCTACCGGGTCGAAGGACAGCTGTTCTACGGCTCGGTCGAAGACTTCATGGCTGCCTTCGATTTCAAGGAAGCCCCCGAGCGCGTCATCATCGACGTCAGCCGTGCCCATATCTGGGACATCTCCTCGGTGCAGGCACTGGACATGGCGGTGCTGAAATTCCGCCGCGACGGTGCCGAGGTGGAGATCCGGGGCATGAACGAAGCCTCCGAGACCATCGTCGACAAGCTTGCGATCCACGCCAAGCCGGGCGCGATGGACAAGCTGATGGCGCATTGAGGGAGGCAGGGACATGACCAACAAGATCCTCGCACTGGTGGATGGCTCGATCTATTCGCAAAGCGTCTGCGAACATGCCGCCTGGGTCGCCGAACGAACCGGGTGGGCGGTGGAGCTGCTGCACATCCTCGGCCGTCGCGAGGGCGCCGGGAAAGCCGACTATTCCGGCTCGATCGCGCTTGGCGCGCGCACGGCACTGCTGGAGGAACTGGCGGACCTCGATGCGCAGCGCGCGCGGCTGATTGCTCACCGCGGCCGCGCGATCCTCGAAGATGCGCGCGCCATCCTAGACGGCGCCGGGATCAACGAGATCACCACGCGCCTGCGTCACGGCGATATCGTCGATACGGTCGCCGAACAGGAGGCCGGCGCCGAGATGATCCTGATCGGCAAACGCGGCGAAGCCGCGGATTTCGCCAAGGGACATCTGGGCTCGAACCTCGAACGCATCGTGCGTGCCAGCAAGAAGCCTGTCTTCGTGGCAGCACGTGCCTTCAAGCCGATCAGCCGGGTGCTGATCGCCTATGACGGTGGCGCCTCGGCAATGCGCGCGGTCGAGCATGTCGCGCGCACGTCGCTCTATCGTGGTCTGGAGGTCAGCGTCGTCACCGTAGGCAGCGCCAGCGACGCAGCACACAAGGGCCTTGCGGATGCAAAGGCCGCGCTCGAGGCGGCGGGCATCACGGTAGAGACCGACATCGTCGCCGGACAACCCGAAACCGCCCTCGCAAAGCTGGTCGAAGAGGCCCCCTTCGACATGGTGGTCATGGGTGCCTACGGTCATTCACGGATTCGCAGCCTGATCATCGGTTCCACGACGACCGAGATGATCCGTTCCTGCAAGGTGCCGATCGTGCTGACCCGGTGAACGCATGCCCGAGCCCTCGGATGACGAACTGCGCGAACGCTACCGCCGTCGCCTCGTGGCGGACGCTGAGGAACTCCATGCGGCTTCCGGTATCACGACAGCAGACCGCAGGCCGGTCGAGCTGGACCAGCAGAGCGTCGGGCGGCTCAGCCGGATGGACGCGATGCAGCAACAGGCGATGGCGGCGGCACAGGAAGCCCGTCGCCGCGCCCGGATGACCGCCATCGAGGCGGCGCTTAGGCGGTTGGACGAGGGTGAGTTCGGCTGGTGCGCGAATTGCGGCGAATTCATCGGTACCGAGCGGCTGGACCTTGATCCCACGCTGATGCGCTGCGTCGACTGCGCGCGCTGAAGACGGGAATGCAGAACCTCCTCGCCTTGCTGCGTGCGAACGCATCCTGGCTTGCGGCGGGCTTTTTGCCGACCTTTGCTTCCAGTTTCGGTCAGACCTTCTTCATCGCCGTATTCGCGGGTGAAATCCGGGCAACATTCGATCTGTCACATGGGGCCTGGGGTTCAATCTATTCCATCGCCACTACCATTTCGGCGGCCGTAATGATCTGGGCCGGCAGCCTGACCGACCGCTTCCGCGTTCGCCACATCGGAATCGGGGTGCTGATCTGACCGGCGCTTGCTGCTTCTTCGATGGCGTGGACCGCCGATAGCCGCTCCATCTTCGCCAGATGGTCCGGCAGAGACGCTTCGATAGCCGCAGGATGTCATTGCGAGCGATGGCCCCGGCGGTATCGGGTTTCCACGGTTTGGCGTTCTTGCGCGGTGGGATGATCGCCGCAGCCCCACGGGCGGCGATGACGTCGTGGCACTTGCGGGTGTCGTAGGCACCGTCGGCGGTGACGCTGCCGATCTCCTGCTCCGGCGGGATCTGGTCGAGGAGGAGAACGGCGTGGGCGTCCGGCGCGACCATGGCGCTGATCTCGACAAGATGCGCCTGCACCGCCTCGGCGTCGCGGAACGGCATGACCAGCCCGGCGCCCTTGCCCTCGGCGGGGCAGATCGCTCCGAAGGCGAACCACTGTCCGCCATTGATGGTGTGGATGGCCCCCACCAGAGCTCCATGCGCTTGCCGGGATGCGCGGCGCGGACTTCCGCCACGCGCTCCGGGAGACTTTCTTGAAAGCCTCCGCCGCATCCGGGTTCTGGGCGTAGTGCCGCGGCCGCGCCGAGAGCTTGCGGAAGCCGAGCGCCCGCAGTTGCCGGCCGACCGTCACCGCGCTCACCGACACCCGGAACGCGTCCCAGAGCCACTGCACGAGCTCGATCAATCGCCAGCGCACCACCCAGTCGCGCCAGGGCTCGGGGCCGGCCTCCAACGCGCCCGCCGGCGCCGCGCCTGCTCGGGCGTCAGCATCGGAGCCTTGCCCGGGTCCTTGCGGTCGAGCAACCCGTCCGGGCCCTCGGCGTTGAAGCGCACCACCCGTTCGGCGGGCCGACTGTCCACCGGACAGTCGGCTTCTTCCGCCTCACCGCACGATCTGCAGCCCGACCCCGCCGATCCGCGCCGCCTCGGTCCAGGTTCCGCCATCGCAGACCGCCACCAGCGCCAGCAACCGTCGAACCTGCTTCGCGTCCCGGCTGGATCGGGCCAGCTGCCGCAGATCATCACCGGTGAAGTCGCCTCGAAGCTCGATCGCTGCCGCCAAGGAAACCCTCGCCTGTTTTCCATGACGGATCACGGCGCGACTGCTCTGGAAATCCCCCTTGTGGGTCAGGCCCAGAGCGAGCTGGTATCACCCGTTCGATAGCGGAGCCGGAAGAGAGGTGGAGACACTCGATCTCGCGCAGGTAGACCTCGACCAGCAGCCGACCCGGTGCACCGCCTTGTTTTCCGGGCCGCAGCCTGACCCGTCGCGGGTGGCCGGCTCAGGCCTCGCCGGACGCGGCACGGACCCCGGGCCTGACACTGCGTTAATGACATGCACGCGATTGTAAGACCCCGGGCGCGCGGGATAGGCTCGGGGCGGTTTCGTGACAGGATGTTTGCCGATGACGACGGCGCCCGCCCATCCCCGCTGGAAGAAGCTCGACAAGGACCTGATGCGGATCGGGCGGCTGGAGGCGGCCAGCCAGTTCATCACGCGGCCGCTGGTGGCGCCGGGCATCGGACTCGCCTTCGTGCTCTTCGCCCTGATGATCGCAATGCTGTTCATGGAGCGGCCGCCGGTCTCGTTCGCGGTGGTCGCGGCAGCCGGGATCGGGGCCTACATGGCGCTGAACATCGGCGCCAACGACGTCGCGAACAACATGGGGCCGGCGGTCGGGTCGGGCGCGCTGGGCATGGGTGCCGCGCTGGTCATCGCCGCAGTCTGCGAGACGGCGGGGGCGCTCCTGGCCGGGGGCGACGTGGTCAACACCATCTCGAGCGGGATTATCGACCCGGCGAGCGTGGCCGAGCCGCAGGTCTTCGTCTGGGCGATGATGGCGGCGCTGATCGCCTCGGCGCTGTGGGTCAACCTCGCCACCGTAATCGGCGCGCCGGTCTAGATGTGAAGTCTCAGGAGGTTGTTCACCCGGTTCGGGGTTAGGCTGCAATCG
>CAZNSP010000069.1:0-7899 GCA_964575795.1 uncultured Rhodobacterales bacterium
TGGGCGGACTGGATCGCCGATCTCGACGACCGCATGACGGGAACCTGCCGATGAAGACCCTAGATTCCGCGTTGCAGGCCCATCTGGAAGAGGGCACGACCACGCTCGCCTGGTGCTGGCGGATCGCCCGCGCCGACGGCGTCATGTTCGGCTTCACCGACCACGACCGGACGCTGAGCTTCGATGGCACGGATTTCGAGCCCGAGAGCGGGCTCACGGCATCCGAGGTCCGTTCCGGCTCGGACCTGTCCGTCGATGCGCAGGACGCCGAAGGCGTGCTGACCTCGGACCGGATCACCGAGACCGACATCCTCGACGGCCGCTGGGACAACGCAGAAGTCGAGGTCTGGCGGGTGAACTGGGCCGATACGGGTCAGCGCGTGCTGATGCGGCGCGGCGCCATCGGTCAGATCCGGCGCGGGCGGCTGGCCTTCGTGGCCGAGGTGCGATCGCTCGCGCATGTGCTCGGCCAGACGGTCGGGCGAACGTTCCAGGCGACCTGTGACGCCGCGCTTGGCGACGCGCGCTGTGGCGTCGATCTCGACGATCCGGCCTTCAAGGGGACAGGCGCCGTGATCGATCTTCTGCGCGACCGCGCCTTTACCGCGTCGGGTCTCGGCGGCTTCGAAGCCGGCTGGTTCACGTTTGGCACCGTCGAATGGACGAGCGGCGCGAATGTGGGGCGTCGCACAGAAGTTCTGAGCCACGACGTGACCGAAGGCATCGCGATCCTGACCCTGCTCGAGGCGCCGGTGCGGTCCATCGGCGAAGGTGATGCCTTCACCATCCGCGCGGGCTGCGACAAGCGGATCGAGACCTGCGGCGCGAAGTTCGCAAACACGGCCAACTTCCGCGGCTTCCCGCATATCCCGGGTCAGGACACGATCCTGCGCTACGCGACGAAAGACGGCGGGCATGACGGGGGCGTGCTGTGACGCCCGCCGCCCCAGACAGGGTCATCGCCGCAGCGCGCGCGTGGCTCGGCACGCCGTACCACGACCAGGCCAGCCTCCGGGGCGTCGGCTGCGACTGCCTCGGTCTCGCGCGCGGGGTCTGGCGCGAGGTCGTCGGCTCCGAGCCGTTTCCGATCCCGCCCTACAGTCGCGACTGGGGCGAGACAGGCCCGCGCGAAGTGCTGGCCGAGGGTGCCCGGCGGATGATGATCGAGGTGCCGCCCGCCGAGGTCGGGCCCGGCGCGCTCGTCCTCTTCCGGATGAAGCCGCGCGCCATCGCCAAGCATGTCGGGATCCTGACCGGCCCCGACAGCTTCCTCCACGCCTATGAGCGGCTCGGCGTGATCGAGGAACCGCTCACGCAGTCCTGGCGGCGACGCATCGCCTTCGCCTTCCTGTTCCCGCAACGCTGAGATCCCGACATGGCAACGCTTGTTCTCGGTGCAGCCGGCGCCGCCATCGGCGGTTCGATCGGCGGGGCGATCCTCGGTGTGAGCGCTGCGACCATCGGCGGCTTCGTCGGCTCCACCATCGGGTCGGTTGTCGACAGCTGGATCGTGTCCTCGCTCGCGCCCACACAGCGGATCGAGGGCCCGCGGCTCGACTCCCTGCGGATCACATCCTCGACCGAAGGCGCCGTCATCCCGCGCGTCTATGGACGGATGCGCATGGGCGGGAACGTGATCTGGGCGACCGACTTCCGCGAGGAAACGAAGACCACGACGCAAGGCGGCGGCAAGGGAGGCGGGGGCGGCGGCAAGGTCAAGACGACCGAGTATCTCTATTATGCCTCCTTCGCCGTCGCGCTCTGCGAGGGACCGATCACTGGGATCGGCCGCATCTGGGCCGACGGCAAGCTGCTCGACACCGCTGGCATCGTCTGGCGCTGGTATCCGGGCGACGAGAGCCAGACCGCGGACCCATTCATCGCGGCGAAGATGGGCGCGCCCAACACGCCAGCCTATCGCGGGACAGCCTATGTCGTCTTCGAGGAGCTACCACTCGGGAACTACGGCAACCGCCTGCCGCAGCTCTCCTTCGAGGTTTTCCGTCCGCTCGCCGATCCCGACACCGCCGAGGGGCTGACCCGGGCCGTCACCATGATCCCGGCTTCGGGCGAGTTTACCTACGCCACGGCCGGGATTCGAAAAGGCAGCGGCGGGGCGCAGATCCCTGAGAACCTGAACGCGCTCTCGGACACTGCCGACATGGTCGTGGCCCTCGACCGGCTGCAGGCGATGGCGCCTAAGGTGGAGAGCGTCAGCCTCGTCGTCGCCTGGTTCGGGAACGACCTACGCGTTGGCGAGTGCACCATCCGCCCCGGCGTTGAGGTGTCCGAGAAGACCATGAGCCCGCAGACTTGGAGCGTCAACGGTGTCTCGCGCGCGGCCGCCCATCTCGTCAGCCGTGATGACCAGGACCGACCCGTCTACGGCGGCACGCCGGCCGATTTCGCCGTCGTGCAGGCGATCAAGGAGATGAAGGCCCGCGGGCTGCGCGTCACCTTCTATCCCTTCATTCTGATGGACGTGCCGCCCGGCAATACGCTGCCGAACCCGTATTCCGACAACGCCGCCGAGACGGGGCAGCCGGCCTTTCCGTGGCGGGGCCGGATCTCCTGCTCGCCGGCCGCCGGCTACGCCGGGACCGTGGACAAGAGCGGTGCGGCGGCGAGCCAGGTCTCGGCCTTCTTCGGCGCAGCCAACCCGTCCGACTTCGCGGTCTCGGGCGAGACCGTCGCCTGGACCGGGGCGGCAGACGACTGGGGCCTGCGCCGCATGGTGCTGCACTACGCCCATCTCTGCGCGGCGGCGGGCGGGGTCGATGCCTTCCTGATCGGGACCGAGATGCGCGGACTGACGACGATCCGCTCGGGCGCCAGCGCCTTTCCGGCAGTGCAGGACTTCCGCGATCTGGCGGCCGACGTGCGGTCTATCCTCGGGGCAGGAACGAAGATCAGCTATGCCGCGGACTGGTCGGAATACTTCGGGCACCATCCGGCGGAAGGCTCCGGCGACGTCTACTTCCACCTCGATCCACTCTGGGCCGATCCGCAGATCGATTTTGTCGGTATCGACAACTACATGCCGCTGTCGGACTGGCGCGACGGCTTCGAGCATCTCGACGCAGAGGACGGCTGGCCCGCGATTTACGACCGCGCCTACCTGCTGGCAAACATCGCGGGCGGCGAAGGCTTCGACTGGTTCTATGCCTCGGACTCGGACCGTTCGGCGCAAGTGCGGACACCGATCACCGATGGCGCGGCGGGCAAGCCGTGGATCTTCCGCTACAAGGATCTCCTGAACTGGTGGTCAAACCCGCACTTCAATCGTCCAGGCGGGGTGGAGAGCGGGTCTCCCACGGAGTGGGTCCCGCAATCAAAGCCGATCCGCTTCACAGAGCTCGGCTGTCCGGCGATCGACCGCGGCACGAACCAGCCGAACGTCTTTTTCGACCCCAAGTCGTCCGAGAGCTTCGTCCCGTACTTCTCCCGCGGCTGGCGCGACGACGCCATCCAGCGAGCCTATCTCGAGGCGACGTATCTGTTCTGGGGTGAAACTGCGAACAACCCGCTGTCCTCGGTCTATGGCGGACGGATGGTCCATGTTCCCGAATGCGCGGCCTGGACGTGGGACGCGCGGCCTTATCCGTTCTTTCCCGAACTGACCGAGGTCTGGACAGATGGGCCGAACTGGCGGCTCGGCCACTGGCTGACTGGCCGCCTCGGTGCGGTTTCGCTTGCGGCGCTCGTCCGCCATCTCTGCCTCCGCGCCGGCATGCCCGAGAGCAGGATAGACGTTTCCGGTCTCTGGGGCGCGGTCGAGGGCTACGCGATTGGCGCGCTGGAGAGCCCGCGCGCCTCGATCACGACGCTCGCCCGCCACTTCGGCTTCGACGCCGTCGAGACCGAGGGCGTGATCCGCTTCGTCATGCGCGGGCGGGCCGCAATCGCGAACCTGTCGCTTGACGGTCTGGCTGCCCCGCGGGAGGGCGACATCCTGGAACTCACCCGCGGTCAGGAAACCGAGCTGCCGCAGGCGCTGAAATGGCAGGTGGCCCGCGCCGACGAGGATTACGAGGCCGCGCAGGTTGAGGCCCGGCGGATAACCGTAGATACGACACGAATCGCCTCCGAGACCTTTCCTTTCGCAGCGCCGCCCGAGGAAGTCGAGCGGCGCTGCCGTCGCGCGCTCATGGAAGCATGGACCGGGCGCGAGAGCGCCGTCTTCCGCCTGCCGCCGTCGCGGCTGGCGCTCGATCCGGCCGACGTCATCACGCTGGTTCATGACGGACGTAAGGTCCCGCTGCGCTTCGTCTCGACCGCCGACACAGAGTCACGGAGTATCGAGGCTCTCCGCCAGGACCGGGAAGCCTACGATCTGCCGCCCGGTGCGCCACGCCCCGCGGCGCTGTCGAGGGCCGTTGTCTTCGGCGCGCCAGTGGCAGTGTTGCTCGATCTGCCGCAACTGACCGAGGACCAGCCTGCGCACAGGCCCTTCGTCGCAGCACATTCGGTGCCGTGGCCGGGCCAGATGGCCGTTTACCGGAGCCCTTCAACGGACGGCTTCGAACTGCTGACGAGCTTCGGAACACGGGCGCGTGTCGGCGTTCTGGCCTTTGACTTCTGGTCGGGGCCAACCTCGCGCTTCGATCTCGGCAACGTGCTGATTGTCGATCTGCTCTCGGGTACACTCGAGAGCGTCACCGACCTGACCCTGTTGGGCGGCGCCAACGCCCTCGCCATCGAGAGCGCACCCGGCGTCTGGGAGATCGCACAGGCGGGATCGGCCGAGCTAACCGCGCCGGGCCGATATCGCCTGACCCGCCTCCTACGCGGCCAGCGCGGCACCGAAAGTGCGATGGGCAATCCGGCTCCTGCAGGCGTGCGAGTGGTTGTGCTCGACGACAGCCTCGCATCGCTGCCGATCGCGGAGGCCGATCTCGGCATCCCATGGAACTGGCGGATCGGTCCGGCGAGCCGGCCTGTAAGCGACGAAACCTATCTCGCGCAGAGCTTCACGCCTGCGGGCGTGGGGCTGCGGCCGTTCTCCGTCTCCCATATCGAACAGCCGTGGCGCAGGCCGCGGAGCACCGGCGATCTCACGATCCGCTGGACGCGCCGTTCCCGCGCGCCCGCCGCCGACAGCTGGGGCGCGATCGAAGTGCCAATAGCCGAGGAGCTCGAAGCCTACGAAGTCGAAATCTGAACCGCCCCGGGTTTACCGGAGAGTTTCTGGTTCAATGATTAGGCTGCTTTTTCGACAGCGTTCAAGCGTGCGTAGAATGCCTCCTCTGCTTCTTGTGGCGTGATGTAACCGATGGCGCTGTGCAGGCGCGTGTTGTTATACCAGTCGACCCATTTCAGGGTTTCCCATTCGACCTGACCAACCGACTTCCAGGGTCCAAGGAACTTGATGACCTCGGTCTTGAACAGGCCGATGATGCTTTCCGCGAGGGCATTGTCATAGGAATCCCCGACGCTGCCGACGGATGTGTCGATGCCGGCCTCTGCGAGCCGCTCGGTGTATCGGATCGACAGGTATTGGCTGCCGCGGTCGCTGTGGTGGATCAGCTTGTCAGCCTCGGACGGCGCCCTCTGGCAGATGGCCTGGTTCAGAGCATCCAATACGAAACCCGTCGTCATCGAGGTCGAGACGCGCCAGCCAACGATTTTGCGGGCGAAGACGTCGATGATGAAGGCGACATACACCATGCCCTGCCAGCTGGAGACATAGGTGAAATCGCTGACCCACAGCTGGTTCGGCATGTCCGCCACGAAGGCTCGGTTCACCTTGTCATCCGGGCAGGGTTGGGCCGTATCGGGGTTAGTGGTGATCACCTTCTTACCCCGCACAACACCTTGTAATCCCATGACCTTCATCAGCCGCTCCACCGTGCAGCGGGCGATATCGTGACCGCCGCGGCGCAGCTGATGCCAGACCTTGCGCGCGCCATAGCGGCCTCGGCTGCCATCGAAGGCCTTCTTGATCGCCGCCATGTCCAGCCGATCCTGCCTGGCCCGGTCCGATGCCAGGTCCGGATCTTGCTCCACTGTCTTGAAAGCGTAATACGTCGATGGTGCGATCCCCATAACCCGGCAGATCGGCCCGACACCAAAGACGCCACGGTGGTCATCAATGAACGCGATCATTTGCGGAGTGGGCGGTCGAGCTCCGCCATGGCGAAATACGCACTCGCCTTCTTCAGGATCTCGTTGGCCTGACGCAGTTCACGGACCTCGCGCTCAAGTTCCTTGATCCGGTCCTTCTCCGCGATCGTCAGACCGCCGCGCTGACCGGCATCACGTTCGGCCTGCCGGCACCAGACACGAAGACTGTCTGGCGAACAGCCAAGCTTCGGCGCGATCGCCTTGTAGGCAGCCGTGTCGCTGGCATAGTCGCCGCGGTTCTCTCGAAACAGCCGAACACCGCGTTCGCGAAGCTCAGCCGGATAGGCGGGGGTGAATCTCTGCTTGGTCATAGGGCTCATCCTTTGAGTGTTTTACTCTCCGGTAAACCCGGGGCGGTTCATGCTGACGAGCGGCACGACCTCCGTTCTCTACCTCGCCGCCCAGCAGATCGCCGACTGGGGCGCACCGCTCGGGCCCGGCGACACGCTCGACATCCGCATCTTCCAGCTCTCCGCCCGCCTCGGGCGCGGCGCACCGGCCAGCGTCACGCTGCAGTTCTGATCCGAACCTTCGGGAACCCTCATGTCCGACACCACCACCCATCTCGGCCTGCCGTATCTCATGGCCGCGCAGGCGCAGAAGCATGTCACCCACAACGAGGCGCTGCGCCTGCTCGACGCCATGGTGCAGCTTTCCGTCCTCGACCGCATGCGCACCGCGCCGCCCGCGAGCCCCGCCGACGGCGACCGGCATCTTGTCGCCTCCGGCGCGACCGGCCTCTGGGCGGGTTGGGATCTGAACGTGGCCTTCTGGGTCGACGGCGCCTGGATCCGGCTCGTCCCGCGCCCCGGCTGGCTGGTCTGGGTCGCGGACGAAGGTGCCTTCCTCGTCTGGTCCGGCTCCAGCTGGGCCAGCGTCGGCGAGCCGCGCGACGTGCCCGACAGCGTGTTCAGCCTGGTCAACGACGCCGATCCAACCAGGAAGGCCGTCTTCTCCCTGGCTTCGATCTCCACCGGCCAGACCCGGACCTACACGCTGCCGAACACCTCCTCGGAACTGGCGATCCTCGCGGGCACGCAGACCTTCTCGGGCAACAAGACCTTCTCCGGCACGCTGACCGCCTCCGGGGGAACGGCGACCATCGGCACATCGACCGGCACGGCGACCTATGGCGTCGGCACGGGAGCCACGACCAACGGCATCACCAAGACCGTGAACATCGGCACCGGCGGCGCGTCGGGCTCGAACACGGTCGTCAACATCGGCTCGGCGACCGCAGGCGCGGGCGGCACCACGGTAATCAACACGCCCCCGGTGACCTTTGCCAACAGCGTCACGCAGGTCGGCATGCCCCAGGCTAACCTGACGGCCCAGCAGCTGGGCCTCGGCTGGGCCACGGCCGACGCCTTCAACCGCTTCTCGATGAACACGCCCGCGATGCTCTTCAACCATGCAGGCAACGGCATCGAGGCCACGTTCAACAAGAACACGCCCGGCGACGATGCCGCCTTCGCCTTCAAGACCGGCTTCTCGGCGCGCGCCCTGATCGGCCTGCTGGGCAATGACGACTTCAGCTTCAAGGTCAGCCCGGACGGATCGGCATATTTCGACGCGCTGCGCATCGACCGCGCCAGCGGCCGGGTGGAACTGCCGGAGCCCATGGTCCTGCCCGGCCGCGCGACGCCCCCCGATCCGCCGCCCGCGGGGCGCATCCATCTCTACGCCCGTGACCGGGCGGGTTCGGCCTGGCTCGAGGTCATGCGCCCCTCGGCAGGCTGTGTGGAAACGTGATCGAGGCTCCGGCTATCCGGGGCC
>CAZNSP010000070.1:0-269 GCA_964575795.1 uncultured Rhodobacterales bacterium
CGCAGCAAGATCAGCCCTTGACCAACGCGATTAGAGAACCACACGGGGCACGATCTGTTGGCGGGGCCCCGTTCCTGCCCGATAGGGTTTCGAGCCAGTATGAAACACGAGGAGGGAAAGGCGCGTCGCGGGTGAACTCCCCATCCCGCGCCGGTGGCTGGCGCAGCTTCCCCGCTCCCCTTCCCCCCTTCGGCCAGAAACCTTGAGAGCAGTGCCTGGGGTGCGGGGGCGGCGAGCGCCCCGCCGCGCGGGCCGAACACCGCCCGCGC
>CAZNSP010000070.1:279-7760 GCA_964575795.1 uncultured Rhodobacterales bacterium
CTTTTTTCTCATACATTTTGTGGGGGGGGGGGGGGGGGGGGGGGGGGGCCCCCCCCCCCCCCGCGCGGGCCGAACACGGCCCGCGCCGATCAACAAGACTCGCGCGCAACCGCGCGCTCGACTTGGCCGCCAACGGGCGGCCTCCCGCCCTCCTCAAAGGTGCAGCACCGCCCAGCGGCGCAGCAGCGCCGCTTCCTGCTGGCGGGCCCGCGCCGTCCAGTCCCGCGCCCCCGCCGGCGCCGCCCCGCCGGGGGCGAGCCGGCCACGGGCCGGCAGGTCGGCGGCGAGGATCGCGAAGGCGAGCCGCCTTCCGCCCGCCCCCTCCAGATACCCCGCGAGGCCGCGCGTGAAATGCATCGTCCCGGTCTTGGCCAGGAGCCGCACCCGCAGCCCCGGCACCGGCTCCCCCCGGTCGTCCTCGACCCGCCGCTCGCGCAGGAGCGGCGCGAGCCCGCGCTCGCGCTCCAGCACCCGCAGCATCTCCGCGGCGGACATGCGCGACCGGTCGGTCAGGCCGGAATGGTTGACGAAGGCCGCCCGCCGCAGCCCGTAGCGCGCCCGGGCCCAGGCGGTCATCTCCGCGGCCGAGTCCGACAGGCCCCGCGGCGCCCCGCCGCCGGCCTGCGCGGCGCGCAGCCCCGCGACCTCGGCGGTCAGGTTCGTCGAATGGAACAGCATGTCGCGCATCATCGCCTCGAAGGCCGGGCTCTCGTGCCGGGCGAGCACCGCGCCGCCCGGCACGCCCGCCGCCACCTCCGGCGCAGGCAGCCGGACGCCGCGCGCCTGCGCCAGCGCCCGGAACACCTCGCCCGCATGTTCCGCGGGCCGGCGCACCGGCAACCAGCGACTGCCCCGTCCGCCGACCGCCTCGGGCGAGAGCGCCCAGACCTCGGCGCCGCCGTCGAAGCCGTGGCCGAGCGGCGCACCGCTGCCGCGCACCACCGCCCGGATGCCCGCGACCGGGACCTCGTGCCGTGCCCCCGGGGCGCTCAGCACGATCCGCGCCGCGCCGCCTCCCGGCCCCCAGGCGAGGAACACACGGTTGAAGTTGAGGTTCATGCCCGAGATCGCCGGGTTGTAGCCCGCGTCCACCGGCTGGCCCGCCTCGATCTCGGAGAGCCGCGGCAGCGCCCCCGCGGCGACGACGAACCGCCCCGCGACCCCCGTCACCCCGCGGCCCCGCAGCGCCGCCGCCAGGTCGCCCAGCGCATCGGTGTCGAGCACCGGATCGCCCGAGCCCGCCAGCACCAGGTCGCCGCGGATCACGCCGCCCTCGATCGGCCCGGTCGCGCGCAGCTCCGTGGGAAAGCGATAGCCCGGCCCCAGCACCTCCAGCGCCCAGAGCGCGGTCAGCACCTTCACCACCGAGGCCGGCGGCTGGTCGATGTCCGGCTGGTGCGCCTCGAGCAGCTGCCCGCTGGCCGCATCGCTGACGGCAAAGCCGGTCAGCGAGCCGAGCCGCGACCGCTCGAGGATCGCGGTCAGCGGCATCGGGTCCGCCGCGCCCCAGGCCGGGCGCAGCGCGAGCGCCGGCAGCCCGAGGCCGAGCCCCGCCAGGACGGCGCGGCGGTTCGGTCCCGGATACCGCGGCTTCACCATACCCGGACTATGCGCCGCCGGGCCGGTCCGGGCAAGCGGATCGCAGCGGTCGGGGCGCGGCCCCCGCCCGGCCTCAGCAGTCGCCGTCGATGATCGCGGTCCGTCCGCTGCCGCCGGTCAGCTCCACCGTGCAGCCGTCGAACTCCACCGGCTGGGCCATGCTCAGCGCCCTCAGGCCCGTGCCGTTCACCGCGACCCGCGCCGTCCCCGCGGCCTCGTCGAAGGACGACAGGAAGACCCGCAGCGCCCCGTCGGCCAGGACCGCCGTCCCGCCGACCTGAACCTCGGTGCCCTCGCCGCTGCCTTCCGGCGCCGCTGCCGCCACCGCGGTCGTGGCGGCGCCGCAGCTGCCGTCCACGGTCGCGGTCCCGGTCCCCAGCCCGGTCAGCGTCACGGTGCAGTCGCCCGCCTCGGTCGTCTCGCCGAGCGCCAGCGTCGCCAGCGAGCGGCCGTTCACCGCCACCCGGGCCGTGCCCGCCTCGGCGTTCACGCCGGACAGGAACACCCGCAGCGCCCCGTCCGCCAGCATCGCCGTGCCGCCCATGCGCAGCTCGGTGCCGGCCCCGGTCGCCGGCGCCTCGCCGACCGCGCGCTCCACTGCCTCGGTCGCCTGCTGGCTGAAGGCGGCCAGCCGGCCCTGCAGTGCCTCGATCTCGCGAGTGACCGTCTCGCGCAGCTCCGGCGCCATGCCCTCGATCCGCGCGCCGATGTCGCTGCCCAGTCCCTCGACCCGCTCGGCGAGCGCCGCGATCCGGCCCTCCGCATCCGACGAACCCATCTCCTCGACCCGGGTCTGGAGATCCGCGACACTCTGTCGCAGGTTGCCCTCGATCCCGTCGATCCGGCTCTCGAGCGCATTCATCGCCGCGGCGATCTCGGTGTTCTGCCGCAGCTGCGCCTCGAGCGCCGCCCGTCCCGACGAACTCACCGCATAGCCGACCACGAAGCCGAGCGCGACCCCGGCAATGCCGAACAACACTGTCCTGTCAATCTGCATGGCGTTTCCTCTATAACTCCCCCGTTGGCACGCCGGCCGGTCCCGGCGGCCCGGGTCCCGACCAGCAGGAGGTGCGCGCACTCCGACCGGCGCTTCCACCGGCCGTGACCGCGCCTCGTAGACCCGCCGACGTCGTGCCGCACATGCCTACCCGCACCCGGAGGGAAGCCTAGCCGCGACGCCCGCGCCTGTCTACTTCGCCGGGCGGCCCCGACAGCTTCCCCGACCGCTACCCCGGCCAGACCCCCCGCGCCCGCAACGCGCTCGACGAGGCACCGCGCATCGGACCCGCCACCAGGCACCAGGCGGGGGCGGACCGGAACGGCAGCGACCGCGCCGCCCCCTCCGGCAGCCGCGCCTTCGCGAACCGCCGCGCCGCCGGCGACATCCCCGCGCGCAGCTGCTGACCGGGCCGCGCCAGCACGCCGACCGGCACCATGCGCAGGATCGCCCCCCACTGCTCCCAGTGGTGAAAGCCCGCCAGATTGTCCGCCCCCATCAGCCAGACGAAGCGCACGCCGGGATAGCGGCGGCGCAGCGCGGCCAGCGTCTCGGCGGTGTAGCGCGTCCCGAGCAGCGCCTCGACCCCGGTCACCTCGACCCGCGGATGCCGCATGATCGCGCGCGCCGCCTCGAGCCGCCGCGAAAGCTCGGCCGGACCGCGCGGCTTCAGCGGGTTGCCCGGCGTGACCAGCCACCAGACCCGGTCCAGCCCGAACCGCTTCAGCGCCTGCAGGGTGACATGCACATGCCCCTCGTGCGGAGGGTCGAACGAACCGCCGAAAAGCCCGATCCGCAGCCCCCTGCCCGCCACCGGATAACCCCGCACCACCGTCCTCCCGCCGCCCGTTCGCGCCTTCTTCCCGGTGCGGAAGGGCCGCTGTCAATGGGGGCGGGCGACAAGGGGGGCTGCGCAAGGCATGCTCACCGGCCTAACCGCGACGCGGGTCCATGGGCCGGCCGGCACATCCCGGCGCGTCCGGTTTCAGGCGAGAAACGCCCGGAACATCAGCGGCCAGAGCATGAGTTCCCAGGCCAGCGTTACGCCGAGGATACCGGCGGCCAGGACCGGCCCGACCCTGCGCGCGAAGTCCCGCCGCCCCAGCCACCACCAGTAGACCGCGGCGATCGGCAGCCCGAAGGTGATGCCGAAATGCAGCGCGAGCATCGTCGCGCCCACGAGCCCGCGCAGCCCCGCCTCCGGCGCCACCGCGAACTGCAGCCAGAAGAACACCAGGGGCGGCAGCGCGACCAGCACCACCCCCGCCGCCAGCACCGGCCCGAGCGCGAAGACCTGCCGCGCCGGCGCCCAGCGGGTCAGCTCCGGCACCAGCAGCATGACCGCCGGCACCACGAGGATGAGCACGAGGAGGCCGGCGAGATGGACGAAGCCCACCCCCGCCCTTTCGAACAGCAGGATCGAAACGAGCTCGAGCGCGATCCCCGCCGCCCCGCCCGCGATCCCCGCGACCAGCGCCCCCCGGGCGGGCTCGCCCGCCCTGACCCGCGGCCCGCCACCCGTGGCGCCGCGCATCGCGATGGCTTCCTTCATGGTCCTTTCACCCCGACACCGGACGAATGATCCAGCACGGGAGATGGTGTGCGCGCCCGGAAATTCACCCCGGTCCCGCCGGGATAGGCGCGATTGCGCCGCCCGGCGAAGCCGGATAGAACCCCGCCGACCTCCAGATCATCACGGGACGCTTCACCATGGCCATGCCGCAATACGTCTACCACATGGACGGCCTCACCAAGGCCTATTCAGGCGGCAAGAAGGTCTTCGAGAACATCCGCCTTTCCTTCCTGCCCGGGGTGAAGATCGGCGTCGTCGGCGTGAACGGCGCGGGCAAGTCGACGCTCCTGCGCATCATGGCCGGGATCGACAAGGACTTCACCGGCGAGGCCTGGGCCGCGCAGGGCGTGCGCGTCGGCTACCTGCCGCAGGAACCCGAGCTCGACCCCGCGCTCGACGTGCGCGGCAACGTCATGGAGGGGGTCGCCGCCAAGCGCGCGCTCCTCGATCGCTACAACGAGGTCGCCATGAAGGTGGCCGAGGACTATTCCGACGAACTGATGGAGGAGATGACCACCCTCCAGGACCAGATCGACGCCCAGAACCTCTGGGACCTCGACGCCCAGGTCGACGTCGCGATGGAGGCGCTGCGCTGCCCGCCGGACGACGCCAGCGTCGACCAGCTCTCCGGCGGCGAGAAGCGCCGCGTCGCGCTCTGCAAGCTCCTGCTCGACGCGCCCGAGATGCTGCTCCTCGACGAGCCGACCAACCATCTCGACGCCGAGACCATCGCCTGGCTCCAGAAGCACCTGATCGAGTACAAGGGCACGATCCTGATCGTCACCCACGACCGCTACTTCCTCGACGACATCACCGGCTGGATCCTCGAGCTCGACCGCGGCCGCGGCATCCCGTGGGAGGGCAACTACTCCTCCTGGCTCGAACAGAAGGCCAAGCGGCTGGAGCAGGAAGCGCGCGAGGACAAGTCGCGCCAGAAGACCCTCGAGCGCGAGCTCGAATGGATCCGCGCCGGCGCCAAGGCCCGCCAGGCCAAGCAGAAGGCCCGCATCAACGCCTACAACGAGCTCGCCTCGCAGTCCGAGCGCGAAAAGCTCACCCGCGCCCAGATCATCATCCCGAACGGCCCGCGGCTCGGCAACCGGGTGATCGAGCTCGAAGGCGTCTCCAAGGGCTACGGCGACCGGCTCCTGATCGACGACCTCAGCTTCGCCCTTCCCCCCGGCGGCATCGTCGGCGTGATCGGCCCGAACGGCGCCGGCAAGACCACGCTCTTCCGCATGCTCACCGGCCAGGAACAACCCGACACCGGCACGATCGCCTACGGCGACACGGTGAAGCTCGCCTATGTCGACCAGTCCCGCGACGCGCTCGACCCCCGCAAGACCGTGTGGGAGGAGATCTCCGACGGCCTCGACGTGGTGAAGCTCGGCGACGCCGAGATGAACTCCCGCGCCTACTGCTCGGCCTTCAACTTCAAGGGCGGCGACCAGCAGAAGAAGGTCGGCCTCCTGTCAGGCGGCGAGCGCAACCGCGTCCACCTCGCGAAGCTCCTGCGCACGGGGGGCAACGTCCTCCTCCTCGACGAGCCGACGAACGACCTCGACGTCGAGACCCTGCGCGCTTTGGAGGATGCCTTGGTGGACTTCGCCGGCTGCGCCGTGGTCATCTCCCACGACCGCTTCTTCCTCGACCGCATCTGCACCCACATGCTCGCCTTCGAGGGCGAGGGCCATGTCGAGTGGTTCGAGGGCAATTTCGAGGACTACGAAGCCGACAAGATCCGCCGCCTCGGCCCGGACGCGGTCGAGCCGAAGCGGATCAAGTACAAGAAGTTCGCGCGGTGACGGTATAGGAACGGCATTGTTTCAACCCCGTTCCTATACCATATAATCCGTGTTCGAGTTCGATCCGGCCAAGAGCGAAGCCAATCTCGCGAAGCACGGCATTGATTTCGAGGACGCGCAGGCCGTCTGGTCGGACACGCGCCGCCTCGAAATTCCAGCCGCCACGCGCGGGGAAGCACGGTGGGCTCTCATCGGAAGGATCGGTCTCCGCCACTGGACGGTCATCTTCACCCGGCGCGGCGACCGTCTGCGCGTGATCTCCGCCCGCCGGGCGCGCAAGGAGGAGGTAGCCCTCTATGAAGAAGGTTTCCGCTGAGGAGTTCGATCGCCTGTTCGATGAAGGCGAGGACATCACGCCCCATCTCGACCTCGACCGCGCCACCCGCCCCGGCCTCGCCGCCCGCCGCGTCAACGTCGACTTCCCGGCCTGGATGGTCGAAGGCCTCGACGCCCGCGCCGCCCACCTCGGCATCACCCGGCAGGCGCTGATCAAGATGTGGATCGCTGAGAGGCTGGAGTAGGCCCGCCCGATCTCCGCGACCACCTGCTCCGCCGCCGCCGGGTTGAGCTCCCCGAGGTACCGCTCGATCCCGCGCAGGCTGCTCAGCGCCCGCGCCGAGAACCGGACTTCAGCCACGCCGCCGGAAGAACGCCTCGACCTCCGCCGGGTCCGCTTGCTCGAACGGCTCGGTGTCGATCTCCCGCAGTCGCGCCATCTCCTCGGGCGTGAAGGCGACCTCCTCCGACCAAGACGCCACGAACGCCTCCACGACCTCGGCCAGCCGCGCCTGGGCCTCCGACCCGAGCTTCGCCTCCGCCTCCACGATCAGGTCCTTGAGCCGCGCGTTCATGCCAAGACCCTACTCCGCGTCCATCCGACTGGCAACGACGACGCCCCCCGGGAACCAACCCCACCCCCCGCGCGTTCCCCTCGCGTCACGACAACAACGAGAGCCAATCCATGCGCGGCATCCTGCTCTGGCTGATCGGCATCCCGATCCCGATCATCATCCTGCTCTACCTTTTCGGCGTATTCTGAGCCCGCCCCGGCTTTTTCCTTGCAATCCGGGCGGCCATCCCCCATGTACCCTCTCGCGACGTTACCAATTTCGACCGCTGTCTCCTTCACTGGCTTCAGTCAACCGATCTTGCTCTGACTGAACCGGGCCGCCGCAGTTCCGCGGGCGGCAACAAGAAAAGGAGATCTCACGATGGCCAAGGGCACCGTGAAATGGTTCAACGCCACCAAGGGTTTCGGCTTCATTCAGCCTGAGGGCGGCTCCAAGGACGTCTTCGTCCACATCTCGGCGCTCGAGCGCGCCGGGCTCAGCCACCTCGACGACGGCCAGAAGGTCACGTTCGACATCGAATCCGGCCGTGACGGCCGCGAATCGGCGGCGAACCTCGCGCTCGTCAACTGAGCGCGAAGACCACACCGGTCCGAACCGAAGGGCGCCCCTCGGCAGGCTGTGTGGAAACGTGATCGAGGCTCCGGCTATCCGGGGCC
>CAZNSP010000071.1:0-7754 GCA_964575795.1 uncultured Rhodobacterales bacterium
CGCCCCCGCCGCCGCGCCGGCCCCCGGCGGCCCGTGGCGCGCCACCCGGCCCGCCTCCCCCGAACCCGCGGCCGAAGCCGCCCCCCAACCACCGCGCCCCTCCCGCCTCCACGGACTGGAGGAGGCGTTCACCGCCCGCTGGATGGTCTGGCTCGGCGGGCTGGCCATCGCGCTCTCCGCGATATTCCTCTTCCGCTTCGCCATCGAACAGGGCTGGCTCGGCCCCGCCACCCGCACCGGCCTCGGCCTTCTCCTCGGCGTGGCACTGGTGCTCGCCGGCGGCTGGCTGCACCGCCGGCCGCCCGCGGGTCTGCCCGGCCGCCTGCCGCCCGACCAGGCGGGGCCGGCGCTGACCGCCGCCGGCATCTTCGCCCTCTATGCCAGCTTCTACGCGGCCCAGGGACTCTACGGCCTCCTCGGCCCCGCGATCGGCTTCGCCGCCCTCGCCGCGGTCAGCGCGCTCGCGCTCACCCTCGCCCGCTCGCAGGGCTGGTTCGTCGCGCTCCTCGGCATCGCCGGCGGCTATCTCATCCCTGCGCTGATCCGGGGCGAGGCCGCCGACCCCGCGCCGGTCTTCCTCTACCTCCTCGCACTGACCCTCGGCGGGCTCGCCCTGATCTCGGTGCGGCCGTGGTGGTTCCTGACCGCCGCCGTGCTGATCGGGGCGCTCTTCTGGCCGCTCGCCTGGCTCGCCGGCCCCTACGCCGACGCGGATCAGGGCGTGCTCTCCGCCTATCTCCTCGGCATCGCCGGGCTCTTCGGGCTTCTCGGCGCGCCGCTGCCCTGGGGCCGCAACCTGCGCCCGCCGCTCGCCTGGGCCGCACCCCTCCTGACCCATACCGCCGGCCCGGGCTTCATCGGCGCGGGCGCGCTCCTCGTCCTCCTCGCGGATGCGAGCGGCTGGAACCCGCCCGCCTTCGTCTTCCTCGGCCTCTACGCGCTGGCCGGGCTCGCGCTCGGCCTCCGCCACGGCCTCCTCGAGCCGCTCGTCCTCGTCGCCGCCCTCGTCGTCGCCGCCGCTGCAATCCTCTGGCCACAGCCCTACACGGTCTTGCCGCCGGCCGAACTCGAACGCCTCGGCACCGCCGCCTATGCCGACGCCTACGGCCCCTTCCTCCTCCCGCCGGAATTCGTCACCTATGCCCGGGCGCTGGCGGGCTTCGGCCTCCTCTTCGGCCTCGGCGGCTTCGCCGCACTGCTCCGCGCGCCCTCCCCCGGCGTCTGGAGCGGGCTTTCCGCCGGCATGCCGCTCTTCCTGCTCGCGCTCGCCTACGCGCGCATCGGCGCGTTCGAGATCGACCTCGGCTGGTCGCTCATCGCCGCGGGTCTCGCGCTCGCATTCGTCGGCGCCGCCGTCATCGTCCCGCGCCTCCTCGGCCCGGGCGTCCGCGACCTGCCCATGGGCCTCTACGCCGCGGGCAGCACCGCGGCCCTCGCCCTCGCCTTCGCCTGCCTGATGCGCGAGGCCTGGCTCACCATCGCCCTCGCGCTCCAGGTCGCCGCCCTCGCCTGGATCCTCACCCGCCTGCCGCTCCGCCCTCTGCGACTCATCGCCGTCGCCGCCATCGCCGTGGTGATCGTGCGGCTGGTGCTGAACCCCGCACTCCTCGCCTATGACGACCGCCTCGTCGGCCCCTTCGCCTGGGTGATCTACGGCTACGGCCTGCCCGCCGCCGCCTTCCTCCTCGCCGCCCGCCTGCTGCGCCGCACCGCCCGGACCCCCGACGCCGCATTGGCCGATCTGGCCGAGACCACGGCCGTCGCCTTCCTCTTCCTGATGGTGGCGCTGCAGCTGCGGATCTGGACCGCGGGATCGCTGGCCGCCCCCGGCTACCGGCTCTTCGACATGGGCGTGCAGTCGCTCTGGTGGCTGATCGCGGCGCTTCTCCTCCTGCGCCCCGCCACCGTCGCCCGCCTGCCCGCCGCGCGCTGGGGCGGGCTCGGCCTCATGGCCCTCGCCTCGGCGCAGCTCCTCTTCGGCCATCTCGTCGCCGCGAACCCGCTCGCCACCGGCGAGCCGGTCGGCACGCTGCCGCTCGCGAACCTCATCGGCCTCGCCTACCTTGCCCCCGCGCTCCTGCTCGGCCTCCTCGCCTGGTCGGCGGGCCCGTACCTGCCCCCGCCGCTGCGCATGGTCCCCGCGGCCCTCGCCGGCCTCCTCGCCTTCGCCGCGATCAGCCTCGAGACCCGCCGCGCCTTCCGCGGCCCGGTGATCGAGCTCGCGCCCGGCACCTATCCAACGGCGGCCGAGCTCTACGCCTATTCCGCGGTCTGGATCGGCTTCGCCCTCGTGCTGCTCGGCATCGGCATCTGGCGGGCGAGCGCCTTCTGGCGCGCGCTCTCGCTCGCCGTGCTCGCCGCGGCGGTGCTGAAGATCTTCCTCTACGACTTGTCGGACCTGACCGGCCTCTGGCGGGTCGCGTCCTTCCTCGGCCTCGGCCTCAGCCTCATCGCCATCGGCCAGCTCTACCGCCGCTTCGTCTTCGCACGGCCCCCGACCTGACCCTTCTGCGGCCAGAAACCTGGAGAGCAGTGCCTGGGGTGCGGGGGCGGCGAGCGCCCCGCCGCGCTGGCCGAACACGGCCCGCGCCACCAGAAATGTCTTGCGCGCACCCGCGCGCCCGACAAGGCCGCCAACGGGCGGCCCGCCGTCAGTTCACCGCCTGGACGATCCCCCGGTCGGCGGCGAGTTCCCGCATCCGCTTCTGCAGCTTCTCGAAGGCCCGCACCTCGATCTGGCGGATCCGCTCCCGGCTGACGCCGTATTCCTGGCTCAGGTCCTCCAGCGTCACCGGCTCGTCCTTCAGCCGCCGCTCGGTCAGGATGTGCCGCTCGCGCTCGTTCAGCACCTCCATCGCTTCCATGAGCAGCGCCTGCCGGTTCTCCAGCTCGTCGCGCTCGGCATAGGCGGCGGCCTGGTCGGCGTCCTCGTCCTCCAGCCAGTCCTGCCACTCCGCCGCACCGTCGCCGTCGGCCTTGATCTGGGCGTTCAGGCTCGCATCCCCGCCCGACATCCGGCGGTTCATCGAGATGACTTCCTCCTCGCTCACGCTCAGGTCGCGGGCGATCCGCGCCACGTTCTCGGGGCGCAGCTCGCCCTCCTCGATCGCGCCGATCTTGTTCTTGGCCTTGCGCAGGTTGAAGAACAGCTTCTTCTGCGCCGCCGTCGTGCCCATCTTCACCAGGCTCCACGACCGCAGGATGTATTCCTGGATCGAGGCCCGGATCCACCACATGGCGTAGGTCGCCAGCCGGAACCCCTTGTCGGGATCGAACCGCTTGACCGCCTGCATCAGCCCGACGTTCGCCTCCGAGATCACCTCGGCGGTCGGCAGGCCGTAGCCGCGATAGCCCATGGCGATCTTCGCGGCGAGCCGCAGGTGACTCGTCACCAGCTGGTGCGCCGCCTCCTTGTCGCCGTGGTCGACCCAGGCCTTGGCCAGCATGTATTCCTGCTCGGGCTCGAGCATCGGAAACTTGCGGATCTCCGACAGATACCGGGAAAGCCCCTGTTCCGGCGACGGGGCGGGAAGTCGTTCGTAGCTCACCTGATGCCTCCTGCCGAACCTGTACCGTTCGGCCAACGTTCACACTTTATTATAGTTCCGTTTACGCACCCTTAAACGGTTCCGATTTCCCGCTCCGGCGCAAGAGGGCTAACAGAGACGTGAAATCCTCCGGCGGCTCGGCGGCGAAATCCAGCCGCTTGCCCGTCACCGGATGCACGAAGCCGAGCCTTGCCGCGTGCAGCGCCTGCCGCCCGAACCCGGCCAGCGCCGCGGCGACCTCCGGCGCGGTCCCCGCCGGCGCCACCCGCCGCCGCCCGTAGACCGGATCGCCGACCAGCGCATGCCCCGCATGGGTCATGTGCACCCGGATCTGGTGGGTCCGCCCGGTCTCCAGCCGGCATTCGACCAGCGCCACCGGCCCCAGCCGCTCCACCACCCGCACGCGCGTCACGGCACTCCGCCCCGCGCCCCTGACCACCGCCATGCGCTTGCGGTCGCCCGGATGCCGCCCGATGTTGCCCTCGATCCGCAGCCAGCCGCCCGGCTCCCACCGCACCCCCGGCAACCCGGCGAGCCGCGGGTCGCCCGCGTCCGGCACCCCCCAGACCAGCGCCAGATAGCTGCGATCCACGTCATGCGCGGCGAACTGCTCGGCCAGCCCCTGGTGCGCCCGGTCCGACTTCGCCACGACCAGAAGCCCCGAGGTCTCCTTGTCGATCCGGTGCACGATCCCCGGCCGCCGCACGCCGCCCACGCCCGACAGCCGCCCGCCGCAGTGATGGATAAGCGCGTTCACCAGCGTCCCCGCCTCCGCCCCCGGCGCGGGATGCACCACGAGGCCCGCGGGCTTCATCAGCACGATCAGGTCCTCGTCCTCGAAGCGGATGTCGAGCGGGATGTCCTCCGGCGCCGCCCGCGGGTCCTTCGGCGGGCCGAGGCGCAGCCGCACCGTCTCGCCCGGCCAGACCCGGAGCTTCGGGTCGCGCAGGATCTCGCCCGAGACCCGCGTCACCGCCCCCTGCCCGATCAGCGCCTGCAACCGGCTCCGCGACAGGCCGAGCCCCCCCGGCACCGCCGCGGCCAGCGCCTTGTCGAGCCGCTGGTCGGGCTCCTCCCCCAACCGGATCTCCAGAACGCGCGGGGCCTCGGACATGGGCAGCGGCAACCTCGGACGGCACGCGCGGCAACCACGCCCCGCCACGCCTAATCGACCGCCCCCCGCCGGTCAACGCGACCGCGGCTGGCGCCCGCGCCGCCGGGCGGCTATGAGACGCCGGACTCGCGCCCAGGAGAGGCCGCCCATGACCGCACCCGCCCCGGGACGGGGACCCGAGGACCTCCCCGAACCGCCGCGCCTGCGCGCGCTCCGCCGGCTCGTCACGGCGCTGACCGCGACGCTGATCCTCGGCATGATCACCGTGGTCGCCCTCCTCGTGATCCGCCTCACCGCGCTCCAGCCCGCGCCGCCGCCGGTCCTGCCCGACGCGCTCGCGCTCCCCGCCGGCGAGACCGCGCAGGCCGTCACCCTCGGCACCGGCTGGGTCGCGGTCGTCACCCGCGACGCCGCGGGGGTGGAGCGCATCCGCGTCCTCGACGCCGCAACCGGGGCCGAGCGCGCCGCCGTCGTCATCGCGCCTGCCAGCGACTGATCGCCGCCGGCTGACCGCCCCCGCCCGCTCTTGCCATCGGCCCCCTCGGGGCCGATATACCGCTGATGGCGCTACCCTCCGGCTTCCTCGACGAATTGCGCAGCCGCGTCTCGCTCTCGCAGGTCGTCGGCCGCAAGGTCACATGGGACCCGCGCAAGTCGAACGCCGGCAAGGGCGACTTCTGGGCGCCCTGCCCGTTCCACCACGAAAAGACCGCCTCCTTCCACGTGGACGACCGCAAGGGCTTCTACCACTGCTTCGGCTGCCATGCCGGCGGCGACGTCATCAAGTTCCTCACCGAATCGGAGAACCTCGGCTTCATGGAGGCGGTGGAGATGCTCGCCCGCGACGCCGGGATGGCTCTCCCCGAACGCGATCCCCGCGCAGCCGAACGGGCCGCCGCCGCGCAGGGCCTCGGCGAGGCGATGGAGGCGGCGATCCGCTTCTACCGGATGCAGCTCGCATCAGGCCGCGCGGCCGAGGCCCGCGCCTATCTCGACCGCCGCGGCCTCGGCGCCGAGACGCGCGAGCGGTTCGAGATCGGCTACGCCCCCGACGGCCGAACCGCGCTGCTCGACCACCTGACCGACAAGGGCTTCTCCCGCGACAAGCTGATCGAGGCGGGCCTCGTCGGCCGGCGCGACGACGGCTCGGCCTACGACCGGTTCCGCAACCGCATCATGTTCCCGATCCGCGACGCCCGCGACCGGGCGATCGCCTTCGGCGCCCGCGCGCTCAGCCCGGGGCAGGAGCCGAAATACCTCAACTCGCCGGAGACCCCGCTCTTCGACAAGGGCCGCAGCCTCTACAACATCGGCCCCGCCCGCAGCGCCGCGGGCCGGTCCCGCGCGCTCGTCGTGGTCGAGGGCTACATGGACGTGATCGCCCTCGTCCAGGCCGGCATCCAGCATGCCGTGGCCCCGCTCGGCACCGCCGTCACCGAGGACCAGCTCGCGCTCCTCTGGCGGATCGCCGACGAGCCGGTGATCGCGCTCGACGGCGACACGGCCGGGCTGAAGGCCGCCCAGCGGGTCGTCGATCTCGCCCTGCCGCTCATGGCCGCGGGCAAGTCGCTGCGCTTCGCCCTGATGCCGCCGGGCCAGGATCCCGACGACGTGGTGCGGTCGGGCGGCGCCAGGGCCTTCGAGACGCTGGTGGCGGCCTCCCGCCCCGTCGTCGACCTCCTCTGGCAGCGCGAGACCGAGGGCCATGTCCTCGACAGCCCCGAACGCCGCGCCGCACTCGACGCCCGGCTGCACGCGCATCTCGACCGGATCCGCGACCCCTCGCTCCGCGCCCATTACCAGGCCGAGTTCCGCACCCGCCGAAACGCGATCTTCGCGCCCTCCCGCCAGAAGCCCGGGGCCAAGGGCCTCGGCCCGTCCGCCGCGCGCGGCGCGCAATCCCGTGGCCGCGGCCGCGCATGGCTGCCGGTCAGCCCCTCGCCCGCCGCCAAGGCCTCGCTGCTGGCCGCAGCCCCCGAGGGCTCGCAGGCCGAGGCCCGCGTGCGCGAGGGGGCGATCCTGCTCGGCTGCATCTACCATCCCGCCCTCGTCGCGCGCTTCGAGGACCGGCTCGAACGGCTCGGCTTCGTCTGCCCCGACCTCGAAATGATTCGCGTCGCCCTCTTGTCCTGCCTCGCGGAGTTCCTAGATGCCGAATCGCCCGATTCCACCCAGCTCGCAGGCCTGATGACCGCACGTCTCGGACACGATCCCCTTGCGGCGCTTCTGTCGATCGGCCAGTTGCGGGCCAATCCCCATCTCGGGCCCGCCGCCGACCCCGACCTCGCCGCCGCCGCGATCGACGAGGAACTCGGCCGCCACGCCGCCCATCTCGGCGCCACCGAGGAGGTGCGCGAGGCGGAACAGGCACTTGCCGGCAGCGCGGACGAGGGTGTGACATGGCGGCTGCGCCAGGCCGCCGACGCCCTTCACCGCGCGACCGCCCGACCGCTCGAGGATGCGGGCACCGGCACGGACGAGGCCGATCTCTCGCGGCATCTGTCGTCACTTCTCGAACAACAAGTCTGGAAGAAACCGAAAAAACACTGACCGCGCATTGCGAATCGCCGATTCGTGGATGACAACGCCCTACCCCCTGCCCCGGGCCCGCCCCCGCCCGTGGCCGCTGACGGAGCATTTCATGGCCGCCAAGGACACCGACGACAAGAAAGGCGAGGAAACGCAGGACGCTTCCGGCGTGATGCTCGACATGAGCCAGGCCGCGGTCAAGAAGATGATCGCGACGGCCAAGGCGCGCGGCTACATCACCTATGACGAGCTGAACGAGGTCCTGCCGCCCGAACAGGTCACGTCCGAACAGATCGAGGACGTGATGGCCATGCTCTCCGAGATGGGGATCAACCTCGTGGAATCCGACGATTCCGACGACGAGGACCGCCGCGACGACGCGCCAGAACCCGCCGAGGAAAGCACTTCGCGCGAACTCGCGCTCGCCGGCGGCTCAGGCGAATCCCTCGACCGCACCGACGACCCCGTGCGCATGTACCTGCGCGAGATGGGCTCGGTCGAACTCCTCTCGCGCGAGGGCGAGATCGCCATCGCCAAGCGCATCGAGGCCGGCCGCAACACCA
>CAZNSP010000072.1:0-7546 GCA_964575795.1 uncultured Rhodobacterales bacterium
ACGCCGGAGAGGTCCATCGGCTTGCCGTCGGCCCAGATGCGCCCGATGCCGGTGATCGGGCCCTCGCACACGGCGACGGCGAAGGAGGCGTAGTACAGATACTCGGTGGTCTTGACCTTGCCGCCTCCGCCACCCTTGCCGCCGCCCTGCGTGGTGGTCTTCGTCTCCTCGCGGAAATCCGTGGCCCAGATGATGTTGCCGCCCATCCGCATCCGGCCGTAGAGCCGCGGGATGACTGCGCCCTCGGTGGCCGAGGTGATACGCAGCGTGTCGAGCCGCGCACCCTCGATGCGCTGCGTCGGCGCGAGCGAGGAGATGATCCAGCTGTCGACCACCGAGCCGATGCTGGAGCCGATGAAGCCGCCGATGGTCGCGGCGCTGACGCCGAGGATCGCGCCGCCGATCGAGCCGCCAATTGCGGCGCCAGCGGCACCGAGGACAAGCGTTGCCATGTCGAGGTCTCAGCGTTGCGGAAACAGGAAGGCGAAGGCGATGCGCCGCCGCCAGGATGGGCTAAGCGGCTCCTCGATCACGCCGAGCCGCTCATAGGCGTGGACGAAGCTGTCGGGCGCGGTGAGGATCCCGACATGCTTGGCGATGGCGCGGGGCTTCATGCGGAATAGCACCAGCGCGCCGGGTCCGGCCGCCGCCGGTTCCATCTCGATCATCATGGCGCGCGCGCCCTCGGCCAGAACCTCGCGCGGTCCGGTCTCGCCCCAGTCCCGGCTGTAAGGTGGGATCGGGAACGGTTCGGGGCCCACGACCTCGCGCCAGACGCCCCGGGCCAGCCCGAGGCAGTCACAGCCGACGCCGCGCAGGCTCGCCTGGTCGTGGTAGGGCGTGCCGAGCCAGGACCGTGCGATGGCGATGACGCGCTTCGGGTCCATGGCGGTCACAGCACAGACCCCTCGTGCCCACCGTCCTTCGTGGCGTAGCGGAGAACGGCGTCCTGGCCGGGGATGTGCGGGAAGCCGCGGAAGTTGGCGATGTTCGCGAACTTGGCCCCGCAGGTCTCCATGCGCTTGTCGCAGCCCGCCCGGATCGTGAAGCCGTCGCCCTCGGCGATAGCGCGCACCGGCGCTTCGAGCAGGGTCAGGATCGCTACGCCGTCGGTCACGTCATGGCCCAGCACCTCGGTGCTCCGCCCCGCATTCGCGCCGCTGGTCCAGTCCAGCGTGCCGAAGGTGAACCAGCCGGAGGCGAAACCGCCGAGGCCCGAGGCGGTGAAGGCGCGGTCGCGCAGAAGGTCGACCACCGTGCCCGCGCCCTTGTAGGCCGGGTCTTCCAGGTCGACGCCGCACCGCGCATCGCCGAGCGCGGCATCGCAGGTCACCTGGAAGGTTCGCCCGACCGTCTGGCCGAGGACGTGGGCGAGCGAGCGCACCTCGGCGACGAAGGCGAGCCGCCCGCGCCGGATCTGGCCGATGGCCCCGCGCCGCATCAGAACGCGCTGCCCGGTGTCGACCCAGTTCACCCGCCAGACCTCGACCTCCGCGTTGTCCCAGCGTCCGTCCAGGATGTCGGTCTCGGTGATGCGGTCCGACGTCAGCACGCCTTCGGCGTCCTGCGCATCGACCGACAGATCCGAGCCCGAGCGCACCTCGGACGCCTTGAGCCCGCTCTCGGGCTCGAAATCCGTCCCCTCGAAGCTGAGCGTCCGATCGTGGTCGGTGAAGCCGAAACTCGTGCCGTCGGCGCGCACGATCCGCCAGCACCAGGCGAGCGTCGTCGTTCCCTCGTCGAGATGGGCCTGCAGGTCGGGGTCGAGGGACTTCATCGGCGCAGTTCCAGAAGCGGAATGGAGGTGATCGAGCCGAGCCGCTCGAGGTCGAGCGTGACGTCGAGCACGTCGGTGTCGAAACGGACGGGCACGTCGAATTCGAAGCCCGCGGTGATCGCGACGCCGGAGCCTGGCGCAGTACCGAAGGTGACGACGCCAGTGGCGGTGTCGACCGACCAGCCGGAGGGCTGCTCGACCCCGCTGATGGCGATGCGCACGGTGCCCGCCACCGGCTTGGCGATGGCGCGCGTCCAGGATTGCGCCCCGGAGGTATAGCGCTTGACCAGCTGGAAGGCGGTCGTCGTGCCGTCGCCGGTGCCGATCGTCTGGTCGGTCGGCGAGGGTGTGCCCGAGGGAAGGCAGGACTTGTGGTCGCCCCAGTCCTTGAACCGGAATCCATGCAGGCGCCCGTTGCGCGCCTCGAAGAAGGCGACGACGGCGGCGAGATCGTCGGCGCGGCGGATGCCGTAGGCGACGTCGTAGCGGCGGCGGCTGTTCGCCCAGCTGGCGTTCCTCTCCTCGTCGCCGGAGGCGAGCTCGACGATCTGCGTGCGCCGCTCGGGTCCGCCGCGCGCGCCGCGGCTGATATTGTCGAGAAACCGGACCTCGTGAAACGCCATCACATGCCCCTCCGCCCGAGCGACACGGCGCGGGCGATATCCGCCGCGACCTGCGTGCGGGACTGCCGGAAGCTCTCGGCGTCGCGGGCCATGATCGTGACATTGACGCCGCCGCCTGCGCCGTAGCTCTGCGCTTCGCGTCGCGACAGCACCCGCTCTCCACGCTGCAGGATCGCGGGCACCTCGTCGTGACGAAGCCCAGCCATCCCGCCGCCATGCATTCGCGGGGCAGCGGCGAAGGCCATGGCCGGGACCATGCGCGAGGGCCCGGCAGAGCCGACCATCCCGCCCGCATGCAGGACGTTAGCGAAAATCCCGCCCGCCCCGGAGAACACGCCGGAGAGCGCATTGGCGATCGGCCCGAGGATGAACCGCCGCGCCGCGAGCTGGGCCAGATCGGCGAGCAGAGAGGTGACGAGATCGCGGAAGTTCAGCTTCCCGGTCTTCACGAACTGGCCCACCGCGTTCTCGGCCGACTGGAAGGCGCCGACGAGGCTCTGGCCGATGTCGCCTCCGATGTCGCGGGCCTTGCTGGCATAGTCCGACAGCGCCGCCGTGACCGCCCGCCAGCCCGTGACGGCGGCCTCGGTCGCGGGCTCCGCGGCAGCGGCGGCGTCTCCGGCCGCCGCGCCTGCACCTGTGGCGGCGCGTCCGGCTTCACCAAGCGCCGTCTCCAGCCGTTCGGCCGCGCCGGTGGCCTCGGTCAGCGCATCGGCACTGGCCTCGTCGGTGCCTCGCACGGCATCGCGCAACGCCTGCCAGCTTTCGAGCGGGGCGCGGGCCCCTTCGGCCAGATCGCGCGCTGCGCCGCGATAGAGGTTCGCGGACTCGAGCGCGCGGTTTGCCGCCTCGGTCAGGCCGAGATCGGGCGCGGTCAGCGGGTTGTCCTCGAAGGCCCGGTCGAACGCCGCCTGTGCCGCCGTCGTCGCGGCGGTCGCCGCGCCCTCGAAGCGGTTCTCGATCTCGCCGAGGTCGAGGTCGGGCACCAGCGAGATGCGCCGCTCGGACCCGAGCGCTTCCAGCCCCTGGTTGATCCCGCCGATGAAGCCGTTGATGCGCGAGACCACGCCGTTCAGCATCGCCTCGACGCCGTCGACCAGACTGTTGGCCGCCTGGAACGCCAGATCACCGATGGCCGCCGGCAGCAGGCCCCAAATCGCCTTGATCGCCTCGTAGGCGCCTTCGAAGGTGTTCGCGGCCGTGTTGCCGAACGCCACTACGCTCTCGATGGCGCTCTGCATGCCCGAGGCCGCCTCCGCCTTCAGGTCGAAGAACATCGCCGTCGCGGCCGCACCCGCCGCAGCGGCGCCCATCCTGATCCGCTCCCAGACCTCGACGGCGACGTCCTTCAGGAGCGACATCGCCTCACCGAAGCCACCCGCGCCGGAGACGAGACGGGTGAACTGGTAGACGAGCTCGCCCGCGCCGACGATCAGCGCGCCGATGCCTGTCCGGATCAGCGCGCCGCGCAGGACGACAAGCGCCGTGGCGAGGCCACGGACCGACAGCGCCGCAGCGGCCGTGCCGGCCACCCAGCGGCCCGCGAGAAAGGCCGCGAAGGTGGCGGCATAGGTCGTCAGGCGGCCGATGTTGTCGAACAGCCCGCGGATCGCGATGCCAAGTGGGCCGGTGCGGCTGGCCACCGCCGCCATGGCGTTGGCGACTGCTTCCAGCGCGGGGGCTGCGGCGACGGCGAGCTGGTTCGACAGCCCGCGCCAGATCAGTCCGAGCCGGGAGATGGCGTCGTTCGTCCGCTCGATCTGGTCGGCATCCTGTTCTGAGACCACGACACCGAATGCGAGCACGTCCTCGGTCGCCTGGCGCAGCGTCGCGGTGTCGATCCGCGACATGGCGATGGAGCCTTCCTCGCCGAAAAGCTGCCCCGCGACCGCGGCGCGCTCGGCGGCAGGCACGAAGCTCTCGATGGCCGCGTTGATCGCACCCACGCGCTGGTCCAGCGGCAACGCGATCAGTTCGTTGGCCGAAAGCCCCAGCCGGTCGAGCGCGTCGGCGGCGGGACCGGTGCCGGCGGCTGCCTGGCTCAGCCGCCGCGTCAGATCCTTGGTGGCCTGCTCGATGCCGGACATCGACACGCCCGCCAGCTCGCCCGCACGCTCAAGCGTCTGGATCGAGGCGACGGTGGTGCCGAGCGACTGCGCAAGCTTGGCCTGCGCGTCGACCGTCTGCAGGCCCGAGCGGACCATGGCGACGCCCGCGGCGGCAGCGGCGGCCACGGCGGCAGCGGCCGCGACCCGCACCCGCCGCGAGAAGGCTGCGAGCCGGGCGTTGGCCGCCTCCATCTCGCGGCTCAGCCGTCCGAAGCCGCGCGACCCGGCCTCGCCGACGCCCTCCAGTTCGGCGCGCACCTGCCGTCCGCCCACGGCGGCGAGGCGGACGGACACTCGCTTTTCAGCCATTGGTCAGAGTCCTTGCTTTCGCCGCATCGGCGTCTTACGTTTATGCCATCGATCAAGTGAAGGTATGACCATGGCCGAGACCGCGACCCTGTCCTCGAAGTTCCAGATCTCGATTCCCAAGGCGATCCGGGCCGCCCAGCACTGGGAGGCCGGGCTGACCTTTGCCTTCATCCCGAAAGGCACGGGCGTCCTGCTTGTGCCGGTGCCCAAGCGGGAGGCGCTGAAGGGGCTCGCGCGCGGCGCGTCCGCCACCGATTATCGCGACCGGACGGATCGGTTCTGATGATCCTCGTCGACACGTCGGCGTGGATCGAGTGGCTCATCGGCTCGCCGACCGGCGAGAAGCTGTCCGAACATCTGCCCGAACAGGCCGAGTGGCTGGTCCCGACCATGGTCCAGCTCGAGCTGGCGAAATGGCTGACGCGCGAGGTCGGCGAGGACAAGGCGGATCAGGTCATCGCCTTCACGCAGGTCTGCCATGTGGTGCCGCTCGACACTGAGATCGCGCTGGCGGCGGCGGAGTCGTGCCGGGAGCACAAGCTCGCTACTGCCGACGCGATCATCTTCGCAACCGCCCGCGAACAGGGCGCGACGCTCCTGACCTGCGACGCGCATTTCGAGGGGCTGCCCGGCGTCACGCTGATCGAGAAGATCAAGACCTAACACCCGGGCTGCCATTCGCACTCAGCTCGTCGTTCAGCTTCCGCACCATCACCGCTTCGATGACGGGCAGCAGTTCGGCCATGGCGAGCGGCGGAACGCCGAGCGCGTCACCGAGCGCTAGCGCCGCCGACATGTCCCAGCCGATCACCGCGCCGGGCAGGACGCGCAGCTGTCCGCCGAGGCGGCCGACGAGGTCCCAGACCTGCCAACCCTCCGGCGTTTCCGGTCGGTTCAGCCGCGCCGGGCAGTCCGGGCAGGCTTGCGCGCAGGCATCGCAGTATCGGTCGCCCCCGCCGAAGGACCAGTCGGCGAGAGCGCGGAGGCGTTTTTTTCCTGTTCCAGCAGCAGCCCCTTCGAGACGTAGGTCAGCTGGAACGCCTCGAAGATCGGCCAGACGTCGAGCAGCGCGTCGATGGCGTCTGGGCTCGGGTCGATGGCGTTGCCGTCGGCGTCGCCCACGCCGTCCCAGGCGATCAGCGCCCGCCGCGCGAGCGCCTTGGCGAAGGCGACCGCGCGCTCCTCGTCGGACGCCTCCTCGGGCACCGCCTCGACGGCCGGATCGCTGCGCGTCGCCACCATCAGCGCCGTGGTCAGCGGGCGCAGCTGTACCCGCACGCCGGGGGCGAGGTCGTGCCAGCGTGGAGCGTTGGTCAGGTCGAGCGTCAGCATTGTCTTATAAATCTCCTCGGTTCTCGGGGTAGTCGGGAGCCATGGCCCGCCACGCCATTTATGGCGGGCCATGGCGGCGGTTGGATCGTGTCAGCAGAGGTCTGCAGGACCGGTATTGAGTGAGGTCGACCGCCGTCTTCACCGAGGGCCTGAACGGATACGCGTGCTTGCGTCACGCATGACAAGGATAGGACAAGGCGAAGATGACGGAGCACACCATCGGGATCGACATTTCCAAATCCCACCTCGATGCATTCCATCTGGAGGGAAATGAGGCGAGGCGGTTCGACAATTCGGCACAGGGCGTGCGCGCGCTCCAGAAATGGCTGGCCGCCCTCGAGGTGACGCGCATCGTGTACGAGGCAACAGGGCCTTATCATCGCCGGCTGGAGACAGTCCTTTCAGGCAAGCTTCCTCTCGTGAAGGTCAATCCATTGCAGGCGCGGCGCTTTGCGCAAGCCCTTGGAACACATGCCAAGACGGACTCGGTGGACGCCCGGTGCCTGGCGCGCATGGGGGTCGCGTTGGGCTTGGAGCCCGATGAGCCGGTCGCAGAAAGTCTGCGTGAACTCCGTGACTTACAGACGGCACGGTCCGCGCTGATCAAGGAGCGGGGTCGTCTGCGCAATCGTCGACTGATCCTGATCAGCTCGCTTCTGAGGCGTCAGACCAAGGCCCGCCTGACCTTGGTCGAGCGGCAACTTGGCGAGCTCGATGCCGAGATCGCGAGGCGCATTGCCGAGGACAAAACGAGCGCGCGCAAGCGCGACATTCTGAGCTCGATCCCCGGTATCGGCCAGGTTGCAGCCGCTGCCATTCTGACCTTCCTGCCAGAAATCGGCACGCTCGGGCGAAAGCAGGCCGGGAGCCTGGCCGGGCTGGTCCCGCACACCAGAGAGTCGGGGCAATGGAAGGGCAAATCCTTCATCAGCGGCGGACGAAAGCCTCTGCGTGACGCCCTCTACATGCCCGCTCTCGTCGCCATGCGGTTCAACCCGGATCTCAAGGCCAAGTACCTGGAACTGCGCGAGGCCGGAAAGCCCGCGAAAGTCGCGCTGGTGGTTCTCATGCGCAAGCTCATCGAGATCGCAAACGCCCTCGTCAAGGCCGACCGCCTGTGGGCCGAAAAACCCGCTTGCGCATGACGGATACTCAATACGTCTCCACATCGTTCACGAGGGTTGCCGTGCACATCCGGCCGACGACGCTGTCGCGCGCCGCCTGCCAGTCGAAGGTGGCCTGCACGCCTTGCGGCCCGGAGATCTCGATCCGCGGGCGCGGCAGGTAGACGGCGTGCACCGTGAAGGTGAAGCTCTCGCCCGACGGCAGGACGTAGGCGAACTCCATCTCGCAGGCCTCGCCGTTGATCGCCTGCGTCACCAGCGTCTGGTCGGCGA
>CAZNSP010000073.1:0-6525 GCA_964575795.1 uncultured Rhodobacterales bacterium
GGGCAAATCCGTCGGGGGCCGCCCCGGTGCCGTCGCCGCGCCACAGGAAGAACCCGCCCGCTGCCAAGGCGACCGCTATTGTTGCAACAATATGTGCTTTGAAGCGTATCATGCCCCTCTTGCCTGCCTGAGGGCAGAAACCGACCTGACGCGGCGGTATCTCGACCGGCGTGTGCAGCCGACCTATCTCGCCACCGATCAACCGTCCATACCGTACACCATTACCGAGGCGACACGATATGCGCACCTCGAAAAATTGCCCTGACCTATCCGCTGGGATAGGAAGCGGAGGGCGTGTCGCGGCTGGGGTTTGACGATGGCGCAGATGGGTTTCTTTGATCTTTCAGACCGCTACGCGAGCCTTGATGCGAAGCGTGACCCTCTGGTCGAGATCGACGCCCTCGTTCCTTGGGAGGAATTCCGCCCGATGCTGGAGCGGGTCTGGTGCAAGCCGGGCGGTGCACAAGTCGCGGGCCGGGCGCAAGCCGATGGACGCAGTGGTGATGTTCAAGACGCTGGTGCTTGGCGCGCTCTACAACCTTTCCGATGATCAGATCGAGTATCAGGTGCCCGATAATACGTGAACTGCTTCACGCCGATCGACCGCACCGCCTCGGCCACAGACCGTCCTTGCGACACCAACACGTCAACCTGCCTGGGCTTCGCGACGATCTCATCCGGCTTGTGCTTCTTCTGGTGCATCCCTTCGTCCTCCATCTGGCCGCAAAGCCTACTTCAGGGAGGACCACTTTTCAGGGGGCAGGGCATGTTCGTTGTCTTGCTGGTGATGCTCCATCCTGCTCAAGCGTTGGAGCCTCCGGCAAACCCGGCGCGGTTCACGGGACCAGGCGCACCTTGATCGGTTTCGAGATCCGTATCGTCGAGCGAGGCGAGCGTTCGCGGCGAGACGAGCGTGTAGATTGTGGGAACGACAAGGAGCGTGAAAAGGGTGCCGACAAGGATGCCCGAGAAGATGACCAACCCCATGGAAAAACGAGCAGCGGCTCCGGCGCCCTCGGCGATCAGCAGTGGAACCACGCCCAGCGCGGTCGACGCCGTCGTCATCAGGATGGGACGCAGGCGAAGCCGGGCGGAGGCCACGATACCCTCTTCCCTGGTCAGCCCCTTCTCTCGCCGCTGCTGGTTGGCGAATTCCACGAGAAGGATGCCGTGCTTGGTGATCAGCCCGATCAGGGTGATCATGCCGACCTGCGTGTAGATGTTCAGCGTGCTGAGCCCAAGATTCAGGGGAACGATGGCACCGAAGATCGCGAGCGGCACCGTCATCATGATGATGAACGGATCGCGGAAGCTTTCGAACTGTGCGGCCAGAACGAGAAAGATCACCACGACCGCCATGGCGAAGGCTATGACGATGGTGTTGCCTTCCTTGACCTCGAGCCGGGACTGTGCGGCATAGTCGATGAAGAAGCCGTCCGGGATGACGGCGCGGGCAATGTTCTCGATGACCGCCAGCCCGTCGCCGGTTGAAACGCCCGGCAGGGGCAGTGCCGTGATGGTCGCCGAATTGAGCTGGTTGAACTGCTCGATCACCGCGGGGACTGGCCGGGTCTTGATGTCGATGACCGCCGAAAGCGGGAGCATCTCGCCGGTGTTCGCCCGGACGTAGAATTCGCCGAGCCGCTCGGGGTTGTCGCGGTACTCGGCAGGCACCTGCACGATGATGTCATAGCTCTTGGAGTCGCGCTCGAACTGCGCCACAGCGCCTTCGCCGACCAGGATTGTCAGGGCGTTGCCGATCTGTCGTGCCGGCACGTTCAGCGCCGCGGCCCGATCGCGGTCGATGGTCAACAGGATCTCGGTTGTATCGAACGAGAGCGAGTTCTGGACGACGATGAAGCGACCCGAGGCCTCCGCTTCGCGGCGCACCTGATCTGCGACTTCGAATACCTGGTCCGGACCCCCGGTCGACTGGATGACGAGGGAGATCGGCAGACCGCCTCCCGCGCCCGGGAGCGACGGCGGCGCGAAGACGAAGGCCTGGACGCCGTTGACGGTGGCGATGCGGGACTGGATGTCCTGCTGGATCTCGGCCTGCGTCCGGTCGCGATCTGCCCAGTCGTCGAAGGCCCAGAGCGCGATCCCAGAACTGGTCTGGCCGCCGAAGCCGACGACGGTGAAGTTGGTCCTGACCTCGGGGATGTCGGCCGTGCGCTCGACGATCTGCCGGACATACGCATCCGTGTAGTCGGACGTGGCATATCGCGGCGCGTTCACGAAGGAGAACAGCGCGCCCTGATCCTCCGTCGGAGCGAGCTCGCTCGATGTGTTCACGAAGAGATAGCCGGTCACGCCGCTGAGCACCACGACGATCATGATCGTCACGGGGCGGTAGGCCAGCGTCGCCGTGACACGACGCTCGTACCAGCCTTCGAAGCGTCGGAAGGTCCGATCCACAACATCCTGGAAGCGGGTGTGCCCGCCGCGCTTCAGCACGCGCGCGGCCATGGTCGGAGAGATCGTTAGTGCCACCACGCCGGAGATGAACACGGCTCCCGCGAGCGCCATCGCGAATTCCCGGAAGAGCGCGCCGGTCAGGCCGCCGGTGAAGAAGAGCGGGCTGAACACCGCCAGCAGCGTCAGCATCATGGCGATGATCGGCGTCACCAGCTCCGACATGGCGACGCGGGCCGCCCTGAGCGGGCTCATGCCGTCGTCGATGTGCCGCTGGATGTTCTCCACGACGATGATGGCGTCGTCGACCACGAGCCCGATGGCGAGAACCATCGCAAGCAGCGTCAGCAGGTTGATGGAATAGCCCACGATCGAGAGCAGGAATAGCACGCCGACAAGGCTCAACGGGATCGCGACGAGCGGCATCAGTACCGCGCGGAACGAGCCGAGGAAAAGCAGCGTGACGATGGCCACGATGGCGGTCGCGATCAGGATGGTCAAGAGCACCTCGTCGATCGACGCCTCGATCTGCTCGGTCGAATCGTAGACCATCTGGAGCGTCATGCCCTCGGGTAGAGAGGCCTGGATCGCCGGTAGTTCGACGCGCACCGCCGCGGCCACATCGAGCGGATTGGCGGCGGGGGTCGGGAAGATGCCGATGAAGGTCCCGGGCTCGCCGTTGAAGGAAACGATCGTGTCGCTGCTTTCTGCCGCGAGTTCGACCTCCGCCACGTCGTGTAGCCTGACCACGTTGTCTCCGTCGCCCGAGATCCGGAGCGCGCCGAACGTGTCGGGCGTCTGGAGTGTCGATTGGAGCGAGATCGGATATCCGACGATCTCTCCGCGGGTCCTGCCAGGAGCGGACAGGAAGTTCGAAGCGTTTATAGCCGCGAGGACCTCGTCCGCGGTTACACCCTGGCCAGCGAGCCGGATCGGGTCGATCCACACCCGCATGGCGAAGTTCGCCGCTCCAAGGACGTCGGCTTCGGCGACGCCGGGGATTGTGGACATCCGCGGCACCATCACCCGTTCGATGTACTCGGTCACCTGCTCACGCGACATGTTCGGGTTCTGCACCGCGAGGTAGAGAGTAGCAAAGGTCATACCCGTGCCCTTGACGATCACCGGATCCTGGGCGTCCTGCGGGAGCTGGCGGCGCACTTCGTTGACCTTCGACATCACCTCCGTCAGGGCAATATCCGGGTTCGAGCCAAGAAGCATGTTGATCGTAACGACCGAGGCAGAGGGTCGCGACTGGGTCGTGACGTAGTCGACGTTTTCGGTGGTAGCCACGGCGGATGCGATCGGCGAGGTGATGAAGCCCTGAATCAGTTCGGCCGATGCGCCGGGATAGACCGTGGTCACCGTGATTACCGTCTCGGCCACCTCCGGATACTGCCGGGTCTGCAGGTTAAAGAGCCCCTGGAAGCCGACGAGCATGATCAGCAAGCCGACGACCGTCGAGAGGACCGGTCGGCTGATGAAGGTGTCGGAGAAGCTCACAGGCTGACTCTTACAAGGGGAAGGGATTCCGGCACTCCATCCTCGTCGATCACAACGGGTGCATTGCTCGACAGACGGTTCTGGCCCGCGATCACTACTTTTTCGCCGGGCTCCAGTCCGCTTCGGATTTCGACGAGATTGCCAGAGCGGCGCCCGACCTCCACAAACACTTGGCGGGCCCTTAGAATGCCGGCGTCGCCCTCGTCCGCCCGCACGGAATAGACGTAATCACCGAAGAGGCTGGTCACGACCGCAGTCTGCGGCAGGGCAATGACGCCCTCCTCCTCGGCGAGGTCGATCGTGATCCGGACGAACTGCCCCGGGGTGAGGCGGCCGCCGGCCTCGACACTGCCCCTGACCGCCAGAAGGCGCGTGGCGGGGTCGACCCGCGGGTCACGGCCGAAGATTTGACCCTGGTACTCCTCGTCCGAGCCCTCAACGCGCAAAGAAAGGTGCTGGCCTATGAAGACCGAGCCCATCTGTTGCTCGGTGACGGAGAAGTCCACGCGCATGCTGTCGAGGTCCTGCAGCGTCGCGATGACAGTTCCCGGCTGGATGAACTGGCCGAGATCCACCCGCGGCAGGCCGATCATGCCGGCGAACGGCGCCACGATCTGCCGTTGATCGAGCAGCGCCCGCGCACGTGCAACCTGCGCCTCGGCGGCATCTGCAGCGGCCTGAGCGGTATCGAGGGTGACGGCAGCGGTGACGCCACGATCCCCAAGCTGGCGGGCACGCTCGAGGTTGGTGCGCTCGAGCGCCAGCGAGGTCTCGGCTGCTGCGAGGTCGGCCCGCTGCACGGTATCGTCCAGCCGGACGAGCAACTGACCCTGTTCGACATGCTGGTTCGACTCGAAGAGGATATCGCGGACGATCCCGCCTGCTTCTGCGCTAAGGTTGACGCCCTGGGACGCATAGACCGTGCCGATGGCGGTGATCGATGGCCGCCAGTTGCCCTTTCGAACCTCGACGACCGCGACGGGCCGCGCCTCGACGGGACGGTTTGCGAAGAAGTCCGCGATCATCCGGTCGCGGTACAGGTTGAAGCCGATCAGGCCGCCGGCCACGAGGGCGAGCAGGACGGTGGCGATGACGAATCGCTTGATCATGACGTACCCTCTGTCGACCCAGACGATTCTTTAGGTCGCGCCCGCTCGGCGACCAGTCCGGCGAGCGCAAACCGGTGAAAGTGATCGATCACGGTTTTGGGATCGTCTGTCAGGCACGCACCGGGAAAGCTCTGCCGCACGGCGCCCCGGTCGCAGACCATCAGCAACATGATGGGAGCAAGAACGACGAAACAGAGCCGGCTCACCGAAGCGTCGTTCTCCGGCCGGTCGAGGATCTCGGCAACGACCCGCTCCACGAGCTGACGTCGCGGAAAAAGCTCGCCCTCGTCGAGAACCGCGCGACCCGTCACGGTCGGCGCGACGAACTCGCGCGCGACGACCTGCAGCGCCCAGCTGCGCCGGGGATCGACAAGGGCCTCCACGCCGATCGCGATCAGACCCCGCAGCCTCTCTTCCGGAAGGGTCCGGTTCGCGACCAGGCCGCGCAGCTGATCGACCGAGGCCAGGCATCGATGCGCCTCGCGAAGGACCGACGCATAGAGCTGATCGAAGCTGCCGAAATGGTAATTGATCGCCGCAGCGGCCACCCCCGCATGTTCGGTGATCTCCTTGCCGGTCGCCCGGTCCAGCCCGCGCAGCGCGAAGATTTCGCCGGCGCTGCGCAGTAACCGCGCGCGCGTTCCCTCGCCGGAGATGCTGGCGAGCCAGTCAGTCTCCTCCATACTCCCCTCGCGCCGCAAGCGGGCTACCTCCGGATTGGAATTGAAATTCAGCTTTTAGGCCGTTTAGATCTGGCGATCCCGGAAGTCAAGTAAGCGTCCGGCCTGACCGCACTGCCGTGGTGTGAGAGAGGCGGATAGTGTCCACGAACGATAGTGGACACTATGGTGATGGCGTGGCGCGTCGGACGAAGCGGCTCTGGACGGATGAGGAGAAGCGGTCGATCTGCTTCCAGACGGCTGCGCCGGGCGTTTCCGTGGCTCAGGTGGCGCGGCGCTACGCGGTGAACGCGAACCTGATCTTCAAGTGGCTGCGCGATCGCCGTTATGCGCCGGACCCTGCGTCGGTGCCGTCGGCTGCGATGGAGCCCCGCTTTCTTCCGGTGGAGATCGTCACGGAATCGAAGACGGCAGTCGCTGCGCCCGTCGCCGAGAACCACATCGAGATCGAGCTGGCGGGTGGGCATCGGATGCGGATCAGTGGCAACTATGATCCCGAGGCACTGGCGCGGCTGATCCGGGGGCTCTCGCCGTGATCCCGGTTCCGGCCAACACGCGGGTCTGGCTCGCGGCGGGCGTCACCGACATGCGCAAGGGCTTTGCGGCGCTCGCGGCTCAGGCCGAGGCTGTGCTGAAGCAGGACCCGTTCGCCGGGCATCTGTTCGTGTTCAGGGGGCGCCGTGGTGATCTGGTCAAGGTGATCTGGTGGGACGGTCAGGGCGCGTGCATGTTCATGAAGCGGCTGGAGAAGGGCCGGTTCGTCTGGCCGCCCAGGCCTCGGGGATGCGGCCTTCCTTCAGCGCGCGCTTCTCGTCCTC
>CAZNSP010000074.1:0-6462 GCA_964575795.1 uncultured Rhodobacterales bacterium
GGCGCTGGCGCTGATTGGCGCGGTGATGTTCGCCATCGCACTGCGGCAGTTCCGCAACTTCCTCCGCTGACCCAGGCCGGCGCGGGCCGGCCCGATGATCCGGGCAACCGTGCAGGGCAGGACCGGCGTCATGATGCGCCCGTGTTCCTGCATCGCATCAGGTGACCTGACCGGCCTGCCGTGCGGTGCTCAAACGAAACCGATGCTCCAGGGCTCGGGCGTGCCGCAAGTGAGCGGCCGCTTTCCGCCCTTCGCCGCGCACGCTCTGCTTCTCGGAACCTGCTCGGCTCTCGTCAGCTTGTTCGGTCCCGGCCTCCCCCCGTGGTCCCAACCTTTTGCAGCACGTTCATGTGGGAGAACCGTACGATCCGCGCCACAGGAGGATGCTCGACTGCCTCGACCCATCCGGAAGGCCATGATCGCTGCATCCCCGGGCTCGCCCCGTCACCCGGGGCCGGCCGGTCCGTTCGCCCGATGGCATTGGCGCCGCGTCCTAGGGTGCTATACTCCCGACCCGAGCATCGGGCGCCGCGAAGCCGGTCGGCGCCCGCACGGAAGGCCGGATGGAGGGCCAACATGACGACACTCAGGATCAACGGAACCGATCACCAGCTCGACGTCGAGGACGACATGCCGCTGCTCTGGGCGATTCGCGAGATCGTCGGGCTGACGGGCACCAAGTTCGGCTGCGGGCAGGCCTTGTGTGGCGCCTGTACAGTTCATCTCGACGGCATCCCGGTGCGGTCGTGCCAGACCCTCGTCGGCGATGCCGCCGGTGCCGAGATCACCACCATCGAGGGGCTGAGCGGCACGGTCGCCGAGACCGTCCGCACCGTCTGGGCGGCGATGGACGTGCCGCAGTGCGGCTACTGTCAGTCGGGCCAGATCATGTCGGCGGTGGCGCTCCTGACCGACACGCCCAGGCCGACCGACGCGGACATCGACGCGGCGATGAGCGGCAACCTCTGCCGCTGCGCCACCTACCATCGCATCCGCGGTGCCATCCACGAATCCGCCCGCCGGCTGGAGGCCTGAGCCATGCTGCGCCAAGTGATGATGAACCGCACCTTCCTGCCGCAGGGCGTCAGCCGTCGCGGCTTCCTGATCGGCACGACCGCGATCGCCGGCGGCTTCGCGGTCGGCTTCCGGCCCGCCGGCGCGCTCGCGCAGGAGGGCATGCCGGTGGCGCAGGCCGAGGCGAGCGCGACGAACCCCTTCGCCGCCTATGTCACGATCACCGCCGACGACCGCATCACCGTGATCTCGTCGCAGTTCGACATGGGCGAGGGCAGCTATCACGGCATCGCGACGCTGGTGCTCGAGGAACTGGGCGGCCGCTGGGATCAGACCGACGTTGTCGGCGGCTCCGGCAATGCCGCGCTCTACGGCAACCTCGCCTGGGGCGGCTTCGCGCAGGGCACCGGCGGCTCGACCTCGATGGCCTCGTCTTGGGACCGGTACCGCCTGGCCGGGGCCACGGCGCGCGCCATGCTGGTCGCGGCGGCGGCCGAGGAATGGGGCGTGCCGGCCGGGGAGATCACGGTCGCCGACGGGATCCTCAGCCACCCGTCCGGGGGCAGCCTGAGCTTCGGCGCGCTGGCCGAGCGGGCGGCGGCCCTGCCGGTGCCGGCCGACGTGCCGCTGCGGGCGCCCGAGCAATGGACCCTGATCGGCAACGACGCGGTCCGCCGTTACGACGGCCCGTCCAAGACCGACGGCAGCCACACCTTCACGCACGACGTCAGGCTGCCCGGAATGCTGACCGCGGTGATGATCCATCCGCCGAAGTTCGGCGCGCGCGTCGCGTCCTTCGACGCCGACGCCGCGCGGGCGATGCCGGGCGTCGTCGACGTGGTCGAGACGCCGCGCGGCCTCGCCGTGGTCGGCGAGCACATGTGGGCGGCGCTGAAGGCCCGTGACGCGGTGCGCGTCGAGTGGGACGAGACGGCCGCCGAGACCCGCGGCACCGCCGAGATCATGGCCGAGTATCGCGACCTCGTCGCCGCGGAGCCGGCCGCGACGGCGCTGGCGGAGGGCGACGCCGACGCGGGCCTCGCCGGCGCCGCGCAGGTGCTCGAGGCGACCTTCGAGTTTCCCTACCTCGCCCATGCCGCGCTCGAGCCGATGAACGCGGTCGCGCGGATGGACGAGGACGGGATGCTCGAGATCTGGGGCGGGCACCAGATGCCCGACCTCTACCAGATGGTGGCGGCCTCGGTCGCCGGCATCCCGCCCGAGCGGGTGCGGCTGCACGTGATGAAGACCGGCGGCGGCTTCGGCCGGCGCGGCGTTGCGGATGCCGACGTGATCGTCGAGGCCGTGGCCGTGGCCCGGGCGCTCGACTGGCGCGCCCCGGTCAAGGTCCAGTGGACCCGCGAGAACGACATGAAGGGCGGCCGTTACCGTCCGGCCTATGTCCACAAGGTCCGCGCCGGCCTCGACGCCGACGGCAGGCTCGTGGCCTGGGACCACCACGTCGTCGGCCAGTCGATCATGGCGGGCGGGGCCTTCGAGGTGATGATCCAGGACGGCATCGACCCGACCTCCGTCGAGGGCGCCCTGCACCTGCCCTATGCCATTCCGAACCGCCGGCTGGGCCTCACGACGACCCAGGTGGGCGTGCCGGTCCTCTGGTGGCGCGCGGTGGGCTCGACCCACACCGCCTATGTGGTCGAGACCTTCATCGACGAGCTCGCCCAGTCCGCCGGGACGGACCCGCTGGAGTTCCGGCTCGCGATGATGGCCGACAGCCCGCGGCATGCCGGCGTGCTGCGCCTCGCCGCGGAAAAGGCCGGCTGGGGTGGCCCGCTGCCCGAGGGCCGCGCGCGCGGCATCGCGATGGCCGAAAGCTTCCAGAGCTACGTCGCCCAGGTCGCCGAGGTCAGCATCGAGAACGGCGCCGTCCGGGTGCACAAGGTGGTCTGCGCCGTCGATTGCGGCGTGGCGATCAACCCCGACAACATCCGGGCGCAGATGGAGGGCGGCATCGGCTTCGGCCTCGGCGCGATCCTCGCGGAGGAGCTGACCCTGACCGGTGGCGCGGTCGATCAGGGGAACTACGACCTCTACACGCCGCTCCGGATCGAGGGCATGCCCGAGATCGAGGTCCACATCGTGCCCTCGACCGAGCGGCCGACCGGCGTCGGCGAGCCGGGCGTGCCGCCGATCGGCCCCGCGGTCGCCAACGCCATCCACGCCCTCACCGGCCGGCGCATCCGCGCGCTCCCGATCGCGAGGGCGATGCAGAGCTAGGCCGGCCGCGGCGAGGGGCCGCCGGCCGGGCCGGACCAGTCGAAGGCGAGCAGCCCGTCCGGTCGGCGTCCGGCGGGCGGAGCGCAGCAGTCGGCCCGGTCTCGGTGCCGCGCTCCCCGCGCGCATCGCGGCGCAGTGCGGGCCGATCCCTGCCGGAGGCGACGCCGGGCATCACCATCGAGGGCTGCGCGCGGCGCTGGCCGAGCGTGGCCACGCCCTCGGTCACGGCATGCCGCATCGGTCCTTCCGCCGCCATGGCCTACCTCAACCGCCTCGCCCGCGACCTCGGCGCTGCGGCGACGCTGACGCGTTGGACCACCCCGCACGCGCGGGGCTCACAGCAGGCGGTTCAGGTCGGTCGGCCGGTTCTCGAGGATCCGCTCCATCGAGAAGAGGCCCGTCACCTTGTCGAACTCGAACCCGTCGATCAGGCGCTGATAGAACCTGTCATAGCCCGCCATGCCCTGCGTGACGATCTTCAACAGATAGTCCCATTCGCCGCCGATGCGGTTGAAGTCGATCACCTCGGGCAGGCTCTGGACATGGCGCGAGAAGCGGTCGACCCAGTCGCGGGAATGATGGCGGGTGCGGATCATCACGAAGACCGTCAGGTCGAGCCCCAGCGCCGAGAGATCGACCCGCGCCTGCGAGCCGTGCAGGATGCCCGCCGCCTGAAGCGCCTGGATGCGCCGCCAGCAGGCGTTCTGCGACAGCCCCACGCGATCGGCCACCTGACGCTGCGACAGGGACGAATTGCGTTGCAGCGTCGTCAGGATGCGCAGATCGATCACGTCGAGATTCTTCATGGGGCAGATCATATGATCGAAGAAATGTGAAAACCAGCCGCAAAAACCGGCATCTGATCGCCACCGTTCGATCTATCCTCGGGCGACGAAGAGGAGCGGTGACGTGCAGCCAGAGACCGACCTGTTTTCCCCCTTTCTTGCGGCGCTGGACGTGGCGGACCCGCTCGGCGTCCTGCGCGCCGGGCTGATCGGCGAGGGCGCGATGATCGAGGGGCCGTTCGGCCCCCGGCCCCTGATCTACGCCGACTACACCGCATCGGGTCGCGCGCTGCGGCAGGTCGAGGCCTTCGTCCAGGACCATGTGCTGCCCTATTACGCCAACAGCCATACCGAGGCCTCGTTCTGCGGCGCGCGCATGACCCGGATGCGGCGCACCGCGCGGGAGATCGTCGCGCGATCCTGCGGCGCGGGGCCGGAGCATGCCGTGGTGTTCTGCGGCGCGGGCGCGACGGCGGGTATCAACCGACTGGTCGCGCTCCTCGGGGCGGGTCCGGGCGCGCGGGTGATCCTCGGCCCGTTCGAGCATCACTCGAACCTGCTGCCCTGGCGCGAATCCGGCGCCGAGGTGATCGAACTGGGCGAGGATCCCGCGGGCGGGCCCGACCGCGCCGCGCTGGCGCGGGCGCTGGCGACGGCGCCCCGGGGCGCGCGGGTGATCTGTGCGTTCTCCGCGGCGTCGAACATCACCGGCGAGATCGCGGATGTCGTGGCCCTGTCGCGGCAGGTCCGCGCGGCGGGGGCGCGGATGGTCTGGGACTATGCCGGCGGCGGCCCCTACCTGCCGATCGCCATGTCGCCCGGGCCGGGGGCCGAGATCGACGCGATCGTCGTCTCGCCGCACAAGTTCGTCGGCGGGCCGGGGGCCTCCGGCGTCATGGTCCTGCGCCGCGACGCCGTGGTGTCCGACCGCCCGAGCTGGCCCGGCGGCGGGACGGTGCGCTTCGTCTCGCCCGAGACCCATGACTACAGCCCAAGCCTCGAGGCGCGGGAGGAGGCCGGCACGCCGAACGTCATCGGCGATTTGCGCGCCGCGCTCGCCTTCCTGGTCAAGGACGTCCTGCGCGCCGAGGGCATGGCGCAGCGCAACGCCGAGCTGGTGGAACTCGCCACGCGGGCCTGGTCCGGGCAGGAGCGGATCGACCCTCTCGGCCCGCGCGACCGCGACCGCCTGCCGATCTTCTCGTTCCGGATCCGCGACGGCCGGGGCGGCTTAGTCCATCACCAGCTCGTCACGCGGCTCCTGTCCGACCGCCACGGCATCCAGGCCCGCGGCGGCTGCGCCTGCGCGGGGCCCTATGTGCACCGGCTTCTCGGCATCGACGGGGCGGAATCCGCCCGCCTGCGCGCGGCCATCCTCGCGGGGCGCGAGGTCGAGAAGCCCGGCTTCGTGCGGCTGAACCTGTCGCCACTCATGTCGGACGACAAGGTCCGGACGATCCTCGACAGCGTGATCCAGCTTGCCGGCGACGCGCCGGATCTGGTCCGGCACTATGGCTGCGATCCTGCCCGCGCGATCTTTTCGCCCGTGCGCCCGTCGGTCGCGGCATGACGCGGTGCCCTTGCCTGCGGCGGAATGTAGACATCTGGTCGAAGACCCGCCTCTTCAAGGGCCACCGGATGCTGATCGACGTGGCCGTGGGCGACAGCATGATCCAGGCCTATACCGACACCGAGCAGGGGCGCGAACTGGCCGACGGCCCGGTGTGGCTGGGCTGGAACGCCTCCAGCCTGACGCTGCTGCACGACTGAGACGGGCCGCGCTGGCCGGGGCCCCGCGCGGCCCGTTCCGAAAGACATCATGCAGGACATCACCCACCGCAGGGTCCTGAGCATCGCCCTGCCGATTCTCGTGTCCAACGCCACGATCCCGCTCCTGGGTCTGGTGGACACGGCCGTCGTCGGCCAGCTCGGGGCGGCGGCGCCGATCGGGGCGGTCGGTCTCGGCGGGATCGTCCTCGCCACCGTCTACATGCTTTTCACCTTCCTGCGGATGGGCACCTCGGGCCTCGCGGCGCAGGCGCATGGCCGGGGCGACGCGCGGGAAACCGCGCTCGTGCTGCACCGCGCGCTCCTGATCGCGGGCCTCTGCGGTGCGGGGCTCATCCTCGTGCAGTGGCCACTTCTCACCGGGGCCTTCGCGCTCGCGCCCGCCTCGGACGAGGTCGAGGACCTCGCCCGGACCTATGTCTCGATCCGCCTCTGGGGCGCGCAGGCGACGATCGCGGTCTATGCGCTGACCGGCTGGCTGATCGCGCTGGAACGCGCCCGGTCGGTCCTGATCCTGCAACTCTGGATCAACCTCATCAACATCGGGCTCGACCTGCTCTTCGTCATCGGGCTGGGCCTAGGTGTGGTTTCTCATGAGGTTGTTCACCCTGTCGATTGGGGCGAGGCCGTTGAGGGC
>CAZNSP010000075.1:0-6390 GCA_964575795.1 uncultured Rhodobacterales bacterium
CAACGGCCTCGCCCCAATCGACAGGGTGAACAACCTCATGAGAAACCACACCTAGAGCCCGGCACCATGCAGGTCCTGCTGCCGGGAGAGGACGTGACGTTCTCGAGCCCGGCCGATGTGGGTGGGGGCTACGAGGCGTTCCAGTATCGCACGTTGCTTGCGGTCTCAGCCTCGCTTGGTCTGCCCTATCACCTCGTCACCGGCGATGTGCGGCAGGCGAACTACTCGAGCCTTCGGGCCGAACTCGTGGAGTTCCGTCGTCGCATCGGCCAGTTGCAGCATGGCGTGATTGTCCACCAGTTCTGCCGGCCGATCTGGGCGCGCTGGATGGAAACCGCGGCGCTGTCGGGCGCGCTCGATCTGCCCGGGTTCGCTGCCGCACCCAGCCGATTCCGCGCAGCACAATGGATCCCGCCGCGCTGGGACTGGGTCGATCCGCTGAAGGATATCCAGGCACAGGTCCTCGCCATGGAGGCAGGCATCACCTCGCGGCGCAAGGTGGTCGAGGCCACCGGCTACGACGTCGAGGAGGTCGACCGCGAGAACGCGGCTGATGCCAAGCGGTCGGCCGATCTGGGCCTCCGCTACCGGACCAGCCCCGGCGAGACGCAAGGCGCGCGGGCAACGCCCACAAGGCTGCCCGACCCGGAAACCGATGGATCTGACGCGGCCGCACAATCCGAACAGGAGTGACAGGATGAAGAACTGGTACACGATCTGCGCCCGCGGCACGGGCGCGGAAGTGCTGATCTATGACGAGATCGGCGCCTATGGCGTCAGCGCCAAGGGGTTTCTCGCGGAACTCGGCGCACTGCCGGACGGGGTGCCCATCGACCTGCGGCTGAACAGTCCGGGCGGCTCGGTCTTCGACGCGGTGGCGATCTACAATGCCCTCCAGCGGCATGACGGCACGATCACCGTCTGGATCGACGGCGTGGCCGCCTCGGCCGCCTCCTATGTGGCCATGGCGGGTGACGAGATCGTCATGCCCGAGAACGCCTTTCTGATGATCCACGACCCTTCGGGGCTGGTCATGGGCACCGCCGCCGACATGCGCGAGATGGCAGACACCATGGACAAGATCGCGGGCGGCATGATCCGCGGCTATGCGGCAAGGTCCGGACGCACCGAAGAGGAGATCGCAGCGCTGATGGCGGCCGAGACCTGGTTCGATGCGGAAGCGGCCCTCGAGGCGGGGCTTGCCACCCGCATGATCGAGCCGGTGCGGATTGCAGCCATCTTTGACATCGCGCGGTTCCGCAACGCGCCACCCGCACTGGCGGAAGCCATCGCCGATCCGGCTTCTGAGAGCGATAAGGACGGCAGTAAGACCGGCGAAGACGCCATAGGCGACGAGATCCGTGACGAGGCTCTCGCGCTCCAAGGTGAACCCGAGCCTGAGCCGGGCACACCGCCAAGTCCCGACCCTGTGGTGACAGGCATCGATCCAACCGCCATCCGGCGTGACGCCATCGCCCATGCCCGCGCCGTGGTCGACCTCTGTCGCCTTGCAGGACAGCCGCAGATGGCCGGGCGTTTCCTCGAAGAGGACACCAGCCTCGATGCGGTGCGCAGCAGCCTTCTTGCCGCGAGGGTCGAGGTGGAGGCGCAGATCAGCCCCCATCACCCGCAACCCGGGCCCACGCCCACCGCCCGTCCCTGGGGCGACGTGATCGCCCGCACCTTCAAGCTGAAAGGATGATCCTCAATGACCACGCTGACCGAAGGCAGACATGCGGGCGGCTTCCTCGTCTGGGAAACCTCGCGCGACTACACCCGTGAGACCGTCACGCTCGCTTCCGGCGCGGGCAAGCTCGAGCCCGGCACGGTGCTGGGCAAGATCACCACGGGCGGGAAGTTCACCCAGCTTGCCCCCGCTGCGTCGAACGGCAGCCAGAACGCTGCAGGGATCCTCTGGGGCACCGCCGACGCGACGGCCGCCGATGCCGCTGCCGTCGTGGTTCTGCGCGGCCCGGCCATCGTCAACCGCAATGACCTCATCTGGCCCACGGCCGCGACGGAACCGCAGGTCGCCGCCGCCGCCGCGGCGCTGGCCGCGCTCGGCATCCTGCTGCGCTGAACTCTTCATCGAAAGGACATCCCCATGGCGACCATGGACATCTTTGAAGGCGATGCCTTCTCGATCATCGAACTGACCCGCGCGCTGGAGAACATCCCTTTCAAGCCCGCGATCCTGTCGGGCGCGAACCTCTTCGGGCCCCGCGGCGTGCGTGCGCGCACCGTTGTGATCGAGAGCCGGGACGGCACGCTGCAACTGATCCCGTTCTCCGAACGCGGCTCGGCCTACGAGAGCCAGGTGCCGGAACGCCGCGAGATGCGCGCCTTCGTCGTGCGCCAGTTCAAGAAACAGGATGTGCTCTGGGCCTCGGAGATCCAGGGCATTCGCGACGGAGGTTCGGAAACCGCCACCCAGCAGGTGCAGACCGAGGTGGCCCGCAAGCTCGGGCGGCTCCGGAACGATGCCGAGGCCACCTTCGAATTCCACCTCTTCAACGGCATCCAGGGCGTGGTGAAAGATCCGAAGGACGGGGCGACGGTGGTCAACTACTTCACAGAGTTCGGCATCACGCCCGCCACCGAGGTCGACTTCGACCTCGACAATGCGAGCCCCGCCTCGGGCGCGCTCAGGAAGCGCTGCCAGGCGCTGATCGAAAGCGTCGAGGACAGCCTTGGCGGGCTGGCCGCCGGTCAGGTGCAACTGCGCGCCGAATGCGGCTCGGCCTTCTTCGCCGATCTGGTCGCCCACAAGGAGGTGCGCGAGACCTACCTCAACACCGCAGCCGCCGCCGATCTGCGGGGACGCGTGGGCGAGGAGGTCAGCTTCGGCGGCATCACCTTCCGCCGCTACCGGGGCGGCCTCGGCTTCGGCGTGCCGACGGACAAGGCGTACTTCTATCCCGAGGGGGTCGAGGGCCTCTTCGAGATCTATTTCGCTCCGGCCGACACCTTCGAGACGGTGAACACGCTGGGCCTGCCGCTCTATGCCCGCATGATCCCTGATCGGGATCGCGACGAATGGGTGCGCCTCGAGATCGAGAGCAACCCGCTGCCGATCTGCACCCGCCCGCAGGTGCTGCGTTCGGCGCGGCGGACGTGATGAGGGCCTACCGGGCGCGGGGGCGGTCCCAGAGCATGCCGTCAAGGCGTGGGTCCGGGGCGAAGCTATTCTTCGGGAACTCGATCCCGAGGCGCGGATGCTCGCGCAGCGCCTGCGCGCCGGTGGGGCCGATCCTGATGCGCCAGGTCTGACGTTCGACCGGCTGCGGGGCGGCAAAGGCGCGGCAGGTCAGCACGGCAAGGTTCGCACCCCGGGCAGGATCGCGGACAGAGGCGTAGCGGATCACCTCCGCACCGATCGCTCGGGCCTCCTCGGCCAGTGCCTGGCAGGCCGTGTATTCTGTGAGGTGGGTCCAGACAGCCTGATCGGCGGCCAGTGCCCCGGCCGTCAGGTCGACCGCCACGGGCGTTGTGACCTCCGCCGAAAAGGCCGTGTATTTGGCCGCGTCGTCGGGAAAGGGCGTCTCCGGGCTCTCGGCGTAGAAGAGGAAGCGGTAGAAGACCATCTCGGCCGCCGCCGTCTCGGGTGCCTCGGCGCCATACCAGACGCCGGGCGTCAGTCCCGCCCGGCGGAACCGCGATCCTGCCGGATAGGGGCGATAGCGGAAGGGCGTGGCCAGCAGGTAATCGAGCGCGCGGCATTCCTCGGGCAGCGGAGGCTTCGTCGCTTCCAGGATCTCCTCTAGGGCCGCCTGTTCGGCAAGGCTGCCGACAAGCTTGAGGGTCGAGACCCGATGCTGCGCTTCGACGAACCGCCAGGCGGACCCCGCGTAGGGCCGCGCCTCAGAGCGGAGCGCGTCTTGCGTCCAGATAGGCCGTGACATCGACAAGCCCCTGCACCTGCGCCATCCGCTCCACGGGCCGTGCCGCGAGCGCCGTGTTGGGCGCGGCCAGCCACCGCCGCGCCACCGCCTCGTCGCCCCCGGTGATCGCGTCGAGCGAGCGGAAGGTCCGCACAAGAAGGGCCGCAAGCTCGAAGGGCTTCGAGCCCGGCTCAAGCAGGGTTTCGCCCCGTTTCCAGCGCGAGACGGTCGCCTCGGAGACACCGACGATGTCGGCCAGTTGTCGGCCCGAAAGGCCAAGCCGGTCTGCCGCCCGCAGCGCAGCCTTGGTCAGCACGGCACCAGCCTCGGGGTTTCGAGCGATCTGATGGGAAAGGGTCATGGCTTTCTCCTGTCTGGGGAAAACATAGTATCACTTCCTTTCTGAGGAAAGAGGAAATATGCCGGACGCCCTCTCCGCCGCGCTTGCGGCACTCTTCGCCGATCCGAACATCGGCCGGGAAGCGGTCTACATCGCCGATGGCGGGGTGCCCGTCCTGGTGCGCATCGTAGCCCGGCGTGCCGATGCGATCACTGACTTCGGCGACGCGCGGCTTTGGTCCGTGACCACCCGGATCGACCTGCGCGTGGCCGAGGTGGCGAACCCGAGCCCCGGTGATCGCATCGAGATCGACGGGGATGCCTTCCTCATTCAGGGCGAGCCCGTCCGCGACCGCGAGCGGCTGGTGTGGACCGTGGATCTGAGGCCTGCTTGACCGCGATGAAACTGAAGCTCGACATCGATCCCGACATCGCCGCGATGATGGCGGCGGAGGTGGCGGCAGGCGAGCGCGCCGTCTCGGCCGCGATCCGCGAGGCCGGGACCGGGCTGAAGGCCGCTTGGCGGGGTCAGATCACCGGCGCGGGGCTCGGGGACCGTCTCGCCCGCACCATCCGGTCGGAGCAGTTCCCCAAGGGCAAGCCCAGCCTGAACGCGGCAGCCGTGGTCTGGTCCAACGCCCCCGTCATCGTCGGCGCGCACGATACCGGCCCGCTGATCCGCTCGAAGAACGGCTTCTGGCTGGCGATTCCTACACCCGCCGCGGGCAAGTCCCTGCGCGGCGGCCGGATCACCCCCGGCGAATGGGAGCGCCGCTCGGGGCTGCGCCTGCGCTTCATCTATCGTCGCGCGGGACCGAGCCTGCTGGTGGCCGAGGGGCGGTTGAACACCAAGGGCCGCGCCGTGGCGTCGCGCTCGAAAACCGGCCGTGGCCTCGTGACCGCGCCGATCTTCCTGTTGGTGCCGCAGGTCAAGCTGCCGAAGCGGCTGAACCTGGCGCGGGATGCCGAGCGGGCGCATGACGCGCTGCCGGGGCTGATCGTGGCGAACTGGGTGGAGATCCGGCTCTGAACGGTGGTGGTCGACATGCGGGAGACACTGGCATATATTGCCAATGGCCTGCATGGAGGCGTACATGGCCACGCGAAACGTCGTTCTCACCGCAACGCAATCTGAGCTGGTCGACCGGCTGGTCGCATCGGGGCGCTACCAGAACGCCTCGGAAGCCCTCCGGGCGGGCCTGCGGCTGCTCGAACGCGAGGAAAGCGAGCTGGGCGAGTTGCGCTCCCGGCTGCAATACGGCCTCGAGGAAGCACGCAGGGGGGATTTTGCCGCGGGCTCCGGCGAGGACGCCATCCGTCGCGCCTTTGCGACTGCGCGCGAAAGGTCCTGATGCCGAAACCTTGGCGTCTGACGCGGGCGGCAGAAGCCTCGCTCATCGACATTGCACAATGGACGGTCGAGACCTTCGGTCCGAGACAGGCGGCGGCCTACGAGGAAGACCTGATCGCCGTGTGCCGCGACATCGCTGCAGGCACCGCCCTGTCACAGGATTGTCGGCGGCTCATCGACCCGAACCTGCCCGAGGATCTGCGCTTCGCACGCGCGGGCCAGCATTTCGTCATCTTCATCGAGGATGCCGCGCAGGTGATCATCATCGATTTTCTGCACGGCCGCTCCGATCTGCCGCGACGGCTGGCCAACCTGCCTGTCCCGAGAGGCGACAGGGATCACTGAAGCCGGGCCGTTCCCGGAAAACCGGGATCATCATGCCGACCCCCCGCGAAGCCATCCTCGCCGCGCTGCACGCACGGCTCTCGGCGTTGCCCGCCACCGCCTTGCGCGGTGAGGTGCTGCCTGAGCGCGTGCCTGCTGCTGGCCTGCTGATCCTGCGCGATGGCGAGCCGGGCGAGCCCGAGGTGACGCTCTCGCCGCTCACCTACCACTACCAGCACCGCGCCGAGATTGAGGCAGTCGTGCAGGGTGCCGAGCGTGATGCCACCTTCGACACCCTTTGTGCCAACATCGGCGCAGCGTTCGCCGCCGATCGCACTCTGGGCGGGCTCTGCGACTGGGTCGAGGCCGAAGCGCCACGTCCGGTCGATCTGCCCGTGGAGGGTGCCGCCAGCCTCAAGGCGGCGGTGATCCCGGTCATCCTGCACTATTCCACGGCCGACCCGCTTCTGTGGTTGCCGCCCGAGATGCAAGGAG
>CAZNSP010000076.1:0-6296 GCA_964575795.1 uncultured Rhodobacterales bacterium
CCCGTTCCCGTGGCGGCCATCCTATCAGATTTGCCCGGCTTTCCACACAGCCTGCAGATGGCGCCCTACGGCCTGCCCGGCAACGCCACCCAGTCGGGCTGGAAGTCGAATTCCTCGCCGGGCGGCGGCGGCTGGAACGAGCTCTGCTTCGAGTACAAGGCCGGGTCCGAGGAGGTGTATTTCCAGGCCCAGAAGGACCACAACCTCCTGATCAAGAACGATCGCTCCAAGCTCGTCCAGCACGACCAGAGTGACCGGATCGACAACAACGCGAAGCTTTCGGTCGGCGTCGACCTCGACGAGGACGTCGGCAACAACAAGACGACCTCGGTCGGCGTCGACCGCAGTGTGAAGATCGGCTCGAATGATACCGATGAGGTCGGCGTCAACCGGTCGCTGACCGTCGGCGCCGACGAGACGATCACCGTGGGCGCGAATTCCTCCGAGACGATCGGCGTGAACCACAGCCAGAGCGTCGGCGCCGCCCAGACCATCACCGTGGCGGCCGCCCGCTCCGACAGCGTCGGCGGCGCCGAGAGCCGCACCGTCGGGGCCGCCCGTCAGGTCACGGTCGCCCTCGCGCAGAGCCATACGGTCGGCGCCGGGGACGTCTGGTCGGTCGGCGCCGACCAGACCATCACCATCAAGTCGGACCAGAGCCTGTCCTCCGGCCCTCTGACCCGGCTCAGGTCGAGCGCAGCAGCACCTTGCTCGAGTCGATCGCCTGGGCGATCCGCTGGTAGCTGACCTGCCGCCGCGTCGAGTTCTCGGCCGAGCGCAGCAGCACCGTGGTCGCCTCGTCCAGCACCGCCGCCGCCTGCCGGTTGGTGCCCGCCACCGCCCCGCGGCGCACCGCCCGGATCGGAGCATTGCCCACCGCCGTCGCGCCGCCCTCGGGCCGGCGCAGGACCACCGCCTCGGCCTCCGGATCGACATTCGCCGCGGCGATCGCCCGCAGCTGGCTCGCCGTCCGCCGCAGCACCTGCCGCACGTCGCGATAGCCGCCGAAGGGCAGCAGCGTCTCGGCCATCAGGTCGTAGCCGTTGGCGAGGCACCACAGCCGGTAGGGCTGCAGCACCCAGTCGCAGACCGCGTTCACTTCGGCGATCCGCGCCACCAGCGCGTCGGTCGTCGCCTCGGTCATCGGCTGGCCCACATCGCTCTCGCTTCGCGGTTTCGGCGGATCCGAAGGCGGCGTATACGACGGCGTGTCGTCCTCGCCCTCGGGATTGTCCGGATCGGTCGACTGCGCGGGGATCAGCAGCGCCGGCACCGAGGACTGAATCCCGGCCTTCTATCCCCAGAATGTCCAGGCCGTCGCGCCCTGCGGCCCGGCGAGCGCCGGCGCGGCCAGCAGCCCGGCCAGCGCGACCCCGCCGACGGCGCGGCGCAGCCCGGCGGCGTGGCGCGCGCCCGCCCGAATGTCGGACGAGGATGTCTTCTTCGCGTTCATGGCGTTCCCTGGCCTCCCTCTCATTCCGTCAGGCCATAGGTCCTCCGGATGCCCCGCTGGGTGCCGGGTCCGAAAAGCCCGTCGATCGACCCGGTGTAGAACGCGTGCTGGGCGAGCCGCGCCTGCAGCTCCCGCCGCGTCGCGTCGGTGAACATGGTCGGTCGCTCGGTCAGCAGGTCGAGCACGTCGGTACTGCCCGAGCGCAGCGCGTCGTAGAGATAGCCCGCCGCATCCTCGGGCCCCCTGGTCGGCACCAGCCCGTCGTCGATCAGCGCCGCGAAGTTGAACATCGCCTGCGGATGCCGCAGGTCCGCCGCCCGCTCGAAATGCTCCAGCGCCTTCGCCGGGTCGCGCGCGAGGCCCAGCCCGCCCTGGTAGTAGAGAAACCCCAGGTCGTCGATCGCATCGGCAAAGCCCAGCCCCGCCGACTGCTGGTAGAGCGCCAGCGCCCGGCCCGGGTCCTGCGCCACCCCGATCCCGTTCTCGTGGAGCTTCGCGAGCTCGAACATCGCTTCGGGCGAGCCCGCCCCGGCGGCACGCTCGAAATAATCCGCCGCCTGCACCGGGTCGAAGCGCCCCGCCTCCGGGTTCAGCCGGATGTAGCCGAGCCCGAGCAGCGACCGCGTGTCCCCGCTCTCCGCCAGCGCCGCCAGCTGCACCTCCTGCTCGGGCCGCAGCTCCGCCCAGGCGATCCGCCGGTCCTCGTCGGCCACCCGTTCAGCATCCGCCTCTCCGGGCTCCGCGAGAAAGAACGGCACGCCCGAGAGCGAGCCGTAGGTATGCTGCTCCTGCCGGTCGCCTCCAGCACCCGGTCGCGCACCTGGCGGAACATCAGGCTGATCTCCAGCCCCGGCTCGTCCAGCCTGTCGATCAGCGGCTCGGCGAAGGGGCTGTTCGCGCCGGCCCCGTCGAGCGCCACCTCGCCGTCCCGCGCGGCATATGCGACCAAGGTTCCCCGCTCGGGCGAGGCCGGCGCCAGCCCCCCGCCGCCGCGCGTGCTCGCCGTCGTCGTCGCGGCCTCCGCCGCCGGCGCCTCGGGCGCCAGCGCGTCGCCGAACGGGTTGTCCCGGCAGGAATCGAGGATCACGATCCGCATCTTCCGCGCCTTGTCGACGGCGAGCAGCAGCTCGCGCAGCGAGACCGACTGCCGCTGGATGTCGCGGTTCGACTGCACCGTGGCATCGACCGGCACGAGGAAGTTCTCGCCCTGCACCTCCACCCCGTGCCCCGCGAAATAGACGAGTGCGAGGTCCGCGGTCTCGGCGCGGAAGGCGAAATCGTCGAGCGCCGCGCGCAGCTCCGCATGGGGCGCGTCGATCAGCTCGGTCACCTCGAAACCGATCCGCTCCAGCGTCGCCGCGATCGCGCGGGCGTCGTTGACGGTGTTCTTCAGGGGCTTGATGCCCCGGTACTCCGCCATCCCGACCACCAGCGCCACCCGGTCGGCGGCGAAGGCCGCCGTGGCGACGATCCAGACGAGAAGGCTCGCGACGAGTGGACCAATGCGTGACATGGAATCCGAACGCTTCGGACCACGACGCTGCGCACAGGACCCCGGCGGCATGTCGCGGCGTGAACCCGTCGGTATGAGAGTATCACAATCCGCCCCGTTCCCAAACCCCGCGTGGCGCCTCTCCCGCGCCGCCACGCTGGACCGGTGGGGCCCATTGCTGGTATGATGCTGCGCGTGACATCTCGGGCGGCAGCCCCTGACCGTCCGGCACCAGTCGGAGGGTCGCGCCCATGACCAGCCAACACCACCTCCTTTGCACCACCGCCACCACGCTCGCGATCCTGACCATCGCGGCCTGCAACGGACCCGGGATCGGCCCCGCCGTCCCAACATCCGCCGAGACGGCTGCGCCGGTCGCACCGCCCCCGCGGCGGGGACCGCGCCCGCCGCGGCGAGCGCCCCCGCCGCGGCCGCGGCCCCCGCTGCGACACCCGAGCCCGCCCCCGTGATCGGCTGCCCGCCGCTCTGCGCCGATACCGGCAACAGCAGCGATGGAGGCGGCAGTGACAGTGGCGGCGGAGGCGGCGGCGGCGGCGGATCCTGGGGCTGACGCCCGCGGGCGAGGGGGAGGACCACCGCATGTCCCGCAGCGCCGCCGCGATCCTGACCGTCCTCGTCCTCGCCGCCGGTTCCGGCCCCGCGATGCCGCAGACCTTCCGCGCCCCGTTCGACGCCGACCGGCCCGTGCTGAAACGCCATGCGCTCGTCATCGGCAATTCCGACTACCTGCGCGCGCCCGACCTGCCCAATGCCGGCGCCGACGCGCGGCTCGTCGCGGGCTTCCTCGCCGAGAACGGCTTCGAGGTCCTCGAACACCACGACCTCGGCAAGCGCGGCTTCGAACAGGTCCTGCGCCGCGCACTGCGGGACCTCGACCAGGACAGCGAGGTGGTGCTCTTCTACGCCGGCCACGGCATCCAGATCGGCGGCGGCAACTACCTGATCCCGGTGGATGCCACGCTCGCCAATGCCTATGACGTGCCCTTCGAGGCCGTGTCGCTCTCGAGCGTCATCAAGATCCTCGCCGCCCGCGCCCGGCTGCAGGTGATCATCCTCGACGCCTGCCGCGACAATCCCTTCGCCGACGCCCGCGTGGTCACCGATCTCGCCGGCACGCTGACCGGGACCCGCGACGGCTTCAACGCGCTGACCGCTCCGATCAACTCGCTGCTCGCCTTCTCGACCTCGCCGGGCGAGGTCGCCTTCGACGGCACCGACGGCAACAGCCCCTTCACCTCCGCGCTGATCGAGGCGGCCCGGGCCGAGCCTGACCGTCCCGCCGCCCAGCTCTTCGAACGGGTCCGCCGCATGGTGTGGGAGCGTACCGACGGCCAGCAGGTCCCGTGGGAAAGCTCGACGCTGGTCGAGCCCGTCGCCTTCCGCGCCCCACCGGCTGCGGCCGCGCCGGGGCAGGGCGGGGGCACCGGGCCTGCCTGGGCGCTTCGTCTCGTCTCCGCCGCGCCTGCGCCGGCCGCTTCCGCCGATGCCGCCGCCGATCTCGTGCTCACCGCGCGGCTGGAACCGGAGGTTGCGATCGGTCCCGCGCTGCAGGCCGCGATCCTCTCCGACGCCGATCCCGTGGCGATCCTCGAGCGGCCCTCGCAGGGGCATCTGGTGGTGATGGGACCGGACGGCCGGCGGATCGACGCGGGCGGCGGCACGATCGCGCCCGGCCTTCTGGCCGAACTCGCCTATGCCAGCGCCCTCGTCGACACCCCCGCGGCGCAGGCGTCCTCGCCGGCGGTGTCCGACCGGCTGCGCCTCGCCGCCGCGGGCGAGGAGATCGGCGTCCGCATCGCGCTCGAGGCCGATCCCTGCGACACCGAGGCGGGCGACCTCCTCGACCCCGAGGGCGTCGGGCTCACCCGCTATCCCAACGAGATCGCCCCCGAGGCGGCGCTCGCCGCCTGCACCGCCGCCGTCGCCGCCTTCCCCGAGACCGGACGCTTCCACTACCAGCTCGGCCGCGCCCATCTCGCGCTCCGCGACTTCGACGCGGCCCGCGCCGACTTCGAACGGGCGCGCGACCTCGGCCATACCCGCGCCTTCTATGTGCTCGGCAACCTGATCGCCAATGCCGATGCGATCACCGCCGGCCGTGCCGACGCGCCGCTGCCGCCCGAGGCGGTCGCGCTCTACCGGCAGGGCGTGGAGCGCGGCGATCCCTACGCCATGCACGCCCTCGGCCGCGACCTCCTGCGCCACGGCCCGACCGAGGAGGCGCGGCGCGAGGGGTTCGAGCTCCTGTCCCGCGCGCTCGAACTCGGCCACACCTTCGCGATGAACGAACTCGGCGCCTATTTCATCAGCCTCGACACGGTCCACAGCGACCCGGCGCGCGGCCTGCGCTACTGGCAGGAATCGGCCGCGCGCGGCGACATCTACGGCTACAACAACCTCGGCGTGGCGCATCGCGACGGCCTCGGCGGGCTCGCCCCCGATCCGCGCGCCGCCAAGGCCGCCGCACTCCGCGGCGCCGATTCCGCGGCCGAGGCGCAGGGCCTCCTCGCCGGCCTGCCGCCCGCCGCGCTCGATGCCGCCGCGCAGATGCTCATCGTCGACCTCGGCGGCGATCTCGCGATCGACGGCGCCTTCGGACCGGGCAGCGCCGCCGAAATGGCCCGCGTTCTCGGCCCCGACCGCGCCGCCGCCATGCCCGCCGACCCGGCCGGACGCGCCATGGCCCTCGCTGCCTCCTACTGGCAGCAGGGCCGCTTCCGCGTGGATCTCTACTGATCCGACTGGCATCCCGCGGTCGCGGCGCCTACATCCCGAACATGCTGCGTACACTCGCCCTCGTCGCCACGCTCCTGCCGGCCCCCGCGCTCGCCGATTGCGTCGTGCTGCTCCACGGACTCGCCCGCAGTGAATTCTCGCTCCTCGCGCTCGAACGCACGCTTGCCGCCCGCGGCCATACCGTCGTCAACCACGGCTATCCCTCGACCGACTTCTCCATCGCCGAACTCGTCGGCAACGTCGGCCACGCCGCCGCGCAATGCGGCACCGAGCGCACCCATTTCGTCACCCATTCCATGGGCGGCATCATCCTGCGCGCCTGGCTTGCACAGGAGCGGCCGGAGAACATGGGCCGGGTGGTGATGATGGCGCCCCCGAACGGCGGCTCCGAGATCGTGGACGTCTTCGGCGACTGGGAACCTTTCCAGTGGATCAACGGCCCCGCCGGGCTCGAGCTTTCGACCGGCCCGGACTCGCCGCTCAAGAGCCTGCCGCTGCCCGACTACGAACTCGGCATCATCGCCGGCAGCGTCTCGCTCAACCCGATCTTCGGCACGGTCATCGGCGGGCCCGACGACGGCAAGGTCTCGGTCG
>CAZNSP010000077.1:0-6155 GCA_964575795.1 uncultured Rhodobacterales bacterium
ATCCACCAGGCGCCGGGGCCGATGCTGGCCGTCCAGCCGACGGTGGAACTGGCCAAGCGCAACTCGCGGCAGCGGATCGATCCGCTGATCGACGAAAGCCCCGAATTGCGGGAGCGGGTCAAACCGGCACGCTCGCGCGATGCGGGCAACACGATGCTATCGAAGGAGTTCGCGGGCGGCATCCTGATCATGACGGGGGCGAACTCGGCGGTCGGGCTGCGGTCCACTCCGGCACGGTACATCTTCCTCGACGAGGTCGATGCCTATCCGGCCTCGGCTGACGAGGAAGGCGATCCGGTCACGCTGGCCGAAGCGCGGTCGCTGACGTTCGCGCACCGTCGCAAGGTCTTGCTGGTCTCGACGCCCACCATCCGGGGCTTGAGCCGGATCGAGCGCGAATACGAGGCATCCGACCAGCGCCGGTTCTTCGTGCCGTGCCCGCATTGTGGGGCGATGCAATGGCTGAAGTTCGACCGGCTGCGCTGGCAGAAGGGCCGCCCGGAGACGGCGGAGTATCACTGCGAGGACTGCGAGACGCCCATCGCGGAGCACCACAAGACGGCGATGCTGGAGGGCGGCGAATGGCGAGCGACCGCCATGGCCGCCGATCCGACCACGGTCGGGTATCACCTTTCGGCGCTTTACTCGCCGATCGGCTGGCTGAGCTGGGAGCGGATCGTGCGGGCCTGGGACGCGGCGCAGGGGTCGATCGATGCGATCAAGGCGTTCCGCAACACCATCCTCGGCGAGACCTGGGTCGAGACCGGGGAAGCCCCGGACTGGCAGCGGCTGGCTGACCGCCGCGAAGCGTGGCGACCCGGGACGGTGCCTCCGGGCGGGCTGTTCCTGACCGCCGGCGCCGACGTGCAGAAGGACCGCATCGAGGTCGACGTCTGGGCGTGGGGTCGCGGGCTCGAAAGCTGGCTGGTCGATCACCTCGTGATCGACGGTGGCCCCGGCGATCCCGCCTGCTGGCAGCAGCTGACCGACCTGCTCGGGCGGACATGGGACCACGCCTCCGGCCAGCCGATGACGCTGGCGCGGCTCGCCATCGACTCGGGGTTCGAGACCAGCGCCGTCTACGCCTGGTCGCGCAAGGTCGGCTTCGCGCAGGTGGCGCCGGTGAAGGGCGTCGAGGGCTTCGCCCGGACCAGCCCGGTAACGGGGCCGACCTATGTCGATGCGACCGTTGCGGGCAAGCGGCTCCGGCGCGGAGCGCGGCTCTGGACGGTCGCGACCTCGACCTTCAAGGCGGAGACCTATCGCTTCCTGCGACAGGAGCGGCCGACGGCAGAGGAACGGGTCGAGGGCGCGGTCTTCCCGCCCGGCACGATCCACCTGCCGGACTGGGCGGACGGCGAGTGGCTGAAGCAGCTGACCGCCGAACAGCTGGTGACCGTCCGCACCCGACGCGGCTTCTCCAGGCTCGAATGGCAGAAGCTGCGCGAGCGCAACGAGGCGCTCGACACCCGCGTCTACGCCCGGGCGGCGGCGTGGATCCTCGGGGCTGATCGCTGGCCCGAGGCGCGGTGGGCGGATCTCGAGACTCAGCTCGGGGTGACGAAGCAGGACGCGAGCGAAGCTGGACCGGGAACCGCGGCGCCCGCTCAGAGGCGGACGGTGCCGCACAGGCGCACCGTGCGCTCCAGTTACATGAGGTGATCCATGGCCAAGGTCGCAGAGCTTCGCGCCCGCCGTGACGCGCTTTGCGCGCAGCGGTCCTCCGGCGTGGCGCGGGTCAGCTATGACGGCAAGACCGTCGACTATCGCAGCGTGGCCGAGATCGACCGGGCCATCGAGGCGCTCGACCGGGAGATCGCGGCGGCCGAGGGGCGGCGCATCGTGCGCCAGATCCGCGTGACGACGGCGAAGGGGCTCTGACCCATGGGTCTACTCGACCGCTTCCGCCGCCCGTCCCCCGGCGGCCCCGCCGCGGTGCGCGCCCGGCTCGAAGGCGCCATGGCCCGCCGCCGGCTGCGGGGCTGGAACCCGCCGCTCGAGAACATCAACACGCTGGTCGCCTCGGGCGGCCCGCGGCTGCTGGCGCGCGCACGCGAACTGGTGGTCACCAACGGCTATGCCGCCAACGCCTGCGAGGCCTTTGCTTCGAACCTCGTGGGCGACGGCATCAAGCCCTCGTCGCTGATCGGGGACGCGGAACTCCGCGACCGCGTCCAGCGGCTCTGGCTCGCCTGGACCGACGAGGCCGATGCGGACGGGCTGACCGACCTCTACGGTCTGCAGGCCATGGTGGCACGCGAGATGTTCGTGGCCGGCGAGTGCTTCGTCCGGCTGCGGCCGCGCCGGGCCGAGGACGGTCTGCTGGTGCCGCTGCAGCTGCAACTCCTGCAGTCCGAGATGCTGCCCTTCGAGAAGACCGAGACGGCGGCCAATGGCAACCGCATCCGCTGCGGGATCGAGTTCGATGGGATCGGCCGGCGCGTGGCCTATCACTTCCGCCGCCGCCATCCCGGCGACAGCACCGACCAGGGGACGCTCATCCCCGAAACGGTCCGGGTGCCGGCTGCCGACGTGCTGCACATCTATCGGCCGATCGACGCGGGGCAGATCCGCGGTCTGCCGCATGTCGCGCCGGCAATGGTGCGGCTCTTCCTGCTCGACCAGTACGACGACGCCGAGCTCGACCGGAAGAAGACCGCGGCAATGTTCGCGGGCTTCATCACAAAAACCGCGCCGGATGAGCCGTTGCTCGGCGAGGCCGAGGCGGACCTCGACGGAACCGCCATCGCCAGCCTCGAGCCGGGCACCATGCAGGTGCTGCTGCCCGGCGAGGACGTGAAGTTCTCGTCGCCCGCCGATGTGGGCGGCGGCTACGAGGCGTTCCAGTACCGCACGCTGCTGGCGGTCTCGGCCTCGCTGGGGCTGCCCTACCACCTGGTCACCGGCGACGTGCGGCAGGCGAACTACTCGAGCCTGCGCGCCGAGCTCGTCGAGTTCCGCCGCCGCATCGGCCAGCTGCAGCATGGCGTGATCGTACACCAGTTCTGTCGGACGGTCTGGCAGCGCTGGCTGGACACGTCGGTGCTATCGGGCGCGCTGGACCTGCCGGGCTACGGTTCGGCGCCAAGCCGGTTCCGTGCGGTGCAGTGGATCCCGCCGCGCTGGGACTGGGTGGATCCGCTGAAGGACATCCAGGCACAAGTGCTGGCGATGGAAGCCGGCATCACCTCGCGGCGCAAGGTGGTCGAGGCCACCGGCTACGACGTCGAGGAAGTGGATCGCGAGAACGCCGTCGATGCGGCACGCGCCGCGGAGCTGGGGCTCCGCTACCGCACCAGCCCCGGCGAGACGCAGGGCGCGCGGGCGACACCGGCGACGCGGGCCCGGCCTGGCGGTGGAACCGGCGAGGACAGGGGCGACGGTGCCGCGGCGACTGATCCCGCCACCGAACAGGAGTGACGACATGGCAAGCTGGTATGCGATCCGCGCCCGGGGGTGCGGCCGGGAGGACGCACGCGCGGAAGTGGCGATCTATGACGAGATCGGCGCCTACGGGGTCTCGGCGAAAGGCTTTCTCGCCGAACTCGGCGCGCTGCCCGATGCGGCGCCGATCGATCTGAGGCTGAACAGCCCGGGCGGGTCGGTCTTCGATGCCGTCGCGATCTACAACGCGCTCCAGCGTCACGCCGGCCGGGTCACGGTCTGGATCGACGGCATCGCCGCCTCGGCGGCCTCCTACGTGGCGATGGCGGGCGACGAGATCGTCATGCCCGAGAACGCCTTCCTGATGATCCACGATCCGGCCGGGCTGGTGATGGGCACGGCTGGCGACATGCGCGCCATGGCCGAGGCACTCGACAAGGTAAAGGCCAGCCTGGTCGCAGGCTATGCGGCGAAATCCGGCCGGCCGAGCGAGGAGATCGCCGCGCTGATGGCGGCCGAGACCTGGTTCGATGCCGGGGACGCGCTGACCCTCGGACTTGCAACCCGGATGGCCGAGCCGGTCCGCATCGCCGCCCGCTTCGACATCGACCGGTTCCGCAATGCCCCGCCCGCACTGGTCGAGGCGGTGAAGGCAGAGGGACCGATTGACGCTGCGCCGGACGGCGGCACCCGGGACGATGCGGTTCCGGAGACCGGGACGGTACCGCACGGCGGGTCGGACCGGGGCGGAGTGGCCGACGATGCTGCCGACAGCGGCGCAGGACCTGCCGCTGTTGCCGACACAACGGCCAGGGCAGCAACGCCTCAGGGGCATGTTGATCTTTCCGACATGCCCCGCGACGCGCCCGATACCGCGGCGGCGGACCCCGACCGTCCACCACCCGACCTCGCCCCGTCCGAGCCGGCCGCGCTCACGGCACCGATGCTCGCGTCTGCCGATCCCGTGGCGATCCGGGCGGAGGCCATCGCCCATGCCCGCGCCATTGTCGATCTCTGTCGCCTCGCCGGCCAGCCGCAGATGGCCGGCCGCTTTCTCGCGCAGGACGTCGGTCTCGACGAGGTGCGCATGGCCCTTCTCGCAGCGAAAGCGGAGGCCGAACCCGAGATCGCCCCGCATCACCCGCAGCCGGGGCGCAGTTCGGCCGCGCGCCCCTGGCGCGAGATCGTCGCCCGCAGCTTCAATCTGAAAGGATGACACCATGACCACGCTGGTCGAAGGCAAACACCCCGGCGGATTCCTCGTCTGGGAAGCCTTCCGTGACTACACCCGCGAGACGATCGCCGTCGCCGCGGGCACGCTCGAGCCCGGCACGGTGCTGGGCAAGATCACTGCGTCAGGCAAATACGCCGCGCACGATCCCGCCGCCGTCGACGGCACCGAGACCGCCGTCGCCGTGCTCTGGGCAAAGGCCGACGCGAGCGCCGGCAATGTACCGGCCGTTGCGATCGTCCGCGGCCCTGCCATCGTCAACCGCCACGACCTCGTCTTCGCCGGCACGCCCGGCGAGGGCGAGATCGCCGCAGCCCATGCGGCGCTCCTGGCCGCAGGCATCCTCGTCCGCTGATCCGCTGACCGGCCCGCGCCGCACCGACATTCCCGAACCGGAGGCATTCCCATGGCCACCATGGACATCTTCGAAGGCGATGCCTTCACCATCATCGAACTGACCCGTGCGCTGGAAAACATCCCCTTCAGGCCCGCGATCCTGTCCGGCGCCGGCCTGTTCTCGCCGCGGGGGGTGCGGTCCCGCACCGTCGTGATCGAGAGCCGCGACGGCACGCTGTCGCTGATCCCGTTCTCGGAACGCGGGTCGGCCTACGAGCAGCAGATCCCCGACCGGCGCGAGATGCGTGCCTTCGTCTGCCGGCAGTTCAAGAAGCATGACGTGCTCTGGGCCTCCGAGATCCAGGGCGTGCGGGACTTCGGATCGGAAACTGCTACCCAGCAGGTCCAGACCGAGGTGGCCTACCGGCTGCGCAAGCTTCGCCAGGATGCCGAGACCACCTTCGAGTACCACCTCCTGAACGGCATCCAGGGGATCGTGAAGGACCCGAAGGACCACGCCACGGTGGTGAACTACTTCACCGAGTTCGGCATCAGCCCGGCCGCCGAGATCGACTTCGACCTCGACAACGCCACGCCCGCTTCGGGGGCGCTGCGCAAGCGCTGCCAGGCGCTGATCGAGAGCGTGGAAGAGTCGATGGGCGGGCTCTCCGCCGGTGCGGTGCAGGTCCGGGCCGAATGCGGCTCGGCCTTCTTCGCCGATCTCGTGGCCCACAAGGAGGTGCGCGAGACCTATCTCAACACCGCCGCGGCGGCCGACCTGCGGGGCCGGGTCGCCGACGAGGTCAGCTTCGGCGGCATCACCTTCCGCCGCTACAGGGGCGGCGTCGGCTTCGGCGTGCCGACCGACAAGGCGTACTTCTATCCGGAAGGCATCGAGGGGCTGTTCGAGATCTATTACGCGCCCGCCGACACCTTCGAGACGGTCAACACCCTCGGCCAGCCGCTCTACGCACGTACCATCCCCGATCGTGATCGCGACGAGTGGGTGCGGCTGGAGATCGAGAGCAATCCGCTGCCGATCTGCACCCGCCCGCAGGTGCTGCGCAGCGCGCGGCGGACCTGATGTCCGCCTTCGCGGTCGCCCTCAGTGCCCTCTTCGCCGATCCGAACATCGGAAGGGATGCCGTCTGGGGCTGTTGAAAAAGGCGCTCGGAAGCTGTTGTTGGCGCGTTGCGCCGTCTGA
>CAZNSP010000078.1:0-5790 GCA_964575795.1 uncultured Rhodobacterales bacterium
CTCCTGGCCGGGACCGCTCGGGGCGTTGACTCGTGCGAGAATTTCAAAGGAACGGACGCTGTCTGATCGATCAGCAGACGTGCGCCCACCACCGGATTGCGAACTCAGGCGACTAAGCCCGGGCTGTCCTGCTTGGATCTACTTCGGTGAACATCATGCCCACTCCCCGCGAAACCATCCTCGCCGCGCTGCACGCGCGGCTCTCGGCGCTGCTGGCCACCGCCCTGCGCGGCGAGGTGCTGCCGGAACGCGTGCCCGCCGCCGGTCTGCTGATCCTGCGCGACGGCGAGCCGGGGGAGCCCGAGGTGACGCTGTCGCCGCTGCGCTACCACTACCAGCACCGCGCCGAGATCGAAGCCGTGGTGCAGGGCGCGAGCCGGGATACGGCTTTCGACACGCTCTGCGCCAGCATCGGAACGGCACTCGCCGCCGACCGGACGCTGGGCGGGCTCTGCGACTGGGTCGAGGCGGAAGCCCCGCGCCCCGTAGACCTGCCGGTCGAGGGCGCGGCCAGCCTGAAGGCCGCCGTGATCCCGGTGGTGCTGCACTATTCCACGGCCGACCAGCTGGCCTGACCCCGACAACCCGAGGAGAACACCATGGCACGAGCCCAGGGGGCGCGGGCGCTGATGGCGCTTGCGTTCGAGACGACCTATGGAACGCCGCCCGTGGGCGGCTTCACCCGCATGCCCTTCGCCAGCACTTCGCTCGGGGCGGAGCAGCCGCTGCTGAACTCGGAGCTTCTCGGGTACGGCCGCGACCCGCTGGCGCCGATCAAGGACGCGGTGACCGCCGATGGCGATGTCGTGGTGCCGCTCGACGCCGAGGCCTTCGGCTTCTGGCTGAAGGGGGCGTTCGGGGCGCCGACAACCACCGGTGCGGAAGCGCCTTACACCCACGAGTTCCAGTCCGGGTCCTGGACGCTGCCCAGCATGTCGATCGAGACCGGCATGCCGGAGGTGCCGCGCTACGCGATGTATTCGGGCTGCGTGCTCGACCAGATCACCTGGCAGATGCAGCGCTCGGGTCTGCTCACGGCCACAGCGCGGCTGGTGGCGCAGGGCGAGACGGTCGGGACGACCACCAGCGCCGGAACGCCGACTGCGCTGGAGCTGAAGCGGTTTGGCCATTTCAACGGGGCGATCACGCGCAACGGCACGGCGCTCGGCAACGTGGTCTCGGCCGAGATCACCTATGCCAACAACCTCGACCGGATCGAGACCATTCGCTCGGACGGGCGCATCGACGGCGCGGACCCCTCCATCGCGGCGCTGACCGGCCGGATCGAGGTGCGCTTCGCCGACCAGACGCTGGTGACGCAGGCCATCAACGGCGAGGCCTGCGAGATGGAATTCGCCTACGTCCTCCCCTCGGGCGAAAGCTTCACCTTCACCGTGCACGCCGTCTACCTGCCACGCCCCCGGATCGAGATCTCCGGGCCGCAGGGCGTGCAGGCGACCTTCGACTGGCAGGCCGCGCGCGACAGCGTCGTCGGCCGGATGTGCACCGCAACCCTGATCAACGACATAGAGGTGTACTGAGGATGCTGACGCTCGACCTGACCAACGCGCCGCGCTGGCACGACCTCGCCGCCGGCGTGCGGGTGCAGCTGCGCCCGCTGACCACCGCCCTGATGGTGGCGACCCGCAGCGACCCGGCCGTCGAGGCGGTGCCCGAGGAGGCGTCTGACGAGGAGCGCGCCGTCGCTTTCGCCAAGGCGCTGGCGCGGCGGGCGGTGCTCGCCTGGGAGGGCATCGGCGATGCGGACGGCAAGCCCATCGACCCGAGCCCCGAAGCCATCGACGCATTGCTCGACGTCTGGCCGATCTTCGAAGCTTTCCAGCTGACCTACGTCTCCAAGGGCCTGCTGCTGGAGCAGGAAAAAAACGCCTCCGCGCTCTCGCCGAATGGTCCTTCGGCGGGGGCGAGCGCTACTGCGAAGCCTGCCCGCAAACCTGCCCGGACTGCCCGGCGCGGCTGAACCGCCCGCTGACCCATGAAGGCTGGCAAGTCTGGGACCTTGTCGGCCGTCTCGGCGGACAGCTGCGCGTCCTGCCCGGCGCGGTGATCGGCTGGGACATGTCGGCGGCGCTCGCGCTCGGTGACGCCCTCGCCGTGCCGCCGCTCGCCATGGCCGAACTGCTGCCCGTCGTCGAAGCGGTGATGGTCGCGAAGCTCAACGAACAGATGGATCACTCCCATGGCTGAGAAGAGGTTCAGCGTCCGCCTCGCGGCCGTGGGCGGCCGCCAGGTCCGCGCCGAACTGGAAGGTGTCGGCGAGGCCGGGTCGCGCGGCTTCGGACGGCTGAGCCGCGAGATGGAAGCGGCCAACGCCCGGCTTGCGGCGTTTTCTCGCCGTGTAGCTGTGGCTGCCGCCGCCGCCGTCGCCGCCGCAGCGGCCGCTGGCGTGGCGATGATCCGGTCCGGCCTGCAGACGGTCGATGCGCAGGCCAAGCTCGCGCAGTCCCTCGGCACCACGGTCGCCTCGATCCAGACGCTGGAGCGCGCGGGCGAGCTGGCGGGCGTGTCGATGTCCGGCATCGAGCAGGCCACGAAGGATCTGACCCGCCGTCTCAGCCAGGCGGCCACCGGGACCGGTCCCGCCGCCGACGCGCTCGACCGGCTCGGGCTTTCGGCCGAGGAGCTGATCGCCCTGCCGCTGGACCAGCGCGTCGGCGCCATCAACGCAGCCATCGAGAGCTTCGTGCCTGCCGCCGAACGCGCCGCCGTCGCGGGTCAGCTCTTCGGCGAGGAAGGATCCATCGCCATGTCGCGGATCGACACCGCGACGCTGCGGCAGGCGACCGAGGATGTCCTCGCATTCGGGGTCGTCGTTTCCGAACAGGACGCCGACCAGATCGAGCGCACGAACGACGCAATCTCGCGCCTCGGGCTGATCTGGCGGGGGCTCTCCAACCAGCTGGCGGTCGCCGCGGCCCCCGCGCTGGAAGCTGTCGCCGACGCCATGGCGGCGGTCGCCGGCCGCACCGGGCCGCTCGGCATCGCGATCCGCGGCCTCTTCGACAACATCGGCCGCCTGACCACCTATGCCGCCACCTTCGCCGCCTTCCTCGCAGGCCGCTGGGTGGCGGGCATGGCTGCCGCGGCGCTCTCCGTCCGCGGCCTCGCCACGGCGCTGGTCGTCCTGCGCGGGGCGCTCATCCGCACCGGTATCGGCGCGCTGATCGTCGGCGCGGGCGAGCTCGTCTATCAGTTCACCCGCCTCGTCTCCGGTGCGGGTGGGTTCGGCGAGGCGATGTCGCTGCTGAAGGACCTCGCGGTCGAGGTCTGGGAGCGGATCCGCATGGGCGCGGCTGCGGCGGGCGCGGCCGCCACGGCGATGTTCTTCGACCTGAAGGCCGACGCCGCCTCGGGCATGCAGAGCGCCATCGAGAGCGTCGTGGCTTTCGGGAACACGGCGGCGAATACGTTCGAGGGCGCCTACGAGGCGATCAAGGCGATCTGGGGCCTGCTGCCCGCCGCCATCGGCGATCTCGCGTTCCAGGCGGCCAACAGCCTCGTCGACGGCGTCGAGGCGATGCTGAACGGCGTGGTCTCGCGCATCAACGGCTTCATCGGCGGGATCAACCAGGGGCTGGAAGCGCTCGGGTCCGAGCGGCGCATCTCGCTGGTGCCGGACCTCGACCTCGGCGAGATCGAGAACCGCTTCGAAGGGGCGGCCAGCGCTGCCACGACGGCGGCGCAGGCGGCGTTCGACCGGGCCTTCGAGGACAACCCGCTCACCGCGCCCGATCTCGGTCTGACCGAGGCGGCGAACAGGGCGCTCGAATCCGCGAACCTCTATCGCGGGGCCGCGCGCGATCTGGCCGACGGGGCCCGCGCGCCGCTGGAAAGCTGGCAGGCCCTGCGCGACGCGGTGCGTGGCACCGACGAGGACGGCGCCGACGCTCTGGCCGAGACGACTGCTGCGGCCGAGCGCCTGGAGACGGCGCTTGGTGAAGCCGGACGCGCCGCCACGGGTGCAGGTGCTGCGGCCGGAGCTGCTGCTGCGGTAGCGGAGCCCGCGACCGAGGCCGCCGTCACCGGGTGGCAGGCGGTCACGGCGGCGCTGTCGGATTACGCCAGCAAGGCCCGCGACATCGGCGGTGACATCGGCCAGAGCCTCGTCGGCGCATTCCAGTCGGCCGAGAACGCGGTGGGCCAGTTCGTGAAGACCGGCAAGCTGAACTTCCGCGACCTCGTCACCTCGCTGCTGGCCGATCTCGCCCAGCTCGCGGCGCGACGGTTCATCCTCGGGCCGATCGCCAATGCGCTCTCCGGCGTGTTCTCCGGCGCGGGCGGTATTTTTGCCAACGTCCTGCATGCGGGCGGGATGGTCGGCTCTGCCGGGCCCTCGCGCATGGTCCCGGCCATGGCCTTCGCCGCCGCGCCCCGGATGCATGGCGGCGGCATGGCGGGGCTACGCCACGACGAAGTGCCCGCGATCCTGCAACGCGGGGAGCGCGTGCTGTCGCGGCGCGAAGCGCAGAGCTACGGCGCGGGCGGCGGCGTCAACGTCACCATCATGGCCCGCGACGCCGAGAGCTTTCGCCAATCAAGGACACAGGTGGCCGCGGACATCGCCCGCGCCGTCTCGCTGGGACGGAGGGGCATGTGATGGCGTTTCACGAGGTTCGGTTTCCCGACAACATCAGTCGCGGCGCGCGCGGAGGGCCGGAACGGCGCACCCAGATCGTCGAGCTCGCCTCGGGCGACGAGGAACGCAACGCCAGCTGGGCCAACTCGCGCCGCCGCTACGACGTCGCCTACGGCATCCGCCGTACCGACGATCTGGCGGCGGTCGTGGCCTTTTTCGAAGCGCGGAACGGGCGGCTGCACGGTTTCCGCTTCAAGGACTGGGGCGACCACAAGTCCTGCCTGCCCTCGGGCACGCCGTCGCCCACCGACCAAGCGATCGGCACAGGCGACGGCACGACGACCGCCTTTCAGCTGGTCAAGCGCTACACCTCCGGCGCGCAGTCCTGGACACGCGCCATCGCGAAGCCGGTGACCGGAACCGTGCGCATCGCGCTGTCAGGCGTCGAGCAGCCCTCCGGCTGGTCGGTCAACACCACGACCGGCCTCGTCACCTTCGACGCCGCGCCAGGCCCTGGCGTCGCGATCACCGCGGGCTTCGAGTTCGACGTGCCGGTCCGCTTCGACACCGACGTGCTCGACGTGACGCTCGACCTCGAGCGGCTCGGCTCGATCACCTCCATCCCGCTTCTGGAGATCCGACGATGAACGACACCGGCAGCTTTGTGGCCGCTGTCCTGCGCGAGCTCGCGGCCTCGACCGCCGTGATCCTCGCCGCCTGGGGCGCGCTCGGCGGCGCGACCAACGCGCTGACCACGAAGATGCGGCTGCGCGACGCGCTCCGACACATCCTGCTTGGCGGGCTGATCGCAGCCGGGATGGGCAGCCTCTCCATGGCCGTGATCACCGCCTGGCTCAGCCTGCCGCCAGAGGCGATCCCCGCGGGCGGAGCGGCGGGTTCGGCCGCCTATCTCGTGGGTGTCTTCGGCCCGGCCTTCATCGAAGTGCTGCTGGCCCGCCTGCGTCGCGCGAAGCAGGGCGACGCCGATGAATGAGCTCATTCGCCTCGCGCGCTCCCTCCGCTGCGAGCCTTCCGATCCACGGCAGGCTTTCGCCCACCGTCTGCGCATCGGCCTCGCCGTCGCGGCACTGATCCTGATCCTCTCGCTACTCCGGTAATCCCATGCACATGACCGACCGGGGCCTGCTGGCCCTCGTCCGGCACGAAGGACTCGTGCCCGGACCCTATCTCGA
>CAZNSP010000079.1:0-5552 GCA_964575795.1 uncultured Rhodobacterales bacterium
TATCCTGAAAGGAGCCGCCTCGCGCGGCAATGTGCGAAAGATCCTGTACGTTATCGCGCCCGATGACCCTCCGTAGGCGCCGAACCTTGACCCCAGCATCTACCAAATTTCTCCAACGACAACAGATACTTAGGCTGCGGAGTATGGGTTCACGGTTGGGAGCCTAAAGGGGGCATTCCAAAGAGCCGATACACACCGCAGCAGGCTATGAACCAGAATGATCGGGAAACGCTCTAATTCAGCGGCCTGTTAGAGCCTCCGGCAGGCCCGGAGCGGTTCAGACCTATACCTTTGTCACCACCGATGCCTTTCTTGCCGCCTTCGGGATGACATCCCTGCGCGACCTGCCGGACCTCGAGCAACTCGCCGATGCCGGCCTCGCGGCCGCGTCGGCGGCCCCCGGCGCATGAGAGGCCGCCCGGACGCGGGCGGGAACCGCGCCAGCCTGTCCCTGGCGCGGCCCCTCGACTTTCGATCGCCCCCCGGATGTCGTCAGGCGACGGCACCGGCAGGGGTGGCCTGGTCGGCACCGGCGCGCGGCCGTCGGATCCGGAACAGGATCGCATAGAGCACCGGCACCGCCAGCAGCGTCAGGACCGAGGCGAAGGCGAGACCGCCCATGATCGTGACCGCCATCGAGGCGAAGAAGGCGTCCGGCAGCAGCGGCAGCATGCCGAAGATCGTCGTCCCCGCCGCCAGCACCACGGGGCGCAGACGGCTGACCGAGCCATCCACCACGGCGTCGTAATCCGCCGCCCCGGCGGCGCGGCGCAGGTCGATCTCCTCGACCAGGACGATGGCGTTCTTCATCAGCATCCCCGACAGCGACAGGAAGCCCAGAAGCGCCGTGAAGGTGAAGGGCAGGCCGCTGGCCAGAAGCCCCAGCACCATCCCGGTGACCGACATCGGCACCACAAGCCACAGGATCAGCGGCTGGCGCACCTTGTTGAACATCAGGATCGAGATCGTCAGCATCACCAGGAAGCCCAGCGGCAACTGCCTGCCGAGCGAGGCCTGCGCATCCTGCGAGCTTTCGAATTCGCCGCCCCATTCCATCCGGTAGCCGGGGGGAAGCTCCATCGCCTCGATCTGGGCGCGGACGCTGCGGAAGGCCTGGTCCGCCGTCAGATCGGGACGCTTGCCGCCCTCGGCGGTGATCGTGCGCTCGCGGTCGCGGCGGTGGATCAGCGCCTCGGCAAGCTCGACCTCCATCCGTGTCACCATGTTGGACATCGGCACATAGGCCCCTGCGCCGGCCGACCAGACCGGCAGGTCCTGGACGCGGTCGATGCCGTCGCGCTGGGGCTCGGGCAGGCGCAGGTAGATCGGCACCTCGGCATCGCCTTCGCGCAGCGCCGCCACGCGCAGGCCCGAGGTCCCGAACTGCACCGTGTCAGCGATGGCCTGGCGGGTGGCGCCGGTCAGGCGCATGCGCGATTCATCGACGATCGGCACGACGCGCAATTCGCGCTGGCGCCAGTCGGTGCGCGGGTCGATGATCGTGCCAGCGGCCTCGTAGATCTTCAGCGCCTCGTCGGCCAGCTGGCGCAGGATCAGCGGATCGGGCCCCGAGAAACGCACCGCCACCGCAGCCCCCGCCGGCGGGCCGAAGACCAGTTCCTCGGTCCGCACCAGCGCGTGGGGGAACTCCATCGCCAGCTCGCGGTTCAGCCGGGCCGCCAATTCCGGGATCACCAGGGCGTCGCGCGTGCGCACGATCAGCTGGCCATAGCTGGGGTCGGCCTGTTCGGGGTTGTAGGTCAGCATGAAGCGGCTGGCCCCCCGCCCGACCAGCGTCGTCACGGCCACCACATCCGGTTCGGCCATGACCATCTGTTCCAGCCGCTGCATGGCGCGGTCGGTGGTGTGGATGTCGGTGCCCTGCGGCATCTGGAACTGCACGTAGAACAGCGGCGTGTTCGAGGCCGGGAAGAAGGCCTGCTTGACCTGGCCGAAGGCCATGATCGAGGCGACGGTGATCCCCACGATCACCAGCATGACCAGCCAGCGGACCCGCAGCGAGCCGTGCAGCAGCCCGCGATAGCTCCGATAGAGCCACCCCCGATAGGGATCGGCCGACACCTCGCGCGGAGCCTTCAGCAAGAGCTTGCCCAGATAGGGCGTGACCGTGACCGCCAGAATCCAGCTGAGCAACAGCGAGATCCCGATCACGGCAAAGAGCGAGAACAGGAACTCGCCCGTCGCGTCCGGCGAAAGGCCGATGCCGGAAAAGGCCATGATGCCGATGACCGTCGCGCCCAGAAGGGGAATGCCTGTGGCGCTTTCGGTCTCGGCGGCGGCATCCTCGGGCGTCTGCCCGCGCGCCATGCCGATCACCATGCCCTCGGCGATGACGATGGCGTTGTCGACCAGCATCCCCATGGCGATGATCAGCGCGCCAAGGCTGATCCGCTCCATCTCGATCCCGAAGACCGCCATGAAGAAGACGGTGGCCATCACCGTCAGGCCCAGCGTGGCGCCCACCACAAGGCCCGCGCGCCAGCCCATCGTCACCATCAGCGCGCCGACCACGATGGCCACCGACTGGAACAGGCCGACGAGGAAGTTCGACACCGCCTCGTCCACGACCTTGTGCTGTTCGTAGATCGGGATCAGCTCGGTGCCTTCCGGCAAGGCGCCGGCCAGTTCGGCCAGCCGTGCCTCGACCGCCTGGCCGACGGCCACCACGTTGCGGTCGGTCAGCGCCGAGACGCCGATGGTGAAGGCCCGCACGCCGTTCTCGCGGATGATCTGGCGGGGCTGTTCCACCTCGTGGCGGCTGACGGTGGCCAGGTCATAGACGGTGGCCTGCCCGACCTGCCCCGCAGCGCCCAGACGCAGCGCCTCGATCCCTTCCACCGTGGCATAGCCCTGCGGCACCGACAGCGCGATGCGCGCGGTGTCGGCGGTGACCTCGCCATTGGCGAAGACCTGGTTCTCGCTGGCGATCACGCCGATCAGCTGGTCGGGCGGCAGGCCGAGGCCGGCCAGGCGGGCCGGGTCGATGGCGATGGTGATCTCTTCCTCGATCAGGCCCTGGACCTCGACCTTGGCCACGCCGTCCACCGTCACCAGCCCGCGCCGCAGCAGCGTGGCCAGATCGCGCTGCTCGGTGGGGGTCAGGCCCTGCGTGGTCACGGCATAGAACAGGCCATAGACATCGCCGAAATCGTCGTTGATGATCGGGGCGCGGGCGCCGGCGGGCAGTTCGCCGCGCACGTCGCCGATGCGCCGGCGCATCTCGTCCCAGATCTGCGGGATCTCGTCGGGCCCGTAGCGCATGTCGATCTCGACCGTGATCTGCGCCATGCCGGGCATGGATTTCGACTCGACGCGGTCAAGCTGCCGCATCTGCTGCAGCGCGGTCTCGATGACATCGGCGACCTCTTCCTCGACCTCCTCGGCGGTCGCGCCGGGATAGGGCACGAAGACGAGCGCGGTCTTGAGCGTGAAACTCGGGTCCTCGAGCCGGCCGACACTGGCAAGCCCCCAGAACCCGCCGAGCAGGCAGAACAGGATCGCAAGCCAGACCGCAACGGGGCGGCGGATGGCGCCGCGCGCGATGCTCATGCGTGCTGCACCAACCGTTTCCGATGCCATGCCGGTCATTCTCCCGTTGTGCCGTTCGTTGGATGGCGGTCAAGGCGTCGGACGTCAGAGGCCGACGACCGCCACCCGCGCCCCGTCGCGCAGGCGCCACCAGCCTGTTGCGACCACCGTCTCGCCCGGTTCCAGCCCCTCCAGCACGACGATCCGGTTGTCGCGCGGCAGGCCCAGCCGGACATCGCGGCGGGTGACCGTGCCGTCCTCTGTATTGTAGATCCAGACCGTCGGATTGGCCCGGCTGGTCGTGTCCACCGCCGAGACGGGAAGCGTCACCGCCTGCGTCGGGCCGCTGTCGCTTTCGCCAACCGCGACGTTCGCCGTCATGCCCGGCAGGATGCGCGGGTCGATGTCGCCGACGATCCTGAACTCGATATCGAAGGTCCGTGTCGAGGGGTTGGCCTCGGCCGCGAAACTGCGCGGCGCCAGCGTCGGACGATAGCCCGGCGCGGCCGGAAAGGTGGCCGTCACCGAAAACAGCTCGGGCTGGACGCGGGCCACGGCGGCCAGATCCTCGGGCAGCGAAATGCGGATCAGGAGTTCGGACACGTCCTGAAGGCGGACGACCGGCTGGGCGGGCGTCACGTTGGAATAAGCTTCGACATAGGTGCGGGCGACGATGGCGTCGAAGGGCGTGCGCACCTCGGTCTGGGTCAGACGCCGTTCCGCCTGGCGCAGCGCCACCTCGGCCTGGGCGAGCTGCGCGCGCAAAGCGTCGAGCTGCGCGTCGGTGGCAAACCCGCGATCCGACAGGGCCGAGGCGCGGGTGAACTCGCTGCGCGCCAGATCGTAGGAGGCGCGCGCGCGGTCCAGCGCAAGCTGGAAATCGGCCTCTTCGATCTGGCCGATCAGCCCGCCGGCCGGCACACGGGCGCCGTCGATCACGGGAAATTCGACAATCTGGCCGGAAATCTGGAAGGCCAGATCGACCGTGCGCAGCGCCTCGACCGAGCCGGCAAAGGACCGTGTCCTGGTTTCGGATTGCACCAGGGCGCGGGTCAGTTCGACCGGCATCACAACCGCCGTATCCGCCGCGCCCTGTGGTTCCGCAACCGCGTCTGCGGCCGGCCCCGTCTCTCCCTGGGCGAGGATCTGCCAGCTGGAAACGACAAGCAGGAAGGCACTGACAGCCGCCACGGCTCCGATCCCCAGAACTGCACCCAGTTTGCCTTTAATAGGCATTTTCGATCATCTCCGTTACAGTCTCGCCGAGTTGCCTGCGAACGGCAGGCTCGCCACCGGGAAGCGAAAGCAGGGCATGGAAACGCAGCCCCTGAAGCGCGAAGAAGATGAGACGGCAGAGGTTTGCGTCCGCCGCCTCGGCCTCGATGCGCGCGAGATCGGCCTCCAGCGCGCGCCGCAGCGGGTCGAGAAGGTCGGGTTCCGCCGCTGCGACCGCCAGGATCGACATCGACAGGTCCGAGTCCGCGGTGTCCAGAGTGCTCAGCGACGCCAGATGCCGGCGCAGCGTGCGGTGCCGCGCATCCTGCGGCAGGCCCGCCTCCAGGGCATCGTGTTCGGCCAGCATCTCCTTCAGCAGCGCCGCCATGAGGTCGCGCTTGGTCGGGAAATGGTAGAGGACACCCCCCTTCGACAAGCCCGCTTCGTGGGCAACCGCCTCGAACGAGATGTGCGCAACTCCATCGCGCGCGGCAATTGCACGCGCCGCGGCAAGGATCCGCGGACTTGCATTCCGGCGCGCGCTTTGCGATTCCTTCATCAGAACTGTACCATCCGGTCGGTATACGTGAGTGGGGAGGTAGCGTCGCCTCCCCCTGGGGTCAAGGCGGCCCGGCGAATTTGTTGAAATGCCGGTTTCCGGTCGGGCGAGGGACAGATGAAACGCTTCAATTCCGTTCTGGCAGTGATCGCGGGGCTGGCCGTTGTCGCGGCGGGGTTCTTCCTGTGGCGCGGCGACGGCACCGGGGCGGCCCCCGACGGATTTGCCC
>CAZNSP010000080.1:0-5154 GCA_964575795.1 uncultured Rhodobacterales bacterium
GATTGCAGCCTAACCCCGAACCGGGTGAACAACCTCCTGAGACTTCACACCTAGCTCGCGGGAAGCGCGGCCGTCATGATCCCGACAGCCGCAATCCACGAGCCTGCGACGGCTCCCGCCGTCGGGCCGACACGTCGGATCGCCTCGTCGACGAAGCCCCAGACGATAAGGGCCGCCAGCGGCATCCCGAGGAGCGCGCCCGTGGCCGCGAGGCTCGCAGTACGGGGCTCCGGCGGCAGGTCGATGGCGAGCCCGGCGACGACGGCGATGGCGATCGCGGTAGCGACGGCCGGCCAGGGTCGCAGCGCGATGCCGAAAAGGGCCAGCAACCCGATCGCCGTGGCGACGAGGCCTGTCAGCCGCGGATCGAGCGGATCCAGCGCCACGAAGGCGCCCAGCAACACGGCGGCCCCCCCGGCGACCGCGAGGGCCGCATAGGCGGGGCGTACCGTGCCGACCGGCTGCCGGGCGAGCAGCACGGCAAAGGCGGCGATCAGCAGGCCCTGCGCCGGATCGGCGAGGGGATGCAGCAGGTTCGCGTAGAAGGGGCCGAGATCGCCGAAGGCGTCATGGGCCGCCGCCGCGTCGGGCACCGCCAGCGCCACGGGCAGAACGGCCCATGGACGGCGTTGTCTCACACCGCACCGGTCAGGAAACCGACCCCGGCCAGCGCGATCAGGCCGCCGACAGTGCGCACCGCCAACGTCCCCGTGCGCGACCCAGCGAGCGCCCCGAAGCCGATGCCGGCGAGATGGAGAAGCCCGGTGCCGATGACGAAGCCCGCGGCATAGGCCAGCGGATCGGCGGCCTGCGGCATCTCGGCGCCGTGGGCGTGGCCGTGGAAGACGGCGAAGAAACCGACCACGACCGCCGCCACCCACAAGGGCGGACGCGCGGCCATCGCGACGGCAAGGCCGATGACGACCGCCGAGGTGGCGATGCCGGTCTCGACCGCTGGCAAGGGCACGCCCGCCACGCCCGCCGCGCCGCCGAGGGCCATGACGAGCGGGAAGGCCACCGGCAGCACCCAGACCGCCGGTGTGCCGAGAAAGGCCCCCCAGAGCCCGACTGCGACCATCGCCGCGACATGGTCCCAACCGAGGACAGGATGGAGGAGCCCGGTGACGAACCCGCCACCCGCGTCTGCGGCCTCATGGGCGACGGCGCCCGATGCGACCAGGACGAGGGCGGCGGCGAGAGTCGTCAGCAGACGCATCATCTCGGGCTGTACCAGATCGGCGAGGTGTAGGCGCGCTCCTGAACTTCGAGGCGTGTGCCCGGCAGCGGCTCGGTCCCGAAATACCGCGCGTCATAGGCCGTCCAGCGCGGCGTCGGGATTTCCAGAACACGACCGTAGTAGAAGGCCTTCTGCTCGGGATCGAAGTCGGGGTCCTGCCAGACGGCGATCAGTTCCGGCGCGCCGATGTTGTTGATCCATGTGGCGTTGGCGACATCGACCGTGCTGCCGACGGGGGGCAGCTTGCCGTCGGCGCCGGGCTCGCGCCCGTCGGACCAGACCACGTCATAGACCATCTCGTGCGTCTCGCCGTCGGCGTCCATCCAGCCCTTGACGATCTGGTAGCGGTCGAGGTTCGCGCCGATCGGGTCGCGCAGCGCGGCGACAAGGAAGGTCGGCGCGCGGCCTCCGTCGTCGCGGTGCAGCTCGCCGCCCATCGTCACGCCCTTGGTGTAGCCGATGATCGCCGGGCTGCGGCTGTGCGCGTCCTCGGGCACGAAGTCGTAGCCGCCGAACAGTCGCACGATCATGCGCGAGCCGGTGGTGGCGTAGGTCTCGCGCCGCTTCATCGCGTCGAAGATCGACTCGCGGGTGTTCTCGCGGGCCCAGACGGCGGTGTAGCCGGCGGCCGCGACCTCCCACTCCATGACGGTCAGACCGGTGGCTTCGTTATGCAGGAACGGGCGCGTCAGCCGCTCGGGGTTGGGCTCCATCGTGGTGACCTTGCCGAAGAAGTTGTCTTCCTCGACCGCGGTCAGCCCGGTGTGGGCGTCGGTGCCGGCGGCCATGCCGAACCGGAACGGGTTCGTGCCGAACTCGGCCTCCAGCTGCAGGCCGCGCCGCAGGGCGGAGCGGGCGTATTCGGACTGGAGCATCTCGGGGTCCTTCGCCTGGCTCACGTCGAGGTTGCCCTTGTCCCAGGTCTCGAAGTCGGCGAACTCGTCGTTCGGCGACAGGAACGGATGGGTCTCGCCGTCGCCCTTGGTCTGGGTGATCTCGTAGAGCGGCTCCCAACGAGCGCGGTTCTCGACATAGTCCTGGTCGAGTTCGAGGTCGGTGAAGGGCTGCAGCAACCCGAACATCAGGCCGTTGCTGAGGTTGCCGTTGTGCGGGATCGCCAGCACCTGGCCGCCGGTGCGCGCCTCGTAATCCTCCATCCAGCGCCAAAGGTCGGACTCGCGCGGGCTGCCGGCCGGCGGCATGGTGGTGAAGGGCTCCACCTGCAACGCGCGGCTGGCGCCATCCCGGAAGATGACGTTGCGGTGGATGTTGTAGGCGCCCGCCGATGTCCATTCATAGCCGATGAAGGCGGTGAAGCGCCCCGGCTGGTTGTTCTCCTCGGCGGCCGCGATCGTGTCCTCCCAGGTGGAGCGGAAGAGGGCCGTGCCCGGCACGACATCCAGCGCCGGCGGCATCGAGCCGGCGCTGAAGGCCTCGACCATCTCGACCACAACCTCCATCCCCCGCCCCTCCTGCATGAGGGAATACCATCGCCGCCCGGTGGGGTCGGCCATGACCCTCGGGTCCCCGGAATCGAGCAGCGGGAACAACCCCATCTGGTCGGAGTGGTCGGCGACGACGAGGAAGTCGAGCGGTCGCGACAGCTGGACGGGCAGGCCCGTCGAAGCGGTGACCTGCTCGCCGCGGGCGAAGCGGTAGGCATCGCGGGGCGTGAGCCGGGCCCCGGCCGCGCCCGCGTCGAGCGAGACCGCCGTGTGCAGATGGGTATCCCCGAAGAGCGGGCGCGTGGGGAAGTTGCGATTGACATGCGGCGAGTAGGCGGGCCGCGTCGGGAACACCCGGCCCAGGGCGTCGGGGTCGGAATGGTACAGCCCGGCGTCGCCCGCGCCGATCCCCGGCTGGGCGGGGGGCGCGGCCTGCTGCGCCGATGCGGACACTGCGACCATGAGGCCGATCACTGCGCACGTGGTAGCAAGGACGGCGCGATAGCCGGATGCGCGTGGCACGAAGTGAAGGTTGGCATTTGGCATCTGGCACTCCTTTGCAGACCCATCAGGTGAGGATTGCGGCATAGCAGGGGACGGCGGAAGATCGGCAGCACCGGGCGGCGCCGGGAGACGTCGTCCCTTCAGCGGCGTATCAGGGTGAGGTTCAGCGCGAGGCACCATCCGTCAGAGTTCCCGCCAAGTCCTCGGGCGGACAGGGAATGTCGGCACCAAGATGCACCCGCGCCGACGTGTGCCGCTACAGCGCATCATCAGAACCGATAGGTCGCCCCGAGGACCGGTCCCGAGAACTCGAGTTCGTTTCGCCCGAGATCCGTGTCCCACCGGGCGTTCAGGTAGCGCCAGCCCCCCTGGAAGGCCCAGTTCTCGTTCAGCTGGTAGCCGACGGTGGCGAGGAGATTGTAGCTGCGCGTGTCGTTCGTCGCGCCCGCATCCGCCGCCAGGGTGCCGAACCAGTTCTCGTTGAACGTCGCCCCCAGCCGCACCGCGACCAGCGGGTCCACCCAGGTCTCGCTCTCGTTGAACTTTTCCGTGACCGGCCCGACCAGCTTGACGTCGGTATCACCCGAAAAGACCCGAAAACCGACGCCGAGATCGAGCGAGAATGTCGGATCCTCCTGGACGCGGTACAGGGCATAACCGCTGATGGCCGCTATCTTGGCATCGGTCACGACGCTGGAAAAGACCGGCCCCGGAGGCGCGCCTTCGGTCTCGAGGTTGAAATAGACGAGATCCCCGAGCAATCCCCAAGGTCCCCGCCGCGCCTCGAAGGTCCCCATGAAGCCGAACTTGAGATCTTGCACGGCGTCGCTGAAGCTCAGCTCCGACTCGACCTCGCCGAACGGGGTGTCCGCCGTCACGGTCGTGTCCGTGGCCCAGAGGTATGCGGTCGCGCTGTAGCTCCAGCCGCCGTCCTGCGCTGCGACCGGCGCCCCGACAAGGCCCAATAAGGCGGCGAATCCTGCAGCCCAAGTCACGGAAATTCTGGACATCTTCGTTCTCCGGTCAGGTGTCTCGATCACTCTTCCATTGCCCCGCTCAGCGGCAGGCACAGCGCCTGCGCCGGAGTACCAAACTTGCAGCGACTCTGGAGTTGTCACTAAATATCAACGCCGTCGCTCCGGCAAGTTGATGTGGATCAACCCCGCATAAATTGGCGCATCGGGTCAAGCGGCTCGAGCACATCCCGAACAGCGACCCGCCCGCGGTGCGCGTCATCCCCGGCAACAGGCACGACCCCGAATGCGAAAGAACGGCCGACGAGATCCACATCGTCGGCCGCATCCGTCGGTTCGCGCGGGAGATCTGAGGGGATCGCGTTCCGGGAGGTCGACGATGCCGATGCGGGCGGCAATCAAGGTATCGATCGATCCAGCCCGCGCGGGATGCGCTTGTGCGGATCATGGAATGGCAGGTCGGTGATCCGGCATGACAGCGCCGTCTCGTCGTCGGAATGGACCGTCAGCTCTCGCCCAATCCAGTCACCGTCCTCCGCCATGCGCGCATAGCCGATCCCACAGTCAAGGAAGGGCGAGCGCGCGCCCGCGGTCACATGGCCCACGACGAGATCCCCATCGCATATGGGCCGGCGGTAGCCCGGACCCCCCCCGCAGGTCAGGCCAAGAAGGCGCCTGCCGCGCGGGGCCGTCAGCAGAGCCTTGCGGCCGATGAAGTCGTTGGCTTCCAGATCGACGAAAGCGCCGAGCCCTGCTTGCCACGGGTTCATGGTCAGATCGAAATCCGTGCCGCTGTCGAGAATGCCCGCCTCGATCCGGCGGATCTCCATCGAGGCGACCGATCCGAAGCTCAGGCCGAGGGGCGCGCCGACGGCCATCAACCGTTCCCACAAAACCGGGCAGTCCGTGGTCGCCTGAGTGTATATCTCGTAGCCGAGTGGTCGTGTCGCGAATGCTGTGGAAATTCCCTGGCGGCGCGCTGCGGGCTTGGGGA
>CAZNSP010000081.1:0-4840 GCA_964575795.1 uncultured Rhodobacterales bacterium
CCGGATCCTCACCCCGCCAGAGCAGCGGGCAACGACCTTTTTCAGCAGCCTGCTAGCTTGTTGATGATGCCCGTTGCGGCGTCTTTCTGGTAGTTAAAGAGTTTGTTCCAGACCACGCTTTCCTGGTAGCCTGTCAGATCGTTTGGCAGGACATCTTCGTCGACCTCGTCGAGGAAGTCCTCGAAGATATTGTAGAGCATCATGAAGTAGATGCGCTTGGGCGAATTCTCTTGGTAGACCGACTCGATGTGCTCGCAAATGGCGGCGGTGACGTCCTTCACCTTGTCCGGGTCCGACCAGATCTGATCGAAAAGCTGAAGATACATCTTGGCATGCGCAGGATCATCGAAGCGCGTTACAAAGTTGGATACTGCATCGCCCTTCTGGTAGCCCAGATCCACGGCCGTGAAGCCGCTGATCGGCATGTAGGCCACCTCATCCGCAGACCCTGCAACATGCATGAATTGCTGCATCGGGGACTTTGTGGTGTTGGAACGAAATCTGGCCTTCTTCCGGATCCAGTCGGCGCATTCGCGGGCGACGGCGCGTTGGGTGAGCTTGTTGCGAAGCTGGATTTCGAATTCGGTCCCATAAAGACCGCTTTCCCGTCGCGCCTTGGGAATGAAGAACTCCCGACGTTCCTTCCGAACGCGGTCGGTCACCTCTGTCGGCACAAATGTTGGAGCCGTGAAGATGAATTGCAGGCTGTCGATCTTCGAAAGCTCAGATTTCAGGGCTTCGAATGCGTAGATCGAGAAGCACGACGCCGCGATCCGCAGACGCGTGCCGCGGCCAATCGAAGCTTTGAGGTCATCTCCTAGAAGCTGGGAGGTGTTATCGATGATCTGCATCGATGGCCTCCCTGTTCAGCAGCACGATCTGTTGATCCTGCGGTCTCCTGGCCGCGGGGTCCGTATCGAGCCCGAGCCGTCGCAGCGCGTAGTAGAGGAGCGCGCGCCTAACCTTGATCCTCACCTTGCCGGCCCGCATGCCGTAGTCGAGCGCGATGACCTTGGCCTGCGTCTCCGAAAGGTCAGGGTGGGGGCCGACCTCCAGGGTGACCTCGGAATGCCAGTCGCGATCTTCGTCGGCCGACGTTTCGCTTTCCCGTGATCCGCGGATGTCGAGGATTCGTGAGAGCAGGAAGTCCTTGAAGCAATCGTCGGTCAGGCAGAACGCCCGCGTATGCCAGCGGAACCCGTCGAACGCGATGGCGTGAGGCGCGATCCAGCGCCACCGCGGCTCGGGGCTAGACAGGGACTGGTACTTCACCTCGATCGCCTCGGACCGGCGGATGGCGCCGATAACCGAGCGAAGTGTCACCGGCTCAACGCCGCGAACCGGCGTCGGGGCGGATGCGTAGGGTGGCAGGTCAGGGATCCAGCAGTCTTCGCGCTCCAGCACATCGTCGGCAACCAGGCGGATCTGGGCGAGGTAGTGCGCTGCGTCCGGCGGGCGGAACTTGCAGTCGAAGTCTGGGCCGCGGACGTAGGTCCGCGCGCTCTTGTCGTAGGCCATGTTGTCCGGCGCCAGCGCGATGTAGCGGTTCAGGTCAGAGGATGCCTGGTTCACCGAGACGCCGAACTGCTGCATCACGTCGATGCGATTGACGTGCCCCTCCCAGAACAGGCGGAACTCGATGAACTCGAGGCGCTGCTCGATTCCCCAGCGTAGTTCGGCCTTGTCCCTCTCCACATTGCGCTCCCGCCAAGCCCTGCGCGCACGCGAACTGTGCGCGCCCAATTTCTGGGCTTTCTTGGAGGGTAGCCTTGTGGAACTGCGCGATCAATCGAAAAGGGACGTGGCGGAGCGCGATTATCCCAAGGATTGCCTGAGGTTCTGCGCCACCGCGTCCGCCGCCAGCCGCACAGGCTCGGCCGCGAGATGGGCGTAGCGGGCTGTTGTCTGGACCTGCGTGTGGCCGAGCAGCTTGCCGATCATGGGCAGGCCCTGACCCGAGGCGACTGCCGTCGACGCGAAGGTGTGGCGCAGGTCGTGGATGCGGACGTCCTTGACGCCGGCGCGGGCGCGGACGCGCTGCCAGAAGGGCTGGAGATCGCTCAGGCGCTTTCCCGGCAGGGTACCGGTGATGACCCACGGGTTCCCCTCGATGCGATGGGCGTCGCGGAGCAGCTCGACGGCGGGCTGTCCTAGATGGACGATCTTGGCGCCAGATTTGGAGTCCGGCAGGCGAAGGACGCGCTCGGCCAGATCGACGTGGGTCCACTGCAACGTCATGATCTCGTTCAGGCGGCAGCCGGTCAGGATCAGCATGCGGGCGGCGAGGATGGCCGAGGGCAGTTCGATCCCCTCCGCCTCCATCTCGCGCAGCACCTCGCCGACCCGGCGCAGTTCCGCTGCGCTGAGGAAACGCTCGCGCTTCTCCTCGGGGTACTTCCGGATGTGCTTTCGCGGGTTGGTGCCGTCCGGACGTAGGCCCCACATCTCGGCGAGGCTGAACATCTTCGAGACCACTTCGAGGCAGCGGTTTGCCTGATAGGGGATGTGGCGGAGGTCGTGGTGGAACTTGGCCACGTCCGCCCGGGTGATGCCCGTGACCGTGAGCTGGCCGAGCGCGGGCAGGATGAAGCGTTCGAGGTTCCGGCGATACTCCTTGGCCGTGCTCGCCTTCACGCGGATCGCGATGTGTTCCTTGTCGAACCGCTCCGCCAGCTCCTTCACCGTGATCGCCTTGCGTCCCGCGTCCCGCTCGGCGGCTGGGTCCGCGCCGTTGCGCGCGGCGGCGACGATTGAGATGGCGCGGTTGCGGGCCTGCTCGCATGTCAGCACCGTGCTGGGCCCGAGGCTGATCCTCCGGGACCGGCGTCCGGCGCGGTACTGGACCACGTAGCCCTTGCGCCCGCTCGGCAGCACCCGCAGCCCAAAGCCAGGGATCTCACTGTCCCAGACGAAGTATTCGGCGGAGCGGGCTTCTGCGGCGTCGACGAGGCGTTTGGTGATCCTGGGCATGGCACTCTTCGGTGGTTCTTTCGCCGTTCCACAGTGCTGAAGCGCGAGCGACAGTCAACTAACACATTGAAAACCCGAAGGAAAAGGAAATGCCTCGCGTTTCCGCGCAAGGCGTTTCGGCGCGATGGTGCGGGAAATCGACGAGCCGCGCGAATCAGAACGCAGGTTCCGGTGCCCGCGGGCTGCTGTTAGGCTCGGGGAAAAGAAACGGGCGATCCGATGGCGTCGAAGACCACCCTCAATGCGAAGAACCTCGAAGCGCTGGGCGCAGAGCGTCTGGCGCAACTGCTGATCGAGGTCAGCACCGGGAACGCGGCGGCCAAGCGCAAGCTGCGGATGGCACTGGCGGGGGCCCAGAGCCCGAGGGAGGCCGCGCGGGAGATCACCAAGCGGCTGACAAGCATCGCCCGCGCCCGCAGCTTCATCACCTGGAAGAACCGCAAGGCGCTCGTCACGGATCTCGAAACCCAGCGGCGCGCCATCGTCGAGCAGATCGCGCCGGCCGATCCGGACGAGGCGTTGGCGCTCATGTGGCGGTTCATGGCGCTCGCCACGCCCGTCTTCCAGCGCTGCGACGACTCCAGCGGCACCGTCATCGGCATCTTCCACCAGGCCTGCGCAGATCTGGGCCATCTCGCCGCGAAGGTCCGGCCGGACCCGCAGGCGCTCGCCGACGCTGTTCTGGATGCGCTTCAGGACAACGGCTATGGCCAGTATGACGGCCTGATCGGCATCATGTCCCCGGCGCTCGGCGACAAGGGACTGGCGACCCTGAAATTGATGGCCGAGGACCTCGGTCGCTCGCCCGTGCCGGTGCCGCCGAAGGACCGATGGAAGGCGGTGGGCTGGGGCCCGGGCGGCACCACCTACGAGCACGAGATGCGGGCGCGCGAGCGCGCCAGCACGGTCGCCATGGCGCTCAAGGACATCGCCGACGCGCAGGGCGACGTCGACGGCTTCATCGCTCAGTACGATCCAAAGACCCGCAAGGTGCCGCAGATCGCAGCCGAGATCGCGCAGCGTCTGCTGGCGGCCGGCAGGGCGGGTGAGGCGCTGGAGTTCCTCGAGCGCGCGGAACTCTGCGACGGCTTGCGGGTTCCGCTGGCCTGGCAGGACATTCGCCTGCAAACGCTGGAGGGGCTGGGTCGCGGCGACGAGGCGCAGGCGTTCCGGTGGGAGTGCTTCGAGCGTACGCTCTCCGACAGCTACCTGCGGGCGTATCTCAAGCGGCTGCCCGACTTCGACGACATCGAGGCAGAGGAGCGGGCGATGGCGCACGCCGTGGCCTATCCGAGCCTACTTCACGCCCTGCAGTTTTTCCTCGACTGGCCGGCGCTGGATCGCGCGGCAGACCTCCTCGTGGCCCGGCACGACGAGATCGATGGGGATCACTACGAGTATCTCGCCCCCGCGGCGGAGGCCCTGTCAGAGCGTCAGCCGCTGGCCGCGACGGTGGTGCTCCGCGCGATGATCGACTTCACGCTCACCCGATCACGGGCTAAGCGGTACCGCTATGCCGCCGAGCACCTAGTCTCCTGCGCCCGGCTCGCGCGCGACATCCCGGACTTCGGCGCGTTCGAGACGCACGACGCCTACGTCGCCCGGCTGAAGGAGGAACATGGCAGGAAGTTCGGCTTCTGGTCGCTCACTGCCGCCTGATGGTCGTGCTACCGGAAAATCAGGTCTCGGCCGTTTGGAAGCATTATGGAAGCACGAGGCCGAAAAACGCTGCGCAATCCCGACAGATCGTGCGCAGTGGGGCCGCTTCGCCGGGATCGGCAAGTGTCGGAAATTGCGCAAGAACTCGCGGCTCTGAGAGTCTGACTCAAAAGTCCCTGAATCGGGCGATCCGGCGTGTCATGAGCTTGAT
>CAZNSP010000082.1:0-4409 GCA_964575795.1 uncultured Rhodobacterales bacterium
CTTGAAGCGGAAGCCGTGGAGGCGGCCGTTGCGGGCCTCGAAGAAGGCGACGACCGCCGCCAGATCATCGGCGCGGCGGATGCCGTAGGCCACGTCATACCGGCGACGGCTGTTGGCCCAGCTCGCGTTGCGTTCCTCGGCTCCGCTTGTCAGCTCGACGATCTGCGTGCGCCGTTCGGGACCGCCGCGTGCCCCGCGACTGATGTTGTCCGGAAACCGGACCTCGTGAAACGCCATGTCTGATCCTCACATGCCGCGCCGCCCGAGCGACACGGCCCGGGCGATGTCGCTGGCGACCTGCGTCCGGGATTGGCGGAAGCTCTCGGCGTCGCGCGCGTTGATCGTGACGTTGATGGTGGAGGCACCCGATTGGCGGTAACCTGCCGCCTCTCGCCGGGACAGAACCCGTTCCCCGCGTTGCAGGATCGCGGGCACCTCATCGGGTCGTAGCCCGGCCCAGCCGCCGGAATGCATGCGCGGGGCACCCACAAAGGCCAGCGCCGGGACCATCCGGCCGGGGCCCGGGGCGCCGACCATCCCACCGGCATGCAGGATGTTCGCGAAAATCCCACCCGCGCCTCCCAGCGCGCCGGAAAGGGCATTGGCGATGGGGCCGAGGATGAAACGTCGGGCGGCGAGCTTCGCAAGGTCGGCGATCATGGACGTGACCAGGTCGCGGAAATCGAGTTTGCCGGTCTTCACGAAGTCACCGATGGCATTCTCGGCGCTCTGGAAGGCCCCGACCAGCGCGCTACCGACGTCCCCGCCAATGTCGCGCGCCTTCGCGGCGTAGTCGGCGAGTGCGGCGGTGACGGCTTGCCAGCCCGTGAGGGCGGTGTCCGCGCCTTCGGCTACAGCCGCCCCCGCGTCGCGTGCAGCGCCGCCAGCACCCTCGGCGGCGGTAGCGGTGTCATTCAGCCCGGCCGTGAGGGCATCTGCTGACGCAGCTGCATCCGCCAGCGCTGTCTCGGCCTCGGTCCCCGTGCCTGTCACGGCATCCTTCAGCGCCTGCCAGCTGGCGAGCGGCCGACCGGCAGCGTCAGCCAGCATCCCCGCCGCCTCGCGATAGCCGTCGGCCCGAGCGCGGGCATCGTCGGCCATGGCGCCGAGGCCAAGGTCGGGCGGCTCGAGGTAGGTGCGTGCGAGGGCCGCCGAAAAGGCATCCGCCGCAGCCGCGCCAGCAGCCGTTGCAGCCCCCTCGAAGGGATTGCCGATGCGCCCCAGTTCCACCGGGTCCAGGATGCCGATCCGCAGGCCACCTTCGCCGGTGGCCCACTCCGGCAAGAGGGCCAGCGCTGCATTAAGCGCCTCGATGAAGCTGTTGATGCGGGTGACGACGGCATTCAGCATGGCCTCGACGCCCGAGATCAGTCCGTTCGCGGCCTGGAAGGCGAAATCGCCGATGGCCCCGGGCAGACTGCCCCAGATCGCCACAGCTGCATCATAGGCGCCGTGGAAGATGGCCGCCGTCCGGTCGCCGAAGCTGACGACCCCGGCGATGGTGCCTTCCAGCGCCGATAGTCCCGCCGCCTTCAGGCCCTCCCACCCGGCCGCCATGCGGGCGAGGGCCGCATCCAGCGACAGGCCGATGCGCGACCAGACCTCGCGCGCCAGATCTCCAAGGAGCCGAAACGCCTCGCCCACGCCGCCGACCCGGGCCACCAGCTGCGAGAACTGGTAGACCAGCTCGCCCGCGCCGACGATCAGCGCCCCGATGCCGGTGCGGATCAGGGCGCCTCGCAGGAAGACCAGCGCGGTCGCCAGCCCCCGGACCGACAGCGCCGCCGCCGCCATCCCGGCGACCCAGCGCCCCGCCATGACGGCCGCGAAGGTGACCGCGATGCTGACCAGCCGCCCGAGGTTGTCGAAGACTGCTGTGATCGCCTGACCGATGGGGCCGGTCGCCCGCGCCATATCGGCAAGCTTCGTCGCGACAGTCTCCAGCGCCGGGGCGACGGCGACGGTCAGGCGGTTGACGAGGCCGGTCCAGATCAGGCTGAGCCGCGCGATGGCATCGCCTGTCCGCTCGATCTGCGCCGCGTCCGCCGCGCTGACCGCCACCCCGAAATCCTCCACATCGCGCGCGGCGTCCCGCAAGGTCGCGCTGTCGATGCGAAGAAACGCCAGCGCCGCGCGGTCCCCGAAGAGGTCGGAGGCGACAGCGGCCCGTTCGGCCTCGGGCACATAGCGGGCCAGCGCGTCCTGAATGGCGACGATGCGCTGGTCGAGCGGCAGGGCCTGCAACTCGGCCGCGGTCAGGTTCAGCCGCCGCAGCGCGCCCACCGCCGCGCCCGAGCCGCTGGCCGCTTCCGACAGGCGATTGGTCAGGCGCTGCGTCGCCTGCTCGATCTGCCCCATCGAGACACCGGCCAGTTCCCCGGCCCAGGTCAGGGTCTGGATGCTCTCGACCGTGGTGCGCATCGACTGCGCGAGCTTGGCCTGCGCGTCGATGTTCGCGAGCCCCGAGCGCACCATCGCCACACCGGCCGCCGCAGCAGCAGCCGTGACGGCCGCCAGCGCGATCCCGGCCCGGCGCGCAAAGCTCGCGAGCCGGGTGTTGGCAAGTTCCATCTCGCGCGACAGGCGGCCGAAGCCCTTCGCCCCGGCCTCGCCCACGCCTTCCAGTTCGGCGCGCACCTGGCGGCCACCCACGGCCGCAAGCCGGACGGAGACGCGTTTCTCGGCCATGGGATCGGAGCTCCGGTTGGAATTGGGTCAGTCGCGGTTCGCCGCGATCTGCTCGTTCACGCGGCGGACCATCACCGCCTCGAGGGCGGGCAGCAGTTCGGCGATGGCGGGCGCGGAGATGCCGAGGGCCGTGCCCAGAGCCAGCGCCGCCCCCATGTCCCAGCCGATCACCGCGCCGGGGATGACGCGCATCTGCCCGCCGAGGCGCTGCGCGAGGTCCCAGACCTGCGCGCCTTCGAGCGTCAGCGGCTGGTTCAGCCGTGCGGGGCAGTCGGGACAGGCTGTTCCGCAGGCCGCGCAGTAGCCTTCGCCCCCACTGAGCGACCAGTCGGCAAGGGCGCAGAGCCGTTTTTTTCCGCGTCCAGCAGGAGGGCCTTGGCGACGTAAAGGGTCTGGAACGCCTCGAAGGCAGGCCAGAGGTCGAGAAGCGCGTCGATGGCCTCGGGGCTCGGCTCGATGGGATGGCCATCGGCATCGCCGATCCCCTCCCATGCGAGGATCGCGCGCCGGGCCAGTGCCTTGGCCATGGCGAGGGCGGCTTCATCGGTCGCGGCCCCCTCGGGCAGATCGGCAATCGCGGGATCGCCGCGAGCGGAGACCATCAGCGCGGTGGTCAGCGGGCGGAGCCGGACGCGCACGCCGGGGATGAGGTCGCACCATTGCGGCGCGTTGGTGAGGTCGAGGGTCAGCATGGCGGGCCTTCTCAATAGGTGGCGACGGTGTTGACGAGAACGGCGGTGCACATGCGGGCGGGGCTGGTGGCCTTGGCCGCCTGCCAGTCGAAGGTCGCCTGGATGCCTTGCGGGCCCGGGATCTCGATCCGGGGGCGCGGCAGGTAGACGGCGTGCGCGGTGAAGGTGAAGCTGGCGTTGGCGCCGAGGCTCCAGGCGAAGACCAGTTCGCAAGGCGTGCCGTCGATGGCCTGCGTGATCAGCGTGGTGTCGGCGAAACGCACCTCCACCCGGCCGGTCAGCGCGGCCATGCCGGGATCGGCGCCCTCGATGCGCCCGTCCGAGCGGATGGTCTCGATCCGGTCGAGGCCGTTGGAATAGGTCACCTCGGCGGAGATGACGTTGCCGAGCGGTGTGCCGTTGCGCGTGATCGCGCCGTTGAAATGTCCGAAGCGCTGCAGCGCCAGCGCGGTCGGCGTGCCCGCGGCTGTCACCGCCGCGACGGTTTCCCCCTGCGCGACCAGCCGGGCGGTCGCGGTCAGGAGCCCCGACCGCGCCATCTGCCAGGACAGCTGATCGCAGACGCAGCCGGTGTACATGGCATAGCGGGGCACCTCGGGCATCGCCGTCTCGATGGCCATGCTTGGCATCGTCCAGTTGCCGGACTGGAAGGTGTGGGTCTTGGGCGTCGTGCCGGTGGTCGTGGGCTGACCGAACGCCGCCTTCAGCCACAGGCCGAAGTTCTCGACATCGAGCGGCACCACGACGTCGCCGTCGGCGGTGACCGCGTCCTTGATCGGGGCCAGCGGGTCGCGCCCCTGGCCCAAGAGTTCCGAGGCGATCAGCGGCTGCTCGGAGCCGAGCGTGGTGCTGGCAAAGGGCACCGTCCGATAGCCCGAGGCGGGCGCGGTGCCATAGACGGTCTCGAACGCAAGCGCCATCTGCGCCCGCGCCCCATGGGCTCGTGCCATCGTGTTCTCCTGTGGTGGGTGGGGTCAGCCGAGATGGGGTGGTTGCCGCCCTCTCTCGACGGCATCGCAATGTGCCAAG
>CAZNSP010000083.1:0-4278 GCA_964575795.1 uncultured Rhodobacterales bacterium
TCCGCCCTGCTCATCATCGGCAACCTCCCGCGAAGATCGCCAAAATGTAGCGTTAGACGGCCATCAGCTGCACCGAATCTGCGCCAGACCCAACATTCCATGCCGATCCACACGCGTGCGGGCATCGTGATGGACCTCCTGCGCAGGCTCGCCGCCGAACAGGACGCCTGCATCGTCGCCGTCACCCATGACGAGAAGATCTACGACCGCTTCGACCGGCTCTACCACCTGCGCGACGGGTCGCTGGAACACCAGCCCTGAGACCCGTGGCGCCCCGACGCCGCCGCCCTCATCCATCGCCGCGCGTGCGGGCATCGTCGGTGGGCAGCCGCAGCGACGCCTGAAACCCCGACGTGCCCCCGGGCCGCGGCGACTGCAGGATCAGCGGGCTTCCGATCCGCTCCGCGATCGCCGCGACGATGGCGAGGCCGAGCCCGCTGCCATCGCTGCCCGCCCCCGCCCGCTCGAACCGCGCCGTCAGGCGGTCGAGCGTCTCGCGCGGCAGGACCGGACCCTCGTTCGCCACCACCAGTTCCCCCTCGCCCGTCAGCGTCACCTCCACCGGCGCATCCTCCGCCCCGTGGCGCAGGGCGTTCTCCACGAGGTTCCGGCAGAGGATCGCGAAGGCGTCGGGATCGATGTCGGACATCACCGCGCGCTCCGGCAGGTTCAGCACGATCCGCCCCGGGGCCCCCGACCGCCCCAGATCGTCCACCACGACGCGCGCCACGGCCCGCAGGTCCGCGCTCCGGTCCATCCGCAGCCGCCCGCCCTCGGCCCGTGCGAGCTGCATCAGCCGCTCGGATACCCGCGTCAGCCGCTTGAGCGTCGCCTCGATCTCGGCCGCGCGCCCCTCGGCCACCGCGTCGCGGGTCTCCGACCGCAGCCGCTGCGCCTGCGCGATGGCGCCTGCCAGCGGCGTCCGCAGCTCGTGCGCGGCGTTCGCCGCAAAGCTGCGCTCGGCCTCGAACGCCGCACGCAACCGGGCCAGCAGGCTGTTGAGCGTCGCGGCCAGGGGCGCGATCTCCGCCGGCAGGTCCTCGGCGGGAACCTCCGACAGGTCGCGCGCGCCCCGCGCGTCCAGCCGCGCGCGGAACCGGCGCAGCGGGGCGAGGCTGAACCGGACCGCCCAGACGATGGCCGCAAGCGCGACCGGCAGCACGACCACCAGCGGCAGTCCGAGGCCCATCTGGATGTCCCGCGCGACCGACGCCCGATGCGCGAGCGGCTCGGCCACGGTGATGCGGATCGTCTCCTGCAGCGCCGCCTCGCTGTAAAGGCGATGGGTCGCGGTCTGGCGGAACCCCGTCCCGTCCCATGGCGGAAACACCGCCGGATCCGCCGCATGGGACTGCAGCAGGATGCGCCCCTCGGAATCGCGGACGACATAGGTGAAGAACTCGTCATGCTCCCGGATCGGCGCGAGCCGCTGCGTCACCCCGTCCTCGTCTTCCCGCCCGATGATCTCGGTGACCGCCAGCGGCATCAGCCGCTCCGCCGTCTCCCGCAGCGCGCTGTCGAAGACCGCGTCCAGCTCGCCCCGGACGATCACCGCCGTGACCGTCGCGGCCAGAAGCCACAGCACCGCCAGCACGAGGCCGAGGGACAGGCCGAGCCGCGCCTCGAGGCTCGTGGGCCGGATCATGGCTTGCCCAGTCTGTAGCCCATGCCGCGCTCGGTCTCGATGATCGCGCTCCCGAGCTTCTTGCGCAGACGGCTCACATGGACCTCGATCGTGTTGCTCTCCACCTCGGTGTCGAAGGCATAGAGCTTTTCCTCAAGCTGCGCCTTCGACAGGAGCTGCCCCGGCCGCGCGAGGAAGGCTTCGAGCAGCGCCCATTCCCGGGCCGTCAGCGCGACGGGCCGGCCGTCGCGATGCACGCTGCGCGCGACCAGGTCGATCTCCAGCGGGCCATGGGTGACGATCGGGTTCGGGTTGCCGCTGTAACGCCGGGCGACCGAGCCGATCCGGGCCGAAAGCTCGGCGAGGTCGAAGGGCTTCACCAGATAGTCGTCGGCACCTGCGTTCAGCCCCTCGATCCGGTCCGAGACCTGGTCGAGCGCGGTCAGGATGATGACCGGCGTCACGTCGCCGCGCGCCCGCAGGCCCTTCAGGAACCCGATGCCGCGCCCGTCCGGCAGCATCAGGTCGAGCAGGATCAGGTCGTAGGACGCGGCCCGCGCGGCGTCGCCCGCCGCATCGAGTCGCGTCACCCAGTCCACCGACTGGCCATCGGCGGCGATCTGGTCGCGCACCGCCGCGCCCAGCACCGTGTCGTCCTCGATCAGCAGGATGCGCATTCCCTGTCCCCGTCCTTGCCCGACGGCCCCCATGATCCGCCTGCCTGACACGATCCTGAAGCGGGCCGGCCGGTCGCTTCAGGCTCCCGTCAGCTTCACTGCGCATGACTTCCGCAGACAGGCGTTGCACGAGGAGTTTCGCCGATGCGGAAGACATTGCCAATTCTCGGCTTTCTCCTGGCGTTCCCGGCCGGTGTCGCGCTGGCCGACGACGACTGCTTCGTGCCGATGGCCGACTGGCAGCCGCGCGATGCCGTCGCCCGGCTGGCCGAGGCGAACGGCTGGACCGTGCGCCGCATCAAGATCGACGACGGCTGCTACGAGATCGACGGCCGGGACGCCGAGGGGCGCCGGATCGAGGTGACGGTCCATCCGGCCACGCTCGAGGTGATCGAGTTCGAATACGAGGACGATGACGACGACGATCGGCGCGACCGGGACCGGGACCGGGACCAAGATCGCGAGGGAGGCGATGATGACTGACGCGACCACCCATGACGCCCCGCAAACAGGCACGGGCGCGACCGGCAGGGTCCGGGTCTGGGACCCCCTCGTCCGGGTGTTCCACTGGGGCCTCGTCGCCGCCTTCGCGACGGCCTGGCTGACCGCGGACGAGGTGCAGCCCCTCCACGAGCTCGCCGGCTACACCGTCGCGGGCCTCATCGCGTTCCGGCTGGTCTGGGGCCTCGTCGGCAGCCGCTACGCCCGATTCGCCCAGTTCCTGAAGGGCCCCGGCGAGACGCTCGCCTATCTCGGCGACATGGCCCGGGGGCGCGAGCGGCGCTACCTCGGCCACAACCCTGCGGGCGCGGCAATGGTCGTGGCGCTGCTCGTCACGCTTTCGGGCACCGCCTTCACCGGCTGGCTCATGGAGGACGAATCCCGTCTGGCGATGCTGCCCGCCCTGCCGGCCATCGTATCCCCCGCCTGGGCCGACGACGACGGGCGCGAATACGGCGAACGGGGCGAGGCCGAGGGTCCGCTGAAGGAGGTTCACGAGACCCTCGCCAACCTGATGCTGTTCCTCGCCGCGCTGCATGTGGGGGGCGTGGTGCTCGCCTCCTTCCGCCACCACGAGAACCTCGCCCGCGCCATGGTCACCGGCGACAAGCGCGAACCCGGTCCCGGCGACATCACCTGATCGTTTCCTCCCAAGGCCGCCCGTCCCTGCGGCCCACCTGGCCCCGCCCTCACCGGCGGGGCCTTTTTCGTTCCGGCGGCGCCCCTCTCCCTGACGGCAAGCTGAAGCGCGAATCGCGCGTCCGTCAGGATGCCCTCAGGTCGGCTCTCCAGATTGCCGCCAGCAGACGAAAGGAGACCCTGCCATGAACAAGACCCTGACGCTTCTCGTCGCCTCAACGGCGCTGACCGCGGCCATCGGCGTCCCGGCGTGGAGCGCCATGCAGGCCCCGGCCGACGGGGGCCTTCGGCCCGTCGTCGCGCTCCTCGAGGAGGGCCCGCAAACGCTGCCGCTGGTTCTCGCAAGTGACGATGACGACGACGACCGCCGCTGGCGGAAGAGCTCGCGGCGCGGCGACGACGATGACGATGATGACGACGACGACGACGATGATGATGATGATGATGACGACGACGATCGCCGCGGCGCCCGCAATCCCGCGCCCGCCGGCACCGTCGCCCCGCCGCAGAACGGCCTCTTCGGCAACGGCACGCCCCCGCAGGTACAGGTGAACTGACCCGCGCCGCAGCCCCCTTCCGGACAAGGACCCATCCGATGAAATCACTCCTCGCGACCCTCGCGCTCACCACCGCGCTGACGATGCCGGCCCTCGCCATGGCCCGGCCGGTGACCCTGACGACGACGCTCAGCAATTACGGCGGCGACGGCGCCTATCTCGCCCTCTACGTCACCGACGCCTCGGGCGCCTATGTCGGCAGCCTCTGGATGGCCGGCGGCAAGTCCAAGTACTACGAGCATCTGAGCGACTGGTACCGCGCCACCGGCGGCGACACCGC
>CAZNSP010000084.1:0-4006 GCA_964575795.1 uncultured Rhodobacterales bacterium
GGCGCTGGCGCTGATTGGCGCGGTGATGTTCGCCATCGCACTGCGGCAGTTCCGCGGTTTCCTGCGCTGACCGGAGCCTCGCGCGCGATCAGCGGGGCGGGAACAGCTCCGCGTCCTCGACCACCTTCTGGGCCAGTAACAGACTGCACCCCAGGCTGTCGCCCAGTTCGGCCGCGATCGAACGGTTGAGCCAGCGGGTCCAGAAACCGTGCCGGTGGTGTCCGACGACGACGAGATCGGCCCCGGTCTCGACCGAGACCCTGGTGATGGTCGCGACCGGATCGCCGAACTCGATGCGGACCTGCGGCGCAAGCCCCATCGCCGTCAGCCGCTGGCGGCCTTCCTCGAGGATCGCGTCGAGGTCGGCCTTCTGCTGGCCTAGGGCGACGGTATCGGCACCGATCGCATAGACATTTCCCGAGGCCGTCTCGACCACCGCCAGAAGGGTCACGGCAGCCCCCGTGATCTGGGCCAGCCGCGCGCCCTCGCGCAGGGCCAGCCGCCCTTCGCGAGAGCCATCATAGCAAAGCAGGATCCTGGCATACACGGTATGTTCTCCCGGCAAGGAATGTGACTTGAAAGACAATTGTATCCATATTAATTAGCTACCTATCTTTTTGCAAGCAACCCGAAGCCCGAGTCGATGACCCTTGCCCCGGACCTGGCCGAGACCTTCACGCGCGCCCTCGCCAGCGTGTCGCGCCAGTGGAAGCGCAGGCTGGACGCGGAGTTCCGTCACATCGGGCTGTCGCAGGCGCGCTGGGGCGTGCTTCTGGAACTGTCCCGGCATGAGGATGCCACCCAGATCGAACTCGCGCGCGTCCTTGGCATCGAGGGGGCGACATTGGTGCGCCTCTTGGACGGTCTGGAAGGGATGGGGCTTGTCGAGCGACACCCGAGCGCCGAGGACCGGCGCGCCAAGAAACTGGTCCTGACCGATCCCGCGCTGACAATTCTGGACAGGATGAAGGCGATCGCCGCAGAGAACCGCATGAAAATTCTTGAGGAAGTTCCGATGGATGATCTGCGCACCGCGACCCGCGTCCTGGCGCGGATCGCATCCCGGCTGGAGAAGATGGGCAATGACGAGAATGGATGAGATCAAACCGGCAGCACCCGAGACAAAGGAAGCAGGCGAGACCTCCGTGCCGGATTTGCCAAAGCCTCCTGCACGGCGCAGCCGGGTGAAATGGACCCGGCTTGGGGTGATGGCGACAATTCTCGGGGTCGTGGCCTCGCTGGGGACACCCTGGATCATCGCACGGTTCACGCAGGTCCATATCAACGATGCCCGCATCGCAGCGAGCGTCGTGACCGTATCGAGTGAAGTCGCTGGCCGCGTGACCGAACTTCCGGTGCTGGTCGGGGATTCGGTTGCCGCGGGCACCGTTCTTGCGACGATCGACCGGGACTCGTCGCAGCCGCAACTCGATGCCGTCATTGCAAAGCTGGCAGCGACAGATGCCCAGCTTGGCGAGCTTGAAAACCGCAAGACCATGCTGAACGAACAGCTTGCTGCGCGGCGGGAAGCGGCCAATGCCGGCATCGCGGCAGCCGAGGCAAATCATGAGGCCGCGCTGGCCGTCCTGAAGAATACTCAATTCCGACATGACCGGGTGACGAAACTGGCCGAGAACAATGTATCCTCGCAACAGGCGCTCGAAGAAGCGAACGCAGCCCTGGCCACTGCGACGCAGCAGGAACGTGCGGCCTATGCCGCCATCGAGACGGCCCGGGCCAATCTGGCCATCGTCGAGGCTGACGCGGCCCAGATCACCGTGATCGACTCCCAGATCGACTCGATGAGGGCAGGGCGCGACGGGACCGAGGCGGAGCGGCGGCTAAAGGAAATCGATCTTGCGCACCGCACGATTGCCGCCAGCTTCGACGGCATCATCGACGCGACCTTCGTCGATGTCGGCGAATACGTCACCCCCGGCACCCGGCTGGTGATGTACCACGCGCCCGAAAACGTCTGGATCGACGCCAACGTCAAGGAAACCGAGTTTTCGAAACTTCGGGTCGGGTCGAAGGCCCGGATCACCGTGGACGCCTATCCCGGCCGGACCTTCCGGGGCGAGGTGATCGGCATGGGCGGCGCGGCGACCAGCCAGCTTGCGCTGCTGCCCAGCCCCAACCCGTCGGGGAACTTCACCAAGGTCACGCAGCGGCTGCCGATCCGCGTGTCGATCGACGCAGGCGACGTGGAACTGCGGCCGGGCATGATGGTGGAACTTTATGTCGACGTCGCAGATTGACGGCTATTTCGAGCGGTTCGGCCCGTCCTACAAGTGGTTCGCGACCGGCACGATCATGGTGGCCACGATCTCGGTGGTGCTTTCGACCACCATCGTGAACGTCGCCATCCCGGCGGTGATGGGTGCCTTCGGGATCAGCGCGGTGCAGGCGCAATGGATCTCGACGGGGTTCCTCGCCGCCATGACGGCCACGATGCTTCTGGCCGACTGGGCGGACCGCGCCTTCGGGATGCGGCTGACGATGAATGTGGCGATGGGCGTGTTCCTGGCCGGGTCGGTGGTCGGCGGGCTGGCCCCCAACGAAACCATCCTGACATTTGCACGCGTCGTCCAGGGTGCCGCGGCGGGCATCGTCCAGCCTCTGGCGATGATCATGCTGTTCAAGGTCTTTCCGCCCGACAAACGCGGCGCGGCGATGGGGATCTACGGGGTGGGCGTGGTGCTGGCCCCGGCGCTGGGGCCCTGGATCGGCGGCGTGCTGATGGATGCCTTCGACTGGCGCTTCGTCTTCTATCTGGGCCTGCCCTTCGCCGCGATCGCCATCCTTCTGTCCAACATCTTCCTGCCGGGGCGCGAGGACGACGGCCCGCTTCCCGCCTTCGACTTTCCGGGCGTCGCAATCCTGTCGGTCTTTCTGGCCGTGATCCTCAGCACCCTGTCGAATGCCCAGCGTCTGGGCTGGGATTCGAACATCATCCTCCTCGGCTTCGCCGTCTCGGCCGCCTCGGCGCTGGCCTTCGTGCTGTGGGAACTGCACACCGACAAGCCCATGCTGGACATGCGGCTTTTCGCCAACTTCGCCTTCGTCTCGGCCTCGGTGGTCTCGTTCATCATGGGGGCGGGCCTGTTCGGCTCGACCTATCTCTTGCCGGTCTTCGTGCAGCAGATCCAGGGCATGACGCCGACGCAGGCCGGGCTTCTGCTGATGCCCTCGGGCATCGTGATGCTTCTGGTCTTTCCGGTCGCCGGGCGGCTCTCGGACAAGGTTCCGGCCGCGATCCTGATCGGCATCGGCATGGCGATCTTCGCCTGGTCGTCCTGGCTGATGACGGATGCCAACATCAACACGACCTTCTGGACGCTGGCCTGGTGGACCGTGATTTCCCGGGTGGGTCTGGGGCTGGTGTTCCCGGCGATCTCGTCGGGGTCGCTGAAGGTCCTGCCCCGGCACCTGCTGGGGCAGGGGTCGGGTGCGTCGAACTTCATCCGCCAGCTCGGGGGCGCCTTCGGGGTCAACCTGCTCACGGTGTTCATCGAGCGGCGCACGGTCCTGCACGCCGATGCCTTCGCCGCGACGCAGACCAGCGACAACGCCACCACGATGGAGCTTTTGCGCGAGGTCGCCGGCCTGATGCATGCGACGGGCCTGCCCGACACCCAGCTTCTGCCGGCCGCCGCCTCCTTCTTGGGGCAGACCGTGGTTATCCAGGCCTCGAACGCGGCCTTCCAGGACGGCTTCATGGTGGTGTTCGGGATATTCATTCTCGCCCTCGTACCCACCTGGTTCATGTGGCGTGCGGAATCGCCAGTTCCGACACGCTGAGAAGCCCGAGGGGATTTGACGCCAGCGCGCGCGGGCGCGTGCCGGCGCACCGACCAGACCACCCAGTTGGGTAATTGGTGGAGACGGGGAGTGTGGATCGGCATGGAATGTTGGGTCTGGCGCAGATTCGGTGCAGCCGATGGCCGTCTAATACCATCTCACGGAGAGCCCGACTCACGTAGGGGATTCCCAAGGCGGTCGCGGC
>CAZNSP010000085.1:0-3946 GCA_964575795.1 uncultured Rhodobacterales bacterium
AAACGAAACCAAACCGCCCGCATATCCCTTCATCATCATAACTTTTCAAAGAGCGACCAGAGACAACAGACAACTCTTGCGCCGTGATAGTGAGCGCAACAAGCTGCCCGAACCTCTGATGTCCGACGTCCGGAGAGTGTCGCCGCCGTCGGTGGAGGCCTCATTACGCGCCCCGGCAGGAACGTGCAAGCGGAAAATTGCGGTTCGTGACAGTTTTTTTGCGCCCGGCCTTTCCCGCCCCATCCGGCGCTCAGCCCGCGGCGGCCGGACGGCGGCGCAGGCGACGGGGCAGCGCCCGCCAGAGCAGCAGCACCGCCACGATTCCCGCATAGACCAGCGGCTCGGGCGGCCAGGCCTTCACCAGCCAGACGAAATGCACCGCGCCGAGCGCGGTGGCCGGATAGGCGAGAAGGTGCAGCCGCCGCCAGGCCGCGGCCCCCATCCGCCGCACCGCGCCGTCCCACGACGTGGCGGCGAGCGGCACCAGCATCAGGAACGCCGCCATGCCGAGAATCACGTAGGGCCGCTTCACCAGATCCTCGAGGATGCGCGGCCAGTCGAGCTGCCGGTCGAGCACCAGCCAGACCGAAAGGTGCAGCACCGCATAGGCGAACGCCATCAGCCCCAGCATCCGCCGGAAGCGCAGCAGGTTCACGCCGGTGATCTCGCGCAGCGGCGTCACCACCAGCGCGGCGATCAGGAACTGCAGCGCGAGCAGCCCCGTCTCGTGCTCCAGCACCTGCACCGGATCGGCGCCGAGCCGGTCGAGCAAGCCCAGCCGGAACCACGCCACCGCCGGCACGAGGCCGACCACGTAGAACGGCCAGACCGGAACGCGCCGCAGCGCCCCGTTGATCCTGGCCGCCGCCGTCATCAGTAGTACCGCTTCAGGTCCATGCCGGCATAGAGCGACCCGACCTCCTCGGCATAGCCGTTGAAGATCTCGGTGTCGCGCCGCGGCGCCATCAGCCCGCCGCCGACCACCCGCTCGGTCGCCTGGCTCCAGCGCGGATGGCTGACCGCGGGGTTCACGTTGGAATAGAAGCCGTATTCGTTCGGCGCCTGCAGGTTCCAGGTCGTCGGCGGCTCGTCCTCGACCAGGCTGATGCGCACGATCGACTTGATCGACTTGAAGCCGTATTTCCACGGCACCACCAGCCGCAGCGGCGCGCCGTTCTGGTTCGGCAGCTCCTCGCCGTAGAGCCCGACCGCGAGGATGGTCAGCGGATGCAGCGCCTCGTCGAGCCGCAGCCCCTCGACATAGGGCCAGTCGAGCGGCTGGAAGAGTCCGCGCTGGCCGCGCATCTCGTCGGGGCGCACCAGCGTCTCGAAGGCGACGTATCTCGCGGAAGACCCGGGCTCGACCCGGTTCAGGAGGTCGGCGAGCGGAAAGCCGATCCACGGGATCACCATCGACCAGCCCTCGACGCAGCGCAGCCGGTAGACCCGCTCCTCGAGCGTCACCGGCGCGAGGATGTCCTCGAGCGCATAGTCGCCCGGCCGGCCGACCAGCCCGTCCACCTTCACCGTCCAGGGTGCCGTGGTCAGCGTATGGGCATATTTCGCCGGGTCGCCCTTGTCGACGCCGAACTCGTAGAAATTGTTGTAGGTGGTGACATGCTCGTAGGCGGTCGGCGGATCGTCGGTCGAATACGCCGAGGGCACCGCCTCGAGCCGGGCCGATGCGGCGCCGGGCAGCATCGCCCCCGCGGCGCCCGCCCCGGCGGCGGCCAGGAAGCCGCGCCGGTCGAGCCAGGCCGCTTTCGGCGTGATATCGGAATACCTGAACTTCGGCGGCTTGCGGATCAGCATGGCGTTTCCTCGCGTCTCGTCTCTCGGCGGCTCATAGTAGTGCTGTTGCCGCCCTCAGGACACGATCGCGAATGCGCCGTCGGTCAACTGTTTTTGACTGGACCAGCGCGACGGGCGCGGCTTGTGGCGCCGGGCCCTGCGGTCAAGGCGGCCATACACAAATTTTACAGTGGTCTATCAATGGTTTGCCCCAAGTAAGGGCTGCGACGCCACTGATCGGCGTTGAACGAATCCATCAGAGGTAGACGAACCATGATCCGTAAGAACCTGCTCGCCGCCAGCGCCGTGCTCGCGCTCGGCACCGCCGCCCCCGCCTTCGCCCAGGAAGCCGACATCGTCGACACCGCCGTCGGCGCCGGCTCCTTCGGCACGCTCGTCGCCGCGGTCCAGGCCGCCGGCCTCGTCGAGACCCTGAAGGGCGAAGGCCCCTTCACCGTCTTCGCGCCGACCGACGAGGCCTTCGCGGCCCTGCCCGAGGGCACCGTCGAGTCGCTGCTCGAGCCGGAGAACCGCGACCAGCTCGTCGCGATCCTGACCTATCACGTGATCCCGGGTGCGGTGATGTCGACCGACATCGCGGGCCAGGAGCTCTCGGTCGCGACCGTGAACGGCGCCGAGGTCGAGATCGACGCGACCTCCGGCGTGACCGTGGACGGCGCCAATGTGGTGACCGCCGACATCGTCGCCTCGAACGGCGTGATCCACGTCATCGACCAGGTCATCCTGCCGAACTGATCCGGCACCGCCGGACCATGGGAGGGCGCCGCCTGAGGGTGGTGCCCTTCGCGTTTCCGCCCATCGCTGCGCGCGCCGCGCCTTCCGTCGCGCGCCCGTGAAGGCGGCCCGAATTGACCTCCTCCCGGCCGCCCCCTAACGTGCCGGCGCTGCCTGCGGCGGGGTGCGCCCCGTCATCCGCAAGACCAGAGGAGCACCCATGGATCGCCGCACCGCCCTGCAATTCCTGACCCTCGGCATGGCCGGATTCGGCCTCGCCGCCTGCGGCTCCGGCGGTGGGGGCGTGCGCCGCGCCGGGCCGGGCGTGCTCACCACCGCGCGCAACGCCGGCCTCGGCACCTTCGTCCGTGCCGCCGAGGCCGCCGATCTCGCCGAGGAACTGTCGGGCGAGGGTCCCTTCACCCTCTTCGCCCCTTCCGACGCGGCCTTCCGCGCGCTGCCCGCCGGCCGGCTCAACAGCCTGCTGCGGCCCGCGAACCAGGAGGAACTGCGCCGGCTCGTCAACTACCACGTGGTGCCGGGCATGCTGACCAGCACCTTCCTGCAGGGCCGCGACATCAACTTCACCACCGCCGCCGGCACCGCGCTCAAGGTCGACGGTACCTCCGGCCGCCTCCGCGTCAACGACGCCTCGATCCTCCGCGCCGACATCGAGGCCGGCAACGGCGTCGTCCACATCATAGACCGCGTGCTCAGCCCGCGCTGAGGCGGCAGCCCGCGCTCAGAAACCGTCGATCAGGATGTCGAGCCCGCGCTTCAACGCGTCCCGGGCATGGGCGATGGACCCGATCCGCTCGCCGAGTTCCCCCGCCGGAACCGCCGCGAGCTCGGGGAGCCGCACGATCCACCGCCGGCCGGCGATCTCGACGACCGGGGTCAGCCCGGGGAACGCGGCATAGGCGCCCTCCTCGCGCAGCGGCGCGACGATGCGGGTCGCGTCGAGCCCGATCAGATCGGTCTGCAGGTCGACCACCAGAATACCGTCCGACAGACGGTGAACGTCGAACTGCGCCACGCTCAGAAGCTGCGGAACCGGGCGAGCGGCAACCCGTCGCGCGCCACCTCGCGGGCATAGGCGTCGAGCGCCGCGCGATTCTCCTCGCGCCACCGCCGGTTGCGCTCGATCCGCGCCGCATCGGCAATGGCCGCCTCGGCGACGCGCGACATGTTGATGCCGAGCGCGCGCGCCTCGCGAAGAACCGCCTCCTCGATCGACAGGTTCACCTTGTTGCGCATCGATCACCCTCCTGCGACATCCGCAGCCATCGGGAGCATACAGGACGGCGAAGCCCGCGAACAAGCGGCGACAGGCGTCATCGCCCCCCGCACGCAAAAGGGGGCGCCGCGGCAGGCTGTGTGGAAACGTGATCGAGGCTCCGGCTATCCGGGGCCTCTTCTT
>CAZNSP010000086.1:0-3889 GCA_964575795.1 uncultured Rhodobacterales bacterium
GCTATCGCTCTGCGCGCACGCCCTACATGCGGGAGATCATGGACCGGCTGAGCCCCGGCGATCCGGCCCAGCGGGTCGTGTTCATGAAGGCGGCCCAGGTGGGCGCGCCGCTCGCGCTCGACACCGCGGTGCCCACGCCCTTTGGCTGGACGACCATGGGCGAGATCGCCGAGGGCGATCTGCTCTACGACGAAAGCGGCCGCATCTGCCGGGTCACGGGCCTGTCGCCGGTGCTCGAGGACCGCGCCTGCTTCGAGGTGGTCTTCGACGATGGCGAACGGATCGTCGCCGATGGAAAGCATCGCTGGCCGGTGTGGGACTTCACGAACGACCGGCCGGTCGCGCGAACGCTGACCACGGAACAGATGGCCGGGCGCGTGACGATCGGGGCGGCGGGCAAGCGCAGGCGCTATGCCATCGACTGTTGCGGCGCGGTCGACATGCCGGAGCAGGATCTGATCCTGCACCCTTACGTGCTCGGGCTCTGGCTTGGGGACGGCTCGTCGATCATGAACCATGTGTCGGTGCATGAGGATGACGCCGAGATCGTCGAGCATCTGCGCGACTGCGGTGTCGAGGCCGAATTCCGGCTGCCGACGTGGCGCAAGGGCCGGATTGCCAATGTGGTGATCGATCCGACCTTCCGAACGCGGCGGGCGGATGGCGGGTCGGTTTCGGAATGCTTCCGATCACGCTTCGTGACGCGGCTGCGCCAGCTTGACGTGCTCGACAACAAGCATGTGCCGCTCCCGTACATGCGGGCGAGCCGCGCGCAGCGGCTCGAGCTGGTGCGCGGGTTGATGGACTCCGACGGCACGATCACACCTGACGGCAAGCGCTGCGAGTTCTCGAACGCCGACCGGGGGCTCGTCGATGCGATGGTCGATCTGCTCCGCGGGCTCGGCTACAAGCCCGCGATCTATCATGGGCGGTCGCGCCGGAAGGTCTTCGGGCGGGACGGCCGCGCGACGACGTCCGCCGAGTACTGGCGCGTGTCGTGGACGGCCTATGCCGAGGAGCCGATGTTCCGGCTCTCGCGCAAGCGGGCCCGGATGCGCTCGATCGAGTCCGGGCGGCCGTGGAAAAGCCGTCGCCGGCGCATCGTCGCGATCCGGCCTGTGCCGAGCGTGCCGGTGCGCTGCATCGAAGTGGACTCGCCGAGCCACCTTTTTCTGTGCGGGAAGGGCTGGATCCCGACGCACAACACCGAGGCGGGCAACAACTGGATCGGCTTCGTCATCCACCAGGCGCCGGGGCCGATGCTCGCGGTCCAGCCGACGGTGGAACTGGCCAAGCGGAACTCGCGCCAGCGCATCGACCCGCTGATCGACGAGAGCCCCGAGCTGCGGGAGCGGGTCAAACCGGCCCGGTCCCGCGACGCGGGCAACACGATGCTTTCGAAGGAGTTCGCGGGCGGCATCCTGATCATGACCGGGGCGAACTCGGCGGTGGGGCTGCGGTCCACCCCGGCGCGTTACATCTTCCTCGACGAGGTCGATGCCTATCCGGCCTCGGCCGACGAGGAAGGCGATCCGGTGACGCTGGCCGAAGCGCGCTCGCTGACCTTCGCCCACAGGCGCAAGGTGTTCCTTGTCTCGACCCCGACGATCCGGGGGCTGTCGCGCATCGAGCGGGAGTTCGAGGCGTCCGACCAGCGGCGCTACTTCGTGCCGTGCCCGCATTGTGACGCGATGCAGTGGCTGAAGTTCGAGCGGCTGCGCTGGGAAAAGGGGCGGCCGGAGACGGCGGAATATCACTGCGAGGGCTGCGAGCGGACCATCGCGGAGCACCACAAGACGCAGATGCTCGAGCGCGGCGAGTGGCGCGCGACCACCACGGCCGCCGATCCGACCACGGTCGGCTACCACCTCTCGGCGCTCTATTCACCGGTCGGGTGGCTCAGCTGGCAGCGGATCGCGCGGGCGCATGAGGCGGCACGGGGCAGCGACGAGGCGATGCGGGCGTTCCGGAACACCATCCTCGGCGAGACCTGGATGGAGACCGGCGAGGCGCCCGACTGGCAGCGGCTGGCGGACCGGCGCGAGGCGTGGGCTCCAGGCACGGTGCCCGAGCGCGGTCTGTTCCTGACCGCGGGCGCCGACGTGCAGAAGGACCGGATCGAGGTCGATGTATGGGCCTGGGGCCGAGGCCTCGAAAGCTGGCTCGTCGATCACCTCGTGCTCGAGGGCGGACCGGGCGATCCGGCTTGCTGGCAGCAGCTGACCGACCTGCTCGGGCGAACATGGGCGCATGGGTCTGGCCAGCGGATGACGCTTGCCCGGCTCGCCATCGACACGGGGTATGAGACCAGCGCGGTCTATGCCTGGTCGCGCCAGGTGGGGTTCGCGCAGGTGGCGCCGGTGAAGGGCGTCGAGGGGTTCACTCGGACGAGCCCGGTGACCGGCCCCACCTATGTCGACGCGACCATCGCGGGCAAGCGGCTCCGGCGCGGCGCGCGGCTCTGGACCGTGGCCACCTCGACCTTCAAGGCCGAGACCTATCGCTTCCTGCGGCAGGACCGGCCGACGAGGGAAGAACAGGCGGCGGGCGCGCTGTGCCCGCCCGGCACGATCCACCTGCCGGACTGGGCGGACGGCGAATGGCTCAAGCAGCTGACCGCCGAGCAGCTGGTGACGGTGAAGGGCAAGCGTGGCTTCACGCGGCTCGAATGGCAGAAGCTCCGCGAGCGCAACGAGGCGCTGGACATCCGGGTGTATGCCCGCGCAGCCGCGTGGATCCTCGGGGCGGATCGCTGGCCCGAGGCGCGGTGGGCCGATCTGGAAGCGCAGCTCGGGATGGCGAAGCAGGACGGGTCTGAGCCCGGTCCAGCGACGGCGCCATCCGCCCCATCCCGAACGACGCCGCGCCGGCGCACGGTGCGCTCGAGCTACATGAGGTGATCCATGGCCACGGCCACAGAGCTCCGCGCCCGCCGCGATGCGCTGACCGCGCAGCGGTCCTCGGGCGTGGCGCGGGTCAGCTATGACGGCAAGACCGTGGACTATCGCAGTGTCGCCGAGATCGACCGGGCCATCGAGGCGCTGGACCGTGAGATTGCCGCAGCCGAAGGGCGCAGGATCGTCCGGCATGTGCGTGTGACGACGGCGAAGGGGCTCTGAACCCATGGGCATCTTCGACAGTTTCCGCCGCCGGTCCGCCGGCGGCCCGGCTGCCGTGCGCGCCCGTCTCGAGGGCGCCATGGCCAAGCGTCGGCTGCGGGGCTGGAACCCGCCGCTCGAAAACATCAATGCGCTGGTCGCCTCAGGAGGTTCGCGGCTGCTCGCGCGATCGCGTGAGCTTGTGGTCACCAACGGCTATGCCGCCAATGCCTGCGAAGCCTTCGCGGCCAATCTGGTCGGCGATGGCATCAAGCCCTCGTCGCTGATCGGGGACGCCGATCTGCGCGACCGGGTCCAGCGGCTCTGGCTCGCCTGGACCGACGAGGCCGACGCGGACGGGCTGACCGACTTCTACGGGTTGCAGGCCATGGTCGCGCGCGAGATGTTCGTGGCGGGCGAGTGCTTTGTCCGCCTGCGCCCGCGCCGGGCCGAGGACGGTCTTCTGGTGCCGCTGCAGCTGCAGCTTCTCCAGGCCGAGATGCTGCCCTTCGAGAAGACCGAGACAGCGGCCAACGGCAATCGCATCCGCTGTGGGATCGAGTTCGACGCCATCGGGCGGCGCGTGGCCTATCACTTCCGCCGCCGCCATCCGGGCGACAGCACCGATCAGGGCGCGGTGATCCCGGAGACGGTGCGCGTGCCGGCGGCGGACGTGCTGCACATCTACCGCCCCATTGACGCGGGCCAGATCCGGGGCCTGCCGCATATCGCGCCTGCGATGGTGCGGCTGTTCCTGCTCGACCAGTACGACGACGCCGAGCTCGACCGGA
>CAZNSP010000087.1:0-3744 GCA_964575795.1 uncultured Rhodobacterales bacterium
GCGGGCTCTGCTACGAGCCCTTCTCGGGCTCCGGCTCGCAGATCATGGCGGGCGAGGCCAACGGCCGTCGCGTCTTCGCGATGGAGATCAGCCCGGCCTATGTCGATGTCGCCGTGGAGCGCTGGCAGGCCGAGACGGGGCGCGAGGCAATCCTCGACGGCGACGGTCGGACCTTCGCCGAGGTGAGGACCGAGCGGCTGGGCGACGACACGGATGCCCCGGCCGATGCCCCGGCAATCGACGCCGCCCCAGAACCCGCGCGAAAGCGCAAGACCGCCGCGTGACATGCATGACCTGGCTTTACCTTCCTCCGGAGGCGCTTCCGGAGCCGGAGACGCATGCCTGTTCGGCCTCTCCCTCTGCTCCGGCGCGGGCGGTCTCGACCTCGGGCTCGCCATCGCCATCCCCGGATATCGTGCTGTGGGCCATGTCGAACGGGAAACCTACGCCGCAGCCACTCTCGTGGCGCGGATGGAAGACGCGTCCCTGGATCAGGCTGTTGTCTGGGACGATGTTGCCACCTTCGACGGCCGCCCGTGGCGCGGCGCGGTGGACATCGTCACTGCGGGCTATCCGTGCCAGCCGTTCTCCGTGGCGGGCAAGCGCCGGGGTGCGGACGATCCGCGCCACCTCTGGCCGCATGTCGCCCGCATCATCGGCGAGGTCGATCCGCCCTTCGTCTTCCTCGAGAATGTCGCCCATCATCTCCGCCTCGGCTTCCCCGAAGTCGCCAGCGGACTGGTCGGCATGGGCTACAAGCTTGCGGCAGGCCTCTTCACGGCGGCGGAAGTCGGCGCGCCCCACAAGCGCGAACGTCTCTTCATCCTCGCGATCCGAGAAGGAGACGAACTGGCCGACCCCGCGCGCCTGCTCTGGCACTCGGTCGAGTGGCGGGAACCGGACGGAACTGCTGCGCCTCTGGCCGACGCCGAGGGCCAGCGCCAACGAGAACCGGCAGACGAAGCCGACGCCGTCGCAGGCGGCGGGGCAGCACGGCATGAACCTGGCGACCACGGCCGCGCTCTGGCCGACGCCGCAGATCGACAACTTTCGCAGCCGGGGTGGCGAGCGGAAGGACGAAAAGGGTCTGGACCAGCTGGCGCGGGAATGGCCGACGCCGATGGCGAACGACGGCTGCAAGCCGAGCGCGGGCAACCGGCGGACAGCAGACCTGACCCATGCGGCTGGGATGTGGATGACGCCGACGGCGCGGGACCACAAGGATGGGGCGACGACATTGGCGAACACGCCGGTGAACGGCCTGCTTGGCCGCCAGGTCCTGGTGACGCCGCTGGCTGGGAGCGATACCTGCGAGCCGCGCCGGACCTTGAACCCGCTGTTCGTCGAGGCGCTGATGGGCTGGCCCACCGGGTGGACCGGCTTCGCCTCTGTGGCAACGGCGTGGTCCCGCTGGTTGCGGCGCATGCGCTGCGAACTCTCGCGGCTGAATTGCTGGCCGATGGATGAGGCGGCGACATGAAGCAGTCGCGCACCATGTCGCTGGTGGAGTCCGTCGCCAACGTGATCGTCGGCTACGGCGTCGCGGTCGTGACGCAGATCCTGATCTTCCCGATCTTCGGGCTGCACACGACGCTGGCGCAGAACCTGAAGATGGGCGCCATTTTCACCGTCGTCTCGATCGCCCGTTCCTTCGCCTTGCGGCGGGTGTTCGAGGCGATCCGGATGCGGAGCGCCAAATGATCGACCGCCGCCCCGTAGGGACGGCGGTCATCAGCTTGTCGGGGTCCGGCGCGTCAGGCGGCGGGGAGTTTGTACACGCGCCCCCGATCCTCGACCTTCTCCGAGGTCACCTCGAGCCCGAGCTTCTTCTTCAGCGCCCCCGCCATCGCGCCGCGCACCGTGTGCGACTGCCAGCCCGTCGCGGCCATGATCTCCTCGATGGTCGCGCCGTCCGGCGCACGCAGCATGGCGATCAGCGTGGCCTGCTTGGTGCCCTCGCGCGGTGTGCGCGTCTTGGGCGCGGTTTCGGCTACGGTGGGGGTGTCCGGCGCGGCCTCCTCGGTAGGCGCGTCCGTCGCGCCCGCAGGCGCGGGGTTCGCGTCCTCGGTCTCGATCCCGATGGCGGCAAGGCCCGCGTCGGTGGCAACCAGCGTGACGCCGTGGCCGTCTCCGGTCTCGCGCCACATAAGCTCGCCCTTGCGCGTGTCGGCGTCGACCTCCTGCAGGAAGTTCTTCGCGAGCATCGCGCCGACCACCTTGGCAGCGGCGCCGCCGCGCAGGCTCTCGGGCAGCGGCAGTGCGATGCGGTCCTCGCGCTGTGCGGCGGCGCTGAGGATGATGGCTTGGGTGTCAGAAAGCTTGGTCATGGGATCGTCTCCGTATTCGGGCCCGCGTCATGCGGCGCCTCCTACGACCCCGAGCCGCGCAGGGCGCGCGGCGGGAGTTCCGGCAGTGCCGGAGATCAGCGGGCGTGCTCGCCCTCGCCGAAGGCGCTGTCGGTGATGCGCTTCAGGAGGCTGGCGTAGTGTTCGAGGGTGCCGACATGGCCCCAGTTGATCTCGTCGGGGTGGGCGTTGAAGTGGTCGTCGCTCAGCGTCTGCAGCCGGGCGAGCATCTCGTCGATCTCGGCCTTCTTGCCGATGAAGGCCGCGAGCGCGGCTTCCTTATTCCGGCGCGCCTTCTCGGCGCGGAGTTCGTGGCGCGGGGTGGTGATCGGGTTCAGGCGCGTGGTCATCGTGATGGCTCCTTGGTGAGTTGCATCGTCCTTCTGAACGGACGTTCGCTCCGGTCGCGCTGCTTATCAACTCGATAAGAACATGATTTCGATAGATAATCGGAGCCGTCGATGCAGGGCATGAGCGAGCGCCAGTACGCCGCGCATGTCGGGCTGTCGCGGGGCGCGATCCAGAAGGCGAAGACGGCCGAGCGGCTGGTCCTCTATCCCGACGGCAGCATCAACGCGGCCGCCAGCGACGCCAGACGTGCCGAGACGACCGACCCGTCCAAGACCCGCAAGCCGCCCACGCCGAAGCTGAAGCCCGTCCCCGAGGCGGCCGTGGCCGCTGTTGGCGACACGCTGCGTGAACAGGGGCTGGCAGTCCCGGCCGTCGGCGGCGGCACGACCTTCCTGCAGGCGAAGACCGCGAACGAGGTGCTGAAAGCGCAGGAGCGGCGCATCCGGCTCCAGAAGCTGAAGGGGGAGTTGATCGAGCGGGCCCGCGCGCTGGCGCTGGTGTTCCGGCTGGCGCGGGAGGAACGGGACGCGTGGGTGAACTGGCCCGCGCGTGCGGCGGCGCTGATGGCGGCCGAGCTCTCGGCCTCGTTCAGCGACGCGACGGGCCAGCAGATCACCGTGGAGCCAGCCGCGATGCAGAAGGTCCTGGAGAAACATGTACGCGCCCACCTCGACGAACTCGCCGAGGTCCGGCCCGACTTCCGGTGACGATGATGGCCTGACGGACTTCGACGGCGCGGGCGAGATCCTGCGCGCCTGGGGCAACGGGCTGCGGCCCGACCCGGACCTGACCGTCTCGGAATGGGCGGACCGGCACCGGATGCTCTCGGGCCGCGCCTCGGCCGAACCGGGGCGGTATCGCACGGTGCGCACGCCCTACATGCGCGAGATCATGGACCGGCTGTCGCCCGGCGATCCCACGCAGCGGATCGTGTTCATGAAGGCCGCGCAGGTCGGCGCGACCGAGGCGGGCAACAACTGGATCGGGTTCGCGATCCACCAGGCGCCGGGGCCGATGCTGGCCGTCCAGCCGACGGTGGAACTGGCCA
>CAZNSP010000088.1:0-3446 GCA_964575795.1 uncultured Rhodobacterales bacterium
GTGGCGGCCATCCTATCAGATTTGCCCGGCTTTCCACACAGCCTGCCATGGGCCCGGTTTTTTCGTCTCGCGCAGCGCGCGACGGTCATGCGGCACCTTATCTCCCGCCCGCCCGGGGACAAGGCGTCGACCGCCGCCGTCACGACCCGCCCGAGGGTCACAACGGAACGGCCCTGGTGTCACCCGGGCCGTTCCACCCCCTGGAATGCCATCAGCGGCTGGCGCGCAGCACGCGGGAGACTTCGTCGAGCTGCAGGATCGCGCGTTTGAGGTAGAAGCCCTGCAGGTGCAGGTGATTGGCGAAGAAGCTGCTCGCACCCGCGCCGTTCAGAACGACGAGCGGCTTCTGCTGCGCCGCCTGCCGGAGGGTTTCGAGCGTCTGTTCCCAGACCCGCTGGAGCCCCTGGCTGGCGATGACCCGCTCGAAGTCCCGCCCCAGTTCGCGCAGCAAGAGATAGCTCGCGTAGCTCATCCCCTTGTTGAAATAGAAGATGTCGTCCGCGACCATGTCCACGATGAAACGATCGGCGCTGACATGGTCGTCGAGCACGGCGGTGCGCGACCCCAGCTCGTCGGCCATCCGCTCGATCGTCATCGCCAGGGCGTCGGGACGGATCTCGAAGGCGGCCTGCCCCGTCGCCACGCGCTGATTGTAGGTCTGCAGCGCGGCGAGCGCGGCGATGTACTGGGTCTCGGCGGGCTGCACCGGCAGGAACGACTGGTCGAAGTCGAAGATCCAGACGTCGGTCGGAAACTGCAGCAGCCCCACCGCGCGCTCGAGGTCACGGTCGATCGCCGAGGAACCGCGCAGGCGCCCGATCTGGTTCTCGAGCTCCATGGTGAAACGGCTGACCGAGCGCAGGATGCCGCGCTGGTAGTTGGGCATGTTGTCGAGGAAGGCGGTCGGGAAGAATGCCGGGTCGTTCGGCGTCCAGCGGTTGACGACGGTCTCGCGTTCGATCAGCGCGGCCGCCATGCTCACCGCGTGGCTGCCACCCTCCACCGGGTTCGCCGGCATGAAGTCGAGGTCCGCGTCGATGCGGTGCATCCAGTTCCCGAGAGCGCCGAAATAGAGCACGAACGCGGACACGAGGATCAGCGTCCCGCGCTTGATGACGGTTTTCGGCCGGTTTCCGAAGACACGCGCCGGCAGCGAAACCTGCGGGCGACGGTCCGGCAGCTGCGGTCGGACGATCAGTTCGGATCCCATCGAGACTCCTTTCAATGACGATGCCGGGACGCGCCGTGCGGGCCGCGGTCCGGTCGGGCTCGCTTGGATTACGCGCGACGGCCGAAATTCATCCGCCGCCTCCGCGATCGGGCGGCGCTGTCGAAAAAACCGGCGGCCAGGGATGAACCCCGCGCCTCGCGCGTTATGACGCCCATCAACCGAGCGAGGGAGAGATCGACATGAGGCCGCCGACATGGGGCTGAAGGATGAACTGCACGACCATATCCAGAGTCTGCGCCGGTACGCGCTGGTTCTGACGCGCGACCGCGACACCGCCGAGGACCTCGTTCAGGAGACCCTGACCAAGGCCATCGCCCGCGCGGAGACGTGGCAGCCCGGCACCGCGCTCAGGCCCTGGCTGTTCCGCATCCTGCACAACACCCATGTCAGCCAGATCCGCCGCGCGCAGGTCCGGGCGGCCGCGGCGCCGGACCTGCCCGCGCCGGTCGCCCCGGAGACCCAGCACCGTCAGATCGAGCTGCAGCAGGTGCTCGACGCCCTGGACAAGCTGCCCGAGGCGCAACGCGCACCCATCGTGCTGATCGCGCTGGAGGAAATGAGCTATGCCGAGGCCGCGCGCAGCCTCGACGTCCCGCTCGGGACTTTCATGTCGCGCCTCGGCCGGGGCCGCGAGGCGCTGCGCAAGCTGGTCGGCGAGATCAAGCGCGGCGGCATCAATCTCATCGCCTGAGGAGGGCGCCATGCAACGCACCGACGATCCCGTTCCCGATTACGCGCTCGACCCAGATCTGCAGGCCTATGTCGACGGCCGCCTGTCGCCCGAGGCGGCGGCCGAGGTCGAGGCCCGCCTCGCCGACGACGCGGCGGCGCGCACGGCGACCGCCTCCTGGCGGCACCACCGCAACCTGATCCGCGCCGCGGCCGAGGCGATGGACACCGGACCGGAGAACATCCGCACCGCGGCACTGGAGCGCGAACTCGCCCGCCGGCTGGCCGCACGCCGGATACGGGGCCTGTTCCATTCGCCGCGTCTGCGGCAGCTCGCCGCGTCCGCCGCGATCTTCGCCATCGGCTGGTTCTCGCACGACGCCTACGGCCAGCTGTCGCAGCAGGATCGGCCCGGCTACGTCAGCGAGGCCCTCGCCGCGCACAAGATCTTCGCCTACGACACCCTGCGTCCGGTGGAGTTCCGCCCGGGCGAGATGGAGGCGGCGCTCGAATGGCTGTCCGACAAGATGGACCGCAAGCTCGCCAGCCCGCAGCTCGACGCGCTCGGGCTCGAGGTTGTGGGCGCCCGTCTCGTCGGCACGAGCGAGGGTCCGGCGGGCCTCTTCGTCTACCAGGACCAGAACGGGGAGCGGCTGTCGGTCGTCCTTGCCGCGCATGCGCCGGAAAAGCCGGTGGCTCCGCTGCGCGTGATGAGCGAAGGCGAGCAGTCGGTCGCGTTCTGGAGCGACGAGGCGCTGGACTATGCCGTGCTCGGCCGGCACTCCAGCGCGCTGCTCACCAGGGTCGCCGCGGCGGTCTCGTGGCCTGACTGACCGCGTTTCGCCCCGTTCCGGTCCGGCGGATGCGGCCCGTCCGCCTCTGCCGGCCGATCGCAACACCTGACCGACGCGAGCTGACCCGTCCGCGCCTCGTCGCACGGGTCGGCTTTTTCCTGTCCACTCGGGAACGGCATTTCCGGCGCCTGCCTCACGCCACCCGCGCGAGGTCGGCTGCCGGGTCAGGCCGGGACAGCAGCGCGCCGCGATCCGGCCGCCGTCGAGCTGCCCCAGACATGGGATGAGTTCGCCCGAAAGGCCCGATCTCAACGTCGGATCGAGCCGGTCGATCAGCGCCCGGCTGATCGCCGATGGGTCGCGCGCGATCTGCTCGAGGATCGGAAGGATTTCATAAGGTTGGGGCATGGTGATGGTCCGCGAAGGGAACGGTTGGGAAACATTGAAGGATGGAGCACGGGTAGGTATCGAAGCCGGCTGAAGTTGGTGCAGGTAACGGCGCGCCGGATGGCACTGGCCTGCCCCCTGAAAAGTGGTCCTCCCTGAAGTAGGCTTTCGAGCCAGATGGAGGACGAAGGAATGCCGCAGAAGAAGCACAGGCCCGAAGAGATTGTCGCGAAGCTCCGGCAGGTCGATGTGTTGGTGTCGCAAGGACGGTCGGTGGCCGAGGCGGTGCGTTCGATCGGCGTGACGCAGTTCACCTACCATCGTTGGCGCAAGGAGTTCGGCGGGCTGAAGACCGATCAGGTGAA
>CAZNSP010000089.1:0-3276 GCA_964575795.1 uncultured Rhodobacterales bacterium
CTGCGCTCGACCCCGGCGCGGTACATCTTCCTCGACGAGGTCGACGCCTATCCGGCCTCGGCCGACGAGGAAGGCGACCCGGTGACGCTGGCCGAGGCCCGGTCGCTGACCTTCGCCCATCGGCGCAAGGTGTTTCTGGTCTCCACCCCGACCATCCGGGGGCTCTCCCGGATCGAGCGCGAGTACGAGGCCTCCGATCAGCGCCGGTTCTTCGTGCCATGCCCGCATTGCGACGCGATGCAATGGCTGAAGTTCGAGCGCCTGCGCTGGGAGAAGGGGCGCCCGGAGACGGCCGAGTATCTCTGCGAGGGCTGCGAGCGGCCCATCGCCGAGCACCACAAGACGCGGATGCTCGAGCGCGGCGAGTGGCGCGCGACCGCCACCGCCACCGATCCGGCGACGGTCGGCTACCACCTCTCGGCGCTCTACTCGCCGGTGGGGTGGCTCAGCTGGCAGCGGATCGCGCGGGCGCATGAGGCGGCACGGGGCAGCGACGAGGCGATGCGGGCGTTCCGGAACACCATCCTCGGTGAGACCTGGATGGAGACCGGCGAGGCACCCGACTGGCAGCGTCTGGCCGACCGCCGCGAGGCATGGAAACCAGGCATCGTGCCTGCGGGCGGGTTGTTCCTGACCGCTGGGGCGGATGTGCAGAAGGACCGGATCGAGGTCGATGTCTGGGCCTGGGGTCGCGGGCTGGAAAGCTGGTTGGTCGACCACGTTGTGATCGAAGGCGGACCGGATCGGCACGATGCCTGGTCGGAGCTGACCGCGCTGCTGGACAGGTCCTGGCCGCATGAACGCGGCGCACATCTTAGGATCGCACGGCTCGCCATCGACACGGGCTACGAGGCCCCGGCGGTCTATTCCTGGTCGCGCGCGCAAGGCTTCGCGCAGGTGTCGCCGGTCAAGGGTGTCGAGGGATTCAACCGCTCGAGCCCGGTGTCGGGTCCGACCTTCGTCGATGCGACCGAGGGCGGCAAACGCCTGCGGCGCGGAGCGCGGCTCTGGACCGTGGCGGTGTCGACCTTCAAGGCCGAGACCTACCGCTTTCTTCGGCTGGAACGGCCCACGGCAGAGGAACGCGCCGAGGACGCTGCCTTCCCGCCCGGCACAATCCATCTGCCGACATGGGTGGAAAGCGAATGGCTGAAGCAGGTCGTGGCCGAGCAGCTGGTGACGGTCCGCACCAAGCGGGGCTTCGCTAAGCTGGAATGGCAGAAGCTGCGCGAGCGAAACGAGGCGTTGGATTGCCGGGTCTATGCCCGCGCCGCCGCCTGGATTGCGGGAGTCGACCGCTGGTCGGAGGCCCGGTGGCAGGATCTGGAACGGCAGTTCCCGGGCCGGGACGCAATGCGGGCCGAGAGTGGACCAACGCCATCGGGTTTTCCTCGGATGCCACAGGGTACGCGGCGCCGAACTGTGCGCTCGACCTATATGGGCTGACTTTAGGAACTATTGCTGTCGCAGCGCGCGGCTGCGGGCGAAGGCCTCGAGGGAAACCTTGCGCCGGGTGGCAAGATCGCGGACGCGCGCCGCGATCTCTTGTTCGCCAAAGTCCACCGGGTTGAAGGGGCCGCCATACCAGCGGACCATGTCCTTGTGCTGCGGATGGCGACGGTTCGCGATGGCCTCGACGAACTCCATGAAGCCGGGTGGGCCACCCACATCCTCGGGCGGCGCTGTGCGCTCGCCCGCGATGAACAGCGGATAATCGGTGCCAGGATCAGCCGCGCCGACGTGTTCGACAAGGACGCGGTGCTGCCAGTCGTCACCGAAGTCGTAGGTGTAGAGGAACTCGGTGACACCGCGATCGATCAGCGTGCCGAGGCGCATGCCCTTGGCCTGATAAATCTTGCGGCCCCACACCGCGTCCTCGGGATCGTGCTCGCCATAGACCCTGTCGCCGACCCGGAAGTCATAGAGGTGATGGTTCTCCCACGGCATCACCGCCTGGATGATTTCGTGCAGGGCGCGGAGGTTGGTGGTCAGGCTGACCTTGAGCTCACGCCAGATGCAGGGCTCGATATGCATCAACTCGATGCGAAGGCGGGCAATCCGGTCGATCATGGCAGGTCTGGTCGGGATGGGGCACAGGCAGGATAGAGGCGAGCCGAGATGGCGACAATCACGGACCTCCGCGCCCGCCGCGAGGCGTTGGCCGCACAGCGTGCCTCGGGCGTGGCCCGGGTCAGCTATGACGGAAAGACGGTCGATTACCGCTCGGTTGCTGAGATCGACCGGGCCCTCGAGGCGCTGGATCGCGAGATCGCGGCGGCCGAAGGGCGGCGGATCGTGCGGCAAGTGCGCGTCATCACGGAAAAGGGGCTCTGAGCATGGGGCTGTTCGACAGGTTCCGCGGCGGCCCCATTCCCGGCCAGGCGAGCGGCAGCCCTGCAGCCGTGCGCGCCCGGCTCGAAGGGTCCATGGCGAGGCGACGGCTCAAGGGCTGGAATCCGCCGCTCGAGAACATCAACGCGCTGGTCGCCTCCGGCGGTCCGCGGCTTCTGGCCCGTGCCCGCGAACTGGTTGTCACCAACGGCTATGCGGCGAATGCCTCCGAGGCCTTTGCCGCAAACCTGGTCGGCGACGGGATCAAGCCGTCCTCGTTGATCGAGGATGCGGGCCTTCGCGATCGGGTCCAGAAGCTCTGGTTGGCATGGACGGACGAGGCCGACGCGGACGGGCTGACCGACTTCTACGGGCTGCAGGCCATGGTCGCGCGCGAAATGTTCGTGGCAGGCGAGTGTTTTCTCCGGCTGCGTCCCCGACGCGCCGAAGACGGGCTGATGGTGCCGCTGCAATTGCAACTCCTGCAGTCCGAGATGCTGCCCTTCGAGAAGACCGAGACAGCCGCCAACGGCAACCGCATCCGCTGCGGGATCGAGTTCGACGGGATCGGGCGGCGCGTGGCCTATCACTTCCGCCGCCGCCATCCGGGCGACAGCACGGATCAGCGGCTGGCGGTGCCCGACACTGTCCGCGTCCCGGCCGGGGACGTCCTGCACATCTACCGGCCCATCGACGCAGGCCAGATCCGGGGACTGCCGCATGTCGCGCCTGCCATGGTGCGGCTCTTCCTGCTCGACCAGTACGATGACGCGGAGCTTGACCGGAAGAAGACCGCGGCGATGTTCGCGGGCTTCATCACCAAGACGGCGCCGGAAGAACCGATGATGGGCGAAGGCGCGGTCGACCCCGAGGGTGCGGCGATCGCCAGCCTAGATGTGAAGTCTCAGGAGGTTGTTCACCCGGTTCGGGGTTAGGCTGCAATCG
>CAZNSP010000090.1:0-3258 GCA_964575795.1 uncultured Rhodobacterales bacterium
CCTTCAGGTTATGAGTTAAATGGAACGGGCCGCGATTACTTTCTCTGTTCTTCGAAATACCCCGCAGTATCCGCCACTTACCGCCTATGTTCGCGCGATTTACTTTCTCTACATCTCGCGCAGTTTCGCGCCATTTCCTTCCCTCTTGCTTCCACAGTGCTTCCAGAATTCCGCCACTTGATGGCGTGGAAGCAAGTTAAGCATCTGATTCCACATGGCCGCATGCAAAACGCTTATGTTTGATACGCCTGCGGACGCTCATGCCAAAGTCAAGTATTCGTGCTCCGCGGTTTCAAGTCAAGATTCGAAGCATCGGCAGTCATCGTCGTGACGCGCACGATGAGTTTTCCCTCAGGTGCGTCTTCAGGAAATCAAGCTCCAGAAACCGCTCTTGCGGCCATGCTCGGCCTTGAGGCGCGCCGCATAGGCCTCATGCGTCTCGAAGGCGCCAAAGTCCTTAATCGCGGCCGCGAGGCTCGCGCACTCCATGAAGTGCCGGGCGGCATGGCGATAGCGGCTGGACCGGGCCTTGGTGAGCGTGAAATCGATCATTGAACGCAGCACGAGCGTCGCGGCAAGCGGATGCTTGCCGGCGAGAGCATCCGCTGCTGGCGACAAGATCTCGTAATGGTCGCCGTCGAGCTCCCCTGCCCGCCGGGTCACGAGCCGCGCGGCTCGGTCCAGGGCGGGCCAGGACACCAGGAACGCCAGCGCCTGGAGCACGCTCTCATAACGCTCCGCATGATCGAGCGCCCGCTCCTCAGCCTCGACATCGTCGAAGTCGGGAAGCCGCTTCAGGTAGGCGCGCAGATGCTCGACGCTGAGCGCGCGCTTGAAGCACGACCAGCGCGCGGTCTGCGCTTCGGCGCCGCGACCGAGGGCATCGAGCGTCTCGATCCGTGCATCCTCCCACTCGAAATCCGGCCAGCCGCCTCGCCGGTGCTCGGCCGCCTCGATCGTCCGCAGCGCCTCTTCCGCGCGGCCGGCCGCCAGCAGCCGGCGGGCGATCCCCGCCGCGATCTTCGGCACCTTCCGCGTCTGCGCGTCGTACTGGGCGATGAAGGCGTCGACGTCGCCCTGGGCATCGGCGATCTCCATGAGCGCCAGGCGCACAGTGCTGACACGGGAGCGCTCGGCGATCTCATCTTCATAGATCGGGCCGCCCGATCCGTAGCCGATGGCGCGCCGCTCCTTTACAGGCGGCCTCTGAACCGGCTCGTTGGAAAGCGCGATCATACGCTGCTTCAGGCGTTCCAACCCCTGTTGCCCCAGCGCCGGCGTCAGCGCGCCGATGAGATCGTCGTACTGGCCGTAGCCATTCTGGGTCAGCGCCTCGAAGGCCCAATCCGCCAGCTTGTCCGGGTCGGCCTTGGCGGCGCGGGCAATCTCGCCGAGGTCGGCGGCAGCAGCGTGGAAGATGCCGATCACCGTTCCGCTGCTATCGTCGCAGCGCGCGAAAACCGAGTTCGCCAGCGCCATGAACTGCCACATCAGGTCGAGCGCCTCGACGGCATCCGCCTTGGCGACTTGCTCGACAATGGCCCGGCGCTGCGTTTCCAGGTCATCGACCAGAGCGCGCCGGTTCTGCCAATCGACGAACGATCGCGAGCGGCTGATCGTCATCAGCCGTTTGCGCACCTCCTTGGCGACCTCGGCCGAGCTCTCAGCGCCAGCCAGCTCGAGCCGAAGACGCCGCTTGGCGGCGGCATCGCCGGTACTGATCTCGATCAGCAATTCGGCGAGCCGCTGGGCGCCGAGCGCTTCCAGGTTCTTGGCGTTGAGCGTCTTCTTCGATGCCATTGGTCGTTCCGTATCGGCCTATCAGATGAACTGATCGAACGGCGCGATCTCATTGACGGTGGCGAGCAGTCCTTGCGCCCGCAGCGTGTCGAGATACTCCTCGACGGATTTCGGCGGGTTCTTGAGGCGCAGGCGCACCGTCTTCACAGCCTTGAGGAAGACCGGCTGCGACAGATGGAACTGGTGGGTCAGAAACTCGTCCGGGTGCTGCGCCTCCATGCCCCAGCGCGCGAGAGCCTCGGCCGGGAAGTCCTTGAGGTTGGCGGTGACGATGAGATCGGCCCGTCCCTTGATCGCTGCGGCCAGCACGTGGCGGTCGTTGGGATCGGGCAGGGTCAGCACCTCGATCAGGTCCTCGTAGCCCGTGACCAGCGCATCGCGCGTGTGCGCGTTCATCAGGTCGCGCGTTCGCTCCAGGCGCTCCCGGTTGAGATCGGTGCGCGTACGCAGCAGCGCGTTGATCCACTCCTCATGGACGGCGTTCGACCATTTGGCCCGATAGAGATCGGAGACCGCGAGTTCGAGAAGGAGGTCGCGGAGCGGCGCCGGATAGAGGACCGAGGCATCGAGAAAGGCCGTGAAGCTCCCCAAGACTCAATATCCCATGCCCAGTTCCTGAGCCTCGGCGGCAAGCTCGTCCAGCACCTTGCGGCGCTCGGCGTCGATCCTCTCCTTGTAGCGCAGCACATCCTCGAAGCGGACGCGGCGGTGGGTCCCCACCTTGCGGAAGGGAATCTTCTTCTCCTCCAGAAGCTGGATCAGGAACGGCCGGGACACGTTCAGGAAGTCGGCCGCCTGCTGGGTAGTGAGCTCGGCGTTCTGAGGCACGATGGTGACGGCGCGGCCCGACGCCATATCCTCCAGAATCTCGACCAGGAGCTTCACCGCCCCGGCCGGCAGCTCGATGGTCTCCTCCTGGCCGGCGTCGCGCACCCGCAGGGTCAAGGGGCGGCCCAGACGCGCCAAGGGCGCCAACCGCTGCCCGGAGGCGCGGGCGAGCTCCACCTCCTCTCGGGACGGGGGAACGGTCATCATTGCTGCGGTGGCCATGGGTCTCTCCTCTCGCTTCACTGGCAATATAGCCCCGCCACCCCATAAACGCAATATCCGAAACAACCGAATCCATCGAAGGCCTTTTGGGCTCGACCTTCAGGGGCATGACCTGAAGGTCGCCGTGGAAGCAGCCGCAGAATTCCGGGACTTCCGGCACCCCACCCGAATCGCTGGAAGCAAGAGGGTGCGAAGGGGAGCGAAAAGCGGCGTAGTTCCAAAAGGTTGCGCGGGAGGCGCCGCCCCGGAAATCGCTACGCAGGTTTTCGCTCTGACCACCCGGAACTACGCAGGACTTCGCCCTGCTACGTTCAGATTATGAGTCGTGTCGAACGAACCATGAACAATCACTCACAGTCTGTCCGAAAAGCCGCTGAGATGGGTTGAGTGACCGCCGTCGGCCTGATT
>CAZNSP010000091.1:0-3052 GCA_964575795.1 uncultured Rhodobacterales bacterium
AAAAGCGCGGACAAACCAAGTGTCACGCTTAGGACAAATCAAGTGGCAGAATACAGCTACACCACCAAACGGGGCACGACCTTGATGGCGGAGGGTCGGAACCGCGAGGAATCTCTGCTCAGAAGGCTTCCAAGAATCGCCTTCGGTCCGAGGATTCAAATGGCGGCCTCATCTACACCGAAGGCGATTCTAGATCCTTCGCCGACATGATTTTCGCATTATTTACCAATAGGATAAGTGAAAATCGCCCCTCGCGGTTCTGGCCATCGGAGCGCATCTCGCGCACCGCCGCGAGCAACTCCTCGATCGCCTGTTCGGCCGCCGCGAATTTCATCGCCACCATCAGGTCCTGACGCCCTGCCAGCGCAAGGAAGGTTCCCAGCACATCGTCGGAATGCCGGGCAAGCGCCACCAGATGCTCGCCACTCGGGCCGTATCGGCCGGCAAACCAGTTCTTCACCGTCTTCTCGTTCGCGCCCGTCCAGGACGCAACGATCTTGGCGCCCGCCCTGCTGTCCTCATGGGACCGGCGCAGTGCAGCTGCGATTTCGTCGGCGAACCCGTTCTCCGGATCACTCCGACCATATCCGTTTTGTTTCGGAAAGAACTTGCCCTTTTTCGGAAACGACATTCCGGCCTCCCTCGCTGTAGATGGATGAGAGGGATTCAGCCCTGGATTCAGGCGGTTCGGATGGATTGGCCAGCAATACCGAGGAGATGCATGTGTGAGCGGTCGTTTGGTGACCAATTCGGGCAAGAGCGACGGTGCGGCCGAGCCGGACGTGCCCGCCGTCGCCTACGTCCGGATGTCGACGGATCACCAGAAATACTCGACCGAGAACCAGCTGGACGTCATTCGGAACTATGCCGCCGCGCGGGGCCTTCAGATCCTGCGCGTGTTCGAGGACTCCGGGCGATCCGGGCTGCGGCTCGATGGTCGCGAGGCCTTGCAGAACCTCATGGCCGAGGTCCGTTCCGGCCACGCCGATTTCAAGGCGATCCTCGTCTATGACGTCAGCCGTTGGGGTCGGTTTCAGGACGCCGACGAGGGCGCCTACCACGAACACGTCTGCTCCCGCGCGGGGATCCGGGTCCATTACTGCGGCGAGCAGTTCGAGAACGACGGCAGCATCGGCTCGAACCTCCTGAAGACCGTAAAGCGCGTGATGGCCGGCGAATACAGTCGCGAGCTGTCGGTGAAGGTCTTTGCCGGGCAATGCCGCCTGGTGGAGTTCGGCTATCGTCAGGGCGGCGCGGCCGGATACGGGCTGCGGCGGGTGCTGATCGACGAGCACGGCAACCCGAAGGGCGAACTGTCGCGTGGCGAGCAGAAGAGCCTTCAGACCGACCGCGTCATCCTCGTCCCCGGCCCCGAGGATGAGCAGCGGGTCGTCCAGCGCATGTACGAGATGTTCGTGCGCGAGGGGCGTCCCGAGCGGGATATCGCGGAGGTTCTGAACGCCGAAGGTCACCGCACCGATCTCGACCGGCCGTGGACCCGGGCGACCGTCCATCAGGTGCTGACCAACGAAAAGTACATCGGGAACAACGTCTTCAACAAGGTGTCCTTCAAGCTGAAGCAGCGCCGCGTGGTGAACCCGCGCGAGATGTGGATCCGGGCCGAGGGCGCCTATCCGGCAATCGTCGATCAGGCGCTCTTCCTGCGTGCGCGGGAAATCGTGGACGCCCGTAGCCGGCATTTCTCGGACGAGGAACTGCTCGACGCGCTGCGCGCGATCCTTCAGCGACAGGGCATGCTGTCGGGTCTGATCATCGACGAGGAGGACGACCTGCCGTCTTCCAGTGCCTATCGCAGCCGCTTCGGCAGCCTGCTGCGCGCCTACCGGCTGATCGGATACCAGCCGGATCGCGACTACAGCTACGTTGAGGTCAACCAGGCGCTGCGGCAGGCGCATCCGAAGGTCGTGGGCGAGATCATCGCCGGGGTCACGCGGCACGGCGGGCGGGCTGTGCAGGACCCGGATACTGACCTCGTTCGTGTCAACGACGAGTTCACCGTGTCCATCGTGCTGGCCCGCTGCACGGCGACGGCGGCCGGGTCGCTGCGCTGGCGCATCCGCCTCGACACCGGACTGGTGCCCGACATCACGATCGCCGTGCGCATGGACGAGGTGAATGAGGCGCCGTGCGACTACTACCTGCTGCCCAGCATCGACGTGACCTTCGGGAAACTGAAATTCGCCGAGCAGAACGGGCTCGCGCTCGATGCGTACCGGTTCGACACGCTCGATTTATTCTACGCGCCCGCCTCGCGGGCGAGGATCGCGGAGGTGGCGTGATGCCAGACGACATGGAGCCGACCAGCCAGAAGCAGGTAACCCTGATCCCGACCAACAGGATCCGGGTTCTCAATCCCCGCGTCCGCAACCGACGCACTTTCGAGGCGATGGTGGACAACATCGCCCGCATCGGCCTGAAGCGCCCGATCACCGTGGCATCGCGCCCCGGGACCGATCCGCAGGAGTACGACCTCGTCTGCGGTCAGGGCCGCCTCGAGGCCTTCGTCGAGCTGAAGCAGGACCACATCCCCGCCATTGTGATCGACGCTGACGAGAGCGATTGCCTCGTGATGAGCCTCGTCGAGAACTGTGCGCGGCGGCAGCACAACCCCATCGACCTGATGCGCGAGATCGGCGCGCTCCGCCAGCGCGGCTACAACGATCATCAGATCGGCGAGAAGATCGGCGTGTCCACCGAATATGTTAACATGATCGCGGGGTTGCTGGAGAAAGGCGAGGAGCGCTTGGTCTCGGCCGTGGAAACCGGGGTGCTTCCGCTGAATCTGGCCATCCAGTTTTCCAAGACGGACGCCAAGGGCGCGCAAAAGGCACTGATGGACGCCTACACTCAGAACAAGCTGCGAGGCCGGAAGCTGGCGCTCGCGCGCCGCCTGATCCAGCAGCGCGAACTGCGGGGCCCGCAGATCCACGCCAACCAACTCGGACGCAAGCCTCCGAAACGGGCGCTCACGAGCGAGGGTGTTGATTTCCGCTGAGAACTGACCCGGGCGGCTGGGAGATTTCCACTGAGA
>CAZNSP010000092.1:0-2954 GCA_964575795.1 uncultured Rhodobacterales bacterium
GGGTGAATCACGCCAAACCGCTCAATGCGAGGACTTTTTCAGCAGCCTGTTAGAGAGCGCCGAGTCGGCCCGAGCGGTGCTTGTGAACACGATCGGATCGCGCCGATCGGTGAACCGGGATTGTCCTCGTCCTGCAGTGATCTAAGGTGCTTCACGGATATATCTGGGAGATGGATGTGGCCGACACATCAGACCGCAGCGGAATCTTCGCCGGTGCAGATCCTTTCGCGATCGCGCGAGCATGGCTCGGCGATGCGGAGCGGAGCGAGCCGAATGATCCGAATGCCATTGCGCTGGCGACGGTGGACGCCGATGGGTTGCCTAATGCACGCATGGTGCTGTTGAAGGAGATCGAGCCCGACGCCTTCGTTTTCTACACGAACTACGAGAGCCGCAAGGCGCAGGAACTCGACGGCGCGAAGAAGGCCGCCTTCGTCATGCACTGGAAGAGCCTTCGCCGTCAGGTTCGTGTCCGGGGAACGGTCGACAAGGAGGCGGGACCCAAGGCCGATGCCTATTATCGTTCACGCAGCCTGCCGAGCCGACTGGGGGCCTGGGCGTCACGCCAGTCGCAGCCGCTGAAGTCGCGCACCGCGCTGATGGCCGAGGTGGCGAAGATCACCGCGCTGAAGGGACTCGATCCCGACCGTCCGCCGTTCTGGGGCGGCTACCGCATCACGCCTGTCGAGATCGAGTTCTGGGCCGACGGCGCGCACCGTCTGCATGATCGCTTCCGCTGGACACGGGAGGGGCCGGACGCGCCGTGGAACGTGGTGCGGCTCAGCCCTTGAACCTGCGCTAGCAGTCGGATAGCCCCGGAGGAACGGGCAAGGGAGACCGGCGATGCCTGACCGCAAGACGCTGCTGCTGACGGGGGCGAGCCGGGGGATCGGGCATGCAACGGTGAAGCGGTTCTCCTCGGCCGGCTGGCGCGTCATCACCTGCTCGCGCCACCCGTTTCCGGAGGACTGTCCCTGGGAAGCCGGTCCCGACGACCACATCCAGGTCGATCTCGCCGATCCGAACAACACGATCGAGGCGGTGGCCGAGATCAAGCGGCGGCTCGGGTCGGGTCGTCTGGAGGCGCTGGTCAACAATGCCGGGATCTCACCGAAGGGCGAGGGAGGGACGCGGCTGAATTCGCTGACGACCGACCTCCGGACGTGGGGGAAGGTGTTCCATGTGAACTTCTTCGCCTCGGTGGTGCTGGCGCGGGGGCTGATCGAGGAACTGGCGGCGGCGAAGGGTGCGATCGTCAACGTGACCTCGATCGCGGGCGCGCGGGTCCATCCCTTCGCGGGTGCGGCCTATGCCACCTCGAAGGCGGCGCTGGCGGCGCTGACCCGGGAGATGGCGTACGACCTGGGGCCGATGGGAATCCGGGTGAACGCCATCGCGCCGGGAGAGATCGAGACCGAGATACTGTCGCCCGGAACCGAGAAGCTCGCCGAGGCCATCCCTTTGAGAAGGCTTGGAAAACCGGAGGAAGTGGCGCGCACGATCTATTATCTCTGCACGCCCGAGAGCTCCTATGTCTCGGGGGTGGAGATCGAGATCAACGGCGGACAGCACGTCTGACGGGGGGTGCGAGGACGCCGCCGGCTTGGCGCAGTGCTTCGGCAAAGATTTGCCCTGAGCCATAGGGCGCGTTGACGAGGGCGAGGCCGGAGCCGGTCATCCCGGCCGCCGGCCGCGGCAGGAAGTCGACCTCGTCGATGAGATGCGGCAGCGGGGCGAGGCCGTCCTTCAGCACAGAATGTCGTGCGGCATCGAGGATCGGATACCAGATGAGGATGATGGCTTGGGGCCATCTGGCGATCAGGCGGCGGGCAAAGGCGGCTACGTCGGCATAGTCGGACTTCACCTCGTAGGAGGGATCGACCAGCACGAGGCCGCGGCGCGGGTCGGGCGGGCTGAGGGCGAGGGCGCCTTCGAAGCCGTCGCGGCGGTGAATCTCGACGTTCGGACCGCGCAGATTCTGCTTCAGGGCAGCGTGTTCGGCGGGATGGAGTTCCATCAGGATCAGCCGATCCTGGGGTCGCAGCAGGCTTTGTGCGATCAGCGGCGAGCCCGGATAGGCGTGGGACCCGGCGCGCGCCCGGACAGAAAGAATCGTTCTTCCGTAATGGGTTGTCGGATCCAGTTCGATCCGGTCGATACCCGCGGCAGCCTCGCCCGTCTTCAGGGCTTCGGGGGAGTGGAGGTCGTAGAGGGCGCGGGCGGCGTGGGTGTCGAGGTAGGTGAGGGGGCGGGGTTTCCGGGTGAGGCGGGTCAGGAGTTCGGCCAGCACGATGTGCTTGTGCAGGTCGGCGGAGTTCCCGGCGTGGTAGGCGTGCTGGTAGGAGAGCATGGCGGTTCCGCACCCCGGCCGGAAAATCCCAGCGATTTCAGGGATTTGGAGCGGGCGACGGGATTCGAACCCGCGACCCTCAGCTTGGGAAGCTGATGCTCTACCAACTGAGCTACACCCGCGCGTGCACCTGATTACGCGGGGTCGGGGCGGCGGTCAAGGGCCGTGCGGGGCAGGTGATATTCGGGTGCTATTTGGGTGCTATTTTGTTTGACGAATATGTCGTCCCGGCGCCGGATCGGGCCCCGCCGCCGCCCGGATCACGCCGGCGCCACGACACTGGCGAGGAGCCCCCCCGCGAGGAGGAGCATGAGCGTGCCGATGGCGGTGTCGAGCACCCGCCAGGCGGCGGGGCGGGCGAAGAGGGGGGCGAGCAGGCGGGCGCCGTAGCCGAGGGCGAGGAACCAGGCGGCGCTCGCGGTGCAGGCGCCGAGCAGGAAGGCGGGGCGCAGCGCCGGGGACTGGGCCGCGCCGACGCTGCCGAGCAGCACCACGGTATCGAGCCAGACATGGGGGTTGAGGAGGGTGAAGCCGGCGACGGCGGCGAGCGCCCCGCGCGCCGAGAGGCCGGGCGCGCCGGCGCCGGCGAGGAGCGCCGCCTCGG
>CAZNSP010000093.1:0-2921 GCA_964575795.1 uncultured Rhodobacterales bacterium
GTTCACCCGGAGATTACGCCGCCATCGAATTTCCACCAGTTCCGAGACACGACCGCTGGATTCATACCAATCGGTGCCACCTTCTTAAACTCTTGGAAAAAAACCGCTTTTAGCATTTCCTCAAATGCTCCGCATCTTCTCGGGGTAGCATTTGGGGCAGCAGTCCGGGGACCCATCTCCTCCGCGAACGCAACGCGAAAAGGAGATCGCACAATGACCTACATGACCAGGCTCAACCAAGCCGCCGCCGACGTTCGCGAGGCCCGCGCTCTGCGCGACGCCGCGACCACGCCGGAGGAGCGGCGCCAGGCCCAGGCCGAACTCGATGGAGCGGAGGAGGCCCTGCACGAAGCCAGGCTCTATGCCGACGAGATCGCCGACGATCTCGGCTACTGCCAGGACCGCCTCCACGGATACGGAGACGAGGGACTATGAGCATCCACGAGAGAATCGACGCCATCCTCGCAGAAGTCGATCGCCTGATACGCGAGACGGAGGAGCTCACCGCGGCATTGGTGGCCGCCGCCGAGGCCCTGCCGGAGGACGAGGAATGACCTGCAACCAGATCGCCGCCATGCCGACCCCTACCCTACGCGCCCTGGTATTGGATGCCAGGGTCTCTGCGACTGTCCGCGGCCTCGCCGAGGACGAGCTGCGCAGGCGGGCGCCGAAATGACACTCGCCGAGGCACTACTCGGAGGGCTCTTCATCGCGCTGGCGGGGGCTGCTCCGCCGGCGATCATCGTTGCGACTCTCGCCCTGCGTGAGGTCGCCGAGCTCAAGCGTGAGCTGGAGCAGCGGAAATGACTCCCATCCTACGCGGCCGCACCTACCATGTCCGGGTCAAGGTCCCGACGCGATACCGCCACCTCGCCGCCTCCTCGCACATCTGGCGCGCCCTCGGCACCGACTCCCTCGCCGAGGCCCAGGCGCGCGCGCCAGTCGTCCGGGCCGAGGTCCTGGCGCAGCTCGCCGATCGTGCAGGACACCGTCCAGACGAGACGCCAGCGCAGCGCTTCCGCCGCATCTCCGACCTGGCCGCGTCGCGAGGTTTCGTCTACCAGACCGCCGCCGAGCTCAACGCAGGCCCGCTTTCCCACTCCGTCGAGCGCCTCTATGCGGCGGGAGCGGACGCGTCCAGAGACACGAGGGATGCGCTCCTCGGAGTTGTCGAGCGCCCACAAACGATGCTCTCCGGGCTCGTCGAATATGTCGAGGCCCTCGAAGACACGCAGCACGATAACCGATTCAAGAACGAGGCACAGATGAAGCGTTGGCGCGCCGAGCGCGAGCGGGCCGTCGCAAGCCTGCGGGCCGGCCTGGCCGCCGCTGGACGACCAGACGACAAGCCCGTTGTGGCCCTAACGAAAGACGATGCCTGGGCGCATCACGAGTTTCTCAAGAAGCGCATCCACGCTGGCGAGGTCAATTTCAGCACACCGAACCATGACCTCGGGAACATCTCGGGCCTGCTGCGCCGCTTCTTCGCCAGCATCAAGTCCGATAACCCGAAGATCTACTCCGACGTCTCATTCAGCGACCCACACAGCAAGCGCCCGCGGAAGCTCGAGTTGCCCGCTGAATGGATCGAGGAAACGATTTTCAGGCCCCATCCGTCCTTCCTGCTACTGAACCAACAGGCCCAGCACATCGTCATAATCGCGGCGGAGGTGATCGTGTCCCGTGTGGTTCTCTAATCGCGTTGGTCAAGGGCTGATCTTGCTGCGGTTCATCCTGCGTGCCGGGCTCTGAGGTTCTCTCCGCGGTCGCCGCTTGGGGCCGCATGTTTGCGTTCAGGGTCGGGTGGATCGAAGTGGTGTGCGCGGTCGTTGCCGCAGTCCAGGGAGCGATCTCACCCTCGCCGCGCGTCCCGGCTGGACGCATTCGGTCGCGCTGACGATCAGCGTCAGATCGGTTTCTGGCTCTACGCTGTCAATCGGCTTGCAATTCTGGGTGTGACTCAATTTCGGTGCAGCTCCGCTACGCGACAACGACGAGCCGGGCGCGCAGGAGATCGAGATTGGCGCGACCGTACATCTGCCGCTTCAGGGTCTTCAGCCGGTTGATCTGACCTTCTGTCTGGCCATTCGACCACGGCTCGTGGAGTGCGGCAGCGACGGCCTCGATGTCGGCGCGAAGACCTCTGGCGAAGGGCGCCAGCATGCTGGTCTCCGCCTCCGTCAGCCAATCCGGCAGCTGCTCGGCGTGCCCGTGGCGGACCATCTCGGCAAAGCGCTCCGTCAGGTCACGTGCGGCGGCGAGGCCGGGCAACGCGGCCTCGGTTCGGGCAACCGTGATGGCGTCGGCCTTGGACAGATGATGCCGCGTAGTGGTCATCATCCTGGCGATCCTGCGTGCCGGTGGATACTTGGCTCCTGCGAGCGGATGTGCCGCCTCGGCCCGACGGCGCCGCGTCGTCCACTCGGTCACGACCCGCAGGCTGCCTCCGAACCCGGCCGTCCGCAGACGGCGCCACAGCTCCGCGCCGTTGCGGCACCCGGCGCTCCATTCCCGCTCGAGGCGGGGGAGCCAAGGCTCGAGGCTGCTCTGGCGCACCCGGAACACGTCCTCGCGTTCGCCGCGGACGATCTGGCGCACGAGCTTGCGGCTCAGCCCTGTCAGGCGGACGATCCGCTTGAGGGGCACTCCCTCTCCGGCCATCCGCCGCACCATCCCGTTGGTGTGCTGACGCCGCATGAAGCCCTCGTATTGCAGACGCTCGGCCTTGGTGAGGAGTTCCGGATCGAGCCTCCGCGCACCGACCGCCTTGCGGATGTCCGGCATCGCGCGCCGCACAGCGGCAAGGAAGGCTGCCCCTGAGTTCTCGAGCAGGTGCCATCGATCGGCAACTTGAACCGCATCCGGCAGGGCCCGCGTGACGGCGCCTGCGTATCCGCCGTTCCGGTCCCGGGCCACGATCT
>CAZNSP010000094.1:0-2722 GCA_964575795.1 uncultured Rhodobacterales bacterium
AGCGAACGCTCGACCTCGATGGTGAAGTCGACGTGGCCGGGGGTGTCGATGATGTTGAAGCGGAACTTCTCGCCCTGCGGCGTGCCGTCGACGGTGCGCGACCAGAAGGTGGTCGTGGCCGCCGAGGTGATGGTGATGCCCCGCTCCTGCTCCTGCTCCATCCAGTCCATGGTCGCGGCGCCGTCGTGCACCTCGCCGAGCTTGTGGCTCTTGCCGGTGTAGAACAGGATCCGCTCCGTGGTCGTGGTCTTGCCGGCGTCGATATGCGCCATGATCCCGAAGTTGCGGTAGCGGTCGAGGGGATATTCGCGGGACATCGTAACTTTCCTAGTTCCTGGCGTTACCAGCGGTAATGGCTGAACGCCTTGTTGGCATCGGCCATCTTGTGCGTGTCTTCGCGCTTCTTGACTGCCGAGCCGCGCATGTTGGCGGCGTCCAGAAGCTCACCCGCCAGGCGCTCTTCCATGGTGTGTTCGTTGCGGGCGCGGCTGGCCTTGATCAGCCAGCGGATCGCCAGCGCCTCGCGGCGCTCGGGGCGCACCTCGACGGGGACCTGATAGGTCGCACCGCCGACGCGGCGGGACCGGACCTCGACCGACGGCTTGATGTTGTCGAGGGCCTCGTGGAACACCTCGATCGGCGCCTTGCGCAGCTTCTGCTCGACGCGGGCGAGGGCGCCGTAGACGATGCCCTCGGCGACGGACTTCTTGCCGTCGTACATCAGGTTGTTCATGAACTTCGTCAGGACCCGGTCGCCGAACTTGGCGTCGGGCAGGACTTCGCGTTTCTCGGCGCTGTGACGTCGCGACATCGTGGCCTCTCCTTATTTCGGACGCTTCGCGCCGTATTTCGACCGGCGCTGACGACGATTCTTCACACCCTGGGTGTCGAGAACGCCGCGCAGGATGTGATAGCGCACACCCGGAAGGTCCTTTACTCGGCCGCCGCGAATGAGAACGACCGAGTGTTCCTGCAGGTTGTGGGATTCGCCGGGGATGTAGCTGATGACCTCGAAGCCGTTGGTCAGCCGGACCTTCGCAACCTTGCGCATGGCCGAGTTCGGCTTCTTCGGCGTGGTCGTATAGACGCGCGTGCAGACGCCGCGCTTCTGCGGGCAGGCCTGCAGATGCATCGACTTCTGGCGCTTCACTTTCGGCTGCCGCGGATTGCGGATCAGCTGCTGGATCGTTGGCATTCGAGTCTCTACCCCGTCTACACTGTTTCCATTCGCAGGCACCGCGAACCCGTTGATCCGCAATACCAAAATTGCCGCCTTCGGACCCCTGCCTCGGGATCCGATGCGGCGAAATTCCAGAGGACTGGGGCATGCGCCCGAGTCGTGACCGCCAGATTTTGGCTGTTCGTGAAGAGAGGGTTACCCCCTTCCAAGCGCGCGGAACCTATGGCGACGGGCCGGCCTTGTCAACAGCGAAACACCGGAAATCGCGTTGCGCCTGCGGCGGGAGCAGCGAACGGTGCCGAGCGGTGAAATGGCGGGATCCGGGGCGATCCGCAAGGTGTCATTCGGGTGCTATTTGGGTGCTATTTCGGTGGCACGATCGCGAGAGGCGGCCCGCCGGGACCGCCGCCCGGGACCGCCTCGATTCGCGACCCCTCCCCGCGCTCCGAACTCCACGACCGTCTCGCCGCGTCGCTGAAGGAGGCGCGGATGGCCAAGGGCCTGAGCCTCGAGGCGGTCGCGAAGCTCCCGGGTGTCAGCCGGTCGAAGGTCAGCCAGATCGAGCGCGGGGAGTCGAGCCCGACGGTCGCCACGCTCTGGAACCTGACCCGGGCGCTTCAGGTCGATTTCGCCGGATTGCTGGAGGTGCGCGAGTCCCCGCGGATCGAGGTCATCCGGGCCAAGGCCGCCCGCGCGATCCTGATCGTGCAGAACAGCTGGGCGGGTCACGCCCGCGCGAGCGGTTCCGCCTTGGCCTCGACCAGCGGGTAGCTGCGCGCCATCAGGACCGTGCGCGCGAGACCCATCACGATCAGGCCGAGCCAGAGCCCGTGGTTGCCGATCAGCGGCAGGGCGATCAGGACCGTCAGGACATAGAGGATCAGCGCCACGAACATCACGTTGCGCATCTGGCGCGACATGGTGGCGCCGATGAAGATGCCGTCGAAGATGAAGCTGCCGAAACTGGCGAGCGGCATCAGCCAGACCCAGGGCAGATAGCGCGCCGCCTCGGCCTGCACCTCGGCCGAGGTCGTCATCATCGCGATCAGCTGCGGCCCGCCGAGGACCGCCGCGAGTGTCAGCACCAGACTGCCGCCGAAGGCCCATTTCCCCGACAGGACCGCCGCGCGGCGCAGCGGGCCGACCTGACGGGCGCCCACGGCCTGTCCGACCAGCGCCTCGGCCGAGAAGGCGAAGGCGTCCAGCATGTACGAAAAGAGGTGCAGGAACTGCAGCAGGACCTGATTGGCGGCGAGGCTGATGTCGCCCTGCCCCGCCGAGAGGAAGATGAACGAGGTATAGCTCGCCTGAAGCAGGATCGAGCGCAGCACCAGATCGACGTTCATCGCCATGGTGATGCGCAGCGCGGCGCGGTCACGGATCTCGGCCCAGCGCGACCGGACAGCCGGCGCGAAGGCATCGCGGCAGAGCCAGACCGCCAGCACGAAGCCCGCCCATTCGCCGATCAGCGTGGCGGTGGCGACGCCGGCGAGGCTAGCTGTGAAGTCTCAGGAGGTTGTTCACCCGGTTCGGGGTTAGGCT
>CAZNSP010000095.1:0-2626 GCA_964575795.1 uncultured Rhodobacterales bacterium
TCGCCGCCCAATATCCACATCGAATCAGAACGATGAACGTTTTTCAACGGCCCCAATTGGCAACATTGGCGAACTTCGTCCCGCAGGTGGCGAGGCGCTTGTCGCAGCCCGCGCGTACCACGAACGCATCTGTCGTCATGATCGGGCGCACCGGCGCTTCCAGCAGGGTCAGGACGGCGACGCCATCGACCAGATCGTGCGACAGCACCTCGACCCGCCGACCGGCATTCGCACCGGTCGACCATTCGACCAGCCCAAACGCGAACCATCCTGCGGCAAAGGTGCCGAGGCCGGAAGCCGTGAAGGCCCGATCCCGTAACACATCAATCACCGCGCCGTTGCCCTTGAAGGCCGGGGCCTCGAGGTTCACCCCGCAGTGCGCGTCACCCAGCGCGGCATCGCAAGTCGCCTGAAACGTCCGCCCCACCGTCTGGCCAAGGACATGGGCGAGGCTGCGCACCTCGGCCACGAAGGCGAGCCGCCCACGCCGGATCTGGCCGATGGCCCCGCGCCGGAGGAGCACGCGCTGCGCGGGTGCCGACCAGTTCACCCGCCAGACCTCGACCGCCGCATTGTCCCAGCGGCCATCGAGGATGTCGGTCTCCGTGATCCGGTCCGACGACAGCACCCCTTGGGCATCCTGCGCATCGACGGAGAGGTCGGAGCCGGATCGCACCTCGGAGGCCGTCAGCCCGCTTTCCGGCTCGAACTCGGTGCCGTCGAAGGAGAGGGGCCGGTCGTGATCGGTGAAGCCGAAGGTCACGCCATCGGCGCGGGTGATGCGCCAGCACCAGGCGAGGGTCGTGGTGCCTTCGTCGAGATGGACCTGCAGCGCGGGCGAAAGCGATTTCACTTCCGCCCCCAGCCGCGCCAGAGCGAGATCGAGGCCAGCGCCGAAGACACGACACCGCCCGCCGCCCCGGTCAGGGCGTAGAGGTTGAAGGGCCTGAGATCGAAGGTTCCCGTCGCCAGGTCGAAATCCGCCAGCCCCGCCATGGCGAGGCCGGAGGCGACAAGACAGGCGAGATAGACGAGGCCGCGGGCGAAGGTCCAGTTCATGTCGTTTCCTTTCGGGTGAAGAGGCTGGCGAGCCGCTGCCACCAGCTGGGCTCGGTGGCCGGTTGGGCGGGAGGCGGCATCGGCGTGCCGCTCGGGCGCAGCAAGGCCAGCGCCTCGGCCTCGCTGAGCCGACGGATCGGCCGTGAGAAATCCACCCTGCCGTTGCGGTCGACCGACCAGACCGGGAAGGTACCGGTCGGGTAGATGCCCCTGGCGAAGAGATCGCGCTCCGCCTCGCGCCGGGACCGGATGGCAGCGGGCCGGAGCCAGCCCATGAAGGCCGCTGCGGCCGCCGCGCGGTTGCCGGCGTTCAGGTGCCGCGTCAGCGCGGCCCTCGCGATGCCGCCGGTGTTGTAGTGAAAGCTCACAAGCGCATCGAACTCGTGGGGTTCGAGCGGTACCTTCACCGCGCGCAGCACTTCGGCCTCGTAGATGGCGAGGTCGGTGCGGAAGAGCCGGAAGGCTTCGCGGATGCTCGCGTCGAGATCGGCGGACATCCCGCGCGGCATCCGCGCCGGATCGGGCGGACCAGCTGCGGCGGTGTGGCCGATGCCGAAGGTCCAGACGTCCTTCACGTCGAGATAGGGTCCGGGCACGATGCCTTCGTGCCGGATCAGGGTGAGACACCCCCGGTCAGTGGTCTGCATGGGATTACCCGAGAAGTGAAAGGATCAGGATCAGCACTGCGATGGCGAGACCAATGCCCATGCGGTGGCGAAAGGTCTGGGCCGGATCGGTCGCATCGCAGCGGATGGCGCGCGCGAGTCGCAGAAGTTCATTCATCGGTCGGCCCTCCCGTCGTACCGCGCAGTCGCGCGAGGACGACCTCGATGAAGGCGGGCCCGAAGACCCCGACGAGGTAGGCGGCCGAGCCCGCCGCGCCGCCGGCCGGAATGGCTTCGGGCGGCAGACCGAGCCAGCGGGCGACGAGCGCCATCGACAGGCTTCCCATCCCGGCCGCAATCAACCCGCCGAGCAGGATGTGCCGGAGCGCATTGCGCAGCCGCATGCGCGTTGTCAGCGCATTGGTCGCACCGCCCAGAGCCCCCCAGGCGGCAAGAATGATGGCGGTCGATGCGCCGAGTTCGCGCAGCACCGCCGCCAGAAATCCGGTCTCTTCGTTCATGCGCGGATCTCCAGAAGCGGGATCGAGGTGATCGACCCGAGGCGTTCGAGGTCGAGGGTGACGTCGAGCGTGTCGGTGTCAAAGCGGACGGGGACGTCGAACTCGAAGCCTGCGGTGATGGCGACGCCTGCAGCGGGGGCGGTTGTGAAGGTGACGAGGCCCGTGGTCGTGGAGACCGACCAGCCGGAGGCTTGGGGCGTGCCGTTCAGCGCGACGGTGACGGCCCCGGCGACGGGCCTGGTGATGGTGCGGCTCCAGGACTGCGCGCCGGAGGTGTAACGCTTGGCCAGCTGGAACTGCGTGGCCGCGCCGTTCCCGGTGCCGATGGGTTGATCGGTCGGGCCCGGCGATTGCGACGGCAAGCAGGACTTGAAGTCCGCCCAGTCCTTGAAGCGGAAGCCGTGGAGGCGGCCGTTGCGGGCCTCGAAGAAGGCGACGACC
>CAZNSP010000096.1:0-2393 GCA_964575795.1 uncultured Rhodobacterales bacterium
CCGCATCAGGGGCCTTCTCCACCATGCTGCGCAGGGTCATCATCTCGTCGGTCATCCGTGAGCACCGCACCCAGGATCTCCACCATCTGGCGGTCGCCATCCGATACGGCCCGAAGCTTGCGCCGGACGCGCTCGAGCGAGACCGGCAGCACCCAGTCCTTGAAGGGCGCGCCGTTCCTGAGCGCGCCAGGCTTGCGGGCCAGCACCGGGACGTAGTGCCAGGGATCGTAGACGGTCTGGCCGCGGCCGAAGGCGCGTCGGTGCGCGCCGACGACCCGGCCATCCTGGCGGAGCTCGATCCGCTCGGCGTAGGCGCGGATCTCGACCGGGCGCCCGACGGCCGCGGCCGACACGGAGTACTTGTTGGTGTCAAACCGCACGAGGCACGTCTTCGAAGGCGAGGCCTGCACCGAGTGGAAACCGTCGAAGGGACCGCGATACGGCACGAGGCTCGGCCGTTCCGCCTCGAACATCTCCCAGACCGTCTTGTCGCGCAGCTCGGGGTGAGGCTGCGCCCGGGCGTAGGCGACGCAGCGGTCCAACAGCCAGGCGTTGAGCTCCTCGTAGCTCTGCCGGATGCGGTTCAAGTTGCCGATCGATGGCACCTGCTCGAGAACTCAGGGGCAGCCTTCCTTGCCGCTGTGCGGCGCGCGATGCCGGACATCCGCAAGGCGGTCGGTGCGCGGAGGCTCGATCCGGAACTCCTCACCAAGGCCGAGCGTCTGCAATACGAGGGCTTCATGCGGCGTCAGCACACCAACGGGATGGTGCGGCGGATGGCCGGAGAGGGAGTGCCCCTCAAGCGGATCGTCCGCCTGACAGGGCTGAGCCGCAAGCTCGTGCGCCAGATCGTCCGCGGCGAACGCGAGGACGTGTTCCGGGTGCGCCAGAGCAGCCTCGAGCCTTGGCTCCCCCGCCTCGAGCGGGAATGGAGCGCCGGGTGCCGCAACGGCGCGGAGCTGTGGCGCCGTCTGCGGACGGCCGGGTTCGGAGGCAGCCTGCGGGTCGTGACCGAGTGGACGACGCGGCGCCGTCGGGCCGAGGCGGCACATCCGCTCGCAGGAGCCAAGTATCCACCGGCACGCAGGATCGCCAGGATGATGACCACTACGCGGCATCATCTGTCCAAGGCCGACGCCATCACGGTTGCCCGAACCGAGGCCGCGTTGCCCGGCCTCGCCGCCGCACGTGACCTGACGGAGCGCTTTGCCGAGATGGTCCGCCACGGGCACGCCGAGCAGCTGCCGGATTGGCTGACGGAGGCGGAGACCAGCATGCTGGCGCCCTTCGCCAGAGGTCTTCGCGCCGACATCGAGGCCGTCGCTGCCGCACTCCACGAGCCGTGGTCGAATGGCCAGACAGAAGGTCAGATCAACCGGCTGAAGACCCTGAAGCGGCAGATGTACGGTCGCGCCAATCTCGATCTCCTGCGCGCCCGGCTCGTCGTTGTCGCGTAGCGGAGCTGCACCGAAATTGAGTCACACCCCAGAATTGACCCCCTGCCGCGCGTGTCGTGGAGACTTCCCGTCCTGGGGCGAGGACGGGCGGGCGGGGATGAAGGGCGTGGACACTATAGCGCGGGTGCGCCGCGAGTTCTTCGTGCGAGGCAGGACGATCAAGGAGATCTGCCGGGAGCTGCACGTCTCGCGCAATACGGTGCGCAAGATCATCCGCAGCGACGAGACGGCGTTCGAGTACGAGCGGAGCGTCCAGCCGCAGCCGAAGATCGGTGCGTGGCGGGAGGATCTCGATCGTATCCTCGCCCGGAACACAGGCCGGCCGCGGCGGGAGCGGCTGACGCTGATGCGGATCTTCGAGGAGCTGCGGGGCCTCGGCTACGCGGGCGGCTACGACACGGTTCGGCGCTATTCGGCGGACTGGGCGCGGCGGCAGGACGCGGCGACGGTGGCGGCCTTCGTGCCGCTGAGCTTTGCGCCGGGCGAGGCCTACCAGTTCGACTGGAGCCACGAGGTGGTGCTGATCGACGGCGTCACGACGGTGGCGAAGGTCGCGCATGTCCGGCTCTGCCACAGCCGGATGCTGTTCGTGCGGGCCTATCCGCGCGAGAGCCAGGAGATGGTGTTCGACGCGCACGACCGGGCCTTCGCGTTCTTCAAGGGGGCGTGCACGCGGGGCATCTACGACAACATGACGACGGCGGTCGATGCGGTGTTCGTGGGCCGCGAGCGATCCTACAACCGGCGCTTCATGCAGATGTGCGGGCACTACCTCGTCGAGCCCGTCGCCTGCACTCCAGCGTCCGGCTGGGAGAAGGGCCAGGTCGAGAACCAGGTGGGCGTCGTGCGCCAGCGCTTCTTCGCGCCGCGGGTGCGGGCGAAGGGCCCGCGTGACGGCGCCTGCGTATCCGCCGTTCCGGTCCCGGGCCACGATCT
>CAZNSP010000097.1:0-2371 GCA_964575795.1 uncultured Rhodobacterales bacterium
CCTCGGCCGACGAGGAAGGCGACCCGGTCACGCTGGCCGAGGCCCGGTCGTTGACCTTCGCCCATCGGCGCAAGGTCTTCCTGGTCTCGACGCCTACGATCCGGGGGCTGTCGCGGATCGAACGGGAATATGAAGCCAGCGACCAGCGGCGGTACTTCGTGCCGTGCCCCCATTGCGAGGCGATGCAGTGGCTGCGCTTCGAGCGGCTGCGCTGGGAGACGGGGCGGCCGGAGACGGCCGAGTATCACTGCGAGGGCTGCGAGCGGCCCATCGCCGAGCATCACAAGACCAGGATGCTCGAGTGCGGCGAGTGGCGTGCGACAGCCACGGCCGCCGATCCGGCGACGGTCGGCTACCACTTGTCGGCGCTCTACTCGCCGGTCGGTTGGCTCAGCTGGCAGCGGATCGCGCGGGCGCACGAGGCGGCACGGGGCAGCGACGAGGCGATGCGGGCGTTCCGGAACACCATCCTCGGCGAGACCTGGATGGAGACCGGCGAGGCGCCCGACTGGCAGCGGCTGGCGGACCGGCGCGAGGCGTGGGCTCCAGGCACGGTGCCCGAGCGCGGTCTGTTCCTGACCGCGGGCGCCGACGTGCAGAAGGACCGGATCGAGGTCGATGTATGGGCCTGGGGCCGAGGCCTCGAAAGCTGGCTCGTCGATCACCTCGTGCTCGAGGGCGGACCGGGCGATCCGGCTTGCTGGCAGCAGCTGACCGACCTGCTCGGGCGAACATGGGCGCATGGGTCTGGCCAGCGGATGACGCTTGCCCGGCTCGCCATCGACACGGGGTATGAGACCAGCGCGGTCTATGCCTGGTCGCGCCAGGTGGGGTTCGCGCAGGTGGCGCCGGTGAAGGGCGTCGAGGGGTTCACTCGGACGAGCCCGGTGACCGGCCCCACCTATGTCGACGCGACCATCGCGGGCAAGCGGCTCCGGCGCGGCGCGCGGCTCTGGACCGTGGCCACCTCGACCTTCAAGGCCGAGACCTATCGCTTCCTGCGGCAGGACCGGCCGACGAGGGAAGAACAGGCGGCGGGCGCGCTGTGCCCGCCCGGCACGATCCACCTGCCGGACTGGGCGGACGGCGAATGGCTGAAGCAGCTGACCGCCGAGCAGCTGGTGACCGTGCGGACGAAACGCGGCTTCGCGCGGCTCGAATGGCAGAAGCTGCGCGAGCGCAACGAGGCGCTGGACACACGGGTCTATGCCCGTGCGGCGGCGTGGATCGCGGGCGCGGACCGCTGGCCCGAGGCGCGCTGGGCTGATCTGGAGGCCCAGCTCGGGGTGGCGAAGCAGGACGGACCCGAGGCCGGACCGGGAACGCCGGCGCACGTTGAGAGACGAACCTCGCCGCGCCGGCGCACGGTGCGCTCAAGCTACATGAGGTGATCCATGGCCACGGCCGCAGAGCTCCGCGCCCGGCGCGACGCCCTGACCGCGCAGCGGTCCTCGGGCGTGGCGCGGGTCAGCTATGACGGCAAGACCGTGGACTATCGCAGCGTGACGGAGATCGACCGGGCCGTCGAGGCGCTGGATCGCGAGATCGCCGCGGCCGAGGGGCGTCGGATTGTCCGGCAAGTGCGCGTAACGACGGCGAAGGCTCTCTGAACCCATGGGCATCTTCGACCGTTTCCGCCGCCGCTCGACCGGCGGTCCCGCTGCGGTGCGCGCCCGCCTCGAGGGCGCCATGGCGAAGCGCCGGCTCCGTGGCTGGAACCCGCCGCTCGAGAACATCAACGCGCTGGTCTCCTCGGGCGGTCCGCGACTGCTGGCGCGGTCCCGCGAACTGGTGGTGACCAACGGCTATGCCGCCAACGCCTGCGAGGCCTTCGCCGCGAACCTCGTCGGGGACGGGATCAAGCCCTCGTCGCTGATCGGAAACGCTGACATGCGCGACCGGGTGCAGCGGCTCTGGCTCGCCTGGACCGACGAGGCCGATGCGGAAGGGCTGACCGACTTCTACGGCCTGCAGGCCATGGTCGCGCGGGAGATGTTCGTCGCCGGCGAGTGCTTCGTCCGGCTGCGCCCGCGTCGGGTCGAAGACGGGCTACTGGTCCCGCTGCAGCTGCAGCTTCTCCAGTCCGAGATGCTGCCCTTCGAGAAGACCGAGACCGCGGCGAACGGCAACCGCATCCGCTGCGGGATCGAGTTCGATGGGATCGGCCGCCGCGTGGCCTACCACTTCCGCCGCCGCCACCCGGGCGACAGCACCGACCAGGGGGCGGCCATCCCGGAGACGGTGCGCGTGCCGGCGGCGGACGTGCTGCACATCTATCGCCCCATCGACGCGGGCCAGATCCGGGGGCTGCCGCATATCGCGCCGGCGATGGTGCGGCTGTTCCTGCTCGACCAGTACGACGACGCCGAGC
>CAZNSP010000098.1:0-2262 GCA_964575795.1 uncultured Rhodobacterales bacterium
GGATGAACCGCAGCAAGATCAGCCCTTGACCAACGCGATTAGAGAACCACACGGGGCACGATCGTGTCCTTGGGAGGCAGTTCGCAAGTCACCAATGGCAGCCCCGTGCCGGCAGAGATGCCCCATAGGGTTTCGATGGTGCCTCGAGCAGTGGCGTAGCTGGAGCAGCTCGGCGCCATGACGCTCGGTGCACGCCGCTGCGAACAGGCTGGACAAGCCGGGAAACGGTGGACCGGCTCAATCCAATCGGGGATATCCCGACAGCCAGCCGAGACCACCTTCTACGCTGCTCTGGAAACCAACGCGATGTCCGCGTAACTAGACGGCATCAGCCTCCGGCAACCCGGTGCGGTTCACTACAGGAATGCGTTTCATGCGTCGGTTGGTGCGAGAGCCGCTCGTCCATTTCCTTCTGATCGGTGCGATCGTCTTTGCCGTCTACGATCGCATCGGGACCTCCCCCGAGGTCCCGGCGGGTATCGAGATAACCGTCACACGGGCGCAGGTGGACCTGCTGTCGGAGCAGTTCGAGGTTGCGTGGCGCCGGTCACCGACCCAGGCGGAGGTCCGCGCCCTCGTCGAAGACTGGGTGCGTGAGGAAGTCTACTACCGCGAGGCGCTTGCCCTGGGGCTCGACCGCGACGACGCCGTCATCCGCCGCCGGTTGCGGCAGAAGATGGAATTCCTCGCCGAAGGCGCCGCGGCGATGGAGGCGGTGGACGAGGCCCGGCTCGTGGCGCACCATGCCGCCAATCCAGAGCGGTTCGCTGTTCCTGCGGAGATCACCTTCCGGCAGGTCCTGCTGGACGACACCGATGCCCCGGAGGCCATCCGCATCGCGCTGGTGAACGGTGCTGACCCGGCCGAGGTCGGCCGCAGCGGGCTCCTGCCCGAGGGCATGGTGGCCGCTGGCGAGGTGGCCGTGGACGGGGCGTTCGGCCCGGGCTTCTTCGCCGGGATCGCCGCCTTGGACAAGGGTATCTGGAGCGGGCCGGTCGCTTCGGGCTACGGACGGCATCTCGTCGAGGTGCTAGAGTTCCAGCCTGCGCAGTTGCCGCCCTTCGAGGCAATCCGCGAGGCCGTGGAGCAGGACTGGCGGCGCGAGAATGCGGAGACGCTGCGTGAGGCACAGTACGAGGCCCTTCTCCAGCGCTACCGCGTCGTGCTGCCGGAGGCCGTTCGGTGAGGCTCTGGGCGTTCCTTGCCGCGCTGCTTCTCGGCATTCATCCAGGACCCGCGGATAGCCACGCACTCGAGCCCGGGTTTCTGGAGCTTCGGGCGATCGGCGGAGACGTCTGGAGGGTGTTCTGGAAGGTGCCGCAGGTCGGCTCGGCGCCGATGCCGATCGTCGCGGTGCTTCCCGAGGGCTGCGACGAGCGCCGTCCGCCAGCGATGCGCTTCGCCGGGGCGGCCTATGTGGCGGAGTGGGAGGCGACCTGTCCCGGAGGCCTCCAGGGCGGCGAGATCCGCATCGAGGGTCTGGAGCGGACCGAGACCGATGTGCTCGTCCGCTACGAACTCGAGCCGGGTGCGGCCGAAAGCCGACGGCTCACCGCCGCGACGACCACGTTCGTCATTCCGCAGCCCCAGGGTCCGTGGGGTGTCTTCGCCACCTATGGTGCGCTGGGGGTCGATCACATCCTGAAGGGGATCGACCACCTGATGTTCGTGCTTGCGCTTCTCATCCTCATCCGCGATCCGCGGCGGCTGATCGGGGCGGTGACGGCCTTCACCGTGGCGCATTCCCTGAGCCTTGCCGCGGCCGCGCTCGGCTGGCTGGTCGTCCCCGCGCCTCCGGTCGAGGCGGTGGTCGCGCTCTCCATCATGTTCCTTGCGGCCGAACTTCTGCGTCGGCCGGGCGAGGGGTCGAGGCTGACCGAGCGCTTTCCCTGGACCGTCGCCTTCGGCTTCGGCCTGCTGCACGGGCTGGGCTTCGCGCGGGCGCTGCTCGAGGTCGGACTGCCGGCGGGGGAGGTTCCGCTCGCGCTGCTGGCCTTCAATCTCGGCGTCGAGGCGGGACAGCTTGCGTTCATCGCGCTCGTCCTTCTCGTCGGACTGCTGCTCGGCCGTCTCTATCCGCTGACGATGGCGGCGGCCCGGCTGCCCGGCGGCCCCGGCATGACCATGACGGGCTACGCGATGGGAGGGCTCTCTGCCTTCTGGTTCGTCGAGCGGGTCGGAGGAGCCTTCTGAGGCATCGACGCGCCCTAGCTGTGGTTTCTCATGAGGTTGTTCACCCTGTCGATTGGGGCGAGGCCGTTG
>CAZNSP010000099.1:0-2233 GCA_964575795.1 uncultured Rhodobacterales bacterium
ACATAGGTCTCGTCGCTGACCGGGCGGCTCGCGGGGCCGATGCGCCAGTTCCACGGGATGCCGAGATCGGCCTCCGCGATTGGGAGGGACGCGAGGCTTTCGTCGAGCACCACCACTTGCGCGCCCGCAGGCGCCGGGTTGCCCAGGGCACCCTCGGTCCCGCGCTGGCCACGCAGGAGCCGGGTCAGACGATATCGACCCGGCGCCAGAAGCTCTGCAGCACCCGCCTGCACGATCTCCCAGACGCCGGGCGCGCTCTCGATGGCGAGCGCGTTCGCTCCGCCAAACAGCGTCAGGTCCGTGACGCTTTCCAGCGTGCCGGTCAGCAGATCGACGACCAGAGCATTGCCGAGGTCGAAGCGCGACGTCGGGCCCGGGTAGAAGTCGGAGACCAGCACCCCGATCCGGGCGCGACTGCCGAACGTGGTCAGCAGTTCGAACCCATCGGTTGAGGGGCTGCGGAACACCGCCATCTCGCCGGGCCAGGGAATGGCATGCGCCGCGACCAGCGGCCGATGTGCGGGCTGGTCCTCGGTCAGTTGCGGCAGGTCCATCAGCAGCGCATCCGGCGCGCCGAACACCACGGCCCGCGTCAGCGACGCCGCGCGGGGATCGCCGGGCGGCAGATCGTAGGTCGCCCGGTCCTGGCGAACCGCCTCGATGCCGCGCGCCTCGGCGTCGGCGATGGAGACGAGCCGTAGATCGATCAGCCGTCCGTCATGCTCCAGCCGGATCGCGTCGGCCGGATCGAGCGCGAGGCGCGAGGGCGGCAGACGGAACGCCGCCGTCTCGCGCCCCACCCACGCCTCCATCAACGCGCGACGGCAGCGGCGTTCGGCCTCCTCGGGCGGGACCGCCATCGGGAAGCTCTCCGAGGCGATCCGCGTCGTGTCCACGGTGATGCGCCGCGCCTCGACGAGGGCCGCGTCGTAATCCTCGTCAGCCCGCGCGATCTGCCACTTCAGCGCCTGCGGCAGTTCGGTCTCCTGGCCGCGGGTCAGTTCCAGCACATCGCCCTCGCGGGGTGCCACCAGATCGTCGGGCCCGAGGGTGGCGACGGAGGCCCGGCCGCGCATGATGAAGCGGATCACGCCCTCGGTCTCGACGGCATCGATGCCGAAGTGGCGCGACAGCGTGGTGATCGAGGCGCGCGGGCTTTCGAGCGCCGTGATGGCGTAGCCCTCGACCGCGCCCCAAAGCCCGGTGACGTCGATGCGATCCTCGGGCAGCCCTGCACGCAGACAGAGGTGCCGCACGAGCGCGGCAAGCGACACCGCGCCGAGCCGCCCGGTCAGCCAGTGGCCGAGCCGCCAATTCGCCCCGTCCGTCCAGACGTCGGTCAGCGCCGGGAAGAAGGGATAGGGCCGCGCGTCCCAGGTCCAGGCGGCGCATTCGGGCACATGCACCATGCGGCCGCCGTAGACCGAGGACAGCGGGTTGTTTGCGGCCTCGCCCCACCAGAGATACGTCGCCTCCAGATAGGCCCGCTGGATCGCGTCATCGCGCCAGCCCCGCGAGAAATGCGGCGTGAAGCTCTCCGAGGACTTGGGGTCAAAGAAGACGTTCGGCTGGTTCGTCCCCCGGTCGATGGCCGGACAGCCGATCTCGGTGAACCAGATCGGCTTGGACTGCGGCGTCCACGCGGTCGGCGTGCCGGTCTCCACCCCGCCCGGGCGGTCGTAATGCGGGTTCGACCACCAAGCGCGCAGATCCTTGTAGCGGAAGACCCACGGCTTGCTGGCGGCGCCATCGCTGATCGCGGTCCGGACCTGCGCGGAGCGGTCGGCGGCGCTGGCATAGAACCAGTCGAAGCCTTCGCCGCCCGCGATGTTCGCCTGCAGATAGGCCCGGTCGTAGATCGCGGGCCAGCCCTCGGCCGCGTCGAGATGCTCGAACCCGTCGCGCCAGTCCGACAGCGGCATGTAGTTGTCGATCCCGACGAAATCGATCTCGGGATCGGCCCAGAGCGGATCGAGATGGAAGAACACGTCGCCGCTGCCATCGCCCGGCTGATGCCCGAAATACTCGCTCCAGTCCGCCGCATAGCCGATCTTCGTCCCCGACCCGAGGATCGAGCGGACATCCGCGAGCAGGTCCCGATAGGCCTGCGCGGCGGGATAGGTGCTGGCGCCCGAGCGGATCGTGGTCAGCCCCGGCATCTCGGTGCCGATCAGGAAGGCATCGACCCCGCCCGCCGCCGCGCAGAGATGGGCGTAGTGCAGCACCATGCGGC
>CAZNSP010000100.1:0-1994 GCA_964575795.1 uncultured Rhodobacterales bacterium
TTCCGTGCCTGGCGGTTGGTCAGATCATCACCGAACAACGACGCCCGGACGGGCATGCTGGCGGCCTCCTGCGCTTCGGCGGCGATTTCGACCCCCTCGAAGCTGATTTCTCTGCCGGTGATCCGCGGGCCAAGCCCGGTCAGGAAGGCCAGCGCCTTGGCGGGATCGACCATCAGCGGGGTGTTGAAGACGCGCTGGGCGATCTGTGTGTGATGCATCATGCTTCCTCCGCGGGCCGTGGTTCCCGGTCCTCGCCGTCGTCTTCCTGATCGTTGGTGTCCTGCTGATCCCGCCGCTCGTCCTCTGCATCGCCCGGCCCAGCGCCGCCACCGGCCGCCTGCGCCGGGGATCCCGGCCGCCGGAAGTCGAGACCCAGTTCCGCCTCGCGCTTGCGTTCGGCTGCGATTTCCCGGTCGACCTGCTCGGCGTCGTAGCCGCGTTCGGCGATGGCCTGCGTGCGGGATTTCAGGCCCGCCTCGATCTGCAGGATCTCCGCCGCGGCATCCTTGGCCGGGTCGATCCAGTCCCACTTGGTGGGGAGCCAGTCGCAGGCGAGGTATTGGCGCCGATCGGTGGCATAGCCGGGCAGGTCGATGGCCCCGGCTAGCATGGCCATGTCCATCCAGCGCGTCCAGACAGCGCGGCAGAGCTGGTAGACCATCACCGAATGCTGAAAGGCCGAGATGCGGCGGCGGAAATCCACCAGCGCGATCCGCGTGTTCGAGAAGTTGCCCTTGGCGGTATCGCCGGTCAGGTACCCATAAGGCACGCCCAGCGCCGCGCCGATCTGCAAGAGCGTCCGGTACTGGAAGGGTTCGTAGGTGGACCCGGAATCCGGCGTCGAAGGCGTGGTGACGTCTTCGCCCGGATCAAGGCGCACCACCTGGCCCGGTTCGACCTCCAGATCGTCCTCCGCAGGATCGAGGGCTGTTTCCGGCGCTGGCGACGTGATGAACATCGCGAACATCGCCGCGGTTTTCTTCCGCTCCAGTTCGGCGTCGTCATAGAGGTCCAACGTGAAGAGCTTCACCACGGCCGCGGCAAAGCGCGACACGCCCCGCAGCTGGCCCGCCTCGACCGGGTCCAGAATGTGGATCACCTCCGAGGCCGGAACCCGCACCGTCTCGCCCGCCAGCCCCGGATCGGTCATGTCGCCGGGGTGGCGGCGCAGGAAGTGGTAGGCGACGCGGCGTCCGATCCCGTCGAATTCGATGCCCTGCCGGATCGATCCCGCGCCGGGCAGCAGGCGGGTCATGTCCTGGGGCAGCATTTCCGAGGGCAGCATTTGCAACTGCATCGGCACGATCAGCCCGTCCTCTGGCCGCCGCGTGCGGATGCGCAGGAAGACCTCGCCCGCCAGAAACACCTCGCGCGCGGCCCGACGCTGCAGGCCGAAGAAGTCGGTCAGACCTTCGGCATCTGCATCGTCGGTCCAGGCGAGCCAGAGCTTTTGCAACTCCTCCTTCTTGCCGGGATCGCTGATCTTGGACGAAGGCTTGATCCCGTCGCCGACAACATGGTTGGCGAAGGCGTCGACGGCATTCGCGGCATAGCCGTTGTTCCTGACCAGCCAGCGCGCCCGGGCGGTGATCGTCTCGCCCGAGGCGGCGATCAGCGTGTTGACGTGCGCCCGGGTGGCGCGGAAGCCCCGCATGCGGCGGTGGGACTGCGCGGCGTCAAACCCACCGATGATCGAGCCAAGGCGCGCGCGGAAGGCGTCGAACACCATGGTCACAGACCCTTCGTGGCGATGGTGCCCCAGCGACGACGCCGGGGCGTGGTGGAGGCGGTGGCGATGCGCCCTTCCAGATCGCGGATGGCGGTCGCCAGTTCGGCATCCGAGCCATAAGTCACGGTCTTGCCGTCGTAGCTGACGCTGCGCAGCCCCGCGAAGCGGGCTTCCTGCAGCGCTGTCAGCAGGGCCTGCATGCGGTCGAGATCCATCAGTCCCTCATGAAGTTCGGGGTGTAGGCCCGCCGTTTCCGGCGCGGCGT
>CAZNSP010000101.1:0-1824 GCA_964575795.1 uncultured Rhodobacterales bacterium
CGCGCTCGCTGCCTTCATCGGCAAGAAGGCCGAGATCGACGAGATGCTCGCCCGACTGCAGGCGCTCAGCGACGACCATTTCAACTGCGCCCCCGACGAGGCGGGCTGGGCCATGGTCGGCACGCTGGAGCACTACGCGAGCCTCCTGAAGCGCATCACCGACAGCGCCTTCGGCGAAGGCGAGCACGCCCGCTGAACTCCGGCGCTGCCGGAACTCCCGCCGCGCGTCCTGCGCGGCTCGGGGTCGTAGAAGGCGCCGCATGACGCGGGCCTCGAACACGGAGACCCCAGATGACCAAGCTTTCCGACACGCAACTCGTGATCCTCAGCGCTGCCGCGCAGCGCGAGGACCGCAACGTCCTGCCGCTTCCCGGCTCGCTGCGCGGCGGCGCCGCCGCCAAGGTGGTCGGCGCACTGCTCTCCCGCGGGCTGATCGCCGAGACGGCGACCGACAGCCAGACCAAGGCGGACGCCGCGCTCAACCGCATCTGGCGCAACGTCGACGACGGCCGCGCTATCCTCCTGCACATCACGGACGCGGGCCTCGCCGCCATCGGTGTCGAGCCGGACAGCGGCAACAGCGCGCCCACGGGCGCCGACGCGGCGCCGAGCGCGGAAGCCCCGCAGAACGCCCCCGTCGAGGCAGACCGCGCACCCAAGACGCGCACACCGCGCACGGGCACGAAGCAGGCGAAGCTGATCGAGATGCTCCGCGCCGATGGCGGCGCCACTATCGACGAGATCGTCGCGGCCTTGGAATGGAGGCCGCACACAGTGAGGGGTGCGCTTGCCGGCGCGCTCAAGAAAAAGCTCGGCCTGACCATCACCTCCGAGAAAATCGACGGAAGGGGGCGCGTCTACGCCATACGCGACTGACGCCGCGCGTGCGCGCCAACTGCAGGTCGCCGCCCAACAAGGGCGGCGGCGTTCGTCTCAACGGTGGGTCTTGCGGAACACGCTGTACTGAAAGCTCTGTCGATTACCTTTCGGCGTGACGTGCATGTGGCGTCTGGCGTCGAGCGTCTCGAACCGGCCCGGAAGCAGTCGGTCGAGTTCCTGCGCCAGCTCTTCCGGCGCATAGCGCACGACGGGCAGACCCGAGCACATCTCCGGTCCGTCATCCGCGAATGTCGCAATGATCGCGATTCCGCTGGGGCGCAGGGCGTGCGTAAGGGCACGTGCATAGCCGGCACGATCCTCGGCCGCAGTCAGGAAGTGGAACACCGCCCGGTCGTGCCAGACCGCGTAATCCCGCTCGGGCTGCCACGTCGTGATGTCCGCCTCGATCCACTGAACCGCATCGGCCCTTGGGCCGAGCCGCTGCCGGCTGACGGCCAGGGCGGCTGCGGAAAGGTCCAGCACCGTGAGGGGGCCGAACCCCTCATCGAGCAACGCGTCGACGAGCCGGGACGCACCGGCCCCGATGTCGATGAACGGCGCGCCCGGTTCAAGATGTTCGCGCGCCAGGTCGAGAGACATCGCCGGCATTGCTTCGAACCATGTCAGCGCGTCTTCCGACCGCGCACCGTAGACGTCGTCCCAGTGCTCCTGTCCGCCTGCCATCTAGCCCGGTTCCTCCGTGTGGGATCGAGCGTAATTCATCGCGGCGCCGCATGACACCGACATTGCATCACGAGCGTCCTCAAGAACTCCGCATCCGGATCGCCTCGAACAGCCTGCGCAGCAGATAGCCGCGCGCCAGCGAGACGCCGACGAAGGCGAGGCCAATGGTCAGATGCTCCGCGAGACCGGTCTCGATCCCGAACCACGGGAACACGACGATCTGCGTGGCGATGGCCAAAACGTAGCCGACGACAACGTTTG
>CAZNSP010000102.1:0-1824 GCA_964575795.1 uncultured Rhodobacterales bacterium
TCCATCAGTCCCTCATGAAGTTCGGGGTGTAGGCCCGCCGTTTCCGGCGCGGCGTGGTCAGGGTTCCGGCCTTGGGCTGGGCCGGATCGGGTGGTGTTGCGTCAGTCGGGACGGCTGCGGGCATGCGGGTTTCGACACCCGCCTGCGCCTCGAGCCGCCGCCATGTGGCCTCGTCCCACCGGTCGGCACCGAGGATCCACGTAGCGGCACGGGCATAGACCCGGCAGTCCAGCGCCTCGTTCCGCTCGCGCATCTTCTGCCATTCCTGATGGGCATAGCCGCGCTTGTTGCGGATCGTGACCAGCTGCTCGGCCACCAGCTGCTTCAGCCACTCGGTGTCGGCCCAGCCTGGGATGTGCACGGTCCCCGGCGCATCGAGAACGCCCAGCGCCCGGTCCTCGTCCGAGGGCCGCTCGATCCGCAGGAACCGGTAGGTCTCTGCCTTGAACGTCGCCGTGGCTACCGACCAGAGCCGCGCACCGCGGCGCAAGCGCTTCCCGCCGATGGTCGCATCGACATATGTCGGCCCCGAAACCGGCGCGGCCCGGTTGAAGCCCTCAAGCCCCTTCAGCGGTGCCACCTGTTCGAACCCGACCTTGCGCGACCAGGCATAGACCGCCGCGGCCTCGTAACCGGTGTCGATGCCGAGCCGTGCCACGGTCATGAAGGCGCCGTTTGCGTGCTGCCAGCTGCGCCCGAGCAAGGCGGTCAGCTTGTCCCAGGCTGCCGGATCGTCGGGGCCGCCCGGGATCACGATGTGATCAACCAGCCAGGACTCGAGGCCGCGGCCCCAGGCCCAGATGTCGACCTCGATCCGATCCTTCTGCACGTCGGCCCCGGCCGTCAGGAACAGCCCGGCCGCGGGCACGCTGCCCGGCTTCCAGGCCTCGCGCCGATCTGCCAGCCGCTGCCATTCCGGCGCGTCGCCGCTTTCGACCCATGTCTCGCCCAGAAGCGTGTTGCGCGCGGCGCGCAGCGTCTCGTCCGACCCTTGGGCCGCCAGCCACTCCCGCGCGATGTCGGACCAGCTTTTCCACCCGAGCGGCGAATAGAGCGCCGAGAGGTGGAAACCGATGGCCTTCGGATCCCTGGAAACCGCTGTTGCCCGCCATTCCCCCTTGGCGAGCATCTCTGTCTTGTGGTGCTCGGCGATGGGGCGTTCGCAGCCCTCGCAATGGTAGGCGGCGGTTTCCGGCTTCCCCTTTGCCCAGCGCAGCCGATCGAATTGCAGCCATTGCATGGTGCCGCAATGCGGGCAGGGTACGAAGTAGCGCCTCTGGTCCGATGCCTCGAACTCCCGCTCGATCCGGCTCAGCCCCCGGATCGTGGGGGTCGAGACCATGAACACCTTGCGCCGGTGCGAGAAGGTGGTGGTGCGTGCTTCCGCCAGCGTGACCGGATCGCCTTCCTCGTCGGCCGAGGCCGGATAGGCGTCGACCTCGTCCAGAAACACATAGCGCGCGGGCATCGACCGCAGGCCGGTGGCGCTGTTCGCCCCGGTCAGCACGAGGATGCCGCCGGGGAATTCCTTCGACAGCATCGAATTCCCGGCATCGCGCGACCGGGCCGGGTTCACCCGCTCGCGCAGCGCCGGGCTGTCCGCGATCAAAGGATCAAGACGGCCCCGCGAGGTACGCTTCGCCAGTTCCAGGCTTGGCAGCACCGCCAGCATCGGCCCCGGCGCGTGATGGATGACGAAGCCGATCCAGTTGTTCCCGGCCTCGGTCGCGCCGACTTGCGCCGCCTTCATGAAGGTGATGCGCTGCGCCGGATGGCCGGGCGAGAGCGCATCCATGATCTCGCGCAGATAGGGCGCGCGGGCGG
>CAZNSP010000103.1:0-1763 GCA_964575795.1 uncultured Rhodobacterales bacterium
CCGCCACCAGCAGGCTCGGTCCGGTGCGACGATAGACGAAGCGCAGGCGCAGGCCGCGTCGCCGCTCCCATTCGCCGGGGGTGATCCTGCCGCCGCGCAGGCCGCGGCCGGCGGCTGGCGTCGGGATCGCCAGCCAGAAGCCGTCCCTAGAACGGATCAGCGGTCCGGTATCGTGGGCGCCGACAATGACCGGGGCCTTGGACCAGACGAGCGCCGCGGCGTTCAGGCTTTCGCCGGCCTTCGGGTAGGTCTGGCTCCGGATCGAGTTCGCGAGCCGTCGCCCGAGCCCGGCGCCTGTGATCTGGCCGCGCCAGGCGGTCTTCAGCCCGGTGCCGGCCTCGCGCATGGCGGCGGTGACCGCCTTCTCGCCGGCCTTCACCTCTGCCGCCATGGCGGCGACGAGATCGGGCGCGATGTCGAGCTTCAGCTTCATCGCGATCAAGCCGGGCGCAGATCGACGGTCCAGACCAGCCGCTCGCGGTCGCGGACGGGCTCGCCCTGGATAAGGAAAGCCTCGCCGTCGATCTCGATCCGGTCGCCGGGACGCGGGTTCGCCACCTCCGCGAGGCGCAGATCCAGCCGAGTGGTTTCCGACCAGATGCGCGCGTCGCCGAAGCCGGTGACGTCGTCGGGTCGGCGCAGGATCGCGCGGACCAGCACCGGCGCGCCGCCCTCGGCGGTGTAGACCACGTCGCGTGCCAGGTGAGCGTCGGCGAAGAGCGCGTCGAGGGCGGCGTCGAAGACGGTCATCAGGTTCGCCGTGCCGAGCGCAGCACCTGCGGCCGGGTGCAAATCGGCAGCGGGTTGCTCTCGATCTCCAGCCGCACCCATTCGTCGCGGTCCCGGTCGGGGATCGTCCGGGCATAGAGCGGCTGGCCGAGCGTGTTGACCGTCTCGAAGGTGTCGGCGGGGGCGTAGTAGATCTCGAAGAGCCCCTCGATGCCCTCGGGATAGAAGAACGCCTTGTCGGTCGGGACCGTGAACCCGACGCCGCCCCGGTAGCGGCGGAAGGTGATGCCGCCGAAGCTGACCTCGTCGGCGACGCGGCCCCGCAGATCGGCCGCCGCGGCGGTGTTGAGATAGGTCTCCCGCACCTCCTTGTGGGCAACGAGATCGGCGAAGAAGGCCGAGCCGCATTCGGCACGGATCTGCACGGCCCCGGCCGAAAGCCCGCCCATCGAGTCCTCGACGCTCTCGATCAGCGCCTGGCAGCGCTTCCGCAGCGCTCCCGAGGCGGGGCTTGCGTTGTCGAGATCGAAGTCGATCTCGGCCGCGGGCGTGATGCCGAACTCGGTGAAATAGTTCACGACGGTGGCGTGGTCCTTCGGGTCCTTCACCAGCCCCTGGATGCCATTCAGGAGGTGGTATTCGAAGGTGGTCTCGGCATCCTGGCGGAGTTTCCTGAGCCGATAAGCCACCTCGGTCTGCACCTGCTGGGTGGCGCTTTCGGAGCCGAAGTCGCGGACGGACTGGATCTCGGAGGCCCAGAGCACGTCCTGCTTCTTGAACTGGCGGCAGACGAAGGCGCGCATCTCGCGCCGGTCGGGCACTTGGCTCTCGTAGGCCGAGCCGCGCTCGGAGAACGGGATCAGCGAGAGTGTGCCATCGCGGCTCTCGATCACCACGGTGCGCGAGCGCACGCCGCGCGGGCTGAAGAGGGCCGAGCCCGAGAGCAGCGCGGGCTTGTAGGGGATGTTCTCGAGCGCACGGGTGAGCTCGACGATGGTGAAGGCATCGCCTTCGAAGATGTCCATGGTGGCCAT